>NZ_JACBGA010000006.1:0-304481 GCF_021401285.1 Sphingopyxis sp. NFH-91 | reverse complement strand
CATTCTTCGCGATATCCAATCCGATTATGCTAACTTCCAACACGGACGCCTCCTCTAGTGGTGTGATAACACCTCCACTATGGCACATCGATGCCGCCGGGGGGCGTCCACCCCATCACCCCAACGCCACCGTCCCCTACCCGTTCCGATCGAGCCGTTTGCTCAAGTCTTCGACCTTCTCGACCAGGTCGGCGATGCGCATGCGGTCGATCTTTTCGTGCAGGCGCATGATTTCCAGTTCGGCGCGCAGGTTGATTTCATAATCGAGCCGGGCCGACAGCCGGTCCTTCGCCGCCTGCCGGTTCTGGCTCATCATGATCACCGGCGCCTGGATCGCCGCGAGCATCGAGAGCATCAGGTTGAGGAAGATATAGGGATAGGGATCGAAGACGAGCCCCGCACGCGCGAGGACGCTCGAATTGAGCAGCATCCACGCGACGAGCACGACGCCGAAGGCGATGATGAAACCCCACGAACCGCCGACCGCCGCCACCCGGTCGGCCAGCCGGTCACCGAAGCTCGCTTCCTCATCGTCGATCTCGCCCGCGTTGCGGCTGGTCGGTGCGCGTTCGGCGATGGCGCAGATGACGCGCTGCTCCTGTTCGTCGAGTTCGTTGAACGCGCGCCCGAGCAGGCGCAGCGCCATGTCCGCGATCCGGGCTTCGTCATTCATGACGGTCAGCCGATCCAGCGCCAGATGCCCGCCGCCATATAGCCGAGCGCGCCATGCCCCCAGGTCGCCGCGAGCCACAGCAGGATGCCGCCGAACAGCGCATGGCCGCGCGGGATCGCATCGCCCCACGGCGCCGCCCCCGCAACCTGGCGCCCGAACGGCACGAAGCTCGTCCGCGCCGCCCAGTGGCGCCACGCATCACCCATCAACCGCGCCTTCTTCGCATCCTGCCCCGCCGATCCGACAAGCGCGAGGAAGGCGATCGTCGCCGACAGCAGCAACTGCGCGCCCGTCGGCATGACGAGCGCGTGGGCGAACGCCCACAGCGCAAAGCCCCACATCATCGGATGACGGGTAATCGCGAAAACCCCGCGCGGCGCCCCCTGGGCGGCGAACGCCGCCTTCGGCGACGGCAGCGCCGGATTGCCGATCAATGACCCCATGAACAGGATGCTCGCAAAGAGGACGATCAAGGTCGCGAGCGCCCATAGCGGATCGTCGACCATCCACAGCGGCGGTTCGGGCGGCATCGCGCGCCACGCCTGAACGAGCGGAATGAACGTGGCGAAGGCCACGATCGAATAGACGATTTGGAACCCTCGCTCGCCGAGCCGGCTGGCCAGCCCGTCGCGCAGCGGGTGCGACAGGAGGAGGTGCGAGCCGACAAACAGCACCGCGGTTGCGATCAACAGCGACATGGGGTTCATCGGCTCGCCTCCTTCATCTCGCGGCGCGCTCAGCCTCTCTGGCGCTTACCGGTCATAGGCCTTGGGCAATGCGCCTTCTTGCGGCGTCGCATAGCGATCGCGCAAGCGGTCTTGTCGCGTCACGAGCGATTGGCGCTTGCCGTCGATCCACACCGCGGTCGGCCGGCTGCCGAGTTCGAGCGGATCATTGTCCCAGATCACGACGTCGCCGACGCGCCCGGCGCGCAGCGATCCGATCGTGCCGTCCATGCCGACCGCCCGCGCAGGGGCGCTGGTGATGGCGGCGAACGCCTGATCCCAGCTCAGCCCGCTGGCGCCCGGCAGCTTCGTCAGGGCAACCAGGTTGCCGGCATATTGCGTGGTATAACCCATCTTGTGCGCGTCATCGTCGTCGAACACGCCAACCGAAACATCGACGCCGGCGGCTTCGAGCCGCCCGGCATTCGATTGCGTCGCGCCCAGCCGTTCGAAGCTCGCGGGGAGGTCGCTCAGCGGCGAGACCAGCACCGGCACCTTCGCCGCAGCGATGTCCCGGGCGACGAGCCAGCCCTCGGTCGCGCCGACGAGCACGAGCTTCAGCGCCGGAAATTCGCCCTTCAGTTTCAGCACGTTCAATATGTCGGCGGCGCGATCGACGCGCACGAACAGCGGGGTCGTGCCGTTGATCACGCGGACCAGTGCGTCGGCGTCGGCGCGCTGGATCAGCGCGTCGCTGCCCCATTCGGCAAGCGTCGCGGGATTGCGGGCATAGCTGCGCGCCGCCAGCAATTGTTCGCGGAACATCAGGAAGGTCGCCGCGCGGCTTCCCCCCGCGTTCGACGATCCGCCCTCGCCGAATTCGATGAACTGCAGCGCGCGCGGGCGCGTCACCATGTCATTGTCGTCGCCCAGGTCGACGACCGCCCCTTGGCCCGCGAACAGCCCGCTGCTGTCGCCCGGCGCAACGATCGCGCGGGTGACGCCGGCGGCGCGGTTGACCGCGACGGGCGAGCCCATCGGGTTGAGCGCGGGCGCGATGTCGATACCCGCCGAAAAGCGCGAACGACGCGCCGAGCGGTCGTTGCTGCCCTGCACGGCATCGACCTCGACCAGTCCGACGCGGCTGAACGCCGCGACGATGCCGGGCGTTACCCAATGGCCGCCGGCGTCAACGCGCTCGATCCCTGCGGGGACCGCAACGCCCGCGCCGGCGGCGACGATCTTGCCGCCGCGCACGACGACTGTGCCGCCCTCGATCGGGGCGCTGCCGTCGCCGATGACGAGCCGCGCGTTGGTGATCGCAACATCCTGTGCCGCGACCGGGGCCGCGATCAGCGCGGCGGCGGAAAGCAGAAGCGCGCGCATCATTTCACATCTCCCTCGCCGGGCTGCCCCAGCTCGAAATCGCTCACCGGTCGCCGCTTGGGATCGGTCGCGTCAAACATCAGCGCGCCGTCGATCCAGACCTTTTCGGGCCGCGTATAGACGCTGAACGGGTTGCCGTTCCACAGCACGACGTCGGCCATCTTGCCCGGCTTCAGACTGCCGGTCTTGTCGGCGATGCCCAGCGCCTTGGCGGGATTGTACGACAGCCAGGTCCACGCCTGTTCGTCGCTGATCTGCATCCCCATGCGCCGCCCGGCGGCAAGTCCCTTCGCCGCTTCCTGGTTCAGGCGCTGGATCTGGTTTTCGTCGTCCGAATGGACGATCGTGCAGGCGCCCGCCTTGTAAACAAGCGCAATATTTTCGGGCACCGAGTCATAGGCTTCCATCTTGAAGCCCCACCAGTCGGCCCAGATGGCGGCACAAATGCCTTCCTTCGCCAGCACGTCGGCGATCTTGTAGGCTTCGACCGCATGGTGGAACGCCGACACCTTATATCCGAACTCGTGGCTCATATCGATGACCTGCGCCATTTCGTCGGCGCGGTAGCAATGGTTCTGAACCAGGATTTCGCCCGACAGCACGCCGGCGAGCGTTTCCATCGCCAGATCGCGATCGACCGGCTTTCCTTCGTCGAGCTTCTTCTTATAGGCTGCGGCCTTGGCCCAGGTCGCACGATCGACTGCGAAATTGCCCATGCGGGTCGAGGGCATGCGCCCCTTGCTGCCATAGACGCGCTTCGGATTCTCGCCGCACGCCATCTTCATACCATAGGGGGCACCGGGGAATTTCATCCCCTGCACCGTGCGCGCCGGAACATTTTTGAGCACGACCGAGCGGCCGCCGATCAGATTGGCGCTGCCCGGCAGAATCTGGAGGCTCGTCACCCCGCCATTGGCGAGCGCACGGCTGAAGCCCGGATCCTGCGGCCAGACGCTATGCTCGGCCCAGACTTCGGGCGTCGTCGGGCTGGTCGCCTCATTCCCGTCCGAATGCGCATCGACCGACGGGCTCGGATAGACGCCGAGGTGGCTGTGGATATCGATCACGCCGGGGGTGAGATATTTGCCACTGCCGTCGACGACGTCATAACCCGCGGGGGTCGCCGTATCAGGGCCGCCGATGCTCACCACCTTGCCGTCGGCAAACAGCGCGACGCCATTGTCGATGCGGCCGCCTTCGCCGTCGAAGATCGTCACGCCGCGCACCGCCGTGGGGCGGCCTGCATAGGCGTGATAGGTCGACGGATAGGGATCCTTGTTGAACTTCACCGGCTTTTCGGCGCTCGCGGCGGGCTTGTCGCCCGCCGACTGCGCCGAGGTGCCCGACGCCGCGCAACCCGCGAACGCCAGCGAAACGGCAGCCAGCAGACTGCCCTTCACGCCCCTGATCATGTGCTTATGCCCCCTTCGGTTCGGGATGCGTCCCCGCCGCTTGCGGTTCGGCAAGTTCGCCAGCTCCGGCAACGCTGTCGTCGCGGTCGCGCAGCGTGTCGAGGTGCATCCACTTCTTCACGATAGGCGACAGCGCCAGCACGACGACGCTGACGCCGATCGTGATGATGCCGATTTCCTGATAGATGGCGAGCGTCGCCTCCTTGGTCATGTTGCCGCTTTCTCCGCCGGTCGCTTCCCCGATCTTGCCCGCGACGAAATTGCCGACCGCGGTCATGTAGAACCAGGCGCCCATGATGAGCGAGGCCATGAACGACGGCGCGAGGCGATTCATCGCGCTCAGCCCCACCGGCGACAGGCACAGCTCGCCGGTCGTGTGGAGAAGATAGAGCAGGAAGACGAACAGGACGGGCGTCGCGACTTCGGGTCCGACGCTGCTCGCGCCCCACACGAAGACGAGGAAGCCCGCCCCGACCTGCGCGAGCGCCAGCGCGAATTTCGCCGGCGCCGAGGGTTCGAGCCCGCGCTTGCCCAGCCACTGCCACAGCGCCGCAAAGACCGGCGCGAAGAGGATGATGTAGATGGGGTTGATCGACTGGAACACCGAAGCGGGAACGCCGCCCTTGTCGACATAGCGGTCGGTGTAGAGGTTGAAGCTGCCGCCGGCCTGTTCGAACAGACCCCAGAACAGCGGGTTGAGCGCGATCAGGAACAGAATGGCGAAAATGCGTTCGCGCGGTTCCTTCTCGAGCTTGAAGGCCTGGAACAGCACCCAGCCGAGCAGGCCGAGGCCCGAAATGACGAGCAACGTCTGGATCACGTCCTGATACTGGACGAGCGCCCACATCACGCCGACGGCGACAAGGCCGACGCCATAGATGCTCCACTCCTTGGATTTCGCGAGCGGTGCGGGTGCCTCGCCGGCGCCGAGCAGGACATTCTTGCCGAGCACGAAGACGATCAGGCCGGCGACCATGCCGATGCCGGCAAGACCGAAGCCATAGGCCCAGCCGATCTTCTGGCCGAGATAGCCGACGAGGATCGTGCCGAGCGCCGCGCCGACGTTAATCCCCATGTAGAAGATGGTGTAGGCCGCATCGCGGCGCATGTCGGTCAGGCGATAGAGCTGGCCGACCATCACCGAGATATTGGCCTTGAGGAAACCCGAGCCGACGATGATGAGCGCGAGCGCGAGCCAGAAGATGTTGATCGCGGGATCGGCCTGCTTCGTCGCGGCATCGGTGATGCCGTGATCGCCCTCGAAGGCCATGAACAAATGGCCGAAGGCGAGGAGCACACCGCCGAACAGCACCGCCTTGCGCTGCCCCAGATAGCGATCCGCAAGATATCCGCCGAGCACGGGGGTGATATAGACGAGCGCGGTATAGGCGCCGTAGATCAGGTTCGATTTGCCGTCCGAAAACAGCCAATGCTGCGTCAGGTAGAAGATCAGCAGCGCGCGCATGCCGTAGTAGGAGAAGCGTTCCCACATCTCGGCAAAGAACAGCATGTAGAGGCCCTTGGGATGGCCGGCGAATTCAGGTTTCTTGCTGGCGGCGACCAAAGCGCCGATGCTCAAAAAGACCCCCAGGATGACCAGCGCGATAACCGCGATCCAGTCCCCCTCGTCCCATAAGGCCATATTTTTCATCTATATGCGTCCCTTTTCCCGGATGGTTTTGCCGCGGACTTCTGCCGCGCGAATGGGGCAACCTAGCGCGAAAATTGCGTATGGGAAGAATCTAATTGCGCATGAAACCAAAGCGCCCGACGCGGCGGGGTTGCGCGGATGCGGGCGAGACGCCACATGGCGCGCGATGTTCAACGACACCTCTTCGCTGAAAAGCCACCTCGCCACGCGCCGCTCGGGCAAGGCGCGCGACATGGTCGCCCCTGGGCCCGACGCGGACGAATTGCGCGCGATCATCGAACTCGCGCTGCGCACGCCCGATCATGGCAAGCTCGCCCCCTGGCGCATCATCACGATCGCGCCCGAACAGCGCGATGCCTTTGCCGCGCTGCTCAAGCAGGCATGGGTTGCCGAAAATCCCGGCGCGGCCGGCATGGATCTCTCTGCGCTCGACCAGTTTGCGCATCAGGCGCCGACGCTGCTGCTCCTCGTCTCGGCGCCCGTCGCGGGCAGCAAGATCCCGCTGTGGGAACAGCAGATGTCGGCGGGAGCAGTCGGCATGAACCTGCTCCACGCCGCGCACGCCCACGGCTATGTCGGCAGCTGGCTCACCGGCTGGGCGGCGTTCAGCCCGAACGTCGGCGCCGCATTCGGGCTGCGCGAAGGCGACGCGATCGTCGGCTATTTCTTTATCGGCACCCCCTGCGCCGACCTGTCGGAACGCCCGCGTCCAGATTATGACGAAATCGTCAGCGCCTGGGACATTTAGTGTCGCCTAATATCAGCAGAAACTAATTTTCTTCAATTGACTGTGCTGCTGTCTTATGGCATTAAGGCGGCATGCTCGATCAGACCAAACCCGTTTATCAACGGCTTCGTGACGTGATCGCCAATGCGATTCTCGACGGCACCTTTCGCGACGGCGACATGCTCCCGTCGGTCCGGTCGCTCGCTGCCGAGGAAGGCGCCAACCCGCTGACCGTCGCCAAAGCCTATCAGACCTTTCAGGACGAAGGTCTGGTCACGGTAAAGCGCGGGGTCGGCATGTTCGTCGCCGAGGGTGCAACCGATCGCCTGCGCACGCTGATGCGCGAAGATTTCCTGACCAACGTCTGGCCGCCGGTCGCCGAGCAGATGCGCCGCATCGGCCTCGACGCGCGGACGCTGCTCGACCTCACCGACGCCTGATCGTCATTCCCGAACGCGACGAGCGGGGCCGCTGCGCCGCCGCTGCGGGAAGACACGATGCTGCGTCAGCCCTTTCCACTGACGCCGCCACCTGCTAGGCGCCCGGCGCCATGTCCCAGAACCACCCAGACCGCCGCACCTTCGCCATCATCTCGCACCCCGACGCGGGCAAGACGACGCTGACCGAAAAGCTGCTCGTTGCGGGCGGCGCCATCCATATGGCGGGCGAGGTCAAGGCACGCGGACAGGCGCGGCGCGCCCGCTCCGACTGGATGAAGATCGAACAGCAGCGCGGCATTTCGGTGACCTCGTCGGTGATGACCTTCGAACATCAGGGCCTTGTCTTCAACCTGCTCGACACGCCGGGGCACGAGGATTTCAGCGAGGACACCTATCGCACGCTCACCGCGGTCGATAGCGCGGTGATGGTGATCGACGCCGCCAAGGGGATCGAACCGCAGACGCTCAAGCTGTTCGAGGTGTGCCGCCTGCGCTCGGTGCCGATCATCACCTTCATCAACAAGGTCGACCGCGAAGGCCAGTCGCCCTTCGAACTGCTCGACGAGGTCGCCGACCGGCTGGCGCTCGACGTCTGTCCGATGAACTGGCCGGTCGGGATGGGCGGCACCTTCTCGGGCCTCTATGATCTGGTCGAACCGTCGCTCGCGGTCCCCGGCAAGGAAGCCTCGCGGGCGTTCGAGGGCGAACGGATCGCGCTCACCGGCCATGACGATCCGAAGCTGGCGGCGGCGGTCGATTCGCGTGCGCTCGATCAGTTCAACGAAGAAATCGAGCTCGCCTCCGCGGGCTATGCGTCCTTCGACGTTGACGCCTATCGGAACGGCGACCTCACCCCCGTCTATTTCGGCTCCGCGCTCAAGGAATTCGGCGTCGTCGATCTGCTCGCCGGGCTCGCGGCGCATGCGCCGGGACCGCAGCCGCAGCCTGCCGAACCCGCGCCGGTACGCCCCGACGACGATGCCGTCACCGGCTTCGTCTTTAAGGTACAGGCGAATATGAACCCCGCGCACCGCGACCGCATCGCCTTCATGCGCCTGTGTTCGGGCAAGTTCGAGCGCGGGATGCGACTGACGCAGGGCGGCACCGGCAAGGCGATCGCGATCAGCCGCCCGATGCTTTTCCTCGCGCAGGACCGCGAAATGGCCGAAGAAGCCTGGCCCGGCGACATCATCGGCATCCCCAACCACGGAACGCTGCGCGTCGGCGACACCCTCTCCGAACGCAGCGACGTGATGATCACCGGCCTGCCGAACTTCGCCCCCGAAATCCTACGCCGCGTCGCGCTCGTCGATCCGACCAAGACCAAACAGCTCCGCAAGGCGCTCGACGACATGGCCGAAGAAGGGATCATCCAGGTCTTCTATCCGGAGATCGGGGCCAACATGATCGTGGGCGTCGTCGGCCAGCTCCAGCTCGACGTGCTGATCAGTCGGCTCGAGGCCGAGTATAAGGTCGAGGCAAAGCTCGAGGCCAGCCCGTGGGATACCGCGCGCTGGATCGCCAGCGATGACGCCGCCGCGCTCAAGCAGTTCCAGGCCGACAATCGCGGCGCCGCCGCCACCGACCGTGACGGCGCGCCGGTCTTCATGGCCAAGGATGCGTGGGAAGTCGGCTATGTGACGCAGCGCAACCCGTCAATCCGCTTCACCGCGACCAAGGAACGGGTGTTCGCACCGGCCCAATAATCTCGCCGCCCCCGCGAAGGCTGGGGCGACCTACATCAGAGCAGGCTCAGCAAATCTGCGGGCGCAGCGGCCGCGTCGCTCTCCTCTTCCTCGCCCTCGAACTTGCTCAGCGTCACGCCGAGCAGCCGGATCCCCTGCTCGACCGGCAGCAAGGGGGCAAGGATCGCCTCCCCCGCCGCGAGCAACGCCGCCCCGTCGGCGATCGGCGCTGCCACCGACTTTGCGCGCGTGATCGTGCGGAAGTCGGCATAGCGCAGCTTCAGCGTCACCGTCCGCCCGCGCGCGCGCTTCTTCGCCGCCCGGTCCCATACCACGGTGCAGACATGGGCGAGCGCCTCGCGAATTTCGGTGTCGCTGACCAGATCGTTGAAGAAGGTCCGCTCGCCGCCGAGGGACTTGAGCGGCCGGTTCGACCGGACGCGGCGATGGTCCACCCCGCGCGCCAGGTTATAGAGCCATTCGGCGCTATTGCCGAAATGCGCCGCCAGCCACGCGCGGTCCTGCGCCGCCAGATCGGCGCCCGAAAAGATGCCGAGCCCCTCCATCTTCGCGGCGGCCACGGGGCCGATGCCATGAAACCGCCGGATCGACAGCGTCTGGACGAACGTCGCGCCTTTCCCCGGCGGAATCACCGTCATCCCGTCGGGCTTGTTCTGATCCGATGCCAGCTTGGCGATGAACTTGTTGTACGACACGCCGGCCGACGCGGTCAGGCCGGTTTCGGCGCGGATGCGTTCCCGGATCAGCCGCGCGGTCGCCGTCGCGCTGCCCAGTTCCGCCTTGTCGCGCGTCACGTCGAGATAGGCTTCGTCGAGCGACAATGGTTCGACATCGTCGGCGTAGTCGTGAAAGATTGCGCGGATCTGATGCGATATCGCGCGATAGGCGTCGAACCGCGGCGGCACGAAAATCAGCTCGGGACACTGGCGCTTCGCGGTGATGCTCGGCATCGCCGACCGGACGCCGAATTTGCGCGCTTCATAGGATGCGGCGGCGACCACCCCGCGCCGCGAAGATCCGCCGACCGCGACGGGCTTGCCGCGCAGCGCCGGATCATCGCGCTGCTCGACCGAGGCGTAAAAGGCGTCCATGTCGACATGGATGATTTTGCGAACCGGCGCCTCGCCGCCGTCCGCTTCACTGTCGCCGGTCTCGCTCACACGCCGATTCCTAGCATGTTGCCACGATGTTCTCAATCACCGCTGCGCGTTCCGCTTGACGACCCCGCCCCAAACTGGCAATCGCGCGCACCTTGGCGAAGCGGGTATAGCATAGTGGTAATGCTCTAGCCTTCCAAGCTAGCTAGGCGGGTTCGATTCCCGCTACCCGCTCCAAGATTTTGCCCCAATCAGTTCGAAATGGACTTTACAGACCCCGATTTTTCGCGGTAATCCGTGATTGGTCGGTCAAATCCGTTCGCGGTCGTTCAGATGCAATCGGATTATCGAGGGGGCCACTTCTGGGGCCATCATCGGATCGGCAATTTCGTGGCCCCTCACTTGGGGGCCATTTGCGAGAGGCTCGCCGGTATGCCCTTAACGGACATTGCAATTCGAAACGCGAAGCCGCGAGAGAAGCCCTATAAAATGGGCGACACGCTTGGCCTGTTTCTTCTCGTGCAGCCGACTGGCGGCCGCCTGTGGCGCCTGAAATATCGCATCGAAGGCCGGGAGAAAAAGCTCGGGCTCGGGACCTATCCCGACATCGGTCTATCCGAAGCTCGCCGCCGACGCGACGAGGCCCGCGCGTTGATTGCCTCAGGCAAAGACCCTTCGCGCGAAAAGCAGCGTGAGAAAGTTCGCGCCACGCTCGATGCGGGAAACACCTTTCAGGCCATTTCGGACGAATATTGCGCCAAGCGTAAGAAGGACGGCGAAAACGGCTGGTCGCCGGCCACGGCCAAGCGGTCGGAATATCTGCTGTCCCAGCTGCGCGGTTCAATCGGGAAACTGCCAATCGCCGAGATCGAGCCAGCCGATATTCTCGCCGCCGTTCGTAAGATCGAAAAGCGCGGCAATCTGGAAAGCGCACGTCGCACGCTTCAGCTGGCAGGGCTGGTTTTCCGCTATGCGGTGGCAACCGCACGCCTTCGTTCGGATCCGACGCGGGACCTCCGCGGCGCACTGACCTCGCCCAAGGTTACACATTATGGCGCAATCACCGATCCGAAAGGCGCCGGCGAGCTGCTTCGCGCGATCGACGGTTACGAAGGGCTCGGGATCACAAAGCTTGCGCTTCAAATTGCGCCCCATGTTTTCGTTCGACCTGGCGAATTGCGGCAAGCCAGCTGGTCCGAGATCGATCTTGATGCGGCGGTCTGGGAGATACCGGCCGAGCGCATGAAAATGCGAAAGCCGCATCACGTTCCGCTATCGACACAAGCCATCGCGCTCTTTCGCGAGCTCCACGAGATCAGCGGGCCGCAGGGCTTCGTGTTTCCGGGTGTTCGGACCCGAGCGCGGCCAATGAGCGAAAACACCATCAACGCAGCGTTGCGCCGGCTCGGATATTCGACAGACGAGATGACCGCGCATGGCTTCCGCGCCATGGCATCGACGCTGCTCAATGAAAGCGGGGCATTCTCGCCGGACGCGATCGAGCGAGCCCTCGCCCATGGTGATCGCGACAAGGTGCGCGCCGCATATCACCGCGGCGCGCATTGGAAAGAGCGGGTCGAAATGGCCCAGTGGTGGAGCGACTATCTCGATCAATTGCGCAAGGGCGCTGACATTGTGAAATTTCCCGACCGAGAGGCCGGATGACAACCTCACCGGGCGATGCCCGATGAAGAACGGGCCGGTCGGAAGCTACGACCTTTCCAACCGGCCCTAGCCACAATCCTGAAAGGAGGATTCGACTATGAGGACCGTTAACACCGAGATCGCCGCTGGCAACCCGCGAGCGCCACTCGCCTTCGCAGAAGCGGCAAGCAATACGCCGCTTGAGCGCCTCGAGCAGTTGCTCGCCGCCCACGAGCGCCAAGGCACCCTTCTCGAAACCATTGAGGAAAAGCTCGAGCAAGCAATCGGGATGGCTCCCGGCGATCGGCGCGACGCCGAGTTGCAGAATTGCTGGATGCTACTGTTGACCGGCCACGAGATTCACGATCGCCATTTTCGGGAAATGGGAGACATCGTGGCAGCGTTCTTCGCCGAACGGCACGAGCGGAGGGCGGCAGCATGAGCAGCGTCACCATAACAGCGCCGGCGCGACCCGCTGCCAACTCCTTGACCGCCTGGCAAAGCCTGATGGCTGCCTATGAAGCTGCCAAGACGGCCGATGACGAAGTTAACGCCCGATTTGACGCCGCATGGGCAGCGTACGAAGCTGGCAAGCCGGCCGAGCCGGATATCGACCTTGGATTGATCTTCGGATCGTTCCCGGGTCTATGCGAGGCTACCCGGCGCCGCCTGCTCCATTCGGACGATCTCGACGAGCTGCAGCGCAAAATCCTCGCCGCGAAGGGCGTCACGCGATGGGAACGCGTGGACCGCGACCCCGAGCGCATCGCCGAGCTCGACAAGGTTCGCGAATTTCGGCGCCTGCTCGCCGAGGCGGAGCAGCGGCACGACCTTTCGGCGCTGGATGACGAATGGGGCGAAGCGGGCCGCCGTCTCTCTGAAGCTCAGGCTGCGCTGCTGCTGGCGCCTGCGCCCGATTACAAGGCCGTTCGCTGGAAACTCGACAAGTTGTTCGGCCCAAAGGTCACCGGGGCGCTCGCGGATGAAGGGCGAAGCGTTCCGGCTTGGGACGCTGAGCTTACCGACGCGATCATCGCCGACATGGCGCGGTTAGGGCGCACGGTCTGACCGTGACGCAGACTGCAGCCACCATGATGCCAAAACGGCCGCGTGCTGAAAAATTTGGGACGAGGCCGAATCTCGTTTAAGTAGGTGACAGGGGATAGGCCGGCCAGCCGACAAGCGTGTTTCCCGCACGCTTCCCCTGCATTCTCGGGACCGCTTGGGAGGCGGAAGATGACTGCGGAAAAGACGCAATCCAACGGTCTGCTTCATTGTGAGGTCATCTCCCGCATTCGCACCGCAGGACAGAAGTTCGATCGGGCAATCGCGTCTATGTCCAACGAGCAAGGGCTGGATAGGCTTGTGCCGGTTCAAAACGCCGTCACCGAATTTTACCTCTCATTATTTGAAGCGCTAGAACTTGCGGCTGGAAAGTCAGAGGAGGTTGCGCGCAAGGATTCGCAATCTCGTGTCCGCGATATCCTGCGCCATGCCTGGCCACGAAGGCTGGTCAGCGACGCGGAAGTTCGGGCCATCGCCACAACGCTTGCTTACAACCAGTCTGTGCGATTCTCGGCGAGCGGCGAACAGGATTCTCGAATGACTGCAGCGCTTCGCGCCGCTGCGATTGCGACGGACGTAGCCAGCGTTGATCCTGAAGAGACGGTCCGAAAGTCGTTGCGGCGGCTCCGAAAAAAGATGCGGGGCGAGCGTTTCGTGGGAATCGATTGGGATACCCTAATCGCGTTTGAAGTGGACGCGGAGGAGCTAGTATTTGGTGGTCTGCCGAAAGGGCCTGGCCGACCACGAAACGCGCGTGGGTGAACTGTAAACGCCTGTCCCGTTTTTTCGGCAACCACACATCATAAGCCATCGCCACGTTCAATTTGAAACGAGGCAGCCCAATGGCAACCGATGCAGTACTTCTCCAGAAGCTCACTTACACGATCGCGGAATTCTGCAAGATTTCCGGGCTCGGAAAAACGACAGTCTACAGCCACATTAACGCCGATCGCCTGAAAACGCGAATGGTCGGCGGGCGGCGCCTTATCCCCGCCGATGCCGCCCGCGCCTTTCTGCTCGGCGAGACGGAATAATGCGGGCCCTCGACCTCCCTGCCCCGCGCGATGGCGACTGGTACGGCGTCCTGATCGACGAGCACGATATCGCCGGCACCACAATGACCGCCGTCACAATTCGCGGACGCCGCGGGCAGCGCGCTGAAAGGCGCTGGTTCGATGACGGCGGCATCGCCCTCGCCTGGGCCAGCACGCAGGCGGACGCGCGACACCTCCCGCTTTTCGACCTCCGCGACCCCGCCGAGTAGCCATGAACTACCAATCGCTCGGCCGCGAGGTGCCGAAGCCGCCCGCCAATATCGAAGCCGAGGCCGCATTGCTCGGCGCGATCCTATGTGAAAATTCAGTCGTGGCGAAGCTGCCACCCGCGTTGACCACCGATCACTTCTTCGAGCCGCTCCACAGCCGGATCTATGCAGTTGCCTCCGAGCAAATTGCTCGCGGCATCGTCGCCACGCCCGTGACGCTCAAGCCGTTGTTCGAGAATGACCCAGCGATGGCTGCTGTCGGTGGCGTTGGCTATCTCGCTCAGCTGACCGGTAGTGGCGCGGGAATAATTGGCGCACGCGATCTTGCGCAACAAATCATCGAGGCGGCCGAGCGTCGACGGCTGATTGAATGGCACGATGAGCGCATCGCGATGCTGCGCGACTTCGCCAGCCCGATCGGCGACCCCACGCCGCCCCAGGTAAGCGCAGTCGGAACGATAGGCGCAACGCCCTATGCGTGGCGCGAACCCGACACCTTGCCGACCCGAGACTGGCTGCTCGGCCGCTGGCTCCTGCGTGGCACGATGTCGTGCGTGATCGCTCCCGGCGGTGTTGGAAAATCGACCTTTCTCACTTCTGCCGCCCTGTCGCTCGTCACCGGCCGACCACTGCTCGGAAAGACAGTTTGGGGCGGGCGAGCGCGCGTTTGGTCATGGAACCTCGAGGACGACGGCGACGAAATGGCGCGCTCTATCCAGGCCGCGGCCAAGCACCACAAAATCGCGCCGAGCGAGCTCGACGGCCTGTTCGTCGACAGCGGCTTGGACGGGCGATCAATCTGCACCGCAACCGTGCGCGACGGTCAATTCCAGCTATTCGACCCGGTATTTCGGCAGCTGACGCGCGAGATTCGGGCCCGGACCATAGACGCGCTGTTCCTCGATCCGTTCGTCAGCTCGCACGAGATCGACGAGAACGACAATGCGCGGATCGATCGCATCGCCAAGGCTTGGGCTCGAGTTGCCCGAGATGCGAATTGCTCGATCGTCCTCGTGCATCACGCCTCGAAAAACGGCTCCGCCGAAGTCACCGCTGCGAGTTCTCGCGGCGCGTCCGCCCTCGTCAACGCTGCCCGCTCGGCGATCGTGCTCAACCGGATGACCGACGACGAGGCGAAGCGGCTGGGGATCGCGGCAGATGACCGGCGCCGCTATGTCCGTATAGGTGACGATAAAGCAAATCGAGCGCCGGCAGAGGCAGCCGACTGGTTCGAGCTGACCGGCGTTGACCTCGGCAATGGGAAGCCGGGCGACAACGTGGGTGTCATGGTTCCGTGGTCCCTGCCCGATCCGTTTGATGACGTGACGATCGACCATTTGCGCGCGGTTCAGGAAAGGATCTCGACTGGCGACTGGCGCGAGTATCACACCGCCGAAAATTGGGTCGGCAAGGCGGTGGCAGAGGTCCTCGAAATCGATGCTTCCGCGGGACCCGCAAAAGCAAAAATCAAGGCCGTGATCGGCAGGTGGCTTGAGGCGGGCGCGCTTCGGATCGACGAGCGGAAAGATGCCAGTCGGCAGGTTCGCAAGTTCGTGATTCCGGGACATCGCGCATGACGCTGCACCACCTCGAAAATCATGGTGGTGCGCAATGGTGCAACGGTGCGTGCAACACCTGCACCACCACCCCCTCCCCCTTTAGGGGGAGGGGTGGAGTGGTGCGCGGTGGTGCGCACCTGACGAGGTGTAGCAAAGGAGATTGAAAATGACGGTGCATTCAGCAATCGAAATGTCGCTCGCCGACGCGAAGGCCCTTGTCGCGACGATAGGCTATGACCCGAACTGGTCGACCGCCGAATTACTCGCCGCCTGCGAGCACATGTCGCCCGCGCAGAAGTCGCGTATGGGATTGGCTTTGCGCACCATCGCGACGGCTGAGCGGCAGGAAGCCGCCGAGCTCGAAGCCGAAGGGCGCAGTTGATGACCCGCGGCCGCGTTTTGATCGGGGCCCCGCCCGCGTCCAAAGCCCAACGGATCGAGCGCTACGTCGATTGGGTCGAGAGCCTGCCGTTGCGGGTTCGCGATATCCGAAATCATCCCGGCCTCGGCGCGCAGGTAGCGGCATGACCGTCGCCGACATCGGCGAGGCGCGGCGGCGGCGCGAGCAAATCCGCGAAGCCGCCGAATGGGCCTTTACCGAATTGCCGTGGACCGCGGGGACCCTGAGCGACGAATTCCCCCAGCGGTGGCCCGATATGTCGACTGCCGACCGCATCGAGGTCGGGCAACAGGTTGACCGCATGGTTGCCCACTACGCCGCACCAGTTGCCGACCTTTCCGAACTTCTCGCGGTGCGGGCGAGGCTAAACGGTTGCCCCGAACATTGGCGACCAGCTCGGGATTGGCTTCTTGCGCACGGCGGAGACGCTGTCTCTCGCGAGTTTCGCGACACCTTTGCCCATATTTCCCGGTCCGAGCTATTGATTGCCATACTTGAGCAAGGGCGCATTCTTGCGCTTTGCGGAGGGGGGGCGGGATGACCGGCGAACGCCAGCGCGGCGGCGTGAACGAACCAGGGCAAATTCGGCTGTCCGAAACCCTGGCGCTCCTGTCCGCTGCCGGCGTGGGCGAAGTCGACTGGCTCGGCACGTTGGCGGCCGCCGGTCTGCGCGGGCAATTGGTCGCCACCGCGTTTCAATCGATCACCGTGGGACAGCAATATTCCGAAAGCCCCGACCGCCGCCCGGTGCGGCGCATGATGTGGCGCGTCCTCTCAAGCCCCAAGGCCATCGGGGCGAGATATCGACGGATGATCAGCGGTGAAGACCTAGTATGGAACCGCGGGACAGGCGGCGATGATTTCGAGCAAGAGGCGTGGCGAACTGTGTTTATCGATACTACCAGCCTCGATGCCCTGCTGCGCGCTATTTCTGCTCGAGCGCCGGGCACAAAGATAACGCCGGCCGAGACCGCAGCATGGATCGGAGAATGGCCAGGCTCCAACGGCAAGACCGCTTGGCAAGCCTATCAGGCGCACTTCGGAAGCCGGGCCGGCAAGCGCGATGATGACTTCCTGCCCGCGTGGCAACATCACCATGGGCGCTCAAGGGGGCGCCCGAAAAAATCCCCGAGAGGTCAATAATCGGCCCTCATTGGCCTAAAACCCGCACAAAACCTATATCCCGCGAAAGTATTTGGCGGGGATTTTTCAGCGGTTCAGTTTCCGTCCGTGTCCAACAGCGGACGAGGAACCATGCAGCACAACGCGCCCGAAAAGCTCGCTTACTCGATCCAGGAAGCCGTCGCGGCCACCTCTATCTCGAAGAGCAACCTTTATGAAAAGATCGCTCGCGGCGAGATCCCGGCAACGAAAGTCGGCCGTCGGACGGTGATCCCGGCGAGCGCGCTGCGCCGGCTGGTCGGGGCCTGATCGTGTACTGCGCCATGTCCGCAAAATCACTGCAGCGCGCGGTCGACTTAGCCCTGTGGGCCGAACAGCATTGCGACGTGAAGCCGGTCTGGGCGCATAGTGAATATCAGCGGCGCTTCGCCAACAGTGCGCCGATTGAAATCATCGCCGCCGCCCGACTCCTCGAAGGCCGCAACCGCGAGCGCGACCGCGAGACGGCAGCGCTGAAACTCGCCGCCGCGGCGCTCGACGCAGCAAGGGCGGGCATCCTGTGATCGCGGCACTGCGAGTATCCGCACAAGCCCAGAGTGCGCAGAGGATTTTCACGGGATCGCTGCCCGATCCGGTCAAGGCCGGCCTGTATCGCTATGAAACCCTTATCGAGCGGCCGTCGGTCGGCCCAAAGCCCCGCGCCAACGTCGAGCAAAGCCCTTCGCAACTGGCTTGGCGCATGGCGAACTGGATCGCTCGCAACGATCACATCCGACCATTTTTCACAGATGCCGGCTTCGTGGCCGAGTTTGGTCGATCGAGCCGCGAGGAGATCATCGCAGCGGTCGATGAACTGTGGCGACGCGGCAATCAAGCTGCCGCTGCAGCGGGAACGAAAATCAGGCTGCCGGCTAGGCTCGGCGGCGCACATCACGAAAGGAATTAATTGTGGATACGCAGGCTCCTCGTTTCAAAGGACTACAAGCCGCGCTCGCAAAGGCCGCCGCGGCCGCTCGGGCGTCGGGCAATATCGAGGCTGAGCGCCTTCGCGCTGCAGCGCGGGGCGCGAAATTCGATGGTCGGCTCGGCTGCACCAAGGGATCTGGCGCCCGGACCGCCTCTCCTACGGCATCCACAGCTAAGGTTGTCGCACAAGAGCCAGCGCCAGCGCGCGTGGAGGCCACCGCAGCAACGCAGCCGCCAGCAAACAAGCTCGGTCGGGCAGAAACTGTGGCGCTCGCGTTGCGCACCGACCCAAAGCTCGCGGGGTACCAAGATATCGCATTGCACATGCTCGACGACCCCGAGTTGAAATCGCTTAGTGGCGATGGGGTCGTGAGATGTCTGAAGGGTCTGGATCCTGCGGCGTATCGGGCTTCGATGGCTAAAGAGCGTGCCGCCAAGGCAGATGCGGTCTGGGCAAGAGCTAGAGCATCGATCGACGGCGGGCGTCAGGCCACCGCTGCCGTCGCCCCCCAAGCTGCGAAGACCAAAGCGGATCTCGTCTGGGAGCGCGCATACGCAAAGACGCATCGGCATTCCTGAGCACGGAGGACACAATGCCTGAAATATCAGTTATTTCCACGTTCGGGCGTAGGAAGGCTGTTTGCGATATCGCACCTGCAGTCTTGATCTCCGCTCTTTCGCCGCCTCAGCGGGCCGGTATGGCGAAGGCATTCCGCCCCGCGAAACCTATAGTGTTGGGCCGCTCGGCGGTCGATCATCGCGTGAAGGTCCTGGCAGCAGCAGTGTCCGATGACCCCGATCTGAAGTTCAGCGCAGACGCAGCCTTGCAGCTTTTGGCTGACCAGTACTTCGAGAGCCTTTCCGGAGAGCAGATCGTTAAGATGCTGAAGAACTCGCCGCGCCCGGATCCGTGCGAAGCGGCGCGGATCGCGGTTCGCCACGAGATCGCAAAGAGCCGCGGAATGACCATAGAACAATACGAAGCCCAGTTCGCCGCCGACGATGCACGCAACGCACAAGCGGATGCCGACGCCGTCTGGGACCGCGCATTTGCGGCTCACAATGAAGGAATTGTCGCATGAAGACCGCTATCATCGCCGCCGTCGCTCGCAACCTCGCCGAACTCGACCTCACGGCCGAAGCCGAGCGTCACGCGAAGCTTCAGCAGGATTTGCGCGACATCGCCGGCGCGCGTCAAGTTGCGACCGATCGCCGGAACGCCATCGGCGCGGAGCTGCGCGATGCCGCGGATCCCCGAGGTGACCAGGTCGCTGCCGCCCTGATCCGGGGTGAGACGACAACGGATGCCACGCGCGGTTCGTTCAACAAGGAAATGCTCGAGGAGGAAAGCGCCGCGCTCGCCGCGGGCCTGCAGAATTTGAGCGTCCGGGAGCGCGAGGCACATGCGGCCATCCGCTCGGTCGAAGCCGTCGAGCGCTCGAAGATCGTTCCCGCCTTCCAGCCACTGCTTGACCACGGCCGCGAGGAAGTCAGCGCTGCGCTCGAAGTGATCGCGAAGCACTACGCCATCGCGCGCGCAGTCTCTGGGGCAAGCGGGTTCGGGGGCCGATCAGAAGCGGATGCTTACGGTGCCATCTTGGACGCGGCAGTCCGAAACAGCCGCCTGATGCCCCATGGACTGGCGGAAGTACCCGCAGACGTCGTTGCCCTAGTTGCCAGCCTGCAAGGGCGGACGTCGGCTCATCGGGTTTATGCGGTCACCAGCGTGCCGAACCTGCCCGAGGCCGTCGATATGACGACTGCAAACTTGATTGCGGCGGCAGTCGAAGGAGCCCGCCGAGAAGCGGCTGTATAACGGATTCTCCGCTCAGGCTGACGAGTTCGGCTTTGGCGGGATGATCGGACCGTTTCGTTTCGACCCGATCGGCGGCCGACAGATCCGGCATTCTGGGTCGGCCGCCATTCATCAATCGCGGACCCCTGCGCGCCAAACGGGGCGGCATTCACGCAGGCAAACTAGCCGGCTCCGACATCGGGGTCGGCCTTTTTTGTGGCAAATAGGAGATCGGCAAATGCCTCATCCGCTCCCTACGATAGATGAACTTCGACGCCTGTTGACGTATGATCCCGACACGGGCGCCTTGCATTGGCTCGCGAGAACCCCGGACATGTTCGCCGGCGCCACTGAACAGGCTCGGCGCCGGACGTGCGCGTGCTGGAATGGCCAATACGCCGGTAAGCCCGCCATGATCGGGATCGATGGCTATGGCTACCATCAAGGGCCTGTGAAGGGCCGGTATCTCAAGGCCCACCGCGTCGCTTGGGCCCTATATTACGGCAAGTGGCCGAGCAAGAAATGCAGCCACCGCAACAGCGATCACCGCGACAATCGCATCGCGAACCTGCGTGATGTCGATCACCGGACCTGCCATCTCAACGCCAAGCTGTCGAAGCGGAACACGAGCGGCGCCGCTGGCGTCGTCTGGAACCGGCGCATGGAGCGGTGGCAGGCTTTCATCAAGCGCGACGGCAAATCGCGATGCCTGGGCACCTTTCCCACCTTTGACGGCGCCGCCGCCGCGCGAAAGGCCGCCGAGGTCGAGCAGGGCTATCACCCGAACCACGGAAAGGTGCGATCAACGGCAAATTGCTTTATCCCGCGCCGCGACAGGGTGGCACTTCAAACTCAGCTACGCTCCGAAACCCGACCCTGATGCCAAAAAAGCGGTCTTCAAGCGCATCCCCTTTCGAAATCGCCCAGGTAGGACCCGCGATTTTTCCCCGATTTCCGCCGTTTTTCGTTGCCTTTCGTCGCGACATGAATCATCCTCGCGACATGAAGACGGCACCGACGAGACGGGCGAACAACCGCAGTGGGCGGGTCGGCGTGCATTGGCACCGACGGGCGAAGAGATGGCGCGCGCGTGTCCAGGTCGCCGGCGAGCGTTTCGAGCTTGGCGAGTTCGTTGAGTTCCCCGCAGCCGTCGCTGCCCGTGAAGAAGCCGAGCGCCGTTTCGGGCTGCGCGCGACGCCATGAACATGCCCGCGGCCATACGCCGGCATCGGCCGAGCGAGCTTTGTATGCTGGCCGGTCGCTGGGCCGGTGTCATGCCGGGCCCTGCCGGCGCACTGGTCGAGCGCAAGCATGATGGATTTCGCTGCTGCTTTTTCCCCGGCCTCGATCGTCATCCCGGTTTGTGGACCCGTAACGGCATGCCGATGCCCGGCACCGGCCATATTCTCGCGCGGCTGCTCGAGGTCGAAGCGGCCATGGGCGGTCGCTGGATGATCGACGGCGAAATCGTCGTCGACGGCACCCTCGCTGCCACCAAGGCGCACTACGACCGCGGCTGGCGCTCAGGTGACGCCGGGGTGTTCCATGCTTTCGATGCCGTGCCCCTCTCGGACTGGCAGCAAGGACAGTGTGACATGCCGCTGGTCGAGCGGAAGGCCGCCCTAGCCCGGGCGATCGAGGCCACTGCCCCGGACGGCTCGGCCTGGGAGTGGCGCGAAGGCAGCCGCGGGGCGGCGCATGGCGTCGATCCGGTCGAGCTGGTCGGCCACACATGGGCGCGCGATGCTGCTGAGGTCGAGGCGGCCGCTCGTGCGGCATGGGCGGCCGGGCACGAGGGCGTGATGGCGAAGCGCGCTGATGCGCCCTATGTCCGCGCAAGGTCGACCGATTGGCTGAAGCTGAAGCAGCCCGGCGCCGACTAGCAGACTGATAGGAACTATCGATCAGTCTTGCCCGATTGATTGGCTGGTTCGATTTTAGATTTGGCTGTTGCTTGTGGGTGCGCGTGGCCCGCCCCTCTCCCGCCTTACGGTTGGGGAGCATCCCTCATGCCGAAGCGATCAGGGGCGCTTTACATGAGCAGGCCACGACGCGACCTCGAACTATCGTGTCCGGATTGACCAATTCCTAATGCCCAGCGGTTGCGGTGGCGTCGATTGTGCTGCACCTTTCAGGTGACGGGAGGTGGTCTGCAATGATGTTGCGTAATATCTCAGTGCTAGCTCTCGCCTTACTCGCTTGTGGATGCGCGACCAAGGACGACGCGCCCGCATCGGAGGGGCTGGCGAATTATATCAAGGATGCGCGTGTCGGAAGCGACCCGGACCAGTGGATCGAAATGCGGAACATGCTCGGAGAATGGGAGCGGACCGGCCTGATCTTTGGCTACAATGGTGACTTCGATGAATGCCAAAAGGCCATTGCGGGCCTCAAACAGGCGAACAGCGAACGTGAATATCGCTGCGTCCAAGCAAACTGATTAAACGCAATAGGATCTGCGCGGCATTTCCTACAATCCCCCGGGCTGCCATTCCGTCTCGATGTCGCATAAAACAAACTGGCGAGATCCGCTGCGAGCTTCTCAGGGGCGGCGAGGCAAAGAACGGTGCGCCATTAATTCCGCCGGCGCTCGAGATGGCGCCACTCTCCCAGAGAGGCTTGGATATGCGCGGCGAAGCGAATGGCTTTTTGCCGACCGAAAAATGGAGCGCTGTAACCCCCATATTTTGCACGCGTAGCGTAATGTCACTTGCGATTATCGGAAATCGCGACCTATATGTTCCGTAACGAGAGCATTTAAATGACTCACGAAAAATGGCGACGGCGGGCTCCGATTCATTAACGGAAACTTCGTAAGCCATTGCGCGTTGCTCAGTGGACGGAAAGGCGTGCGACGATGCCCACGGATTTGAAAACTGATGCCGGCCTTCTCGGTAGACTACAGGCGGCCGCTCGGCGCGGTGTTTCGGTTGAAGAGCGTCGCGAGCAGCGTCTGTCATTCGTATATGGCAATTTGCCGAAAGGCAGCGCCCTTACGCGGCATGAGGTCGCGGACGCGCTCAAGAACCTAGATGCCTTGGAGGGCAGGTCCTAAGCCTGCATGTTCCTCTTTGAGCTGGTTCACAGCGAGCAACATCCTGTTTACCAGAAACTAGCGGTCGAAAATCTCGATCGACAGTATAGCTTTCTCCAGTCCGTCGTTGAGGCGTCGCTGCAAATTGAGCAGCCGATGTTATCGATCGAGGTCATCAAGGCGCTGAACTACCACGCCATATCGTGCTTGCATGTAAGCCCAGGAGAGTTTCGACCGTGCCCCGTTCAGGTTGGAACGGGCGATGGTGCATTCCATCCTCCGCCGCATTTCCAGGTGCCGGCGATGATGCAGATGTTCACCAACCTCGTGAATCGCTCGTGGGAACTGCATGATGGGGTCACCCTCGCGACGTACGTTCTTTGGCGGTTGAATCATATACATCCGTTCGTAAACGGAAATGGGCGAACGGCGCGGGTGGCTGCGTATTTTGTGCTATGTCTGAAATCTGGCGGGTGGCTGCCCGGCAAGAAGGTTCTGCCAGAACGACTAGTAGAGAACCGTCCAGAATATGTGGCGGCGTTGCAGGCCGCCGACGCCTCGTTGTCGACAGGCGAATTGGACCTCAGCATCCTTCACGCGATGCTGTCGCGCTTGCTCGACGAGCAAATGAAGAGCGCCGAAGAAGGTCCGGAAGAAACTTCCGACGTGCCTGCCTAGATCTTCCAACGCTAAGCCATTGAAATGGGATTCAAATAATCCTTTGAATCCACTTAACAATTTTTGTATTGTGGCTCGCGGCAGGATGCGCCGGGCCTAGCTCCAGAGTTTGCTCTTAATGGCCCGCTCACGCTTAGGGGACGGCTGCCCTTGTTGTGGCAACCTAATCGCCCTTGATCGAAAAGGAGTCCGGGGCCTGCCGTCAAAACCCATAGCCGAACGCTTCAAACATGGAACGTGCGTCTTCTGGGATCGGTCCTTGGCTCGGCAATGGCCACAGCGTCAAACCGCAATTGGCTATTCTTCCCGCTGCGTCTTTGCCCATAATACCTCGCAGGCTCGTCGCAGGACCGATGTCGTGATTTTTGGCGTTAGAATTTGCGCCCTGCAAAAAGGCGCTGGCGATCACATCAGCGAGTTGCAAGCCGGCAAGAGAATGATGGGGTTGTGACGCGACCCGGTCGACATCCAGGAAATCTGATATCCATCGCTTGGGCTTGAGGTGCATTTTAGAGTGCCGGTTCTGAAAATTCAGATTCTCAAAATAGGCGCGCATGTGGTCATAGTCGTGGCCCTTGTTCTCTGAGAATATGAAGGTCGCCGGCGCGATGGGCACGCCTCGCTGTTTTGCGTCATGCTCGGCGAACTCCATGATCCTCTCAATGAGAAGGCGGCTGCACCAGTTAAAGAATCTCTGTGCGTCAAATTTTCCGAGCTTCGCATTGTAATAGTTTCTCACATTGGTCTTGTGAGAGAGCAGACAAAAGGCCCTCGCAGATTTCTTACCGAGAAGGGCGCACACCTGCTGGCGGCGATCAGGCTTCAATTTATAATAGTGAAGGTCCGGTGTCTGAGTGACGTTCGCCGCGGCCATCAGGTCGTCGCGTACCTGAACGGTCAGGTCTGCGGTGTCAGAACGTACAACGTAGGCGCCCACTGAAAACCATTCGTGCCGCGTATGGTGGAATCTGAGACCGTCTCGAACCCCCGAGTCACCGCCTTCGTCAATAAAGATTGTAAGTCCGCTCATCCGATCGGAATTAATCAAATCGCGGGATATCGGCGAGTCTTTAGATTACTGCTCTCTCTGCGGCATTCATTTGTTTCCCTTATCGTCCTCCGAAGAAAGAGAGGGGGCGGCGCAAGCCCGCCGCCGTTGATCTGCTTTTATGCGCCCTTTTTCTTGAACCACGGATCCGCGGTGCGCTCGACCGTCAGGCGGTCGGCGGGGTATTTGCGCACCAGTGCCATGGCCTCTTCTCCCGACGCGTTGAGCCATGCGTCGTGATCGTCGGGGTGCAGGATCACCGGCATGCGATCGTGGATGTCCCACAGCTCTTCGGTCGCATCGACCATGACGCCGGTGTAGGCGTTGCCCCACTCGTCGGTCGGGCGCCATAGGCCCGCCCACGCGGCGAGCGGCTGATCGGCGACGCTGATCCATGTGCGCGTCATCTTGCCCTTTTCGCCCTCAGCCTCAGCAAAGGCGGTGAAGGGAATGAGGCAGCGCTGCGCCGGCGTAACGAACCAGTGCTTCCAGAAGCCGGTGAGCAGCTTGTCGTCGCGGGCGTTGTTGACGGGCTTCGGCTTGCTCGTCGGCTTCATGCCCTTCAGGCGCACCGGGAAACCCCAATTCATCTGTTCGATGACGAGTTCGCCCGCATCCTCGCGAACGACCAGGCCGGGGTAGCCCGGATAGACGTCGGCGGGCACGTTGAAGCCGTGCGGGGCCTTGGCGCGGAAGAGATCGGCCATCTCCGCAACGGTGCTTTTGTTCGTGTACAGGTTGCACATTAAATGCATGATGCGTTGGAATGATGGGGTGTCAACTGGGGGAAACCATGAAGAACATCACAATGCTTCTGGCGCTGGCATTAGCTGGGTGCAGTGGGGGCTCCTTCTCTGATGCTGAGCGGGACGAGATTGGGGATATCGCCGGTGATGCAGCAAGCGCTGCCGTTTCTGAGGATGAATCGGTGCAGGAGTTAAAGGACAAGGTCGACGAACTTGAGCTGCGCCTTCAAGATGTCGAAGCTCGCCTCAACATGTAACCCTATCGCTACCGCCGCCGTCGAAGCTGCCGCTTCCACTCGCTGATATCGGGCATCGGCAGTTGCCGCGTGTGGTTCTCGTTGCTCAGCTCGATCGCTGCGGGCGTCCGCTTTCGCTTGGCGACATAGCATTGCAGGCACCGCATGCGGCGCTGGACGTCGCCGAGCCGGTCGTTCCACCCGCGGCGCTCGAACAGCCACCACAGCGCGTGCGGGTCAAAGATGCCGACATTGCCGCACCGGCACGACACCTTGATCGTCCTATGACGCACGGCCGCGTCGAACAGGTCGCGGATGGGGTTCACTAGCTCTCGACTCATCTTGCCAAATGAGAACATCAGTGGAACATTGAGGCAAGAGACGAATCATAAATTGAACTGGCGGCGACATGATAAGGGAAGCGACAATCGGCCATAATGGCCCGTCAGAGGCGAAGCGCATCGCTGATTATCTTGATCGCCGCGCCGACCGCTTTCTGGCCTATGCCCGCAAGACGGGCAACGGCGACGCGCGCACCCGCGCCAGCGCGCTGCAGGTTGAGGCAGGCAATATCCGCGCCGGCCTGGTCGAGGACTGACATGCACCGCGTCGACCGCGATTATCTCGACATCTGCATTTCGGTCGCGATCAAGACGATGCGCTCGGGCAAGAATGGCAAGGGCAAGCATCCGATCGAGGAAATGCGCGAAGACAGGAACGTCAGCGAACTGAGCGCGCTCATCTTGCGGCAGATCGACAATGAAAGCAGCTTCGTCTGCCGCGCCGGCTATGCGCCGACCGACCCGCGATGCACGCCGAGATATGCGCCGATGAAATTCGGGGTCGATGAGCCTTGGCCGGAAGGGTGCGAGCCGGAATGATGTCTGTCATACGCTGACCCGGTCGATTACCTATCCGGCGCCCTGCCAATTCAACGGCCGAGCCTGTCGCTTCGGTTTCGGCATACGCGCACCGGTATTAGAGCAAATGGCATACCTAACCGCGCCACCGAATTCGACTGACCGTCGGTCACCGACGTCACAGCAAACGTGGCTGACCCGCTCCCAACCAGATAAGGCAACCAAAGCTTAATTGCATTTCGCCATCGATCGGCGTGGCTCCGACGCCGAGAGTTTGAATAAGTCCATGACCTTGTTTGGAGTGTGGCGCGGAGCCGCAGGGAGGCATCTGTGAGCAAGAAACTTTGGGTTGGCCTCGATGTTGGGGTCGACACAATGACGATCTGCGTTCTGAACGCTCTAGGAGAGGCCGTCCGCGAAGATACCATCGCTTCAACCGCCAAGGCATTGGATGAGGTGCTAAGACCCTACCGACGCAGCAATATCGCCAACATCGGGATGGAGGCGGGATCGACAAGCATCATACTGACCCGGGCGCTGCGGAAGATGAAATACTCAGTGTCGGTGTTTGAATGTCGGCAGGTGAGCGCGTTCCTCGGGATCAAGAGGAACAAAACGGATAAAAATGACGCGCGCTGCATCGCCGAAGTTGCGCGGAGCGGGCCGGGAGCGCTCTCAGACGTATACGTCAAGAGCGCCGAGTGCCAACATATCCGGTCGATGCTCGTGATGCGGCAAAGGTTCGTTAGGATGAGGGTCGCGGGCGAGTTGGCCATCGGATCGCTGTTCCGTTTAAATGGCGGAAAGCTGAAGCGGCGCTATTCCGGCGATGGATTGCGCCGCACGGCCCGCGCGGAAGTTGTCCGACTCCGCAGGGAGCAAAAGATCGACCTATCCGCCGAGATAGACCCCATGCTCGCAATCTGCGGCCAGATAAGGGATCATGTGGAAGCGATTGACAAAAGGTTGACGGCGTTGGCGAAGGAAAGCGATCTATGCCGCAAGTTTATGGCCATACCGGGCGTCGGGCCGATCACAGCTCTCTCCTTCTTCAGCGCAATCGAAGACCCGTTTCGCTTTAAGCGCACGGCCGACGTCGGCGCGTATTTCGGCCTTGTCCCACGTGTTCGTCAGTCGGGCGCAACCGTTGCCCGGCTGCGGATAAGCAAGATGGGCAATACCCTTACTCGGCAGCATCTTAACAACGCTGCGGCAGTCCATCTTCGATCCAACAGCGCAGTCTCAAGCATCAAACTATGGGGTGAAAGAGTGCGAGAGCGGCGGGGAGGAATGAGAGCGCGAACGGCAGTTGCTCGCAAATTGGCAGTCGTGATGCTCGCCCTTTGGAAGAAGGATGAGAGGTTCGACCCCAAACTATCGCCGTCGCCTACTCCGCCCGGCGACGATGGCTTCCTCGCGGAAGCGGCAGGCCCGGAAACCCGCAGTCGCCCCTAGGGCATCGACCCTGTTATTGGGTTTGGGTCGGGCCTGCCGATAAACTGCTTCCTGTCCATGGTTTGCAGGGACGAGGCGAATGCCGACAGATTCGACCAGCTACACGCCGGCAAACCGCTCCCCCCGCAATAGCTGAACTTTGCTCCGCCGCAGTTGCTCAGCGACCAAGGCCGGCAACATCGCCTGAACCTCGCGCATGATCGCCGGCACGTCCACTCGCGCCTGCCGAGAGGTGCGCGGGATACCGACAAAGGCGACGATAAAATCCTTGGCGACCTGGCCTTTCCGAAGCCCGCCGCCGATCTTGCGCGATTTGGCCGACCGAGCCTTGCCCGAGCCGCTGACGCTCGCATTCTTCACGACGAGCAGCGGCCAGCCGTTCACGCTGCGAACCATGACGAGCGGCCCGATCTTCTTGTCGAGCCCGAGCCGGTTATAGGATTCCGGCGTGATGCGCTTGCGTCCCGCCTTGCTCGGGATGTCATCTGTTGCGATCCAGAGCCAGCGACCTTTGCGCGGGGTGATCGTGGCGCCGGCGGTGTAGCTTTCGATCGCGCCCACGGTCCGTTCGCTCTTCGTGCGCAGATGCACCCAGCCCGAGGCCGAGAAGCCGACCCCGGACGATCGGACTTGTCCCCGCTTCTCAAGGTCGCTCCCGCTGCCCACCGCATTGCCCATGCGCCCCAGGCCCGCCGATGCCATCTCGCGCCGGATCGTCGCCTTCGCGCGCGCTGCAGCTATTTGCGTCGCGTTGAGCGCGGCCGCCTCAAGCCGCGCGCGCGATTGCCGCTCGAAATTGTCGAACGCCGATTGGGGCGGCATGCGGATCTGGACTTTGAAGGTCATCGGAAGTCGCTGGTCCGGAAATTGCCGAAGTTATAGCGGTCGCCGCCGGCCGCCAGGATCGAGGCGAACCCATTGAGCAGGTCATTCGTCTGCTGCTGGATCGCCCCCACGACCGCGACATTATCGCCGGCCCCCGTCGCCTGCCCCGTCGACGAGAATGGCGAATCCCGGTTCTGAGCGATCGATGCGATGTTGGCCTCCGCGTCGATGCGCTCCTTCGTGATGCGCGTGATCTCGTCGAGCAGGTTGAAATAGGGCGTCTGCGAGCCGCTGAACTGGCGCTGGATGTCGAGCAGGTCCTGAGCGGCCTTGGCGAAGTCGTCATAGGCCGTCTTGTCCCCGGCCAGCACGCGGGCCTTGAGCGGGTCATAGGCGGTCTGTGCGGCGGCGAGGCGGTCGCGAAGGCTGCGGCCGCTGTCGCCAATGGTGAGGTTGTCATAGAGCGAGCGCAGGCTGGCCGTGACCTTATCCGACGCCTCCTTTATCGCCTTCGCGCGCTCGATGCCGTAAAGCTCTTCGAGGCTGGCATAGTCCGCGGCGCTCGCCCCGGCTTCGGCAAAAATCTTCTTGAGCCGGTTGAACTCCTTGTCGAGCGTATCGAGCGCGGCGCCGACCGGATCCTTATATTCCTTCAGGCGGTCGAACACCGATTGGAAGTCGAGCGCCTTCTGCACGCCGACTTCGAGATCCTTGTTCGCCGCAATGAGGCGCTGCTGGGCCTGCGAGATGCCGAGGATCGCCCCGTCGCGGATGGCGTCGGCAATCGCCGCGCGAACCGCCGCTTCGGCGTCCTGGCCGTCATAGAGCAGGTCCGACCCCGCCCGCTTGGGGTATTTCTTCGAGCCAACATCGCTGCTGCCCGAGCTGGACACCCGATACCAGCCCTTATACTCGCCGATCGAGACGCGGAAGTTGCCCACATTGCCGCCAAGCATCTCGGCGAGGCGCGCCAAGCCCTGCTGCACCGATCCGCTCGCCGTGGTGAGGTCGTTGCGCACGCCAGCCTTGTTGCCGGTGACGTTGAAACCGCCTTCACCGCCGCCGGTAATGACAGAATATCCCTTGGGGGTCTTTTTGAAGAGGCCGCCCACGACGCTGCCAAGCAGCCCGCCCGCAATGGCGCCGACAGGGCCAGCGAACTTGCCGAGCGTTCCGCCGATCACCTTGCCCAACTCTTCGCCGGCGATCTTGCCCAATGCCCCACCGATGGCCGAGCCGGTTGCGGACCCCTTGTTGCCGAAGATGAGGCTCGATGCCGTCTGCCCGATGAAGGCGCCCTCGGCCGCATTCTTGAGCAGGCCGCCAATGCCCTTGCTGATCGGGGAGTCGATGCCCAGCCCATCGCGCGTCGTCTTGTTGAGTAGCTTGAGCTGGTCGATGACGTTCGTCTGTTTCGGGTTGTTCGCATACACCACTATCTCATCGAGATAGGAGTTCGCGCCGGCGTTCTTGCCGAACAAGGTGGCGCCCGAGGGCATGCCGTCGGCGCCGAACTTCGATCCGCCGGCCAGCTTGGCGAGCGGCGAGAAGTTGTCATTCGCGGCGCCGCGGAAGGCGGAAGCCGTTGAACTGATCGCTTCAGTGAGGTCGAGCAAGGCCGTCGTGGCCTTCACCGTCGACGCGACATAGCTTTCGGTCGCCGCGTCGATCGGCTTCTTCCCCCGGATCTGATCTTCGAGGCGGGCAAACAAGTCGCCGAAGAGATTGTCGGCGATTCGGCGCGCGATGATTTCGTTGACCTGCTGCCGGATGCTCGCCGCGAAGTCCTTGAGGGCGCCGCGGGCATCGTTGGGCAATTGGGCGATCGATTGCTCGATAGCCGAATATGCCCGTTCGAGTTCCCTGATCTGCGCGGGCGCGGTGCGAACAGCCCGATCCATGCGCGCCAAGATGCGCTCATTCTCGCGGTTCTGCTCGGCTTGCTGGTAGAGAAGGTCGAGCTTTTCCTTCGTGATGCCGAGGCTCTTGAGCTCGGTTGCCAACTGCTCTTCCGTATCGACACCGAACTGCCGCATCAGGTCGTGGGTGAGCGCGAGCTTTTCGGCTTCCTCGTCGCGGCCGAGCAGCAATTTCCGCTGGATTTGGAGCTCTTCGTTCCCGGCCTTGATGCGCTCATTGAAACCGCGCTGCAGGAACTCGGGGATGAGCTTGCCCTTGATTTCCTCGATCTGTCGGCGCGTCTCGGCGTCCGTCGCCTTTTCAGCGTCGGTGAGCTTGCCGCTCGCGGCGCGGCGATCGAGCTTCTTCAATTCCTCGTCGAGCTGGCGCGTGGCTTTCGCCGCCCGGTCGATATCGCGGGGCGCGGCATCGAACTGGCTGCGCAAGTTGGCAACAGCATCGGCGGCGCGGTCGGAAGCATCCTCGATTGCCTGGGCGGCGCGCAAGTCCTGCTCCGCGCTCCGTCCCTTTGGCGTCCGGGCCCGCGGTGCCTTCTTGGGCTTTTGCAGCTCGTCGGCCAGCTTGCCGGTGCGCAGCGATTCGTCTTCGAGGGACAGCTTCCGAATATCGAGATTGGCGGAAATCCCCTCGCCACGCAGGTCGAGGATGCGGCGGGCGGCTTTGGCATTCTCGCCGCCGCCTCGCACGATCTCGAGCAGCGCGTCGCTGATCGCCTTCTGGTCGGTGCGGTTCTTATAGATGGCGTCGATGATCGTCGTGTCGCGGCCGATCGACCGAATGAGCGGGTCGGCGATCGATCCGGCATTCTCGAACCGAACCTCCGCGCTTGAGGTGACAAGACGCTTGATCTCGGCTTGCCGGTCCTTCTGCGACTGCGCGAGGCTGTCGATCTCGTCGAGGCGCTTCAGGCGGGCGTTGGCGATGAGAGCCTGGTTCTGCCGGAGCACGGCGCCCGTGGCGAGATCGAAGAAAGACGACATCTCGGAAAGGCGGCTCTCAAGGGCCTTGTGGGCATCCTCGGCCGTGTCCGCAGCGTCGGCATTGTCGAACAGACCCGCGGTGAGCGTGGCGATGGCCCCGACGCCCAGGCCGACCGCCAGGCCCCATGGACCCGAGAGGAAGGCGCCGAACCGCCCGACGGTGCCGAGCGTCTTGCTCGTCGAGCCTTCCAGGGCGCTAAGTGCGAAGGCAAGCTGCGGCAACTGCTGTGCGAACACGACGCCGGCGCGCTGGCCGCTGTAAAGGCTGATCGCGATATCCTGCAGTTGTTGGCCCGCACCGATCGATGCCTGCCGCAATGCGCCCTGTGATGCCGCCGCGGTGCGGCTCGCGCCCGAGAATGTCTGCAGCTGGGTCCCTGCCCTGCTGATCTCGGCCTGCACCCGCTCATAGGTCGCCGCCTTGGCGTTCAGCGCCCGCGCTTCCTGCTCGGCCTCGTTGGCCGCCGCCTGAGCCGCCTGTATCTGCCGGCGTGTGGACGCGGTGTTGTCGTCATTGGCGCGCGCCGAGGCTTCGAGGGCTCGGGCAACCTCGCGCGTCGCCTGGGCGGTGATCTCGGCTTGCTGCGCCGCCTGCCGCATTCCGGCCGTATCGAAGTTGAGGCCGCCGCCCGCATTGGCCGGACCGGTCAGCGCGCGGGCAATGACCTTTTGGATCTCGCCCATGTCGTATTCGAACTGCCGGCGAACATCGCGGCCCGCCTCGGCTGCTGCCGTGCGGAACTCTCGAAAGCCGTTTCTGCTGTTGTCGAAATCGACCGATACGAAGGCCGGAAATGCGCTTGCCTGGGCCATTTTGGCGTCCCCAATGTCGGGGCGGCATTCAGATCGGATTATCTTTTTGCCACCCGGGGGACAGGCGGTTTTATGTTGCTACCATTATAGCGAAAAGCGATTCGTGGCGCAAAGTGAATGTGGCCGAGGGGTTCATCTGCGCCGCATGTCAGCAAAAATGGCCCTCAAGATGCCGACCTCTTCCAGAGGCTTCGCGTCGCCAATGACAGCGCGTACAGGATCGTTCAGATCAGCGCGAACTCCATCGAACTTAGGCGGCAACCCTCGCCTGTCGAGGCAAAGCCAAAATGCGCAGCCCGACACCGTGAATTGCCAAAAATTGCGCCCGAGCATCCTTACCCTGAAAGGATGAATACCGATCGGAACACGCTCGCTACGCTCTGCGGTAAATCGCTGATATGACGCCACGAGCGGCGTAACAATGGGGCGCTGCCAGAAAACAGCATCGGTCACGCTTTCTGCCCAGGAGCCCAAGGATAGGCCACTGGCTTGGCCGCGCTTCGATTGCACCTCGCGCCAAATCACGCTGAGCACAAAGCGCTGCAGCATGTCGGGTCGTGGGTTTGGGATGCTAACCGCCTGTCTGTCGCCAGCCTGGTTCCCCGCCGCGTTGAGCGCGCGAACGAAGTCCACTCCATACCGGTCGAGATCTCCAGTCAAATTCTCGTGCGCTTGGCACAGAATATCGTCGTCAAATTTTCCCGACTGTCGAAGCCGGTAACCGGGGGTGCCTCGCTCGCCGTACACGGCCGCTTGAGCCCCTTCTTTGGAATCGTGGACCAGCGCGCGCGGAATAATGTGGCTGCGAACCGTATTGGGGGAGCCGCAAACGCCGCAAGCCATCTTGTATCCGATCTCTCCATCCAGCGTGCCGCCAATTTGAATGCCGAACTATGGCATCGACGTAAAAAATGGAAAGCGGCACCTATGTGGTAGCCAACGAAGCAAAGGGGCCACTTTGGGGGCCATTTATTATTGGCGATCAGTTACATATCGCCTTTTCACGGGTAATCGAAACATTGCGGTTCCCGCTACCGCTCCAACTTCCCCTGCATCACCGCCCGATCTGATCGGCCTTGTCGCGCAGGTCGGCTGCCGCCTGATCCTTCCCCCGCCGTTCGAGAAGATCGGCATAGAGCCGCATGATGTCGGCGTTCAGCGGCTGCAGGCGATAGGCGAGCGCGATCATCGGCAGTGCGCGGGCGTCGTCGCCCTTTGCGGCCCAGGCGCGCGCCAGTTCGCGCAGGATGACCACGTCGCGGTTGCCGATCCGTTGCCGCACCCGGTCAAAATGGGCGATCGCCTGATCCCAATGCCGCAAGTCCATCGCCAGATGCCCCGCCAGCCGTTCGGCGGCGAGGCTCGATGGCTGGCGATTGCGCAGCGCGAGGATCCCCGCGCCCGATCCCGCCGGATCGCCTGAGCGATAGAGCGCGTTGGCGAGCCGCAGCGTCGTGCGCTCCCCCGCGTCGAGGTCGCGCGCGGCACGATAGGCAGCGATGGCAAGATCATAGCGCTCGCCCGCCAGCGCCGCGTCGCCGAGCAGGATATGCGCGTCGGCGACGCCGCGATTGGCGTCGCGCAGCCGCGTCGCGCGCGCGATGGCCCGGGCATATTGGCCGCTTGCCATGTCGGCCGCGATCGCCGGGATCGCCTTTGCCGGATCGAGCGGGGCGGCATCGGCCGCCATCGCGACCAGGCCATAGTCGTTATCGACCGCAAAGGGTCCAGCCTCGCCGCGCGCCAGGCTGGCGGCGCGCGCCTGATAATCCGCAGATACGCCGCCTCGGCCTTCTTCGGCAGCGACGCGTGCAGCAAGCAGCAGCGACCAGCTATCGGCATCGCCGCGATCGACGATCGGTTGCAGCGCCGCCATCGCGCCGTCGTCGTCGCCATCGGCCCAGTTCGCCGCGGCCAGCACGCGCCGCGCGGTGAAATTGTCGGGCTGTTCGGCAAGCAGCCGCTCGGCCCAGCTCGCGCCGACTGCCTCGCCGCCCAGTTGCAGCTCAACGATGGCGCTTAGCAGCATGAAGCCCGGTTCGTCGTCCATCTGCCCGCGTGTGCGCTGGAGCAGGCTGCGCGCGAGCTGATAATCGTCGGCGCGCGCCGCGAGCACTGCCTGCAGATAATAGATCCGCGGATCGCCGGGGATCAGCGTCGCGGCGTGGCGCAACGCGACCAGCATGTCGCGATAGCGGCCGATATCGCCGAGCGTCGCGGCCTGATCGATCAGCGCCCCGGCATTGTCGGGATCGGCGGCGAGCGCCGCGTCGTACCAGCGCAGCGATGCGCGCAGCCCCTCCTCGGTGCGGACGAGATTGGCCTTGAGTGCCAGCGCTGCGCTGTTCGTTCCATCGAGTTCGATCGCATAGTCGGCCGCATCGCGGGCGCCCTTGATATCGGCATTGGCATTGCGGAAGCGCGCGACATCGACCCACAGCATTGAATCGCGGGGCAGTTCGCGCACCGCGCGGTCATAGGCGTCGCGCGCCGACGCAAGGTCGCCATTGTCCAGATGGACGTTGCCCGCGACCCACGCCGCCTCGCCCATCATTTCGGGTGCGATCGGACCGCCGTCGAGTTCCTCGAAGGCGCGGCGGCCGTCGCCCTGCATCGCATAGGCGCGCGCGAGCAGCGGGCGCAGCACGGCGCGATTGCCGCCCGCATCGATCGTCGCCTTGACCGCGGCCTCGGCCGCCACTCCGTCGCCGAGCCGGAACAATATGCGGATCAGCCGGATGCGCGGTTCGAACGATTGCGGATCGTCAGCGACCGCCCGTTGCAGTTCGGCGCGGCGCTCCTGCAGGTCGGCGCGCGAACCCGGCGGCTGCGGCGCGGCGCAGCCGGCGAGCGCCGACGCCGCGACCAGCACGGCCAGCCAAGGCCCGCGCCATGCCATTCAGGCCTGAATCCGATATTGCTTGAGCAGGTCGTAAAGCGTGGGGCGACTGATCCCGAGCAATTTGGAGGCAAGCGAGATATTCCCCTCGCTTTGCGTCATCGCGCGGCGGATCGCCACGCGGTCGGCGGCTTCGCGCGCGCTGCGCAGATTGAGGTGGCTTTCCCCGGGCTCGTCGCCGCGCCCCGCAATGTCGAGATCGTCCTTCGTCACCAGCTTGCCGTCGGCCATGATGACCGCGCGCTTGATCCGGTTTTCCAGCTCGCGCACATTGCCCGGCCAGCGGGCCGCATCGATCGCCTGCAACGCATCGGGTGCAAAGCCGCGCACCGCCGGGTTCATTTCGGGCGCATATTTATGCAGGAAATGCCGTGCGAGCAGCACCGCGTCGCCCGGCCGTTCGGCGAGCGCGGGGATCTTCACCACCATTTCGGCGAGCCGGTAATAAAGGTCATCGCGGAAGGCACCTTGGGCGATCATCGCGTCGAGGTCGCGGTGCGTTGCACAGACGATGCGCGTATCAACCGCGATCGGCCTGCGGCCGCCGATGCGCTCGATCGTGCGTTCCTGCAGGAAACGCAGCAGCTTCACCTGCAGCGGGAGCGGAATGTCGCCGACTTCGTCGAGGAACAGCGTGCCGCCGTGCGCCAGCTCGATCTTGCCCTCGGTGGTCTTGACCGCGCCGGTGAACGCGCCCTTTTCATGCCCGAACAATTCGCTTTCGAGCAGATTTTCGGGGATGGCGGCGCAGTTGATCGCGACGAAAGCGCCGTCCCGCCGCCCGCTCGCCTCGTGCAGCCCGCGCGCGAGCAATTCCTTGCCCGTGCCGCTGGCGCCGAGTAGCATCACCGACACGTCGAGGTTGGCCACGCGCTCGATCGTGCGCGCAACCTTCTGCATTTCGGGGGCGCCGGTAATCATGCCGCCGAGGACGCGGTTGTCGCCCGTCCCTGCCTCGGCAAGCCGCGCATTTTCGACCTCGAGCGCGCGGACGTGAAAGGCGCGGCGGACGATCAGGCCCAGTTCGTCGATGTCGATCGGTTTCTGATAAAAATCCCAAGCCCCGCTTGCGATAGCGGCAAGGGCGCTGGAGCGCTCGCCATGCCCCGAAACGACGATCACCTTGGTATCGGGCTTCAGCTCGAGGATCGCCTGCAGGATGCGGAAGCCCTCGCGCGTTCCGTCGGGATCGGGCGGCAGGCCGAGGTCGAGCGTGACCACCGAAGGTTCTTCCGCGCGCAGCAGGTCGATCGCGCTGTCGTGGTCGCCCGCGACCAGCACCTCATAATCTTCATAGGCCCATTTGAGCTGCGTCTGCAGCCCCGGATCGTCCTCGACGACCAGCAGTTTCGGGCGGGGCGCGCCGGTGTCGCTCATTGATTTACTGCTTTCCTGTCGTCCTGATCGTCATTCACCGCGTCGCGCCCGTCGGCGAGCGGCAGCCACAGCGAAAAATCGCTGCCCTTGCCCGGCTCGCTCGTCACCTCGATCCGCCCGCCCATCGCCTGCGCCAGCCCCATCGCCTCGAACGCCCCCAGCCCGAAGCCGCCATCCTTGGTCGACACAAAGGGTTTGAACAGTTCGTCGCGGATGAAGGCGCGCGTCATGCCGCTGCCCTGGTCGATGACATCGATCCGCACCCGGCCCTGTTCGGCGACTGCGATCAGTTGCACTGGCGTATCGGACGGCGAGGCGTCGATGGCATTGGTGACGAGATGCTGGACGATCTGCCGGATCGACGCCGCATCGCCCCACGCCGTCAGCCCCGCCTGACACCCGACGAACAGCGCGCGGCGCGCGCGCACTTCGGCTGCGACGTCGTTTAGCACCGGCTCGATCAGGACGCGTCCGCGCTCGCCCGCGGGTCCGCGGCCGCGCGGCGACAGTCGTTCGAGCAGATCGGACAGGCGCCCCGCCGAAATGCGCAGCGTCTCGATCATGTCGGCACGAAACTCCGGCTTGTCGGCATGGCGCTCGGCATTGCGCGCGAGCAGCGACAATTGGCTCGCCAGATTCTTGATGTCGTGCATGATGAAGGCGAAGCGGCGGTTGAATTCGTCGAAGCGCTTGGCTTCCGACAGCGCCTGCTGCCCCTGCGCTTCGGCCAGATAGCTCGCCGCCTGCTGGCCCGCGATGCGCAGCACGTCGAGATCCTCCCAGTCGAGCGCGCGCGACACCGGCGGGCGGTGGAGCACCACGACCGCAATCATTCGCTGGAAATGCAGCACGGGCACCACCACCCACGCCCGCGGGTCGGAGAGCAGCCAGTCGGGAATCGCCAGATCCTCAGCCCCCTGCCGCTTGCCCGCGCGTTCGGCGTCGAGATCGACGATGTGCCGCGTTTCCTGAAGCATATAGGCCGATCGCGGCGACAGCGACGCATCGCCCTGCCCCTCGCCCTCGCCCGCGTCGGTCCAGCGCCACCGGTCGGCGGCCCGAAAGCCGCCCTGCCCATCGGGTACCAGCAGCAGCGCGCCAGGACTGCCGGTCAGTTCGGCGAGCGCCTTGGCGACACGGCGGTGGAGATCGCCCCCATCCTCGCCCCCCTCCACGCCATCGCCCGCGCGTTCACCGAACTGGCCCAGCGTCGCGGTGAAGCGCAGCCATTCGGCGCGGTAATCATAGCGGTGCTCGAAGAAATGCTTGGAGATCATCACCGACAGCCAGGCACGCGTCGGCGCCGACAGCAGCAGCAGCCCGCCGATACCCAGCGCCGCGATCAGGAAGATCCCCTGCGCCGCCTCTCCATAATCGCCGCCGATCAGCCGCGTGACCGCCCCGACGACGCCGATCAGCACCAGATAGGCGGCCGCCGCAAGCAGCAGCATCCCCCGTGCCGCGACGCTGCGCGACAGGCGGATACGCTCGCGCCCGACGTCCATCGCGGCGAGCACGAACAGCGGCAGGATCAACAGCGCGACCGCGGGAAGCAGCGCGATCAGCGTCGTCGCGCGGGTGCCGGTCAGCGCCCCGATGAATTGGATATTGAGCTCATAGGTCCACAGCATCGCGAAGCCGCCGGCGATTGCCAGCACCGGGGTGCGGATCGCGGCGCTCGCGCGGCGCACGCCGCCATCGACGACGATCAACCCGCCCGTCGCGACGATCATCGCCGAAATCGCAAGTGTCGGCGCCGCCCAGGATTCAGCCGCATCGCCGCCCTGCCAGATCGACAGCGCGCCGATACCGAACATCAGGAAACAGATGGTCAGCAGCAGTCGCTGAACCAGCCGCAACGGCCGCCCCATCGGCGCCGCCGCACTCCAGAAACTGGCGCCGAGCCATAGCAGGATCGCCGCATCGCGCAGCGGTTGCACGACGAGCGCGGCCGCACTGTCCGGCCCCGCGAGCCACAAGGCGCCGCACCACACGGCCATCGCCGCCGCCGCCGCAATCGTGGCGCGCGGTGCGGTGAGCAAGGCCGCCATGCGCGCGCGCGGCCGCACGAGCAGCCAGATCGCGGCGCCCGAAAAGCCCAAGGTTCCAAGCCCGGCGAGCAAATGCGTAAGGCCGGCGAGAAGCGTCATCGTCAGCGCGCGCCCTCCGGCCACAGCACGACGCGCACCGTCTGGAGCAGGATCAGAAGATCGAGGAAGGGCGAATAATTCTTTGCATAATAAAGATCATATTCCAGCTTCACCCGCGCATCCTCGACCGACGCGCCATAGGGATAGTTGATCTGCGCCCAGCCGGTCAGGCCGGGCTTCACCATATGGCGTTCGGCATAATAGGGCAGCTGGCGTTCGAGTTCGTCGACGAAGCTCGGCCGTTCGGGGCGCGGGCCAACGAAGCTCATCTCGCCTTTCAGCACGCACCAGAGCTGCGGCAGTTCGTCGATGCGCAGCTTGCGGATGATGTGGCCGACGCGCGTGATGCGGGGGTCGTTTTCCGCCGCCCACACCGCCTTGCCCGCCGCTTCGGCATCGGTGCGCATCGAACGGATCTTCAAGATATTATAAGGTTCGCCGAACAAACCGACGCGCGGCTGGCGATAGAGGACCGGCCCCTTGCTATCGAGTTTCACGGCAAGCGCCGCGATCAGCGCGAGCGGCAGGCCGATCACCAGCACGATCAGGCTGGCAACGATATCGAACAGCCGTTTGCCGACCTTGGAGATGCGTTGCCCCGCCGAAAAACCGTCGGAAAAGATCAGAACGCTGGGGTTTGTCGTCGCCAGATCGACGCGGCCCGTTTCGCGTTCGATGAAGCTGGCGATGTCGTTGACATGCACGCCGGTGGTCTTGACGCGCAGCAGATCGGCGAGCGGCAGCGCATTGCGCCGCTCCTCCATCGCGAGCACGACCTCGCCCGCGCGCAGCGCAACGACATGGTCGGACAGGTTGGCGATCGCTTCGCGTGGGACCGCCTCGGCAATCGTGCGCTCGTTCCCGGTCATCGCAACGAAGCCGACGACGTCGATGCCGCTTCCCGGCGCCTCGGCCAGCGCGCGCAGCCGCGCCGCGCGCGCGCCGGCGCCCAGCACGAGGATGCGCCGCTTGAACGCATCGGCGCCCGCACTTTGCGTCAGTGCCAGCCGGATGAGAAACAGCGCCGCGATCGCCAATCCCATCGCGTAAAAGCTGTTGACGCGCCACAGCGTCGCGGTCGGCAGAAGAAAGCCGACCACCGAAAGGAAAATGACGCCCAGCGACACCGCGGCGAGCAGGCGCGCCGTCGCGAATTTCATCGATCGCAGCGCTTCGGCGCCATACATGCCGGTCGCCATCATCGCGAGCGAATTGGCGACGGCAAAGGTGGTGAGCGGCAACCAGCGATCGCTGAAGTCACCGGCATCGAAGCCGGCGATATGCGCATAAAGCGCCCACGCCGCATTGGCAGACGCAAACAGCGCCGCAAATTCCAGCAGCGCGAGCCAGACGACCGCGTGCGGGACATAATGTTTGAACAAACGGAACATGTTGCGCCTGGCCCTTTCGGGCTGACATCCTAAGGTCGAGGCGTGAAGTGTCGGTTAATTTTACACTCGCGCCGGACCCTATTCGGGGATGACCGCGCGACTGACAGAGGATAGAGCCAGGGGATGAGTACCGAAATTCAACCGATCATCCTGTGCGGCGGCGCGGGTACCCGTCTCTGGCCCGAATCGCGCGGTGATCGCGCCAAGCAATTCCTGCCGCTGACCGGCTCCGAAAGCCTGTTCCGGCAGACCGTCGCCCGCACCCCAGCCGGGGCGCATTTCACGCCGCCCGTGATCCTGTGCGGGACAGGCCATGTCGCGACCGTGCGCGACCAGATGGGCGATCATGAGGCCGCGCTGCTCGTCGAACCGATGCCGCGCAACACCGCCGCCGCCATCGCGCTTGCGGTGGCGCGCGCCGACGCCGACAGCTTGCTGCTCGTCATGCCCAGCGACCATATCATCGCCGACGTTTCCGCCTTCCACGCCGCCATCGCCAAGGGCGCGCATCTGGCGCAGCAGGACTGGCTCGTCACCTTCGGCATCGCCCCCGACCGCCCCGAAACCGGCTTCGGCTATATCGCCAGCGGCGCCGCGCTCGGCGACGATGGTTTCGCGGTCGCCCGCTTCGTGGAAAAGCCGCCCCTGGCCGAGGCCGAACATATGCTGGCTGCAGGCGGTTATAGCTGGAACGCGGGCATTTTCCTGTTTCGCGCTGGCCGCATGCGCGATGCGATGCTCACCCATTGCCGCGCGATCTTCGAAGCCGCCGACCGCGCCGTCGCCGCGGGCCGATATGACGGCGACGCGCTCTATGCCGACGCCGACGCCTTTGCCGCCGCGACCTCCGATTCGATCGACTATGCGGTGATGGAAAAGGACGACCGCGTCGCCGTCGTTCCCGTGGCGATGGGCTGGTCGGATCTCGGAAGTTGGCAGGCCGTCCACGCTCTGGCTGGCGGCAAGGATGCCGACGGCAATGCGGTCAGCGGCGACGCGTTCCTGCACGACAGTCACGGCAATCTTGTCCGTGCCGGCGGCAAGCGCGTGTCGCTCGTCGGGATGGAAGGCGTCGCGGTCATCGTCGACGGCGACGACATTCTCGTCATGCCGCTCGACCGCTCGCAGGACGTCCGTGCCGCGGCCAAGGCACGCGGTTAGGGCGCGAGGCGCGCGCCATTCTCCTCCGCGGGCAGGAAATCGACCTGCGCTGCCAATATCCGCTGGCGCATCGCGTCCCAGTCGGCGAAGCGCCAGAAGGTCGGGCTGTCGCGTCCGACAATACGCGGATTATCTGCCGATGGCCCGATGGCGCGGTCGTGGAACGCGATCTCGGTCAGCGTCTCGCAGTCGAAGAAGATGCGCACCATGACATCCTCAGCATAGTCGCCCGCGCTGCCCGTCACGACGCCCAGTTCGCCGCACGACAGCCGCACCAGCGTCCCGACCGGATAAATGCCCAGGCTGTCGGCGAATTGTTCGAGCAGACGGCTATCGAAATGCCCGTGCCATTGCTGCATTTCGGTCAGCGCCTCGCACGGCGTCCACGGATCCTTGTAGGGACGCTCCGACGTCACCGCGTCATAGACGTCGCAGATGGCACCCATCCGCGCGAACAGCGACAATGCCTCGCCCGACAGGCCATCGGGATAGCCGGCGCCATCGACCTTCTCATGGTGCCGCAGGCAGACTTCGAGCGCCGCCTCGGGAACATCCTTCGAATTGGCGAGCAATTGGTGGCCAGCCGCCGGATGCCCGCGCACCGAATCGCGCTCAAGATCCGACAGCGCCCCCGACTTGGTCAAAATGTCGTCCGAAATCGCAATCTTGCCGACATCGTGAAGCAGTCCGGCGACGCCCAGATCCTGCACGACGCGCTCATCGAGTTCCAGATGCCGCGCGAAATTCATCATCAGCGCGCACACCGCCACCGAATGGAGATAGGTATATTGGTCCTTTTCCTTCAGGCGGACGAGATTGATCAGCGCCTTGGGATCGCGTTCGATCGACGCGCCGATCGATTTGGCGAGCGGCACCATCCGCCGGGCCTCGACCGCGCGGCCCAGCCGAGCCGTCTCGAACATTTCGCTGACCGCTTCGCGCGACCGTTCGATGGCGCGGCGCGCGCGGCGACATTCGGCGGCATAGCCCTTGCGCTGGCGCGGTTCGTCGCGCGGCGGCGGAGGCGGGGGCACCATGGGCTCGGGCCAGGCGATCGGCCGTGCCGCGGCACGCGACGGCTGGGGACGCGCAGGAAGCTTCGCCGCGACCGACTCGGGCCACGGCGCATCTGTCGCTTCATCGATGTCGCTGCGGCTCTTGTCGATGATCAGCGCGTCGATCGCGGAGGCGCGGATGCGCAGCAATTGTTCCATCGTTTCGACGCGAAAGTGCCGGCGCCAAAACGGGTGATCGAACCACGAGCCTTCAAAGCCGTGGACGAACATCCCGATCTGAGCCTCTTCGGGCTTTATCCGAACCAACATAACGCGCGGTCCCAACAGGTCCTTGGCATCCCCCCGATGCCAGCCTCCGGCGCTACATAGACTTTCTTAAAAGCGGGTATATGCGCTGCCCCGTTTTGGGACGAAAACTCAATCGCCCGCAAAATCGAAGGCGCTCACGCCGCGTTCACCATCGCGAAAGCGCAGCGGGCGGCCGATCGGCGGCGCCGATCGCTGGACGCAGCCGGTCCGCGTGCAGCGACGACAACCAAGGCCGATCGGCGTCGCGGCGCTGCGCATCAGGTCCAGGCCGCGCGCGGCGATCAGCGGCGCCGCAACCTTGGCATCTACGCCCACGCACACCGCGAACCGTGCCGGCGTCCCGCCCCCCGTTGCGCCGGGTGCCGCCACGTTGCGGCTCTGCGTGAACCAGCGCGATCCGTCTTCCAGTTCGACCAGATCGGCGACCACCTCGCCGGGGCGCGCGAACGCTTCGTGGACGCCCCACAAGGGGCAGCGCGCATCGCCGTCGACGAGCGGCGACTGGCTCGCGCCGGCATAGCGCTTGCTCCCCTGCCCCGCGCGGTCGATGCGCAGCATGAAGAAGGGCAGCCCGCGCGCACCCACGCGCTGCAGCGTCGTCAACCGATGCGCCACCTGCTCGAAGCTCGCCCCGAAGCGGCGCTGCAGCAACAGCAGATCGTAACCCGTCGCATCACAGGCGCGCAGGAAGCGGCCATAGGGCATCATCAGCGCGCTCGCGAAATATTGGATCAGGTGCCGCTCGAACAGCCGCGCCGCTGCCGCTTCGGCAAATTCCGCGCCGGCAATCAGCGCATCGATCTCGTCCTTCGCCTCGATCTGCGCCAGCGTCGCCGCCGCCTGAAAGGTCCGGCTTGCCGGGCGCAGCAGTTCGTTCAGCATCAATTGCCGCGCATGCCAGTCGAGCCAGCGGAGCCGGTCGGGCATGACATCGGCGGGCAGGATGCGGATGCCGAGCTGGTGGCGCGTACGCAGCCGCTCCGAAATCGTGCCGTAAAGGTCGCCACCCGCAAGGCGCAATTCATCGGCCAGTTCCTCGGCGCGGGCGTCGAGGTCGGGGAAATGGTTGCGCCATTTCTCGATGGCGCGGCGCACCGCGGCCACTTCGGGGGCATCGCCCTCCACGTCCGCGCGCCCCTCTGGCGCCGCGTCGAACAGCCGTGCAAAGGCCGCGGCGGTCGCGGGCGCAGTCTGCAGCCATTCATCGACCTCCTGCGCGCCGATGCCGAGATCGGCGAAACGCGGATCGGCAAGCCGCCGCCGCAGGCCTGCAAGCCCGCCGGGCAAGTCCTCGGCGCCCAATTTCGCGGCGTCGAAGCCGAAACGCTCGGCCAGGCGCACGATCACCGTCGCCGACAACGGCCGCTGGCCATGCTCGATCAGGTTGAGATAGCTCGGCGAAATATCGAGCGCCTCGGCCATCGCCGCCTGCGTCATCGCCGCTTCGCGCCGGACCTTGCGCACCGCCGGCCCTGCAAACACCCGCCGCTCCGCCATAATTGTAACTTTCTTTACTGATTTACATGCTGATTTACACCTGAGGGCTATATTTCACAAATATTATTGACAAAGCTTTTCACTTTCGGCGGCACTTTCGCCACCATCCACCCATCACCTCTCACAAGGATATGACGATGGGTTATCAGGAAGACATGGTACAGGCTGGCCGCCTCATCCGCGACTATGATGGCACCTGGGACGGCATCAGCGGCGAGAGCGTCGCGCGCATGCGCGCCCAGAACAAGTTCCGCACCGGCCTCGACATCGCCCGCTACACCGCGCGGATCATGCGCGCCGATATGGCCGCCTATGACGCCGATCCCGCCAACTACACCCAGTCGCTCGGCTGCTGGCACGGCTTCATCGCGCAGCAGAAGATGATCTCGGTCAAGAAGCATTTCGGCACCACCAAGGGCCGCTACATCTATCTGTCGGGCTGGATGATCGCGGCGCTGCGCAGCGAATTCGGTCCGCTGCCCGACCAGTCGATGCACGAAAAGACCAGCGTCCCGGCGCTGATCGAGGAAATCTACACCTTCCTGCGTCAGGCCGACGCCCGCGAACTCGGCATGCTGTTCCGCGATCTCGACGCCGCGCGCGCCGAGGGCGACGAACTCAAGGCCAAGCAGGTTCAGGCCGCAATCGACAATTATGAAACGCATGTCGTGCCGATCATTGCCGACATCGACGCGGGCTTCGGCAATGCCGAGGCGACCTACCTGCTCGCCAAGAAGATGATCGAAGCCGGCGCCTGCGCGCTGCAGATCGAAAATCAGGTTTCGGACGAAAAGCAGTGCGGTCACCAGGACGGCAAGGTCACCGTGCCGCACGAAGACTTTATCGCGAAGATCCGCGCCTGCCGCTATGCCTTCCTGGAACTTGGCGTCGAGGACGGGATCATCGTGACGCGCACCGACAGCCTCGGCGCGGGCCTGACCAAGCAGATCGCCTTCTCGAAGGAACCTGGCGACCTTGGCGACCGGTATAACAGCTTCCTCGACTGCGAAGAGGTCGAAGGCGCGGGCAACCCCGGCGACGTCCTGATCAACCGCGACGGCAAGCTGATGCGCCCGAAGCGCCTGCCCTCGAACCTTTATCAGTTCCGCCCCGGAACCGGCGAGGATCGCTGCGTTATGGACTGCATCGCCAGCCTCCAGAACGGCGCCGACCTGCTGTGGATCGAAACCGAAAAGCCGCACATCGAACAGATCGCCGGCATGGTCGATCGCATCCGCGAAGTCGTGCCCAATGCGAAGCTCGCCTATAATAATTCGCCGAGCTTCAACTGGACGCTCAACTTCCGCCAGCAGGTGTTCGACAGCTGGCAGGCCGAGGGCAAGGACGTCAGCGCCTATGATCGCGCCAAGCTGATGAGCGCCGATTATGACGAGACGGAGCTGTCGATCGAAGCTGACAACCGCATCCGCACCTTCCAGCGCGACGCGGCGAAGCGGGCGGGCATCTTCCACCACCTCATCACGCTGCCGACCTATCACACCGCGGCGCTCAGCACCGACAATCTCGCCAAGGAATATTTCGGCGACGAGGCGATGCTCGGCTACGTCAAGGGCGTCCAGCGCAAGGAAATCCGCCAGGGCATCGCCTGCGTGAAGCATCAGAACATGTCGGGCAGCGACATCGGCGATGACCACAAGGAATATTTCGCCGGCGAAGCGGCTCTGAAGGCCGCGGGCAAGGACAATACGATGAACCAGTTCGCCGCCTGACCCAGTTTGGCGCGGGGGTTTTCGTTGCCCCCCGCGCCTTCCGAGCTTTCCTGGGGAGGAAAGCCTGCCCGCCGGACGTCGATCGATGTCCGGCGGGCATTTTTGTCTGGATACGGTGACTTACCCCATTGGCCTTGTATCCCGCCGATTTGCGTGCATTATGGGGGAAATACAAAAACCCCTCTCCCCACAAACGGCATCTCCCCATGAACGATACCCGACTGAAACTGATGGAAGCCATCGCGCGCAAGCGAACCGTGACCGCGCGCTACAATGGCAATGTGATGCGCCTCGCGCCGCATCTGATGTTCGAACGCCACGGCGCGCTGTTCGTCAGCGCGCTCAACCTCGACAAGAATTGGCGTTCCGACGACGAACGCCGGCTCGGCCATTTCAAGCTCGATGGACTGGCGCAGACCGAGCTGGTCGACGAGGGCTTCGACCCGCTCCCGGCCTTTGAGCCCGTGGCGCCGAAGGATGAAGACACGCTCGTCCTGTCGATCTGATCCGGTCCGCTGGCTGCTCCGGCATATTCTGCCGGAGTTCCCATGCAGGCTGCAGTTCGGGCCGCCTCCACCCCTGTCGGGAGATAAAGACGGCCCGCACGCTTCCTATGTGGATGCCGATGCGTCGCCGTCCTTCGTCTTGACGAGCGACCAGAGCACGCCGCCCGCGATCAACGCGACCGTGACGCCCAGGCTGATCAGCGGCGGGAATTTGGCCCCGCCGAGCAGGAAGTCGGCGACGAAGATCTTCGACCCGATGAAGACGAGCACCAGCGCCAGCGCATATTTCAGATAGTGGAAACGATGCACCATCGCGGCGAGCGCGAAATAGAGCGCGCGCAGACCGAGGATCGCCATGATGTTCGACGTATAGACGATGAAGGTGTCGGTCGTGATCGCAAAGATCGCCGGCACACTATCGACCGCGAACACGAGGTCGGCCAGATTGATGACCACCAGCGCCAGGAACAGCGGCGTCGCGGCGAGCGCAAGCTTGCCGCTCTTCTTGTCGATCGTGCGGACGAAGAATTTTTCGCCGTGCAGGTCCGGCGTGATCGGAATGTGCCGTGACAGCCATTTGACGACCGGATTGCCCGCAACGTCCATCGGCTTGTCGCTCGCGAACAGCATCTTGACGCCGGTGAAGACCAGAAAGGCGGCGAAGACATAGAGCAGCCATTCATATTCGGTAACCAGCGCCGCGCCGCCCGCGATCATGATCCCGCGCAGCACGATCACCGCGACGATGCCCCACAGCAGCGCGCGATACTGATAGCGCGCGGGGATGGCAAAAGTCGCGAAGATCAGCGAGATAACGAAGATATTGTCGATCGACAGCGCCTTCTCGATGAAGAAGCCCGTATAATATTGCAGGCCGGCCTCGCCGCCCTTCTCCGCCCAGATCCAGGCGCCGAAGGCCAGCGCGATGCCGATATAGAGCGCCGAGAGCTTCAGGCTCTCGCCGATCCCCATCTCCTTGTTCTCCTTGTGCAGGATGCCAAGGTCGAATGCGGTCAGCGCGACGACAAGGCCGATGAAGGCGGCCCAGAACCAGACCGGCGTGCCGAGCCAGTCGGAAAACAGAAATTCCATATGCGTCCGTCCCAAAAGAAGGGACGCGCCGCTCGCAAGCGACGCGCCCATATCATGGATTATCGATGATTAGCGCCCGAAGGCCGGGCGCCGCGCGAGCATGGCAAGGCGATCCTTGACCGCCAGCTTCAGCTTCTTCAGCCGCAACAGGCGAAACGGATCGCCGCCACGCCGTCCGCGCTCGCGACGCACGGCGTCGTCGAGCTTGCGGTGCAGCACGGTCAATCGATAAATGTGGGTATTCATGGACATAAGGCGCCTCCTGATTGAGATTGCTCAAAAGCAGGTGACGCCGATGCCGGGCCCTTTGGTAGGGGGGAGGATGGGCCGCCAAGGCATCGGTGTCACCCGATGCGGTCCGACATCACGTGGCGGGAAATATCCCGCCGACGCCAGAGGGGCCCGGCCCGCACTTTTCAAATGTAGGATAGCGCCCCGCCGCTTGCAAGTCCTCCCGGGGACATTTGAGAGGACCCCCGCCGGCGGCGGGACGCTACGCGTCGATCACTCGACGCGATTGAAATGCGTGGTCTCCAGCTTCTGACTATTGTCGCTGGACCAAATAATCGTTTCGGTCATCGATCTCAGATCCTTGGCGACGGTATAGACCCGCGTCGACACCCGGGTGCCTGTCTTTCCCAAAGTCATCACCAATGTGTCCGGTGCCGGCTGACGCAGGGCGACGGTGTCGATAAAATCCATGTTGCCGGTGATCGGCACGGCGACGCCATCGAGCGCGGCGGTCGATTCCGAATATTTGACCGAGCCGTCGGGCGCGACGATTTCGACGCGCGTCGTCCACTTGCCGTCCTGCGCTGGCCGGAAGCTGATCGTCACCCGCCGGGGCCGTTCTTTTTCGGGCAACTGCGATGCGTCCAGCGACCAGCTTCCGACCAGCGGCAAGGAACGCGATGCCGCATCATAGGTGGCGTTCGAGGACCCCGGCTGGTCATCGGACGGGGCGGCCGCAAACATCAATCCGGCGGCGGCCAGGGATATTGCAAAGAGCATGGCGATCAATCCTTTCGAACCGCGAACCCCGATGGTTGCGGTGTGTGCCAACGGCTCCACATCGGGGCGCCGTTTCGGAAGATCGATATTTTCGTCACAAGTTTTTTGGAGGTCGAGAAGGCGCGCCAATTCGCGGCTGCTGCCGACCCCCGTCTTGCGGCGGGCGGAGCGCAGGCGCTCGTTGATCGAGGTCTCCGAATGCCCCAGACGCGCCGCGATGGTCTTGACGGTATGTCCCGCGACCAGCAGGCGCAAAACTTCCATTTCCCGGTCGGTCAGGCGTGCGGACAAGCCGGAAAATGGGTCATGCGCAGACATGGCTTTTGCTCACCACAGGGCCACCAACAGGTCCATCCCAATTTATTTGGGAAATGGCGCCGGGGCCAGAGCGAGCGCGCGCAGGGCCGAGCGCCAGTATCAGGTCAGCGCGTCGGCCCCAATCCGCCGATTACCCCTTCGGCATCAGCTTCATCGCCATCGACGTCAGCGCCTCGGTCGCGGTCGAGATGACGGCGGGCGCGTCGGGCGCCCAGAAGGGCGAGTGAAGGCTGGGCAGGGTCCGCCCTTCCTTCTTCGCCGCATCGAGTTCGGCCTGCGGCACGCCGCCGACCCAGATGATCAGGCTCTTGATGTCCTTGTCGTCGCGCGAGAAGCGGCCGAAATCCTCGCCGCCCATGACCGGCGGCATCTTGATGACGCGCTTGTCGCCAAAGCGCGTCGTCAGGAACGCTGCCATATCCTCGGTAAAATCGGGGGTGTTGAAGGTCGAGGGCGTGAATTCGTCCTTTTCGACGCTGACCACCGGCAATTTGTCGTCGGGGAGGCCTGCGGCGATCGCTTCGCCCTTGGCCACGCGCGCAATGCCGTCGAGCAGATGGTTGCGCACCTCATCGGTATAGCTGCGAACCGTCAACTGCAGCCGCGCCTCGTCGGGGATGATATTATGCTTCGCGCCGGCATGGAAACTGCCCACGGTGACGACGGCGCTGTCGAGCGGGCTGATTTCACGCGACACGAGCGTTTGCAGCGCGGTGACGATCCGGCTCGCCAGCACGATCGGATCCTTGGTTGCCTGCGGATAGGCGCCATGACCGCCGACCCCCTTCACCAATATGTCGACGCTATCGACATTGGCGAGCGCATAGCCCGGCGTATAGCCGATCGCTCCGGCCGGAAACTGCGCCGCGTCGTGGAAGGCGAGCGCATATTGCGGCTTGGGAAAGCGGGTATAGAGCCCATCTTCGAGCATCATCCGCGCGCCCGCGCCGCGTTCCTCGGCGGGCTGGCCGATCATCACCAGCGTTCCCGACCATTTATCCTTGTTCGCCGCCATCAGCCGCGCGGTGCCGATCCACGACGTCATGTGCGTATCGTGGCCGCACGCATGCATCACGCCGGTTTCGACGCCTTCCTTGGTGGTCACGCGAACCTTTGACGCACCGGGCAGGCCCGTCTGTTCGGTCACCGGCAATCCGTCCATGTCCGCGCGCACCAGCACCACCGGACCGGGGCCGTTCTTCATCACGGCGACGACGCCGGTTCCGCCAACTTTTTCGGTGACATCGAAGCCGAGCCTGCGCGCTTCGGCGGCCAGAATGCCGGCCGAGCGCACCTCCATGAAGCTGAGTTCGGGGTTGGCGTGCAGATCCTTGTAGATCGTCATCAGCGAGGGCATCTGCTGCTGCACCTGATCGCCCAGCGATTGCGCCGCCGCCGGCATCGTCAGCGCCAGTGCTGCAACGCCCGTCCACAAAATCCGCATAAATCCCCCTTTATCCGTCAATCTCGCGCGTCAAATTGTTCCGTCAGTTTGCGGGAACCAACTCGATCACGTCGAGCAAGGATTCATAGGCCGGCGCCGGCAGCACCAGCCGCCAGCGATTGTCGCCAATCCGTTCGACCAGCCCCGCCATATCGCGCATGCGGTCGGTACCATAATCGATGGCCAGCCGTTCGTCGCCAAGCTGCAGCGTGCCCAGAAGGACCTGCCGGTTCAGGCTGTCGGGAAAGATCAGGCCCACGGGACGCTGCGATCCGGTCAGCTTGACGAAGCTCGCGATGCCCTGCTCGTCGGCGATGCGGCACCGGAACCAGTCATAAGCGATATAGGCGAGCGTGCTGCGCCCCTGCGTACCGAGCTTGATCGTCCGGCACCGGTAATCGCCAGCAGGAATGTGCGGATTGGGCAGCGCCGCCATCGGCTCGAGCAAAACGCCCTCGCGCTCGATATCGGCGCCATAGCCTTTCGCGCGCGCATCGGTCAGCGCCGCCTGCCAGCTCTTGTACCAGCTGCGTATGCGTTCCTTGTCCTGATCGGTCGCCGTCGCGCGCCACGTTCCTGCGGACGCAGGGGCGTCGGCCGCCGAAGGCGGCACGGCGGGCACGGTCTGGCAGGCGCCAAGGGTCAACCCCAGCGCCAGGGTGGAAACAAGCGTAGTGCGACCCCGCATTCTCCGTCTCTCCTGATCGGCTTTGGTTAACCCTTAGGAGGCGACGGACGAATGCTCAAGGGCGGGACGCGCGCAAGCGCCCTCAGGCGGCGGTCCAGCCGCCATCGACGCTCAGATTGGCGCCGGTGATGTTCGCGGCCTCGTCGCGGGTCAGGAAGGCGGCGATCGCGGCCACCTGTTCGACCGTAACGAACTGCTTGGTCGGCTGACCGGCGAGCAGCACGTCGTTGATGACCTGCTCGCGTGTCATATGCCGCGCCTTCATCGTATCGGGGATCTGGTTCTCGACGAGCGGCGTCCAGACATAGCCCGGGCTGATGCAATTGACGGTGATGCCGGCTTCGGCAACTTCCAGCGCAACCGTCTTGGTCAGGCCCGCAAGGCCGTGCTTTGCGGTGACATAGGCCGATTTGAACGGCGAGGCGACGAGCGAGTGCGCCGATGCGGTACCGATGATCCGACCCCATCCCTTCTTGCGCATCCCCGGAACCGCGTGGCGAATGGTGTGAAAGGCCGCGGTCAGGTTGAGCGCGATGATCATGTCCCATTTTTCGACCGGGAAATCCTCGACCGGCGCGACATATTGCATGCCCGCATTGTTCACGAGGATGTCGACGCCGCCCATGTCCTTGTCGGCGCGCTTGAACATCGCTTCGATCTCGTCGGGCTTGGTCAGGTCGGCACCATCATAGGCGGCCTTGCCGCCGTTCAGCACCTGCAGCGCCGTGCGTTCGGCTTCGATCGCCGCCTCTTCGCCGAAGCCGTTGATAATGATGTTCGCGCCCTCGGCGGCGAGCGCCTTGGCAATGCCGAGGCCGATGCCCGACGTCGATCCGGTGACGAGAGCCGTCTTGCCTTGCAGTCGCATAAATAGTCCTTTCTTCGGGGGGAGATAATGATGGCGGTCAGCCGGCCTTGGGCCGCAGCAGGTCGGCCTGCACCGCGAAACTGTCCGATCGCCCTTCGGCGATGCTTTCGGCAAGAAGATGCCCGTCCTTCATCGCCGCTTCGACCGCGGCGCGGCCGAGCGCCCAATTGGCCTCCATCGTCGAGCGCGAGAATTCGAAATCGCGCGCACCGGTCTGCCAGGCGGGCGGTTGATGAATGAGCTGCACGACGTTCAGCGCCTTGCAATCGACCATCTTCTGCACTGCCTTGACCTCGGGCAGATCGCGCGCCTCGGGCGGCAGCTTCGCCAGCATCCGGTCGATCAACGCATGCTCCTTGCGCCGCCGTACCAGCCCGTCGGAAATGCGCCGGGTACGGCTCGAATAGCGGATATCCTTTTCGCGCGACCATGCCTCTTCCAGATCGTGCGGACGATCGCCGCGCGCCGGGAAAAGATCGACCTGAAAGACGAGCATATCCTCGTGCGCCGCCTCGACCACATGCTCGAGCGGCGTGTTCGACACCAGCCCGCCATCCCAATACCAATGCCCGTCGATCTCGATCGGCGGCAGTCCCGGCGGCAAGGCGCCCGACGCCATGATGTGCCGCGCGTCGATCCGGTCGGTGCGGGTATCGAAATAGCGGAAATTGCCCGTCTCGATCGCGACCGCGCCGACCGAAAGCCGGACATTGCCCGTGTTGAGCCGATCCCAGTCGATCAGCCGGTCGAGCGTCGCGATCAGCGGCGTCGTGTCATAATAGCTGACCGCGGCAGGCGTTTGCCGTTCGGCGAAAAGCGGCGGCGGGATGCGCGGAACGAAAAATCCCGGCACCCCGAAGCTCGCCACCTGCGCGGCCGCGCCCAGATGCACCCACTCCCGCACCGCATCATTGTCGACCACCGGCAGCAAGGGCAGCGCCGACGACACGCCCTCCCAAAAGGCGCGCATCTTTCCGACCGCCTCGTCGCGCGGATTGCCCGCGATGATGGCGGCGTTGATCGCGCCGATCGAAATGCCCGCGACCCAATCGAGTTCGATCCCCAGATCGATCAGCGCTTCGTAAACGCCGGCCTGAAAGGCGCCAAGCGCACCGCCCCCCTGCAGGACAAGCACCACAAGGTCGGGAAGTGGCAGGGCGGCTCGGGCAGCGCGGCGAGGCATGGACTCGGAAACGATCCTCTTTTGGGTCGGCACCCGCGTCTTTTGTGCGCCGCAACAGCGAACAATGCAAGGGTGCTGTGCAGCGCGAATCCCCTTCCAATTGCGGGGTGCTGCTGCCACAACCGTTTTACGACAAGGCTTTGACGGCGGAGACAGGCATGCGCCTCGACGATTATGATCCCGGCGACGACATTCGCGATCTCGGTCGCGGCGGGGGCGGATTCGGCGGCGGGGGCGGCGGCATGGGCGGATTGCTCGTCGGCCTGCTGCCGATGCTGCTCGGGCGCAAGATGGGCTGCGGGACCATCCTGCTGCTCGGCGTGCTCGCCTTCGTCTTTCTCGGTCCCGGCGCCAGCCTGCTCAGCACCGGCGGTGGAAGCGCCGACCCGATGGCACAAAGCCGCGGCGCACCGCAGGGGGTTGCCTGCGACACGGCGGCGGAGAAATTCGCCTGCAACGTCTTCGGCTCGACGCATCAGGTCTGGGGGCAGCTTGTCGACGGCTATCGCAAGCCGACGCTCAATTTCTTCACCGACGAAAACCGGTCGGGCTGCGGCGCTGCACAGGCCGCGATGGGCCCGTTCTACTGCCCCGCCGATCAAGGGGTCTACCTCGACACCGCTTTCTTCAACGAACTGGCGAGCCGCTTCGGCGCCGCCGGCGATGCAGCGCAGGCCTATGTCGTCGCGCACGAAGTCGGCCACCACATCCAGACGCTGACCGGCATTTCGGACAAGGTTCGCCAGATGCAGGCGCGATCGTCGCAGGCCGAGGGCAATGCACTGCAGGTTCGCATGGAGCTGCAGGCCGACTGCTACGCCGGCGTCTGGGCCAATCGCGCGCGGACGAAGGACGGTCAGCCGGTGATGGAACCCGGCGATATGGAAGAAGCGATGCGCGCCGCCAACGCGATCGGCGACGATACGCTGATGCGCTCGGCCGGGCAGCGTCCCGTTCCCGAAAGTTTCACCCACGGCACGAGCGAACAGCGCATGAGCTGGCTGCGCCGCGGCCTGGAAACCGGAGATCCGCGACAGTGCGACACCTTCAACGCTTCGCGCTGATCGCCGCGCTGGCGGCGGCATCCGCGCCCGCTTCGGCGGCAAGCGTCTATGTAAAGGCCGGGCGCCTGATCGACGGACTTACCGACACCGTTCGCACCGGCCAGTGCATCACCATCGCCGACGAGCATATCGTCGCGGTCGCGCCGTGCGGCAAGGCGCCCGACGGCGCGCAGGTCGTCGACTGGTCGGCCTATACGGTGCTGCCGGGGCTGATCGACCTGCACACGCACCTCGCCGATCTGGGGCAAAGCGCCGATCTTGCCGCACCGATGAAGGCCTCGCCCGCCGAAACCGCGCTCGTCGGCGCGCGCAACGCACGCGTGACGCTCGACGCCGGCTTCACCAGCGTGCGCGACGTCGGCACCTATCGCGGGCTGACCGACGTCGCGCTCCGCAATGCGATCGACCGCGGCGATGTACCGGGGCCGCGCATGTGGGTCGCGGGCGCCTATATCACCATCCCCGGCGGCGGCGGCGAACTCAACGGCGTCGTCCCCAATGACCAGCTCCCGCCCGATATGCGGCTGGGAGTCGCCGCGACGCCCGAAGAGGCGGCGGACAAGACCGCCTTTCTGCTCGATCATGGCGCCGATTTCATCAAGACCATTGCGACCGGCGCGGTGCTGGCGATCGGCACCGAACCCGGTGCGCCCGAACTCACCGAGGATCAGCTTCGCGCCGTCGTGACGGTCGCCCACGCACGCGGCAAGCGCGTCACGGCTCACGCGCATGGCGCCGAAGGGATCAAGAATGCGATCCGTGCCGGGGTCGACAGCATCGAGCATGCAAGCCTCGCCGATGAAGAGGCGCTGCAGATGGCGAAGGCGCACGGCACCTGGCTCGCGATGGACATCTACAACGGCGATTACATCAACGACATCGGGACGAAAGAGGGTTGGCCCGAGGAATATTTGCGCAAGAATCGCGAAACCACCGACACGCAGCGCGCGGCGTTCAGGCGGGCCGTCGAATTGGGAATCAAGATCGGCTTCGCGACCGACGCGGGGGTCTATCCGCACGGGCTCAACGCGCGTCAATTCGCCTATATGGTCCGTTATGGCATGACGCCGATGCAGGCGATCCAGGCTGCGACCGGCCGCGCTTCGGAAGAAATGGGCCGTAGCGATGTCGGCGCGGTGGCACCGGGCCGCTATGGCGACCTGATCGCGGTGAAGGCCGATCCGCTGACCGATATTCGCGCCCTCGAACGGGTCGATCATGTGATGAAAGGCGGGACGATCATCCGCTGACGCGGCGCGCGCCGTCGCCGGACGCCGAGCCCGGTTGTCACGGCGCGGGCGCCTCGTTAGGGGCTGCGCAGTGGACAACAGCATCGAAATCGGAATCGACGGCGCGCAGCGGCCCGTTCATGTCAATGTCCAGGAATTGCTGGCGACGCGCCTGTTGGTCCAGGGCAATTCGGGATCGGGCAAATCGCACCTGCTCCGCCGCCTCCTCGAAGAAAGCGCCGGACTCGTCCAGCAGATCGTGATCGATCCCGAGGGCGATTTCGTCACCCTCGCCGACCAATATTCGCACATCGTCGTCAACGCAGGCGATTATAGCGAGGCCGAAATCGCGGCGATGGGCGCGCGCATCCGCGAACACCGCGCCTCGGTCGTCCTCAGCCTCGACACGCTGGAGATCGAGGCGCAGATGAGCTGCGTCGCGGTCTTCCTGAACGCCTTGTTCGATGCGCCGCGCGCACACTGGTTCCCGGCGCTCGTCGTCGTCGACGAAGCCCAGATGTTCGCGCCGAGCGCGGCGGGCGAAGTATCCGACGCGGTCCGGCGCGCCTCGCTGTCGGCGATGACCAATTTGATGTGCCGCGGCCGCAAGCGCGGCCTCGCCGGCGCCATCGCGACGCAGCGGCTCGCAAAGCTCGCCAAGAATGTTGCCGCGGAGGCGAGCAATTTCCTGATGGGGCGCACCTTCCTCGACATCGACATGGCGCGCGCCGCCGACCTGCTCGGCATGGAGCGCCGCCAGGCCGAGCAGATACGCGACCTCGACCGCGGCTGCTTTCTCGGCCTTGGTCCCGCGATCACGCGGCGGCCGGTATCGATCCGTATCGGCTCGACCCGCACCGCGACGCGCGCAGGCACGCACAGCCTGTTGCCGCTGCCAAGTGCCGAGCCGGCCGATATGCAGACGATGCTCTTCGCCAATCTCGACGCCCAACCCGTGCCGCACCCCGCCCCGGCCCCACGCCCGGTCGCGGCCCAGGAGTTGATGGAGCGCTTCGTCGTCCCCGCCGAAGACGCCACATCGCCCATCGACGACGGCCCGCCGTCGGAGCCGCCACCGGCGATCGATCCCGAACCCGTGGTCATCGCGGCGCTGCGCGACATGCTCGCCGACCCGGCGTGCGGCTTTCATGCCGAATCCTTTCTCTATCAGGATTTTTCGGTGCGCTGCCGGATGCAGAAGCTGCGGCAGGTGCCGCTCGACCTTGCGCAGTTCCGGCGCCGCTTCGCGCTCGCGAAGGCGGGCATCTTCGATCCCGCCGAGCCGCAATGGCACGACCTGCTCGACGCGGCGGCGCGCCTGCCCGACGACATGCTCGCGCCCTTCCTGCTGATCGGGCGCGCCGCGATGGAGGGATCGCCCTGCCCCGACGACGATGCGCTCGGCGCGGCTTATGGCACGCGCTCGCCGGGCCGGGTCCGCCGCCTCGTCGAATATATGGAGCGGCAGGGCGCGGTGGTGGTGCGGTCGGATTTCGGCGGACGCCGGTCGATAGGCATCCCGGCGCTGGGGTTGAGCACCGAGGCCGAGTGATCGGCCGCCCTCCCTCTCACGCTTGATGGTTGCGGCGGCGCGGCGCTTCGGCATAAGCGGCGCGAAGCAAAGAGAGGATTGGACCAGCGACGATGCAGCTCAGCCCCTATGACAGCGAGCATTTTCCCGAGATTCGTGAGGGCGTGCGGCGGCTGTGCGCCGAGTTTCCGGCCGAATATTGGCGCGAACTCGACGTAAGGCGCGAATATCCCACCGCCTTCGTCAAGGCTCTGACCGACGCGGGCTATCTCTCGGTGCTGATCCCCGAAGAATATGGCGGATCGGGGCTCGGCCTGTCGTCGGCGGCGGCGATCCTCGAGACGATCCAAGCCGAAGGCTGCAATGGCGGCGCCTGCCATGCGCAGATGTACATCATGGGGTCGATCCTGCGCCACGGGTCGGAAGAACAGAAGCAAGCCTATCTGCCCAGAATTGCAACCGGCGAGTTGCGCCTGCAAGCCTTCGGCGTCACCGAGCCGACGAGCGGCACCGACACGACCGCGCTGCGCACCGTCGCGGTGCGCGATGGCGACGATTATGTCGTGAACGGCCAGAAAATCTGGACCAGCCGCGCCGAGCATAGCGACCTGATGCTGCTCCTCGCGCGCACGACCCCCAAGGATCAGGCGGCGAAAAAGACCGAAGGCCTCTCGACCTTCATCGTCGACATGAAAAAGGCGCTGGCCGACGGGTCGCTCACCATCCGCCCGATCCGCACGATGATGAATCATGCGACGACCGAGGTCTTCTTCGACAATATGCGCATTCCGGTCGCCAACCTGTTGGGCGAGGAAGGAAAAGGCTTCCGTTACATCCTCTCGGGCATGAACGCCGAACGGACGTTGATCGCCGCCGAATGTGTCGGCGACGCCAAATGGTTCATCCGGAAGTCCGCCGACTATGCGAACGAACGCCATGTTTTCGGCCGCGCGATCGGCCAGAACCAGGGCATCTCCTTCCCGATCGCCCGTGCCTATGCCAATATGCGCGCCGCCGAATTGATGGTTCACGAAGCCGCCCGGCTCTATGAAGCCGCACAGCCCAACGGCGCGGAGGCCAATATGGCAAAGATGCTCGCCGCCGACGCGTCGGTCGAAGCCGGCAATGTCTGCATCCAGACCCACGGCGGCTTCGGCTTTGCCGAGGAATATGACGTCGAGCGCAAGTTCCGCGAGACGCGCCTCTATCAGGTCGCGCCGATCTCGACGAACCTCATCCTCTCCTTCCTCGCCGAGCATGTCCTCGGCATGCCGCGGTCCTATTGATGGCCGATACCCCGCCTTTCCTTCCGCGCCCGGTGCGCCGGATGGGTCTGGGGGTGGCGGGCGATGCCGACATCGAGCGCATGATCGCGGTCGAAATGCCGGTCTCGATCGAGATTCAGGGGCTCGCCTATGCCGTGATGATGGCGACGCCCGCCGATCTCGAAGATTTCGGCGTCGGATTCGCACTGGCCGAGGGGTTCGTCGATACGGCAGCGCAGATCGACCGGATCGACGCGCAGCCGGTTCCCGGCGGCCAAGCGCTGCGACTCTGGCTTTCCCCCGCTTGCGCCGCGCGCGCGCTCGACCGCGCCCGGACGCGCGTGAGCGAGAGCAGTTGCGGCCTGTGCGGCCTCGAAAATATCGACGCGGTGCTGCGCCCGCTGCCCCCCGTGACCGCGCGCGTCACCGTGCCGCGCGCGGCGATCGCGCGCGCGCTTGCGGCGCTCCCCGAGCGGCAACCGCTCGGGCGTGCGACCGGCGCCGCTCACGCCGCCGCTTTCTGCGACCCCGATGGCGACATTCTGCTCGTTCGCGAAGATGTCGGCCGGCACAATGCGCTCGACAAGCTTGTCGGTGCGCTCGCGCGCGGCGCTACCGATCCGGCGGGCGGCTTCATCCTGCTGTCGGCGCGCTGCAGCTATGAACTGGTCGAAAAGACGGTGCGCGCGGGTTGCCCGATGCTCGTCACCATCTCGGCGCCCACCAGCCTGGCCGCCGAGCGCGCCGCATCGGCCGGGCTGACGCTCGTCTCGCTGGCGCGCGCCGACAATGCCCTTATCATCTCCGACGCCCAGGGCATGAGCGCATGAGGCTGCTCGGCGCGGTGCTCGCCGGCGGGCAGTCGCGCCGCTTCGGCTCGGACAAGGCGCAGGCGCTCTCGGGCGGCACGACGCTCCTCGATCATGCCGTCGCGGCGCTGAAGCCGCAATGCGACCGGATCGTCATCGTCGGGCGCGAAAACGGGCGCGTCGCCGCGATACCCGACCGGCCGCAGCCCGGCCTCGGCCCGCTCGGCGGCATCGCCGGGGCGCTTTCTTATGCCGCAAACGAAGGCTTCGATGCGGTGCTGACGGTGCCGGTCGACTGCTTGCGGCTACCCGCGAATCTGCGCGACCTGCTTGCCCCGCCGCCGGCGTTTGTCGCCGCGCAGCCGGTTATCGGTCTGTGGCCGGTGCAGGCGCTGACGCTGCTCGACGCGCTTCTCAGCGAAGAGGACGACCGGTCGGTGCGCAGCTTCGCCCGCCGCATCGGTGCGCGTGCGGTCGAGAGCGATGTCGAACTGCCGAACATCAACCGACCGTCCGATCTCGATCGTTTCGCTTAGGCGCCGACGACCCGCACCGGGATCGACTTTGCCGCCGGACAGCCGCTGATCGGGTCATAATAGGCGAGCGGCAGCAGCGGGTTGAGTTCGGGATAATAGCCCGCGATCGAACCTGCCGGCATCGGATAGTCGATCGCGGTCAGCCCCTCGACCCGCCGCACGATGCCGTCGGTGCTGATCGTTTCCAGCGTGATCTTCGCGCCTTCGGCCAAGCCGCGCGCCGCCATGTCCTCGGCATTCATGAACACCACCATCCGGTCGTTGTACACGCCGCGATAGCGATCATTATAGCTGTAGATTGTCGTGTTGAACTGATCGTGCGATCGCACCGTCGCCAGCCGCAGCATGCCGGGATCCTCGACCGGCGCATCGACGTGCAGTCCGGGCAGCGGCAGGAAGTTGGCTTTCCCGTTCGGGGTCAGCCACGCGCGCCGCCGCGGCGCGATGTCGAGATGAAAGCCTTTGGGCGCTTTGATGCGCTCGCCGAAATCGGCGTAGACGGCAGGATAGACATCGGCGATCCGGTCGCGGATGCGGGCATAATCGTCGATATAGCTCGCCCAATCGACCTTGCTGTCGGGCAAGGCCGCCATTGCCATGCGGCAGACGATCTCGACCTCCGGCAACAGATGTTCGCTCGCCGGATCGAGCACCCCGCCCGAGGCGGTGACGTTCGACATCGAATCCTCGATCGTGACGAATTGCTCGCCCGCCGCGGTTTCGATGCGTTCGGATCGCGCGATGACCGGCAGGATGAGCGCATCCTTGCCATGCACCAGATGCCCGCGGTTGAGCTTGGTCGCGATGCCGACGGTCAGGTCCAGCTTGCGCATCGCGTCATAGGCGCGGTCGGTATCGGGCACCGCGCGCACGAAATTGCCGCCCAGCCCGATGAAGACCTTCGCGGTGCCCGCCATCATCGCCTCGACCGATTCGACGGTGTGATGGCCGTGTGCGCGCGGCGGCTCGAAGCCGAAGACATCGCGCACGCGATCGAGATAAGCCTCGGTCGGCTTTTCGTCGATGCCGACGGTGCGATCGCCCTGCACGTTCGAATGGCCGCGGATCGGGGAGATGCCGGCGCCGGGCTTGCCGTAATTGCCCTTGAGCAGCAGCAGCGCCGCAACTTGCTGGAGCAGCCGCGATCCCAGTTGATGCTGGGTCAGCCCCATGCCGTAACAGATGATCGTGGCGTTGGAGCGGATATAGACTTCGGCGCATCGGCGAATCTGCTCTTCCGAAATGCCCGACACCGCGACCATCTCGCCCCAGTCCTGCGCCATGATATCGTCGCGCAGTTCCTCGAAGCCTTCGGTATGCTCGGCGATGAAATCATGGTCGAAGATCGTTTCGCCCGCGGCTTCGCGCTCGAACATCGCGCGCATCATGCCCTTGATCAGCGCAAGATCGCCGCCGATCTTCACATGCACGAATTCGCTGGCGATCGGCGTCGAGCCGAAGGTTGCCATCTGCGCGATGTCCTGCGGCTCGGTGAAGCGGATCAGCGCGCGTTCGGGCATCGGATTGACCGCGACAATCGGAACCCCGCGCCGCCGCGCTTCGACGAGGCAGGTCATCATGCGCGGCGCGTTGGTGCCGGGGTTCTGCCCGATCACGAAGATGGCCTCGGCATGCTCGAAATCGTCGAGGATCACCGTCCCTTTGCCCACCCCGATCGCGGGCGGCAGGCCGCGGCTCGTCGGTTCATGGCACATGTTCGAACAATCGGGAAAATTGTTGGTGCCGAACTCGCGCACGAAGATCGAATAAAGGAACGCCGCCTCGTTCGGAGTGCGGCCGGAGGTATAGAATTCGGCTTGGTCGGGATCGTCGAGCGCGCGCAGGTGTCGGCCGATCAGCGCAAAGGCGTCCTCCCAGCTCACCGGCACATAATGGTCGGTCGCGGCGTCATAGCGCATCGGCTCGGTGAGCCGCCCCTGCATCTCGAGCCAATAGTCCGACTGCGCCATCAGCTCGGTGACGCTGTGCGCCGCGAAGAAGTCGCGCGTGACCCGGAATTTCGTCGCCTCATGCGCGAGCGCCTTGGCGCCATTCTCGCAGAATTCCAGCTTCTTGGTACAACTGGCATCGGGAAAGGCGCAGCTCGGACATTTGAAACCGCCCGGTTGGTTCATCGACAGCAGCGCGCGCGATCCCTTGGTAACGACGCTTTGTTCCAGCAGCACTTTTGCGGTGGCCGCGGCGGCGCCCCATCCGCCCGCGGGCTGCTTGTAGGGGGTGTAGCGGGGCTTGCCTTCGGCCATGGTCGTATCCCGAGCGATTGGACGCGCACTATGGTCCCGCCATTGCATGAATTCCAGAGCTTATCGCCCTGCGTCGGCGACCCCGCCCGCGCCGAGCGCATCGCGCAATTGCCGCAGCGCATCCCCAAGCGCTTCGATCTCTGCCGCGCTGCGCGATCCCGCGACGATCGACGCCGACAGGCAAAAGCCGGGGCGTGGCTCGGCCAGCCCCGCCGCGACGGTCACGACGCCGCGATGCGCGAAGCCCTCGTCGACCGCAAAGCCCTTCGCCGCCGCCTCACGCACCTGCGCGGCATAGGTCTCGAAATCGAGCGCCGCCTGCCAGCGCACCGGCGCAAAACGACGCGCAAGTTCACGGGCATCGACGCCCTGCGCCGCCGCGAGCGCTCGGCCGGCCGCGCCCCCGCCGAGCGGCTGGCGCTGTTCGTCGGCAAGGCGCAGCCGCATTCCGGCATCGCTTTCGGCATGCGCGAGCAATTGCATCCGGTCGCGCGACACCGCCGCCCACAGGCCGACCGCCGCCTCGCTGCGCTGCGCAAAGCGAAGCATCAGCGGGCGGGCGCGTTCGGCAAGCGCAGCGGCGCCGCCATTCTCGCGCAGCAGCGCAGCCGCCTGCCAGGCCGCCGTCAGCCGGTACCGCTTGCCCGGCTCGGCGCGCTCGATAGCGCCTTCACCCGCCAGCGTCTTGAGAAGGTTGAGGCAGCTCGACGGACTGAGGCCGAGGCTACGGCCGATGTCCGACAGCGTCAGCGGTCCCGCGTCGGCGAGCAGGCGCAGAATCGCGAAAGCCAGAGAAACGGAACGCACGGGGCCGGTCATGGCTCTTCTATATTTTCATATATATGAAAGAACAATTCCCAATGTTGAAATAATGCATTGCCCGCTCTATCGCGCTATCGATTGATTCGACGGGAGAGTGGCATGAGCGGTTGTCTGGACGGCAAAGTGGTCGCGATTACCGGCGCGGGACGCGGCATCGGGCGCGAACTGGCGCTCCACTGCGCCGCGCAAGGCGCAGCGGTGATCGTCAACGACCCCGGCGTCGCGCAGGCGGGCGATGGCGGCGACGCTGCCCCGGCGGAGACCACCGCGAACGACATTGTCGCCGCGGGCGGCAAGGCTGCCGCCAATTTCGGCAATGTCGCCGATCCCAAGGAAGCCGCCGGCATCATCGAGGATGCGGTCGCAAAGTTCGGCCGCATCGATGCCGTCGTGAACAACGCCGGCATCCTGCGCGATACCATCTGGCACAAGATGAGCTACGAGGATTGGAAGAGCGTCATCGAGGTCAATCTGACCGGCGTCTTCAACGTCTCGAAAGCCGCGACGCCCTGGTTTCGCGAGCAGCAGTCGGGCAGCTTCATCCACTTCACCTCGACCAGCGGGCTGATCGGTAACATCGGCCAAGCCAATTATTCCGCCGCCAAGCTCGGCGTCGTCGCGCTGTCGCAGTCGATCGCGCTCGACATGGCGCGCGTCGGGGTGCGCTCGAACTGCATCGCGCCCTTCGCGTGGAGCCGCATGACCAGTTCGATCCCGGCGACGACCCCGGCGGAGCAAGAGCGCGTCAAGCGGTTGCAGGAAATGTCGCCCGACAAGATCGCACCGCTCGTCGCCTATCTCGCCTCCGACCTGTCGAAGGATGTGACGAACCAGATCTTCAGCGTGCGCAAGAACGAGATATTGCTCTTCTCGAAGCCGCGCCCCGTGCGCTCGATGGCCAAGCTCGAAGGCTGGACCGCCGAGGCAATCGCCGACGAGCTGATCCCCGCCTTCCGCCCCGCCTTCGCGCGCGCCGACGAGGTGTCGGCGCATGTTTTCCCTTACGACCCGATCTGAGGACTTCAAGATGAGCAACCCCGGCATGGACGCGGACGTCTTCGAACAGTTCATCGAACAGCTAGAACGCTATGTCCGCGATCGCCTTCTCCCCGCCGAGAAGGAGATCATCGAGAGCGACGCGATCCCCGACGATATCCTGTCCGAGATGCGCGACATGGGCCTCTTCGGACTGACGATCCCGGAGGAATTTGGCGGCGCGGGGATGAACGTCAGCCAGTATATCCGCACGATCCACACGATCAGCTATGCGATGCCGGCCTTCCGATCGATCATCTCGATCAACATCGGCATGTTCGCCTCGGCGCTGAAGAATGGCGGGACCGAGGCGCAGAAGGCCGAATGGCTGCCGCGCGTCGCATCGGGCGAGATCGCCTGCTTCGGCCTCACCGAACCCGGATCGGGCTCGGACTCGGCGGGGCTCCAGACCACCGCGACGCAGACCGACAATGGCTGGGTCTTGAACGGCACCAAACGCTACATCACCAACTCGCCCTTCGCCAAGGTCGGCCTGATCATGGCGCGGACGAGCAAGGAAAATCTGCCGAAGAATGCCCATGTCTCGGCCTTCGTCGTGCCGATGGACGCCCCCGGTGTATCGATCGGCAAGTCGGACAAGAAGATGGGCCAGGCGGGCAGCCACATCGCCGATATCGTGATGGACGATGTCCGCGTCGGGGGCGAAGCGCTGCTCGGCGGCGAGCTCGGCAAAGGCTTTGCCTATGCGATGATGAGCCTCGACAACGGCCGCATGTCGGTCGGCGCCGCGGCGACCGCCTATGCCCGCCGCGCGCTCGACAGCGCGGTACGCTATGCGACCGAACGCAAGGCGTTCGGCGAACCGATCGCCAATTTCCAGCTGATCCAGCAGATGCTCGCGCAGAGCGAGATCGATATCTATGCCGCCGAATGCATGATGGAGGATGTCAACCGCCGCGCCGACGCGGGCGAGAATGTCCTGCGCAAGGCGGCGGCATTCAAGGTCTTCGCCTCCGAAATGTGCGGCCGCGTCGTCGACGCCTGCGTCCAGGTCTATGGCGGCGCCGGCTATCTCGCCGAATATGACGCCGAGCGTTTCTTCCGCGATGCGCGCATCTATCGCATCTACGAAGGCACGACGCAGATCCTGCAGCTCCAGATCGCCAAGCATATGCTGCGCGAGTTTGCGGCGGCGAATTGAGGGTGGAGCGCCGCGTCCCCTATCCTGCACCGTGCCCCTGCGAAGGCAGGGGCCCATCACCGATGCGTTCGCGCTCTCGCCACCGGTCGTTGAACATCGCGAGGACAGATGATGGGCCCCTGCCTTCGCAGGGGCACGGCAACGGGGTTGGCCATGTATAACCTCCTCTCCGGCCTCTCGGTGATCGAAGCCTCCTCCTTCGTCGCCTCGCCCACTGCCGGGCTTTATTGCGCGCAGTTCGGCGCCGAGGTGATCCGTGTCGACCAGATCGGTGGCGGCCCCGATTTCCGCCGCTGGCCGGTGACCGCAGAGAATAATTCGCTCTATTGGGAAAACCTCAACCGGGCGAAAAAGTCGGTGGCGCTCGATCTGTCCCGGCCAGAGGGGCGCGAGTTGCTGCAGCAACTGGTCCGCGCGACCGGCCAGTTCATCACCAACTTTCCGGCGGGCGGCTTCCTGTCGCACGACACGCTCGCCGAAGGCCGCCCGGACCTCATCACCGTGCGCGTGATGGGCTGGGCCGACGGCTCGCCCGCGCTCGATTATACGGTAAACAACAGCGTCGGCTATCCGATGCTGACCGGCGCGGGCCCCGAGCCGGTCAACCATGTGCTGCCCGCCTGGGACCTGCTCACCGGTGCCTATGCTGCCTTCGCGCTGCTCGCCGCGATCCAGCGGCGCAGCGTCAGCGGCGAAGGCGGCGAGGTCCGCATCCCCCTGTCGGACGTCGCGATCGGCACCGTCGCTAACCTCGGCGGTGTCGCCGAAGTCCTCTATTCGGGCGAGAACCGCCCGCGGCTCGGCAACGCGGTCTACGGCCTCTTCGGACGCGACTTCGTGACGCGCGACGGCCAGCGGACGATGATCGTCGTCGTCACCCCGCGCCAATGGGCGAACCTGATTGCGGCGCTCAATCTCGGCGACGCCATCGCGAGCATCGAAGCATCGCGCGGCGTGTCCTTCGCCAAGGACGATGGCCTCCGCTTCGACCACCGCGATGCGCTCTACCCGCTGTTCGAACAGGCGATCGCGAGCCGCGACCATGCCGATCTCGCCGTCGCCTTTGACGCGGGCGGGATCGTCCATTCGCCCTATCGCACGATGCTCGACGCGGTTCAGGACCCGGCGCTCGTCGCGAACAACCCGATCTTTGGCGCGGCGCAGAACCCCAGCGGCTTCGCCTACCCCGCCGCCGGCGCCTTCGCCACCATACCGCAGGCGGAGCGCGAACCCCCGCGCCCTGCGCCGCTCAACGGCCAACATAGCGAGGAAGTGCTCGCCGCCTGCTTGTCCCTATCCTCGGGCGAAATCGCCCGCCTGATCGATACGGGGATTGTCGGTGTCGGCTGAATTGCCCCACTTCCCCTTCCTGTGCCCCCGCGAAGGCGGGGGCCCATCATCCGATCCTTGCGATGCCGGCCAGCGGTTGCTGAGGGCTGAGAGGGCAGGTGATGGACCCCCGCCTTCGCGGGGGCACACGCAATTTATGTTTGGAGATTAGAAAATGACCCTTCGCCGCGCCGCCATCGTCGCCCCGATCCGCACCGCTGTCGGCAAGTTCGGCGGATCGCTCTCCTCCATGACCGCCGGCGCCCTCGGCGCGGTCATCCTGAAGGCGCTCATGGAGCGCACCGGGATCGACCCCGCGCGGGTCGATGACGTCGTCTTTTCGCAGGGCTATGGCAATGGCGAAGCGCCGGCGATCGGCCACTGGTCGTGGCTCGCAGCAGGGCTGCCGCTCGACGTGCCGGGCTACCAGCTCGACCGCCGCTGCGGCTCGGGACTGCAGGCGGTCGTCAACGCCGCAATGATGGTCCAGACCGGCATGTCCGACGTCGTCGTCGCGGGCGGCGTCGAATCGATGTCGAACGTCGAGCATTATTCGACCGATATCCGCAAGGGCGTGCGCGCGGGGAACCTCACGCTCCACGACCGGCTGACGCGCGGGCGGCTGATGTCGCAGCCCGTCGAACGCTTCGGCGTCATCACCGGGATGATCGAAACCGCCGAAAATCTCGCCAAGGATTATGACATCAGCCGCGAGGCCTGCGACGCCTATGCCGTGCGCAGCCACCAGCGCGCCGCCGCCGCCTGGGCGAACAGTCTGTTCGATGACGAACTCGTCCCCGTCTCGGTCCCGCAGAAAAAGGGCGACCCGGTCGTCTTCGCGCACGACGAAGGGTACCGCGCCGACGCGACGATGGAAACATTGGGCAAATTGCGCGCACTCGAAGGCGGCGTCGTCACCGCGGGCAATGCGAGCCAACAGAATGACGCCGCCGCCGCGTGCCTCGTGGTCGCCGAGGACAAGCTCGACGAACTCGGGCTGACCCCCATCGCCTGGTATCACAGCTCGGCTGCGGCGGGCTGCGACCCCAGCCGCATGGGCATCGGCCCCGTCCCCGCGGTCGAACGCCTCTTCGCGCGCAATGGCCTTGGCTGGGGCGACATCGACCTTGTCGAACTCAACGAAGCCTTCGCGCCGCAGGTGCTCGCGGTGCTCAAGGGCTGGGGCTGGTCCGACGACGACAGCCGGAACGAAATCCTCAACGTCAACGGCTCGGGCATCTCGCTCGGCCATCCGATCGGCGCGACCGGCGGCCGCATCCTCGCCAATCTGACGCGCGAACTCGTTCGCAGGAATGGCCGCTACGGCCTTGAAACCATGTGCATCGGCGGCGGCCAAGGTATCGCCGCGATCTTCGAGCGCGCGGCTTGAAGGATATCCGACCAATGAACTTTGGAGCGGCCTCTCCGCAAAAAGCCGTTCGTGCTGAGCTTGTCGAAGCACCGTCCTTCCATCGCCGCGTTGAAGAGAAGAACAACCCTTCGACAGGCTCAGGGCGAACGGATTTTTGGTGATGCTTGCCAATCTGAACGCCGCGCTGATTGCCGCGCAGGCGTATCGCGGTGCGGCGCAAGCCGCGCTCGCAGATCGGCTGGCCGCCAACCCCATCGACAGCGAGCAGCGCGCGGCGCACGGCTTCGCATGGGTCGCGACCACGGTCGCAGCGCTCGAAGCGACGCTCGATTGGCTTGGCGCGGGCAATGACGCGAACCCGCTCGACGCGCAGATCGCTACCCTCGCCTTCGCCGAAAGCATCGGCCAGCTCACCGGCGGCCTGCCGATGGGCCAGAACGAGATTTTCCGCCCCGCCGATCTCGGCCTCGGCGCTGCGGCGCGCGCACTCGCCGACGCCTGCGCGAACCTGCTCGACGCTGACCATGCCGCCACCCGCGCCGAGGTCGCCGCCGCGCTAGCCGAAAATCAATGGCCAAGCGAGACGCTCCACGACGCCGACCTCGACGCGATCCGCGACCAGTATCGCCGCTTCACCGACACCGCGATCATCCCGCACGCGCATGGTTGGCACCTCGCCAATGAGCTGATCCCCGATGCGACGGTTCAGGCGATGGCTGAGCTAGGCACCTTTGGCGTCTGTATTCCCGAGGAATTTGGCGGCCTCGGCCTCGGCAAGCTCGTCATGTGCATCGTTACCGAGGAACTATCGCGCGGCTGGATCGGTACCGGTTCGCTCGGCACCCGGTCCGAGATCGCGGGCGAGTTGATCGTTCATGGCGGCACCGATGCGCAGAAGGCCGAATGGCTGCCGCGGATCGCCAGCGGCGAAATCCTGCCCACCGCGGTGTTCACCGAACCCGACGTCGGCTCGGACCTCGGCTCGTTGCAGACCAGGGCGCGGCGCGAGGGCGACCATTGGGTCATCGACGGCGCCAAGAACTGGATCACCCACGCCGCGCGATCGGACCTGATGACGCTGCTCGCGCGCACCCTGCCCGACGCAAAGGGCTATGCCGGCCTGTCGATGCTGCTCGTCCCCAAGCCGCGCGGGACCGAGGCCGATCCCTTCCCCGCCCCCGGCATGACCGGCAGCGAGATCGAAGTGCTCGGCTATCGCGGGATGCGCGAATATGCGCTGCAATTCGACGCCATGACCGCGCCCGCCGATGCGCTGCTCGGCGGCGAGGAGGGACAAGGCTTCAAGCAGCTCATGCGCACCTTCGAAGGCGCGCGCATCCAGACCGCCGCGCGCGCGGTCGGCGTCGCGCGCCGCGCGCTCGAACTCGGGCTCGACTATGCGCGCACCCGCAAGCAGTTCGGCAAGGCGATCCTCCATTTCCCGCGCGTGTCGGACAAGCTCGCAATGAGCCTCGTCGATTTCGTCATGGCGCGCGAACTCAGCTACGCCGCTGCGCGCGCGAAGGATAGCGGCAAACGCTGTGACATCGAAGCCGGTATGGCAAAGCTGCTCGGCGCGCGCGCCGCCTGGGCGAACGCCGACGCCGCGCTGCAAATCCACGGCGGCAACGGCTATGCCCTCGAATATGAGATCAGCCGGGTGCTCTGCGATGCCCGCATCCTCAACATCTTCGAGGGCGCGGCGGAAATACAGGCCCAGGTGATCGCGCGCGGGCTGACCGGAGGACGCAATTGATGAAGGATTGGAGCGCCTGGATCGGCCGCGAGGATATCCGCCACGATCATGTCGATGCCGGCGCGGTGAAGCGCTGGCTCGCGACGCTCGACCGCTCCGCGCCCGCCGACGATAGCGTCCCGCAAGCCTATCACTGGTGCCTCTGCCTCCCCGATGCACCGACCGCGATCCTCGGCGCCGACGGCCACCCCGTGCGCGAGGATAGCGACGACAGCTTCCTGCCCCCCATCCCCCTCCCGCGCCGCATGTGGGCCTCAAGCAAGATCGAATTCCTCAATCCCCTGCGCCCCGGCCAGACGGTAATGCGCAGCTCGCGCGTCGCCGCGATCACCGAAAAGCAGGGCGGCAGCGGCGCGCTCGTCTTTGCCCAAGTCGCGCACGAAACGCATGGCGACGGCGAACTCGCGATGCGCGAGACGCAGACCATCGTTTTCCGCGAACCCGCGCCCGCCGGCGCCCCACCAGCCCCGCCGCCGCCGGGCGAGGGCCGCTTCGATCCGACGGGCTGGGACGCAAACCGCGTGCTCGTTCCGTCGGAGGCGCTGCTGTTCCGCTACTCGGCGCTGACCTTCAACAGCCACCGCATCCACTACGACCTACCTTATGCGACCGAAGAAGAGGGCTATCGCGGCCTCGTCGTCCACGGCCCGCTCACCGCAACGCTGCTCCTCGACCTCGCGGCGCGGCACTTTGGCGACAACGCCCTCACCCGCTTCGATTTCCGCGGCACGTCCCCGGCGATCTGCGGCGAGGGTTTGCATCTGGCGCTGCGCGGCGACGGCGACGATATCGTTCTTGGTGCCTTCGCGAGCGACGGGCGGCAGGTGATGGCGGCGAGCGCCACCCGCTAACACAGGCGCGGCGCCCCGGCCTGCCGCGCTATCTCCCGCAACCTTTGTCGCGCGATAATCGCGTTTCGGCGCAGCGCAGGCGCGCCGCCGGCCAATTACGCCCACAGCGGCAAGGCGAAGCACGATACTCCGTTATCCTCTCCCTCCCCCCTTAGGGAGGTGCGCCGGCGGCCCCATCCGCCGGCGCAAATTTTTCAGCTTTCGCCGAACAGATCGCGCTGCGCCTCTTCGAGCGCTTCGAAATAGCGGCGCCGTGCATGTTTTTCGGTAACGACGCCGATCACCTTTCCGCCATCGTCGACCACCGCCAGTTCATCGGCCGAGGCGGCATCGAAGGCTGCGATCATCGCCTCGACCCCGATTGCGGGGTGCAGCGTGTCGTCGGTGAGCGTCGCAAGGCTGGCGATCGGTGCATCGCCCGCAATGTCGGGATGATAGGCCGCCGCTGTGACGACGATCCCGCCATAGCGGCCCTCGCCATCGGTCAGCACCGCCTTGGCCGTCGAACCGAGCGGCACGCGCAGGCGGAAATCGGCGACGGTCATGGCGGCGGGGACGGCGGTCCAGTCGGTGCGCATGATCCGTCCGGCGGTGAGCGTCAGCAACCGGCCGATGTCGCGCGGACTGCGGATCTTCGAGCCGCGCAAATGCAGGCGCCAGGTCGAGAAGCTGTAGCCGAACCATTCGCGCGTCAGCGCGCTCGACACCAGCGTCGCGGTCAGCACCACGCCCATCAGCGCGAAATCATGCGTCGTCTCGAGCATCAGCACCGCGAGCGTCATCGGCCCGCCGACGACCGAGACGCTGAGCGCCGCCATGCCGACCAGCGCCGCGTCGTTGGGATCGAGTGCGATGCCGAGCGGGCTCATGTTGACGAGCCCCGCGAAGATCTGTCCGATCAGCGACCCCAGGAACAGCGAGGCAAAGAACAGTCCGCCGCGAAAACCGAAGCTGAGCGACACGACCGACGCCGCGATCTTGAGCAGCAGCACGATGGCGAGGAAGGACAGCGCCGGGCGCAACACCAGATCGAGGTGCAGCGCGCCATGCCCCGCCGACAGCGTCTGCGGCGACACCAGCGCCAAGGGGATCAGCAGTAAGCCGCCGATGAGTGGCCGCCAGCCTGCGATCCGTTGCCATCCCTGAACGCGAATTTCGGCGAAGGTGACGAGCCGCATGATGAGGATGCCGAACAGCGCGGCAACCAGCCCGAGCAACGCATAGGCAAGATAGTCGGCGGTCGAAAAAGCGCGGTCGACGGTCGTCGCGATCAGATAGGGATCGACGCCGAGCGCGCGGCTGACGAACACGGCCGACAGCGCCGCGACCATCACCGGGGCGATCGCGGCGGGGGTATAGTTGCCGATGACGATCTCGAACGCATAGAAGGCGCCGGTCAGCGGGGCGCCGAAGGCCGCGCCGATCGCCCCGCCCGCCCCGGCGCCGACCAGCGTGCGCAGATCGTTGCGGCGCAGTGCGAACCACTGGCCGAGCTGCGAGGCGAAGCCGCCGCCCATCTGCGCATAGGCGGCCTCAAGCCCCACCGACGCGCCCGCGCCGTTCGAGATAATCGTCTGCGACGCGATCACCAGATTGTCGGCAAAGGGAATGCGTCCGCCGTGCAGTGCGTTCGCCTCGACCACGTCGACGGGCATGCGCTTGCGGTTGCGCAGGCCGCGCGCGAGCAGGACGAGCAGAAGGCCGCCGATGGGCAGCGCGACCAGCTTCCATGGATGATGGATCTCGCCGAGCGCGCTCAGCCGGTTGATCGTGACGCCGTAAAGAAGCTGCTGGATGCCATGCGCCAGAAATTGCTGGATGTTGGTCAGCACCCCCGCCGCCAGCCCCGCCAGCGCGGCGAGCAGGATGAACGCGGCTTCGCTCTCGCGCAGCCGCCGGCGTTGCCGCGCGGCGGCGATCAGCAGACGGGTTTTGCGTATCCGGAACACGTCGGCGCTCCAAGCGCGGCGGCGGCTCCGGGTCAAGTGTTAAGCCGCTTCGTGCCCGTGACATGCCTCGCACAGCGCCGCGATGATGCGCTGCATCTTGGCGTCGGACAGGCTGTAATAGCGCGTCTGTGCCTCGCCGCGCGCCGACACGATGCCCTGGTCACGAAAGCGCGCCAGATGCTGCGACACCGCCGATTGCGACAGCCCGCTGAGTTCGGTGAGTTCGCCGACCGACACTTCGCGCTCGTCCATCTGGCACAGCATCAGCAGCCGCTCGGGATGCGCGAGCAGCTTCAAATAGTCGGCCATCTCGCGCGCATCGCGTTTCAGGATCGAAAGGTCGGTCGGCTTGGTCATGGGGAGAGGGTTCCTTCACGGCCATCGTCGCGCAGGACGATGTAAATCGCGGGAATAACGAGCACGGTGAGCAGTGTCGAGGAGGCGAGTCCGAAGAGCAGCGAAATCGCAAGTCCCTGAAAGATAGGGTCGGTCAGGATCGTCGCCGCCCCGATCATCGCCGCCGCCGCCGTCAGCACGATCGGCTTGAAGCGGATCATCCCCGCTTCGAGCAGCGTATCGCGCAGCGGTTTGTCCTCGCCCTTCGCATGGTTGATGAAGTCGACCAGCAGGATCGAATTGCGCACGATAATCCCGGCCAGCGCGATGAAGCCGATCATCGACGTCGCAGTAAAGGGCGCGCCGAACAGCATATGCCCCAGCACGATACCGACGAGCGTCAGCGGGATCGGCGTCAGGATCACGAGCGGAATCTTGAAATTGCGGAACTGCCCGACGACCAGGACATAGATGCCCAGCAGCGCAACCATGAAGGCCGCGCCCATGTCGCGGAAGGTCACCCAGGTGATCTCCCACTCGCCGTCCCACAACAGGGTCGGCACCTGTTCATCGTCGGGCTGCCCGTTGAAGCGGACCACCGGCTTTTCCATCCCGTGCGCCTTCCAGTCGAACGCCTCGATCGCATCGTCGACCGCGAAGATGCCATAGATGGGCGCTTCATATTCCCCCGCCAGTTCGGCGGTGACCATATCGGCGGCGCGGCCGTTACGGCGGAACAGCGCGGGTGATCCCGCCTCCTCGCGCGCATCGACGATCTCGCCGAGCTGGACGAGCCGCCCGCCCGGTCCCATCGTCGCAACCGGCGTCGCGGCAAGGTCGGCGCTCCAGCTGCGCTGCGACTGATCGAGCGCGATGCGGATCGGCAGTGGATCGCGCCCGTCGCCGCGCGGCGCATAGCCGACGGTCTGCCCGCCCAGCAGCGCGCCGATACTGTCGAAAAGCTGGCGCTCCGAAATGCCATAGGCGTCCATCCGCGCCCGATCGGGTATCAGCCGCAGCCGCGGGCGCGGGACGCCGAAGCTGTTGTCGACATCCACGACATAGGGGACGGTGCGGAACAGCGCCTCGACCTGCGCGGCGGTCTTGCGCCGCGTCGCTTCGTCGGGACCATATATTTCGGCGAGCAGCGTCGCGAGCACCGGCGGTCCCGGCGGGGTTTCGACGACCTTGATCGACCCACCGGCGGGCAGCGGCAGCGCTTTCTTCAGCCGCTGGCGCAGATCGAGCGCAATGGCGTGGCTCGACCGGTCGCGCTCGCCCTTGGGCGCCAGCGTCACCATCAAATCGCCCATCTCGGGCCGATTGCGCAGGAAATAGTGCCGCACGAGGCCGTTGAAATTGAACGGCGCCGAGGTGCCGGCATAGGCCTCCATCGATCGCGCCTCGGGAATCTGCCGCACCACCGCCGCGGCGGCATCGAGGGTGCGCCCCGTCGTCTCGAGCGACGTGCCCTCGGGCATGTCGAGGACAAGCTGCACCTCCGACTTGTTGTCGAAGGGCAGCAGCTTCACCGTCACCGCCTTGAAATAGAACATCGAGCAGGCGACGAGCGTCGCGGCGCCGACGGCAATCAGGAAATTGCGCGCGCTCTTGCGATCGCGGATCACGCGGATAGCGACGCGGCCATAGAGCGCGCCGAGCTTGCCCCCGCCCGCATGGTCGTGCGCGCCCTGCGCGAGCGTATCGCGCGCAAAGCGCACCATCAGCCACGGCGCGATGATCACCGCGACGAAGAAGGAGAAGAGCATCGCCGCCGAAGCGTTGATCGGGATCGGCGCCATATAGGGGCCCATCAGTCCCGATACGAACAGCATGGGAAGCAGCGCCGCGACGACGGTCAGCGTCGCGATGATCGTCGGATTGCCGACCTCGGCGACCGCATCGACCGTCGCGTCGATCCGGCTGCGCCCGTCGGCCATCGCCCAGTGGCGCGCGATATTCTCGATCATCACGATCGCGTCATCCACCAGGATGCCGATCGAAAAGATCAGCGCGAACAGGCTGACGCGGTTGATCGTGAAGCCCATGATGTTCGATGCGAACATGGTGAGCAGGATCGTGGTCGGGATGACCACCGCCGTCACCCCCGCCTCGCGCCAGCCGATCGCGAAGCCGATCAGAATGACGATCGACACCGTCGCGAGTCCGAGGTGGAAGATCAGCTCGTTCGCCTTTTCATTGGCGCTTTCGCCATAATTGCGCGTCACCGCGACCTCGACGCCCGGCGGAATCAGGCTGCCGCGCAGCGCCTCGACCCGCGCGACCACAGCGTCCGAAACATTGACGGCATTGGCGCCCGAACGCTTCGCGATCGCTAGGCTGACCGCGGGCGCCATCGACCAGCGATCGCCCGCGCCCCTGGCCCAGCGCCATGCGCGCGCCTGATCCTCACCCGGCCCCTGCGTGACCGTCGCGACATCGCGCAGATAGACGGGATTGCCGTTGGCGGCGCGCACCGTGATCGTCGCCAATTGCTCGGCGCTGCGGACCGTCTGTCCGGCAACGACGGCGGTCGCCGCGCCGCCTTCGCGGACCGTTCCGAGCGGGAAGCTGCGGTTTGCCTGTCCCACCGCGTCCATCAGCGCGCCGAGCGAGACGCCATGCGCGGCGAGTCTCGCCGGATCGGGAACGACGCGAAGTTGTTCCTCCTGCCCGCCGGTGATGAAGGTCAGGCCGACATTGTCGACCTTCGCAACCTCGGTCCGCAACCGGGCGGCGAGCGACCGCAGCGCCTGCTCGTTCCAGTCGCCGCGCGCGCCGGCCTTCGGCGACAGCGTCAGCACCACGATCGGCACGTCGCTGATCCCGCGCACCGTCACCTGCGGCGGCAGGATGCCCTGCGGCAGCTTGTCCATATTCGCCGACAGCCGCTCGTTGATGCGGATGGCGGCGTCGTCGGGATCGGACCCGACCAGAAAGCGCGCGGTGACCATCACCCCGTCGTCTTCGGCCTGGGTATAGACATGTTCGACGCCGTCGACGCTCTTGACGATCGTCTCCAGCGGCTTGCCGATCAGTTCCACGGCATCGCTCGCGGACAGGCCGGGCGCGGCGACCATCAGGTCGACCATCGGCACGCTGATCTGTGGCTCCTCCTCGCGCGGGATCGTCATGATCGCGAGCAGCCCGACCATTATGGCGGCGAGCAGCATCAGCGGCGTCAGCGGACTGCGGATCGTCGCGCGCGTCAGCCGCCCCGACAGGCCCAGGCTCATTTGCCTGCCGCCCCGCGCGCCACCGCGATCAGCGTGTCGCCCTTTCCCGCGCCCGACAATATCTCGACCCGCGCCGGATCGTCGGTCGGCGCGATCTGGACCGGCAACCGCGACGTCGCATCCTTGCCGACGATGATCGTCACATAGTCGATGCCATAGCTGGTTTCGACGAAGCGGCGCGGAACGACGAGCGCCTGCCGCTCGCCGACCGCAACGCGCGCCGTGACGCGGCGACCGACCATCGTGCTGGCAAGTCCGGGGATCGGAACGTCGGCCGACATCTGCCCGCCGCTGACCGCGGGATAGACGCGGCCGACGCTGGCGCGCGGCGGCGCCGCGCCCTTGTCGTCCGAAAGCCCCGTCGCCAGCACCGCGCTTCCGACATGAACCTTGTCGGCCAAGGTTTCGGGCAGTTCGAGGCGCAGGACCATCGGTCCCGAGGTGATCGTCGCGATCGACGTGCCGGGCGCGACCGCCGAACCCGCCGGAACCTGCGCGATCAGCACGCGCCCTGCCGAGGGGGCGACCACCGCGCCCTGCCCGGCGACCGCACCGACCGCCGATTGCTGCGCCCGCGCCGCCGAAACCTGTGCCCGCGCCGCACGCGCCTGCGCCTCGGCCTGATCGAGCCGCGCCTGCGCATAGACGCCATTGGCATGGAGGTAGCGCACGCGCTCCAACTCGGCATCGGCCTGTGCAGCCTGCGCCTGTGCCGCCGCCGCCTGCGCGCCATAGGCCGCGCCTTCATAGCCGAGGCGGCTGTCGACGACGCGGCCGATCACCTGTCCCTTGCGCACCATGTCGCCTTCGCGAACACTCAGGCTGTCGAGGATGCCGGGAATGCGCGCGCGGGCGTCGGCCATGTCGACGCTCGTTACCAGCGCGCCAACATCCTTCCAGTCGGTGATCGTCACCGGCTGCAACGCCAGCCTTTCGCCCGTCACGGCCGCGCTCTTTTCGGCGGGCGCAGTCGTCTCGCCGCCACAGCCGGCGAGCGACAGCGATGCCGCAAACAGGGCGGCGCTGAGCAGCGCAGAGGTGAGCAGGGATGATGGGCGCATCGTCAACTCCCCGTCACGACCGGCAGTCCGGCCGCGCGCCAGGCGCCCATGCCGCCCGCAAGATGGGTGTCGATGTCGGGCCGCCCCGCCGCCGCCTTGTCGAGCGCCATCGCCGAACGGCGACCCGCGGCGCAGGTCAGGATGACCGGCTTGTCGCCCGCCGGAAGCGCGCTTGCCTGAAAGCGCGACAGCGGCATCGACAGCGCGCCTGCGACATGGCCGCTCGCGAATTCGTCCGATTCGCGGACATCGACCAGAATCGCACGCTTTTGGTCAAGCAAAGCCGCAAGCTGCTGTGCGGGAATCTCCTTATGGCGCGGTTTGCGGAATAGGCTCAGCATGACGAAACTCCTCGGTTGACCGGCACGCTAACCGGCGCGGCCAGATTTCGACACTGATAATATTACTTAGTTGTAATATTCGCAATATCTAATATTATGACGACAGCAATCGGGTCCGACTCACCGAACTGGCCGCACACCGAACCATTTGAAAAAGCCGGAGCCAGCCAGCGCCGGAACAAGGAGAGAAAGCATGTCGTTACCGCGGATCGTCGTTCTGGGCGCCGGACTCGGGGGCACCATTGCCGCTTACGAAATACGGGAGGCTTCCAAGGGCAAGGCCGAGGTGATGGTGATTTCCGACCAGGAAAATTACTGGTTCGTCCCCTCCAACCCCTGGGTCGCGGTCCGCTGGCGCGAACCCGAAGCGATCTGCGTTCACCTGCCCCCCGTCATGAAGCGCAAGGGCATCGATTTCACCGCGGTCGGCGCGAAGCGCGTCCACCCCAAGGAAAATCGGGTCGAACTGAACGACGGCGCCTTCATCGATTATGATTATCTGGTCATCGCAACCGGGCCGAAACTCGCCTTCGACGAGATCGAGGGCTTCGGGCCGGAGGCGAACACCGTATCGGTATGCGCCACCGATCATGCCGCCGCCGCGGCCGATGCCTTCGACCGCTTCTGCGAAAATCCGGGGCCGATCGTCGTCGGCGCCGCACAGGGCGCCTCCTGTTATGGGCCGGCCTATGAATTCGCGCTGATCCTCGACACCGAACTCAAGCGCCGCAAGCTGCGCGACCGGGTGCCGATGACCTTCGTCACCGCCGAACCCTATATCGGCCATCTCGGCCTCGATGGCGTCGGCGATACCAAGAGCCTGCTCGAAAGCGAGCTGCGCAACCGTCACATCAAATGGATCACCAATGCGCGCGTCACCAGCTTCGAGGCCGGCATGGCGCATGTCGAGGAAGTCGCCGAGGACGGCAGCGTCAAGGCCAAGCACGACCTGCCCTTCGGCTATTCGATGCTGCTGCCCGCCTTTCGCGGCGTCGATGCCGTCTTCGGCATCGAAGGACTGACCAATCCGCGCGGCTTCATCATCGCCGACAAGCATCAGCGCAATCCGACCTTCGCCAACATCTATTCGCTCGGCGTCTGCGTCGCGATCCCGCCGGTCGGCCCGACCCCGGTCCCGGTGGGCGTGCCCAAGACGGGCTTCATGATCGAATCGATGGTCACCGCGATCGCGCAGAATCTGAAACTCGAACTCGCCGGTCAGCCGCCGAAGCATGAGGCGACGTGGAACGCCGTCTGCCTGGCCGACTTCGGCGACGGCGGCGTCGCCTTCGTCGCGCAGCCGCAGATCCCGCCGCGCAACGTCAACTGGTCGGCGTCGGGCAAATGGGTCCATCTCGCGAAGATCGGCTTCGAAAAATATTTCCTGCGCAAGGTCCGCAAGGGCGAGAGCGAGCCCTTTTACGAAAAGCTCGCGATGCATGCGCTCGGGATCAAAAAACTCCGCTTCTGACGAAAGGAAGACCCATGAACCTCGATCGTGCCGTTTTGCGCTTCGCGGGCCTCGTCGTGCTGACGAGCGTGCTGCTCGCCTGGTTCGTCCATCCTTGGTGGATCGGACTCGCCGCCTTTGCCGGGCTCAACATGATCCAGGCAAGCTTCACCGGCTTCTGTCCCGCGGCAGCCATTTTCAAGCGTCTCGGCGTGCGGCAGGGAGCCGCCTTTAAGTGAAGCGCGCCGCGACCCTGCTGACGGCGGCATGCCTTGCCGCGCTCGCGCTGCCGCACCCCGCGGCGGCGCAGGATCTGGCGACCGCCATCGCCGACGCGCGCGCGCACTCGCCCGCGCTCGAAGCGGCGGCAGCCGATGCCGATGCCGCCGCCGCGCGGCTCGCGCAGGCGCGCGCCGCCGCCGGTCCCACCGCCAGTGTCGAGGGCAGCGTCGGCACCGGCCGGCTCGACCCTAGCGGCTATTTCGGTCTAACCGCGCAAAACGTGACCCCCAGCGCCGTGCAACTGGTCGGCGAATACCCGCTCTACGCCGGTGGACGGATCAGCGCCGCGATCGATCAGGCCGCAGCGGGCAGCCGCGCTGCGACGCTTGGCAAGGATATGGCGCGCCAGAATCTGACCCTCGCGACTGTCGGCGCCTATGCCGAAGTGCTCACCGCGCGCGATCTTGTCGCGAGCTATGGCAAGCTCGTCGATGCGCTGGGCGAGATCGTTCGTCATACCGGCCTGCGCTACGACGTCGGCGATGCGACGAGCAGCGAGGTCGCCCAGGCGAAAGCACGCCGCGCCGAGGGACAGGCCGGTCTCGTCCAGGCCCAGGGCCGCCTCACCGCCGCGCTCGCCCGCCTCGAGCGGCTGACCGGCAAGCCTGTCGGCGATCTCGCCCCCCTGCCCCCGCGCCCCGAGGTTCCCGCGACGCTCGGCGAAGCCGTCGAGGCCGCCGTCGCCGCGAATGTCCTGCTCGCGCAGGCCGATGCCGGGGTCGACGGCGCCGCCGCGGGAGTGCGCGCCGCCAAGGCGACCAACCGCCCGCAGCTCGGCGTCTTTGCCGAGGGCGCGCGGATCCGCGACCAATTTTTCCCCGACTATCGCGCCGACAGTGTCACCGTCGGGCTGCGCGGGCGCTGGACCTTCTTCGACAGCGGCGCGGGCAGCGCGCGCGTCCGCGAGGCGCAATCGAAACTCTCGGCCAGCGAAGCGCGGCTGCGTCAGGCGCGGGACGACGTCACCCAGGCGGTGATCGAGGCGTGGAGCGGGCTCGACAGCGCCGAACGCGCGCTCGATGCCGCGCGCGATGGCGACGCCGCGGCGCGCGAGGCGCTACGCGGCACCCGCCTCGAAGTGCGCTCGGGCGCCCGCCCCCCGCTCGCCGAGCTCGATGCCGAACGCGAAGCGATCGCCGCGACCGCGCGGCTCGCCGAAGCGCAGGCATCGGTGCAGACCGCGGCGTGGCGCCTCCGCCTGCTCTGCGGTATCGAATAGGCCTCCTCCTCCACTGGACAAACGGCGCCGCCTCACGATATTAGTTTTATCTAATATTTTAAACGAAGGAATGATCGCATGGACGACCTTCACCGCGATTCCGCCGCCGCGCTGATCGACAAGGCGCGGGCAACCGGCCGTATCCCCGTCGTCAAAAGCTTCTTCGACGAACCGACCTTCACCGCGACGCACGTCGTCCACGACCCCGCGACGCGCATGGCGGCAATCATCGACTCGGTGCTCGATTTCGACCAGCCTTCGGGCCGCACCGGCCATGCGTCAGCCGACGCGATCGTCGATTATGTCCGCCGCGAAGGGCTGACCGTCGAATGGCAGATCGAAACCCACGCCCATGCCGACCACCTCTCCGCTGCCCCCTATCTGCAGGAGAAGCTCGGCGGCCAGATCGTCATCGGTCGACATATCGAAACGGTGCAGACGGTGTTCGGCGCCATTTTCAACGAAGATGAGCGCTTCGCGCGCGACGGCTCGCAGTTCGACCGGCTGATGGCCGACGGCGAGCGCTTCATGCTTGGCGAGATCGAGGGAATGGTGCTCCACACCCCCGGCCACACGCCGGCGTGCATGGTGTGGATCATCGGCGATGCTCTTTTCACCGGCGATACCTTGTTCATGCCCGACTATGGCACCGCGCGCGCCGACTTTCCCGGCGGCGATGCGCGCACCCTCTATCGCTCGATCCAGCGCTTGCTGTCGCTCCCCGGCGAAACGCGGCTGTTTCTCTGCCACGATTACAAGGCGCCGGGCCGCGACAGTTTTGCCTGGGAGACGACGATCGCGTCCGAGCGCACCGCCAACGTTCATGTCCACGAAGGCGTGGACGAAGATCAGTTCGTCGCGATGCGCGAGGCGCGCGACAAGACGCTGTCGATGCCGCGGCTGATCCTCCCGTCGATCCAGGTCAATATGCGTGCGGGTCATTTCCCCGAACCCGAAGCGAACGGCACCCGATATCTGAAGCTGCCGCTCGATAAGCTGTAGGATAGCGCGCGCGATGACCGACCCCATGACGCTCAGCCTCGCCCAGATGATCCTCGGCGCGCTCTCCGGCGTGCTCGTCGGCTTCACGCTCGGGCTCGTCGGCGGCGGCGGGTCGATCCTTGCGGTGCCGCTGATGGTCTATCTCGTCGGGGTGCCGCAGCCGCATGTCGCGATCGGGACCGCAGCACTCGCCGTCGCCGCCAATGCGGCGGTTGGGCTGACCAACCATGCGCGCGCTGGCAATGTGCGCTGGCCGTGCGGGCTGACCTTCGCCGGCGCCGGAATCGTCGGCGCCTTCGCCGGATCGACCCTCGGCAAGAGCTTCGACGGCGCCAAGCTGCTCTTTCTCTTCGCGCTGCTGATGGTCGTCATCGCGGTCATCATGCTGCGCAAGCGCGGCCAGATCGGCGATCCCGCGGTGCGGATCAGCCGGGAAAATGCGCCGCGCCTGCTCGGCTACGGCCTCGGCAGCGGAGCGTTCAGCGGCTTTTTCGGCATCGGCGGCGGCTTTCTGATCGTCCCCGGCATCGTCGCCGCGACGGGAATGCCGATGATCAACGCGGTCGGCACCTCGCTGGTCGCGGTAACCGCCTTCGGGCTCACCACCGCCGCCAACTATGCCTGGTCGGGCCTCGTCGACTGGCAGCTTGCCGGGCTGTTCATCGCGGGCGGCGCGCTGGGAAGCTGGCTGGGGCTCAAGGGTGCGCAGCGCCTGTCGGCCAGAACCGGGCGGCTCAACACGCTGTTCGCGCTGCTCGTTCTCGTCGTGGCCGCCTATATGCTCTACCACAGCGCGGGGGCCATGCTCGGCTGAGCGCATATCACATTTACACGATATTATGAATTATATATGATCGCTGTCGAGCGAGAGGAAGCTCCCAGAGGAATCCCGATGCCCGACAACAGCGACAACCGGCCCGCTGCGCGCCCGATCCGCATCGGCGACACCGCGCCCGATTTCATCGCGCGCAGCACCGCCGGACCGGTGCGGCTCAGCGATTATCGCGGCCGGTGGCTGCTCTTCTTTTCGCACCCCGGCGATTTCACCCCTGTCTGCACCAGCGAATTTCTGGCCATCGCACGCGCAGCCGATCGCTTCGCCGCGCTTGATTGCGCGCTACTCGCCCATTCGGTCGACAGCCTTTTTTCGCACCTTGCATGGATCCGCGCGCTGCGTGACGACTTGGGCGTTGCCATCCCCTTCCCGATCGTCGAGGACCCCTCGCTCGAAATCGCGCACGCATTCGGCATGGTCGACGCCCAGTCCTTCAGCGCCGCGACGGTGCGCGCGGCCTTTTTCATCGATCCCGACGGCGTCGTCCGTGCGCTGAACATCTATCCGCTGACCGTCGGCCGCTCGGTCGACGAGATGGTGCGCACCGTCGCGGCGCTCCAGCGCACGAGCGACGGGTCGGCGATGACGCCCGCGGGTTGGCAGCCCGGCGACGACCTTCTCGTCCCGCCCGAACTCGCCACCGAAGGCGTGCTCGCGGCCGACAACCCGACCGGCTGGTTCTACACGCTCGCGAAGGATCCCAGGGCGCAATGACCGGTGAGGCGCTCATCGACGACGATCTGGTCGAACTGCTGCGCGTCCTGGCGCATCCGGTGCGGCTCAAGCTGATCTTCGCCGTGCGCGATCAGGAACTTGCTGTGGGGCAGATCGAAAGCGCGACCGGCATCGGCCAGCCGCTGCTCAGCCAGCAACTCGGCGTGCTGCGCAACGCGCGGATCGTCGAAACGCGGCGCGAGGCGAAGCAGATTTTCTACCGCCTGAAACCCGAAGCGCTCGCGCCCGTCCGCGCGTTCGCCGACCAGTTCGGCGTCAGTCCCGCCGCGACGACGAGCACCCGCGACGCCTCCGCCAGCGCCGCCCATTTCGCGAGAATCTTGCGCTAGGATCCTGGCGCTAGCCGGGATCGCCGTCCATCTCGATCTGCCGCGTGGCAAGCGCCCGCATTGCGGGGCGGTGGCTGACGAGGATCAACCCGCTTCCCGCCTCCGCAAGCCAGTCGCCCAGTCGCACGATCAGCCGCGCTTCGGTCGCCCCGTCGAGCCCTTCGCTCGGTTCGTCGAGCAGCAGGAACGGCCGCTGCGCCAGCAGCGCTCGCGCCAGCGACAGCCGCTTGCGCTGTCCGCCCGACAGCCGCGCGCCGTCGTCGCCCAGCCGGCAGTCGAGCCCACCGGGCAATTGCGCAACGACATCGTCAAGGCAGGCAACGGTCAGCGCCGCCTGCATCTCGTCGCGCGTGATGCCCGGCCGTGCGAGCGACAGATTGTCGGCCACGCTGCCCGCGATCATCGCCGCGTCCTGCGCCGCGAGCGCGAACAGCGACCGCCGCGCCGCGAGCGGCAAGCCTACCGCAAGCAATCCGCCGATCCGCACATCTTCGGGCGCATCGTCGCGCAGCCCCGTCAGCGTTTCGAGCAACCGCGTCTTGCCGCTCCCCGACCGCCCGGCGAGCAGAACGCGGTCGCCCGGAACAATGCGGTACAGGGCGCCCGCGACCGCCAGTCCGACGATCGGCTGCGCCGGCGCACCATCGCTCGCCGGGGCGGCGACGTCCGGAAACATCGCATCGAGCCGCGCGCGCGCACCGCGGCTCTTCCAGCGTTGAATGTCGAGCCGGGCGAGGCCGCCGACGATCTCCATAGCAGCGGTCGCAGCAAGCGCTGCGAGCGCGACAACCGGGGCGCTAGCGGGCGACAGCGCGACGATCGCGGCCACCGCCGCACCGGTCAGCCCCCAATGCACGATCGACACCAGCGTGTCGGCGCCGGCCATCGCCGCGCGGGCGCGGTGGAGCGGCGCTTCGGCCGCCGCGATTGCCGCTCGCACGTCGGCGGCAAGCCCATAGACCGCAATATCGTCGCCCCCGGCCGCCAGTTCGACATAGCATCGCTTGAGCGCACCGAGCGCTGCGCTTTCGGCGTCGAGCGCCGGGGCGATCCGGTCGCGCCCGATCCGGCGCGCGACTGCAAAACTTGCCCCCGCTGCGCCCAGCAAGGCCGCTGCAGCAGCCCAGCCCGCGAGTACCATCAACAGCATCGTCCCCGCGAGCGTTGCGATGCCCGACGGTACCAGCGTCGTGCGCAGCAGTGCCTCCTCCAGCGTTTCGACGTCGCCACCAAGCCGCGCCGTGACATCGCCGCGATTGTGGAGAAGCGCCGTCGCCGGCGGTGCCGCGATCAACCGCGCAAACAGCACGGCACGCACCTCGGCAAGGGCAAACAGCATCGCCTGATGGCTGAACAGCCGCTCGCCATAGCGCGACAGCGTGCGCAAGATCGCCAGCCCGCGGATGGCGGCGCTGGGCACCAGATAATTGAACGCCTTGACCGCCGCCGCGCCGGTCAGGCCGGCAATCGCCGCACCGGTCAGGAACCAGCCCGACACCGCGAGCAGGCCGATCGCCGACAGCGCAGCGACTGCAGCTGCCGCCATGCCGAGCAACACCGCGCGGCGCTGGCCCGCGCGCGCGGATCGGAGCAATGCCGCGATCATCCGATTTCCACCACGCTGTCCGCCGCGGCGATCAGCGCCGGATCGTGCGTCGCCGCGACGATCGTCCGGGTCGTCGCAGCGGCCTGCAACACCGCGACGACGCGCGCCGCACTCGCGGCGTCGAGGTCGGCAGTCGGCTCGTCGAGCAGCAGCAGCGGGCGGGGCGACAGCAGCGCGCGCGCCAGCCCGATCCGTCGCCGTTCGCCGCCCGACAACCCGCTGCCGCGGTCATCGACAACCCAGTCGATCCCGCCGCCACGCGCGGTAATCAGCGCCGAAAGACCGAGCACGTCGAGTTCGGCAATGATCGCAGCATCGCGCGCCTTCGCCTCTCCTACGAGCAGATTGGCGCGGAGACTCCCGGGCAACAGCAAGGGCCGCTGACCCGCCCAGCCGCACAGCGAGGCGAGCGCGCGTGGGTCGACCGCGGCATCGTCGGCGTAAAGGCGCCCCGACTCGACGGACACCTGCCCGATCAACGCGCGGAGGAGGCTGGTCTTGCCCGATCCGCTCGGCCCGACGATCAGGTGAAGGCCGGGGCCGATCCAGCGCGCGCTGATCGGTCCGATCGCCGCGCCTTCGGGGTGCCGAACAACCCACGCATCGACGACAAGAGCCGCCGGTGCGCCGGGTAACGGCGGTGCGACTGCGTGATCGGCGATCGGTGCCTCCGCGGCGGCAAGCGCCGCCAGCGCCGCTTCGCCTTGCTGCTTGTCGTGATAGGCCGCGGCCAGGCGGCGCATGCCGAGATAAAATTCGGGCGCGAGCGCAAGAACGTAAAAGGCTTCGGCGAAGTCGAGGCTTTCGGGCGCGCGAAAGGGCAGCAGGCCGAGCAGCGAAAAGCCACAATAAACCGCGACGAGCGCGACCGCGAGCGCGCTGAAAAATTCGAGGATCGCGCTCGATGCAAAGGCGATGCGCAGCACGCCCAGCGTCCGTTCCGCCAGATCGCGCGCCGCCCCGCCGATCTGACGCGTGACGCGATCCTCGGCGCCATAGGAGAGGATCAGCGGCAGCGCGCGAACCCGGTCGACGAACAAGCCGCCGAGCCGCGACAGCGCCCCCAATTGCGCGTCGCTCGCCCGCGCCGCGGCGCTGCCGGCGAGCGCCATACCGATCGCGAAGGGCAACAGCGTGCCGAACAGGATCGCCGCGGCGACGCTGCTTGCGGGCAGCGCCGCCAGCGCGATCAGCAGCGGCGAAAGCATCGCGGCGCGGCGCAGCGGCAGGAAACGCGCAACATAGGGCTCGATGCGGTCGATCGCGGTCACCGCTAGTTCGGCATCTTCACCGATCAGGCGTCCGCGCCCCGCCGCGCTCACCATGAGCGCGGGCGCGACGCGCGCGCGCAGCTCGGCGGCAAAGCGCGCGGCGTGGCGCAGGCCGATCGCAAAGGCGCCGCCCTGCAAAGCGCCGCGTGCCAGCGCCGCGCCAATCAGCAGCAGCATCCACGCCCAGCCCGCAATGCCGAATCCCGCGTCGCCCCCTCCGCCGCCGCGAAGGTCGCGCGCGACGTGGAGCGCCAGCAATTGCGCGAGCGCGAGCGCGAAGAGCACCGCGGCAACGGCATCGCCAAGCCAAGCGGCCAAGGCACCGCGGCTGGCGGCGGGTGCTGCAGATGTGGCGTTATCTCTACTTGACATTTTTCTAATATTCACACATTCCCATATTCATTAAATGACGATGCCGCAAGCCGTGCGGCACCCCGCCGAGTCGCTGTTCAGGAGTGGCGCCATGGACCTGGCCGTAGTCGAATTATCCCGCCTGCAATTCGCCCTTACGGCGATGTACCATTTCCTCTTCGTTCCGCTGACGCTGGGGCTTTCCTTCATGCTGGTGATCATGGAGAGCATCTATGTCATCACCGAAAGGGAAATCTGGCGTACCATCACGCGTTTCTGGGCCCGCCTGTTCGGGATCAACTTCGTCCTCGGGGTCGCGACCGGCCTGACGATGGAGTTCGAATTCGGGATGAATTGGTCCTATTATTCGCACTATGTCGGCGACATCTTCGGCGCGCCGCTCGCGATCGAGGGGCTCATGGCCTTTTTCCTCGAGGCGACCTTCGTCGGGCTGATGTTCTTCGGCTGGGACAAATTGTCCAAGCAGCTTCATCTCCTCGTCACCTTCCTCGTCGCGCTGGGTTCCAATCTTTCGGCGCTTTGGATTCTGATCGCCAACGGCTGGATGCAGAATCCGGTCGGGTCGCGCTTCAATCCCGACACGATGCGCATGGAAGTCGTCGACTTTTATTCGGTGCTGTTCAACCCCGTCGCGCAGGCGAAGTTCGTCCACACGGTCAGCGCCGGCTATGTCACCGCCTCGGTCTTCGTTCTCGGCATTTCGGCCTGGTATCTGCTCCGCGGCCGTTACACCGCGCTCGCGAAGCGCTCGCTGACCGTCGCCGCGGCCTTCGGCCTCGCCTCCTCGCTGTCGGTGGTCGTCCTCGGCGACGAATCGGGCTATGCGCTCACCGATCATCAGAAGATGAAACTCGCCGCGATCGAGGCAATGTGGCACACCGAAATGGCGCCCGCCGGGCTCACGCTCTTCGGCCTGCCGTCGGTCAAGGACCGCGAGACGCGCTATGAAATCAAGATACCCTATGTCCTCGGCCTGATTTCGACGCGCAGCCTGACCGGGCAGGTCCAGGGGATCAACGAACTGGTCCTCCACGCGCAGGAACGCATCGAAAGCGGCAAGCTCGCCTATGGCGCGCTCGAGGATCTGAAGGCCGATCGCACCAACGCAACCGCGCGCGCGATCTTCGAGGCGAACCGCAGCAACCTCGGCTATGCGATGCTGCTCAAGCGTTATGTCCCCGATCCGCGCAACGCGACCGCCGACCAGGTCATGCAGGCGGCGTGGGACACGGTGCCCAACGTCCCGGTCACCTTCTGGCTGTTCCGCTTCATGGCGGGGCTCGGCTTCTTCTTCATCGGCTTCTTCGCCCTCGCCTTCTATTATGCGACGGTGCGGCGCTTCGATGTGAAGTGGTTCCTGCGCGCCGCGGTGATCATCATGCCGCTGCCGTGGCTGGCCGCCGAAATGGGCTGGGTGCTCGCCGAATATGGCCGCCAGCCATGGGCGATCGAGGGCGTGCTGCCGACCTTCCTCGGCGCATCGAGCCTGACGGTGGCGCAGGTCTGGACGACCATCGCGGCCTTCACCCTGCTCTACAGCGCGCTCGCTTTCATTGAGGTGCGGCTGATGCTCGCGGCGATCCGCAAGGGCCCCGAGTCCAAGCGCGGCCGCGACCTTGCCTCGGGCATCGAACCCACCGACGCGGGCTATACCCCGCTGCCGGCCGAATAAGGAGGATCAGACGATGGCGATTCCCTTCGACTATGAAACGCTCCGCCTGATCTGGTGGCTGCTTCTCGGCGTGCTGCTGATCGGCTTCACGCTCACCGACGGCTACGACCTCGGCGTCGCCGCGCTGCTGCCCTTCATCGCGCGGACCGACGAGGAACGGCGGCTGGCAATCAACAGCATCGCCCCGACTTGGGAGGGGAATCAGGTTTGGCTGATCCTAGGCGGCGGCGCGATCTTCGCCGCATGGCCCTTTGTCTATGCGATCAGCTTTTCGGGCTTCTATCTCGCGATATTCCTTGTCCTCGCGGCGCTGATCCTGCGCCCCGTGGCATTCAAATATCGCTCGAAGCACGACGATCCCGCCTGGCGCAGCCGCTGGGATTGGGCGCTGTTCGTCGGCGGTTTCGTCCCCGCACTGGTGTTCGGGGTCGCGGTCGGCAACGTCCTTCTGGGCGCACCCTTCCGCCTCGATAGCGACCTGCGCGCCTTTTACGAAGGCTCGCTGCTCGGCCTCTTTTCGCCCTTCACCTTGCTCACCGGCCTGCTGTCGGTGGCGATGGTCGTGCTGCACGGCGCCGGCTGGCTCGCGCTCAAGGCCGAGGACGGCGTCGTGATGGACCGGGCGCGCCGCTGGGGCAAGATCGCCGCGCTGCTCGTCATCGCGCTGTTCGCAATCGGCGGCGCGATGGTCGCCACGATGAACATTGGCTACCGGCTGGAGGGCGAACTCGATCCCGCCGGCCCCTCGAACCCGCTGTGGGTAACGTCAGTCCCGGCGGCGGGCGCATGGCTCGACAATTATGGGCGCCACCCGTGGATGCTGCTCGCGCCGATCCTCGGCTTCCTGGGCCCGATCCTCGCCTATGTCGCGATCGCCGGGCGCAAGCAGAGCCTGCTCTTCGTCGGCTCGGCGCTCGCGGTGGTCGGGATCATCTCGACGGTCGGCCTGTCGATGTTCCCTTTCATCCTGCCCAGCTCGATCGACCCGCATTCGAGCCTGATGGTCTGGAATGCCTCGTCGAGCCACCTCACCTTGTGGATCATGCTCGTCGTGACCCTGATCTTCCTGCCCATCGTCCTCGCCTACACGGCGTGGGTGCTCAAGGTGTTGTTCGGCCGCGTCACGCTCGACGATGTTCGCACCAACCCCGATTTCTACTGACCGGAGGAACACGCCATGTGGTATTTTACCTGGGTACTCGGCCTCGGCCTCGCGGTCGGCTTCGGCATATTGAACGGCTTGTGGCACGAATTCCACTCGCCCGCCGACGACGACGCGACGCTCTGACCAGCGGCACAGCTATGAAAAAGGCCGGCGCAGTCCATGCTGCGCCGGCCTTTTTGTTTAGCCAGATTGACGCCTTACGCGGCGCCGTCCTGCCAGCCGCCGCCCAGCGCGAGGAACAGCGCGACCAGATAGGTCGCGCGCTGCTGTTCGGACTGGGCGATGCTCGCCTGGATCTGCGCCAGCGAGCGTTCGGCATCGAGTACGACCTGAAAATTCTCGCGCCCCGCCTGATAGCGAAGCCGCGCGATCCGCGCCGCCTCGCCCGCTTCATCCGCTGCACGGCGTAGCGCCGCAAGCCGGTCGAGTTCGCCGGCATAGTTGGCGAGCGCACTTTCGGTTTCCTGAAGCGCGCCGAGCCAAGTGCCGTCGAAGGTCGCCAGCGCGGCATCGGCGCCGGCCTCCGCCTGCTTCAGCCGCGAACGCGCGACCGCGATGTTCGGAAAGCTCCACGAAATCAGCGGCCCGATCGAAAAGCGGAAGCTGTCGGACTTGCCCAGCCCCGACACCGCGTCGGCGGTCGATCCGACCGACCCGCCGATGCTGATGCTGGGATAAAGATCGGCGGTCGCAACATTGACGCGCGCCGCGGCGGCGGCGAGCTGGCGCTCGGCCCGGCGAATATCCGGGCGACGGGCGAGCAGCGCTACGCCGTCACCGACCGGAATCGGACGGTCGAGTTCGGGCGGCGCCTGGCATTGCAGCGCGGCCTGCGGCGCTTCGGCGGGCGGCTTGCCGGTCAGCAGCGCAAGGCGATAGAGCGCCCCGGCGCGCTGCGCCTTCAAGGTCGGCAGCGTCGCGCGCGTCTGTTCCAGCAGCGCCCCCGCCTGCCCGGTGTCGAGCCGCGTCGCGCGTCCGCCTTCGAACAGCCGGCGCGTCAGGTCGAAGGTCTGTTCCTGAATGCGCAGCGTTTCCTCTGCCACCGCAAGCTGGCGGTTGTAGGCGCAGACGTCAGCATAGGCGCGCGTCGTTTCCGCCGCGACCGTGATGCGCGTCAGGTCGAAGGCCGCCTGCACCGCGTCGGCATCGGCGCGGCTCGCGCGGATCGCACTTTCGACGCGCCCGAACAGATCGACCTGGTAACCGATGTCGAGCCCGACATCATAGCTTTCGCCCTCGACCGGGCCGATGCCGGTGACGCTGCCCGGCTGGCGGGCATAGGTGCCGCTGGCGCTTATTCCGGTGGTCGGCAGGCGCCCCGCTCGCGATTCCTTCAACACTGCGCGCGCCTGCGCCAGATTGGCGGCGGCGACGCGCAGATCGGTATTGGCGGCCAACGCCTCTTCGACGAGCGCGTCGAGCGTCGGGTCGCCGAACAGGCTCCACCAATGCCCCGCCGGCTGCTCGCCGGTGAAGGCGGGCGATTTGCCTGCCTCGAGGAAAGGTGTCTGTCCGGGAGCGGCGGGGGTCGGCGACACATAGGCCGGACCGACGGCACAGCCCGACAGTGCAAGCGCGGCGGCACCGGCCAGCAGGACATTACGGCTCATCATGGCATCTCCAGCGGCGCATCGCCGCCCTTGTTGGTGCGGCCGCGCGCGAACCATTGCTGGACGCGATAGCCCAGCTTGCGCGACACGACGTAGAAGATCGGCGTGAAGATCAGCCCGAATATGGTGACGCCGAGCATGCCGAACGTCACCGCGGTGCCGAGTGCCTGGCGCATCTCCTGCCCCGGCCCGCTTGCCACCGCGAGCGGGATGACGCCGAAGATGAACGCAAAGCTGGTCATCAGGATCGGGCGCAGGCGCGACTGCGCGGCGTGAACCGCGGCGTCGAGCGGAGCCATCCCCTCCTCTTCCTCCGCCTGCTTGGCGAATTCGACGATCAGGATCGCGTTCTTCGCCGCGAGCGCAATCAGCACGACCAGCCCGACTTGCGTCAGGATATTATTGTCCATCCCGCGCAGGTTCACGCCAAGCATCGCCGCCAATATGCACATCGGCACGATCAGGATCACCGCGAGCGGCAGCGGCAGCGATTCATATTGCGCCGCCAGCACCAGGAAGACGAAGACCACCGCGAGCAGGAAGATCAGCACCGCGCTGCTCCCCGCCTGCTTTTCCTGATAGGCAAGGCCCGTCCATTCATAGGAAAAGCCCTGCGGCATCGTCTTCGCGGCCAGTCCCTCCATCGAGGTCAACGCCGCACCCGATGAGACGCCCGGCGCCGCCTGTCCCTGCAGTTCGACCGCGGGGAACAGATTGTAACGCACGACGCGGGTCGGACCGCTGTCGTCGCGGAAGGTCGCGACCGACGAGAGCGGAACCATCTCGCCCGACGAGGACCGCACCTGCAATCGGCCCACATCCTCGATCCGGCTGCGCGCGCTTGGTTCGGCCTGAGCCGTGACGCGGAAGGTGCGGCCAAGGAAGTTGAAGTCGTTGACATAGGTCGAGGCAAGATAGGTGCCGAGCGCGGCGTAGACCTGGCTCGGGTCGACGCCCAATATCTGCGCCTTGTCACGATCGACATCGGCGAAGATGCGCGGGCTTCCGGTGTTGAACAGCGAAAAGACCTGCGTGACGTCGGGCACCTGCTGCGCCCCGCCCATCATCGCCTGCGTCACCTTTTCAAGGTCGCGATAGTTTTGCCCCTCGCGCGCCTGCAGCATCATGGTGAAGCCGTTGCCGTTACCGAGGCCCTGCACCGCGGGCGGCGCGATGACGAAGGCGTTTGCTTCAGGGAGCGCCATCGCGAGGACGCCCGACAGCTTGCCCGACAATGCGCTGGCGCTCAGATCGCTGCCGCGCTCGCTCCAGTCCTTCAGACGGATGAACATCGTGCCCGCGTTCGATGCGGTCGAAAAGCTCGCGCCGTCGAGCCCCGAAAAGGTCGCGATGCTCTCGACGCCGTCGATCTGCGACACCGTCTTCTGCGCGCGCGCCAGCACCTCGCTCGTGCGATCGAGCGACGCGCCGGGCGGAAGCTGAACCACGCCGATCAGCACGCCCTGATCCTGATCGGGGATGAAGCCCGTCGGCGTATCTGCGAGGCGCCAGCCGGTCGCGGCGAGCAGTACCGCATAGATGCCCAGCATCAGCGCCGTCTTGCGGATCAGCGACGCGGTGGTGGTGCCATAGCGTTCGGACAGTCGGTCGAACCCGTCGTTGAACCTGTTCGCGGCGCGGCGGACCACGCGCATGATCCGGTTTTTCGGTTCGGCGTGATGCTCCTCGTGTGGCTTTAGCAGCAGCGCCGCCATCGCGGGCGACAGGGTAAGCGACGTCAGCAGCGAAAAGACCGTCGCCGCCGCGATCGTTACCGCGAATTGCTGATAGAAGATACCGGGGATGCCGGGGATGAAGGCCGTCGGCACGAACACCGCGACAAGGACGAGGCCGATCGCGATCAGCGCGCCCGACACTTCGCTCATCGTCCGGTGCGCGGCTTCGCGCGGGGTGAGGCCCTGACGAATATGCTTCTCGACCGCCTCGACGACCACGATCGCGTCGTCGACGACGATGCCGACCGCGAGCACCAGCGCGAACAGCGACAGCGAGTTGATCGAAAAGCCGAGCGCCAGCTGCACCGCAAAGGTGCCGATGAGCGCCACCGGAATCGCGATGATCGGGATGATCGCCGCGCGCCAGGTCTGCAGAAAGACGAGCACGACGATGACGACGAGGATGATCGCCTCGATCAGCGTTTCCTGCACCGCGCTCACCGACGCCTGCACATATTCGGTCGGGTTGAAGGGGATCTGATATTCCAGCCCCGGCGGGAAGTCCTTCGACGCCGCCTTGACCTCGTCGAGCACCAGCTTCGCGGCATCGAGCGCGTTGGCGCCCGGCTGCTGGATCACCGCCATGCCGACGCCCGGCTGGCCGTTGAAAACGCCGCGCACGCCATAATCCTGACTGCCAAGCTCGACCCGCGCGACGTCCTTCAGCCGCGTGATCGCGCCATTCTGCGTATCGGTCTTGATCACGACATTGGCGAATTGTTCGGGCGTCACGAGGCGTCCCGGCACTTCGACCGGAAGCTCGAACGCGGGATTGCCCTTGCCATAGGGCGGCGCGCCGACCGAGCCGCCGGCGACTTGGACATTCTGGCTCTGCAGCGCCGCGACAATCTCGGTCGCGGTCAGGTTGCGCGCGGCGGCCTTGTCGGGGTCGATCCACACGCGCATCGAATAATAGCCGCCGCCGAAAATCTGCACCCCGCCGACGCCCTTCAGGCGCAGCAGCCGGTCGCGCAGCGTCGAATTGGCATAGTTGCCGACATAATCGAGGTCGATCGCCGGATCGGTCGTCGTCAGCGCGACGATCATCAGGAAGCCGGTTTCCTGCTTGTTCACCTGCACGCCGATCTGGCGCACCTGTTCGGGCAGGCGCGGTTCGGCGAGCGCAACGCGGTTCTGAACGAGCACCTGCGCCGCATCGAGGTCGGTGCCTGGCTGGAATGTCACCGTTATCTGCGCCAGACCCTGCGTCGAGGACGACTGGATATAGAGCATATTCTCGACGCCGTTGACCTCCTGCTCGATGGTCGACGACACCGTTTCGGCGATCGTGTCGGGCGAGGCGCCGGGATAGGATGCGGTGATGCTGATCGTCGGCGGCGCGATCTCCGGATATTGGGCGAGCGGAAGCTGCGGATAGGCAAAGGCGCCGATCAGCGTGATGAAGATGGCGATGACCGCCGCGAAGATCGGGCGGTCGACGAAAAATCGGCTGAAATTCACTGTGCGCCGCCCTTGCCCGCTGCAGCGCCCGCCGCGGCAGGCTTCGCGGCCGCCTTGGCGGGCACGACCTTGCCATCGGCACCGATCCGGCCCGCCTCGATCTTCGCGGGCTTGCCCGGCATCGCGCGCTGGATGCCGCCGACGACGACGCGATCCTTGGCGGTGATGCCCGAACGGATCACGCGCAGCCCGTCGATGACGGGGCCAAGCTCGACCGGGCGCGCCTGCACCACATTCTTGTCGCCGATCACATAGACCAGGCGCCGCGCCGCATCGGTGACGATGGCGGTGTCGGGAACCATGACGGCGGCGTGCGGCGCCGAAGCCGCAAGCTGAAGCTGGCCGAACATGCCCGGGCGCAGCTTGCCATCGCGGTTGGGCACGACGGCGCGGACGGTGATCGTCCCCGATCCGTTCGACAGTGCGTTGTCGACAAAGTCGATCCGGCCCGAAATCGCATAATCCTGCTGTCCTTGCAGGCGGATACGCACCGGCGCGCCGTCGAGCTTGTCGCCGCGGCGTTCATAGCCGAGCAGGCTCGCCTCGGAACCCTGGAAGCTGAAATGGATGGGGCTCGTCGACACGATCGTCGTCAGCACCGTCTGATCGGCGGTGACCGCATTGCCGGGATCGACCAGCCGCTGCGAAATACGCCCCGAAATCGGTGCGGTCACGCGCGTGAAGCCGACGTTGAGCTGCGCCGATCGCACCGCGGCCTGCGCCGCCGCCACATCGGCTTCGCCGGCGCGCACCGCGGCACGGCGCTGCTCGACCTCCTCGGTACTCGCCGCTTGCGATGCGGCCAGTGTCGCCGAGCGCGCGAATTCGGTTTTTGCGTTCGCCAAGGTCGCGTTGGCGCGCGCCAACTGCGCGCGCGCCTGATCGAGCGCCGCCTGGTTCGGGCGCGCATCGATCGAAAAGAGAAGCTGCCCGGCCCGCACATATTGGCCGTCGGCAAAGTGTACGCGCTGCAAATATCCCGAGGCGCGCGGCCGCACTTCGACACTGTCGATCGCTTCGAAACGGCCGACAAAATCATCCCACTCCGTCACGTCGCGGACGAGGGGCTGAGACACGGTGACGGGAAGCGACGGCGGACCGCCCTGTCCTTGGTCGCCGCCGCCCGAACAGGCAGCCAGCGCGAACGAAAGGCACAGGACGGGCGCGAGGAGAAAGCGCTTTTGCATGATCTTGTCTTTTCTGTTGAAGCGTTCCGCCATCGCGCCACAGGGAGGGGGGAAGTTGCGCGATGACGGTCGCTGTCAACTAGTGGGCCGTTCATCGTAAGTCAACAGTTGTTGATTTATTCTCATTCACCATTATGGACGCAAAAATGGAGAGAAGCTCAACCATCAAGCGGCGCGATGCCGTTGCAACCCGCGCGTCGATATTGGCGGCCGCGCACCAACGCTTTCTGCGCGAGGCGTATGAAAATGTCGGACTGCGCGACATTGCGGGTGATGCCGGGGTCGATGTCGCGCTGATCAGCCGCTATTTCGGCGGCAAGGAAGGGCTGTTCCGCGAAGTCGTCAGCGACGAAGCAAAGCCGCATCTGTTCCGCGAGCCCAAAAGCATCGACGAATTACCCGGTTTTCTGGCGCAACTCGTCGCCGAAGACGACGACGCCGACCGCCATCATCGCATGGAGATGTTCGTCATCATGCTGCGCTCGGCCTCGTCTCCCAAGGCGGGCGATATCATCCGCGAACTGGTGAACCGCGACGTTCTGGAGCCGCTCGCCGGAACGATCGGCGGCGATCAGGGCGAGATGCGCGCCAATATGCTGCTGGCGATCCTGATGGGCGTCGGCGTCCTGCGGACGATCATGAAGGTCGATAATTTCGAACTCGATGCCGAAGAAGGGGCCGAGTGCGTCGAGCGCTTTCGCTGCCTGTTCGCGGCGGCGTTGACCTGCTGACCGCCGCGGCGCAACCGCCCGCCCCGGCCAGACGGTCGAAAAGATCGAGATAGCGGCGCGCAGCGAAAGCCGTGCCGAAAGGCTCGGTAACGACCGCCGGAGAAAAGGGTCGGCGATCCTGCCGGTCGATCCATTCGAGCATCGCCTCGGCAATCGCCGCCGGTTCGCGGCTGGGGACGATCGCGCCGCAATCACCGTCCGCGAGCAAATCTCGCAGGAAATGCGAACAGTCGGTGGCGATAACCGGAACGCCGCGTTCGAGCGCTTCGACCGCAACGGCAGGCCCGCCTTCGTAGCGCGAGGTAATCAGCAGCAGGTCGGCATGGTCGAGCGCCGGCCCGATCGATGCCAGGCGCGCCGGTAGCGCAATCCGGTCCGCAACGCCCAAACGCCGCGCCAGCCGCGCCAGCCGCGGCGCGTCGGGCCCGTCGCCCGCAATGGTCAGCCGCACGTCGCGATGCTTGGCCAGTTCGGCGACAACGCGCACCGCGAGACCGAAATCCTTCTGCTCGACGAGTCGCCCCGCCGCCAGCAGATGCAGCGGCCCGGTGCCCGGCACCTTCCTGGCTGCCGGCAAATTTATGATCGTGTCGATATTGGGATCGAAGATCACGCTGACCTCCGCGCGTCCCGTCAGCGCACGCACATCGTCCGCGAGCCCGGTCGACATGGCGGCGAACCAGTCGACATCGCGCGCCGCCCAACGAAAGGCCCGCGCAAGCAGCGCGCGTAGCGCCGGGATCGCCGAAGGCGCCAGCGGATTGCTGATCTTCGCCACGACCTTCGGCCGCCGCGGCAAATCGCGCACGGCGCCCGCCAGCACATGATGAAAATTGCCCGGCAGAAAGAGGACGTCCGGCCGCAGGCGAGCGATCGCCGCCGACAGCGCACGCCGCAGGCGCAGGCGCGAAAGCGGCGTTCTGGGAATTTCGGGTTCGAGGCGTTCGGTGTGTACCCCGCGCGGCACGGCGGAGCGCAGCGGACCATCGAATGTGCCGCAAAGCAAGGTGACGCGGCGCCCCTGCGCCACCCATTCGCGCGCCAGCCGCAGCGCGATCACCTCGGTCCCTCCGAACGAAAAATCGTGGAAAATGATGACGATGTGCTGCGCTCGCGCCACGCCGCAGGCCTTTCCGATGCCATACCGGCGCCCGTGTCGGACGCCCTTCCATCGACAAGACGCCGCGCGCGTCGATTTTCCGCACCGCGCCGATGCGGGATCGGCCGCGCCGCGGCGTCTGAAGCTGAAGAAGCGAAAAATCGCTGGAAACGATACTAACGGGATAAAAGCGTGAACGGATTGACGGTTGCCACAGCCCCCACACCGACGCCCCCCCTCGCCGCACTTGAGCCGCTGACACCAATCCGCAGCCGCTGGCCGGCGCTGGTCAGCGGCCTGCTCAGCCTGGCGCTGCTCGCCGGACTGATACGCGAGCTTTTGGGCGGCGGACTGGCCGCGCTGCACGAGGCGCTGCCCACCAACCCGCTATTCTATCTGGTCTTCCTTGCCATCTATGCGGTGCAGCCGCTGTCCGATCTGGTGATTTTCCGGCGGCTGTGGGGCCTGCCGCTGTCGGGCATCGTGCCGATCCTGCGCAAGCTGGTCGCGAACGAGATTTTGCTCGGCTATTCGGGGGAAGCCTATTTCTACGCCTGGGCCCGGACGCGGCTCAACATGGTCGCGGCGCCTTTCGCGGCGATCAAGGATGTCAGCATCCTGTCGGCGGTCGTCGGCAACATCTTCACGCTGGCACTGCTCGCTATCGCCACGCCCTTCGCCTATTCGCTGCTGCCCGCCGAGCATATCCGCCCGATCCTGGGGTCGGTAGGGGTCATGCTCGCCCTGTCGCTCGCCATCCTGCTCTTCCGCGGCCGCCTGTTCTCGCTTCCTGCGAGTGAACTGCGCTGGGTGTTCCTGATCCACCTCGTCCGCACCATCGCCTACACCGGGCTGCTCGCGCTGTGCTGGCATCTTGCGCTGCCGCTCGTGCCGCTCGCGCTCTGGATGCTGCTCGTGACGGGACGCCAACTCGTCGCGCGCCTGCCGCTCGTCCCCAACAAGGACATCGTCTTTGCCAATCTGGCGGTCTTTCTGGTCGGCAACGACGCCGCGGTGACGCGGCTCGTGGCTCTGACAGTCGCGCTGACCCTGCTCTGCCACGTCATCGTCTTTGCGCTGACCTGGCTGCCGCTGCGCAAGGGAGCGGCCGCATGACCCGCTTCCGCTTCCCTGCCCTCGCCGCCGCCATGCTGGCTTCAGCCGCAATGGTGCCGTCCGCACGCGCCGCGGTCTATGGCGACGCGCCCGCCTGCGCCGCGGGTTCGACAACGCCGGCGCTGCTCGTCTGGCTCGACGGGCTGAAGGACCGCAAGGGACGGATCCGGGTCGAGCTGTTCCCGAGCAACGACAAGGATTTTCTGGAGGATGATTTCGTCCTTCAGAAAGCGGGCAAGGATTTCCGCCGCATCGAATTTGCGGCCCCCGCCGCCGGTCCGGTCGCGGTGTGCATCCGGGCGCCGCGGCCTGGCCGCTTCAGCTTCGCGATGATCCACGACCGCGACGGCAAGCACAAGTTCAGCTTTTCCTCCGACGGCGTCGGCTTTCCCGGCAATCCCAAATTGGGGTGGAGCAAACCCAAATCGGCAAAGGCCGCGGTGACGCTGGGCAGCGGTGTCACGGAAATGCACGTGATGATGAATTATTTCCACGGCCTGGGCTTTTCGCCGGTCAAGAAGGATTGAGGTGATGCGGATCGTCGACGTCTGCGAATTCTATTCCCCCACCGGCGGCGGCATCCGCTCCTATGTCGACCGCAAGATGCAGTTGCTTGCCGAAGCCGGCCACGAACTGATCGTCCTCGCGCCCGGCGCCGAGGATCGCGAGGAAGTGCGCGCGACCGGCGGCCGGATCATCTGGGTCAAGGCGCCGCCGCTGCCGTTCGATGCCAATTATCGCATGTTCTGGGATGCGGCGCCGATCCATGCCTGGCTCGACCGGTTGCACCCCGATGTCGTCGAAGCCTCTTCGCCCTGGCGCCCCGCGTGGATCGTCGGAAAATGGGCCGGCGACGCCGCGAAGGTCTTTTTCCTGCACAGCGACCCGGTCGTATCCTATCCGCAGCGCTGGTTCGGACGGATCGCCTCGCGCGAAAAGATCGACGCCGCCTTCGAATGGTTCAATCGTTATCTGCGCCGCGCGATGCCGCTGTTCGACAGTCTGGTGGTCTGCGGCGATTCGCTGGGCAAGCGGCTGAGCGACCGCCACATCGGTCCGGCGCATTGCGTCGCGCTGGGCATCGATCGCGCCGCCTTTTCACCGACCCTGCGCGACGCCAGCCTGCGCGCCGACCTGCTGGCGCAATGCGACCTTCCCGAAAGCGCCATGCTGCTGGTCGGCATCGGGCGGCACCATGGCGAAAAGCGATGGGACATGGTGATCGACGCGGTGCAGGCGGCCGCCGCGCGCGAACCCGTCGGCCTGATCCTGATCGGCAAGGGACCGGCGAGCGCCGCGCTGCGCAACCAGGTCGGCGGCAATCCGCATATCCGCATGTTCCAGCCAATCTATGACCGGCCGCAACTGGCAACGCTGATGGCGAGCTGCGACGCGCTGATCCACGGATGCGAAGGCGAAACCTTCGGCCTGGTGGCGTCGGAAGCGCTGGCGTCGGGCCTGCCGTTGATCGTCCCCGACGAGGGCGGCTGTGCCGAGATCGCCCGCCCGGATTTTGCGGAAACCTATGCCGCACGCGATGCCGCCGCAGCGACGCAGGCCATTGCCCGCTTCTGCGCGCGCGATCGCGCGGCGGTCCGTCAGGCGGCGCGCCGTGCCGCCATCGCCGTCCGGTCGGACCGCGACCATGTCGCGGACCTGCTCCGCCATTATGACGCGCTGATCGCCGCGCGTTCGTCGCGAGTGGCGGCATGATCGGCCGCGAGATCCGCATAGCGGGCGACCCGGCGTCCGGCGAGCAGCGCGGCACAGCATTTGTCGATGCTGGTCACAAGGCTGGGCACATGCGCGTCGCCCGGATGCACCGCGACTCGCACGTCGCGCATCGGCTTCAGCGCATGCCGCGCGAGCGCAGAAAACAACAAGGAACTGGCAATCCGCGCCCTGCTGCGGCTTGCCCAGGTGATGACCGGACCGCGCGCGAGCACCGCGCCGGTTTGCGGATTCCACACTTTCATATGATCCTCGGCCATCGTAAATCCGGCCTGTGGCAAAGCGGACAGAGCCCCAGCTCCGTAGAGCCACGCGGGCGCGATGAAACCGGTTGCGGCAACCCCTGTCACGTCCTCAACCAGTTTCTTGGCCGCCGTCATCCGCGCCAGCGCGGTGGCATGGTCAAGGCCGAGGAACTCGCCCTCGCCCGCCGTCATGTGGCGCGCGCGGAAGCCGTCGAGCGCTCCGCTGTGCCGGCTGTCGTCGCGATGCTCCCAGCCATGCACAAACATTTCAACACCCGCGTCGGCCCAGCCGCGCAGGCGGCTCTGAAAGCCCCGGTCTTCGGCGATCGGCGCGCTGTCCCAATGGTCGGGAACGACCAGCATCGCGACCTTCGGCCCACCAATGTGGCGGACGAGTTGATCGAGCAGGCGATCGACCTCGTCGGCGAAGCGCGGGCTGACGTCGTGGATCGAGGCGAGGAATTTGCGCGAGGATTTATCGGAGGGCCGCATGACTGACATGTCCTTGATGGCGATGGTCTATCGCTTGCTTGTCTGGGGCAGCCGCAACGCGGACAAGGCGCCCCGCACCCGTGCCGCGCCCGCAAAGGCGCCGCCGCCGCGCGCGGCTGAACCTCCGTTCAAAAGGCTGCATCCAGGCCAATCCTGACGGTGCGGGGCCGCAGCGGCGTTTCCTGCCGACCGGCGACCACAGTGAAGGGGTTCCCATAGGAAAAGCGGTTACGATCGGCGTTGAACAGGTTCGTGACACCTAGCGCAAAGCCGAAACGCCCGCGCTCGAGACGCAGGTTCAGAGCCGTGTCGACATAGCGGCCCTGGCTGATGTCGAGCAGATTGCCGACGCCGAGATAGGATTTGCCGACATAGCGCGCATCGGCGGCAATCGACAGGCGGGCATCGGCGCCGACGCTCTGCACCCAGCGCGCGCCCACCCGCGCGCCCCACTGCGCGATATTGGGCAGATCATTGTCCTCCGCCCGCGCATAGGCCGGTGCGGCCTGGGTCAGGCTGCTGTGGTTGAGAAAGGCGCTGCCGTCGAGGCGCAGCGACGGGGTGGCGTTCCACGTCGCAGACGCGCTGAATCCGAGAATCGAACCATTGCCGATATTGTCCGTGTAGGGAAAACCCTGCGCATCGACGAGGTCGGCCTGGATCGATTCCCAGCGCGCGTATGAGCCCGACAGCGCCACGCTGAGCGGATCATGATCGGGCGCGCCCCGCCGCGCGCCGAGTTCGAACGTCGCAATGGTGTCCGACTGGAAGGCGACCGCGCTTCCCGGGCTGCTCACCGACAAGCCGCCGGGTCGGAATCCCTCCTGATAGCGCCCGTAGATCAGCCACCCGCCCCCCGGCTTCCAGCGCAGCGACGCGGCGGGTACGAAATAGTCGACGGCGCGGCGCGGTTCGGGCGGGTTCGGGTTGGCGGGATCGATCAACTCGCCCGAAAAACGCGTATGGGCGTAGCGGCCGCCGAGGCTGGCGCTGAGCCGCGGCGCCAGGCCGAAGGTCCATTCGCCGAACAGCGCCACCTCGCTGCGTTCGTTCAGAATATCGGCAATCGGGGCGGGCGCGGCGGGGTCGCCAAGCGCGCGCCGGGTCCGGTCCTTCCCGTCGGTGATGCCGATCCCCGCGATCCAGCCATGCCCGTGCGCGCCCTGCCGCGACAGCGTGGTTTCATTGGCGTGCTGGCGGATCCCAATATCCTGCGTAAAGGCCAAGGGGTTCCCGCCGCCGAGCGCCGACGCATCGAAGCGGTTCGCCAGATCGTGCGACACGATCGCACCAGTCGATCGCAGCACCAGCGGACCCCAGCTTCTTTCGACCGTCGCGTAAAGCAGCGAATAATCATTGTCGAAGGGCTGCGCGATCAGGCTCTGCCGCGTCAGGTCGGGCAGCCCGGCCTCCGAATATTGACCGTCGCGCGTCTGGATGTCCTGCCGCACCCAGCCCGCATCGATCGTCCAGCCGTCGCCCGGTGTCACACGCAGCGCCGCGCGCCCGCCGAAGATGCGGCTGCGGTTGACGTTGCTCAGCCCGCGGGCGCTGTCGTCGATATAGCCGCCATCGATGCGATGATAGCCGACGACACGCAGCGCAGCACGGTCGGTCAACAGCGGCAGGTTGAGCGTCGCCGCCGCATCGTGGCTGTCGGCGCCGTGCTGGGTCAGTGCATAGCCCGCTTGCATCCGCGCCGTGAAACCGCCGCTATCGGGCTTTGCCGGATCGATGCGGATGATGCCGCCGAGCGATCCGGCGCCGTAAAGCGTCCCCTGCGGCCCTTCCAGCACCTCGATCTTGTCGATGTCATAGAGCGCGATGTCGGGATCGGGCGCGTTATAGTTGAGCCGCGCGTAGCCGAAATATTGCCCAACCGTCGCCTGCGTCGGGCCGGTGAAGCTTGAATCGGCGACGCCGCGAATGAACAGTTTGTTGCGGCCGGGGCCGAGGTTGGTCGAATTGACCGACGGAAGCTGGCGCACGATGACGTCCGAACCATGCTGCCCGGGCGCGCCCGCGAAACTGTCATCGAGGCGCATCACCGTGACCGCAGCGGGATAGTCGGCGAGCGAGGTGTCGCGCTTGCTGGCCGTGACGATAATCTCTTCGGGCGGCGCGGAGTCGGCCGGGCGCGGAGCCGCGGGGCGCGGCGCCGGGCGGCGCGGCGGCGGTGCCGGGCGCGCCCGGACGGGGACGCGCACAATGCGAAAGCTGCGCGAGTCGATGATCGTCACGCCCAGCCCGGTGCCGCGCAGCAGCCGCGCGAGCGCGGTTTCGACGTCCATCGTGCCGGCGACGCGGCGCACCCGGATCTCGCCCATCGCAGGATCGGCAAGCGCGACGCTGACGCCGCCCTGGCGCCCGAGGTCGAGGATCGCCTGGTCGAGCCGGCCGGCAGCGATGGCAAAGCGATGCGTCTCGGCGGCATGGACCGACGCGGGGGCCAGAGCCGCCACGAGGCTGGCCGCCGCCCATTGCCTGTAACGCTGCACCATCAGTTCGCGGTCAGTCGCCACTCCTCGCCGACCTTGCGGGCCGAAACGCCCATCAGGATCGCGATCTTTTCTATAGCGGCCCTATCCTTGCCGTCGATCAGGATCGTGCCCGTAAAGGTGCGATCGGCGATGGCGGGATCGACGGCGATCGGGGCGCCAAGCGCGCGCGACAGGTCGGGTGCAATATCCGACAGCGGTGTCGCGGTGAAATCGAGCCGACCCGTCTTCCACCCCGCCACCGTTGCGGGATCGACGCGGGTGACGACCGGCGCCGCGCCGCTATGTGCGATGTGCAGCCGCTGCCCCGCGCGGAGCAGCAGGGCCGCGCGATCGGGATCGAACATCACCGCACCTTCGGCAACGCTCACTTCGGCACGTCCGTCCTCGCGCGCGACGTTGAAGACCGTGCCGATATCGCGGAGCCGCATATCGCCCGATACGACGGTGAAGGGATCGGCCGGATCGTGGGTGACGCGGAACACCGCCTCGCCGCTTTCGAGCGTGGCGATGCGCGGATTGCGGCGGTCGAGTGTCACGCGCGTTCCGCCGTTTAAGTCTATCACCGTCCCGTCGTCCAGCGTCACGCTGCGCTGCTCGCCGAGCGCGGTCTCGACCGCATAGGTCGGCACCGCGACGCGGTAGACCGGCCATGCGCTCACCGCGACAAGCAGCGCGGCGGCGACTGCACCAGAGCGGCGGAAGAATCCGGGGGCATTGTCGTTGGCAGGCGCGGCGTCGGGGCGATCCGCGGCCAAGGGGCGCGCGGCGAGGGCCTCGGTCATCGCCGCATCGGCGATCGCTACCCGGTCATAGGCTGCGGCGTGCGCCGGATCGGCCTCCAGCCACGCGGTGAAGGCGGGCCAATCGGCATGCGCGGGGTCGCGCTGCCGGACGAACCAGCCCACCGCTTCCTTTTCTGCCGCGCCGTTTGCCATGCCTAAAACCGTCCCTTCGCAGCTAGGACGGTATGGTCAGTCATTTTCCGCATCGAGTTTGTCACGTAATTGCAATACGGCCTTGTAGGCCTTTTGTAGATGTTTTTCGACAGCGCTCAGGCTGAGGCCGAAATGCGCGGCAATATCGCGCTGCGGTGTGCCGTCGATGCGGTAGCTGCGGAAGATGCCGGTGGTCGGCTCGCCCAGTTCGTCAAACAGCGCCGCGACGCGGGCAAGCTCGCTCTTCGCGATCGCCGTGCGCTCGGCCGATGGAGCCGGCGACGCCTCGCCCGCGTCGCCCGTTGCCAGCGCGCTCCACGCATCGTCGCGCCGCTCGCGGCGCTGCGCCGAGCGGCGGCGATCGATCACCAGATTGTCGGCGACCCGATAGAGATAGGAGAGCGGATCGTCTGGAACCGCCGCGATCCCGCCGATCTTGATCCACAGATCCTGCAGAATATCCTCGGCGTCCGACGCGTCGCCGCAGCGGGCCCGCACGAAACGTTCCAGCGCTGCGCGGTGGGCCAGGAACGCCCCATCCAGACCGTCGGCGATCATGCGTCGCCCATATCAATGCCGCGCGCAAGCCGCAATCGGATCACGCCCATCGATCGGCAATGCGACGCTTTTTTCGTGCCGATGCGGAAAATCGCGCGCGGCGTCGTCCATTTGACAGGGGCAATGGTCGAATTGCGTAGCGGGAGTCTTGCCCCATGTCCCAAATCCTGTCCCGCCGCGCGCTCCGGATCGCTGCGCTGGCGGGGGCGTTTGCCGCAAGTTGCACCGCCACCGCCGCGCCGTCGCCAGCCTCCGCAACGCCGATCAGTGTCCTCACCTACAATATCCATGGTCTTCCCTGGCCGCTTGCCTGGGGGCGCAGCGATGATTTCGGACAGATCGCGGCGCGGCTGCGCGCGATGCGGCAGGCGGGAATCCAGCCGCACATCGTCGTGCTGCAGGAAGCCTTCACCCGCTCCGCCCAGCGGATCGGCGCAGAAAGCGGCTATCGCTATGTCGTGGACGGCCCGGCCGCCGCCGATCGAAGCAGCCTGCCCGCAACCGACGCCGACCGCCGCTTCGCTGCCGCGGCATCGTGGTTCAAGGGCGAGCGGTCGGGCAAGCTGCTCGGCAGCGGGCTGCAACTGCTGTCGGACTATCCGATCCTCGCGGTACGCCGCGCGCCCTTTCCGGCCTATGCCTGTGCCGGTTATGACTGCCTTGCCAACAAGGGCATATTGATGGCGCTCGTCGCGGTGCCGGGCGCGGCAACGCCGGTCGTCGTCACCACCGCACATTTCAATTCGCGCGGCGCGTCGGGGGTTTCGGATGAGCGCGCCGACTATGCCTATCGCCGCCAGCTCGACGCTGCCGGACGGTTCATGGCGCAAAGCCCATGGCATCGCTATCCGATCATCTTTGCCGGTGACTTCAACGTCGGCAAGATCGCGCCGCGCGCCCGCGCCTTCGCGTCGGCAACGGACGGCTGGTGGGGAAATGGCCGCACCGGCGCGCTCGACGATGCGATGCACGCCTGCTCGCGCAGCACAAGCGGCCTCCCCCGCGCCGCGCTCGAAAGCTTTCGCCGCTCGAAGGACTGGCAATTATTTGCATCGACACGCTTTGCCGCGCTCACCGCTGAAGCCATATCGGTGCCGTTCGGGCGCGGCGCCGACGGCCGCATGCTGTCCGACCATATCGGCTATGTCGCGCGCTATCGCCTCGCGCCCCTTGCGAGGCCGCTCGCGCCGACCGCCGCACGCGGCCCGCTCGGCTATGTCCGTTTGAAATAGGCGATCAGGCGATCGATCGACGGCCGCGCAGCCTGTAACGCCTGCTCGGTGGCGGCATCGTCGCGCCGCGCCGCGCCCTCCCGTGCCGCCTTCAGTGCTGCACCCATCTGGCCCGCCAGCGCCGGGTCGCCGACGTCGCCCGCAATGTCATCCCAATGCTGGCCGGCCATTGTCATCGCGGCATCGACCCCGGACCAGTCCGGCCGCGCCGCCGCAAGACGCGCGGCCCCGGCCAATTGCGCATAATCAATCAGCGCCATTGCCGTTGTCGCCTTCGACACCGTCGCCATATCCTCGACCAGCGCGCGATAGATTTCGAGCGCGGCGAGTCCGGCACCCTGCCGGTCGTCCTGCCGCGCGGCGGCATCGAGCGCCGCGAGCCGCGGCACGATCGCCTGCTGCGCCGCTGCCCCGAGCGACGCGTGGACGCCTTTTTCGGAATAGATGGCGGTAGCGACGCGAGCGCGAAACTGCCCGGCCGATTCGTCCGGCGCCGCCACCGCGACATCGCGAAAATAGCCGGCAGCGGCATGTTTGAGCGGATCGGGATCGACCGCATAATCGGTAATGCCCGCGCGCGTCGTCAGCGAGAAGGTCGCAATCGCCTGATCGGAGGGCGAATGCGGTGCGCCGCAGGCTGCGAGAGTCAGCAGAGGCAGGATCATCGCGCCGCGCGGCAAGCGAACATGGAGCGGAAAATCGTATAGAAAATTTGGCAAAGGCCTATCCTTTGCCCGGAAGACGTCGCGGGGGCGGCAAAGCCGCACTCCCCGCTCGTCCCAAAACGTCCGTCAGCTTGCGCGGTCGGCGAACAGCGCCTTCAGATCCTTCTTCAATATCTTGCCATTGGCGTTGCGCGGCAGCGTGTCGGCGACGAAATGCACCGCCACCGGCACCTTGAACGCGGCGAGCCGCGCGCGCACCCAATCCTGCAATTCGCTCTCGCTTGCCGTCATCCCCGGCGCCAGATGGACGACCGCCGCGGGTTCTTCGCCCAGCGTGCGATGCGGGATGCCGATGATCGCGCAATCGGTGACCGCCGGATGTTCGTAGAGCGCGTTTTCGACTTCCGACGAATAGATATTCTCGCCGCCGCGCAGCACCATGTCTTTCGCCCGGTCGACGATATAGACGAAGCCTTCGTCATCGAGGCGCGCGAGATCGCCGGTGCGCACCCAGCCGTCGACAAAGGTTTCGGCCGTTGCCTCGGGCTTGTTCCAATAGCCTTTGACGATCATCGGGCCGCGCGCCCACAGCTCGCCGACCGTTCCCGTCGGCAGCACCGTCACGCCGTCATCGTCGCGGATTTCAAGGTCGGCGACCGCAACCGCCGGCCCGGCGCTGGTCGGACGATTGAGATAATCTTCCGACGAATGCGACGTCACTGTCGCCATTGTTTCGGTCATGCCCCAGCCGTTGCCGGGCAGCGCCCCGAATTCTTCGTAGATGCGCTTGACCAGTTCGGGCGCCGACGGCGCGCCGCCATAGGCGATCGCTTCGATCGACGAGAGGTCGTAATTGGCGCGGTCGGGATGCTCGATCAGCTGCCAGGCGATCGTCGGCACGCCGCCGGTCACATTGACCTTTTCGCGCGCGATGATCTCCATCGCCTGCACCACGTCCCATTTGCGCATGAAAATCGTCGTGTTGCCCGCCGCCATGCTGCCCATCAGGCTGGCCGAACAGGCGGTGACGTGAAACATCGGAATGACGGTCAGCGTCGTGCGCGGCTGCGGATCGGGGATCGCTTCGCCGCGGCGCAGAAAGCTGCGCGCCGCCGAAAAGCCGCCCGAGAGGATATTGCTCATCAGATTGCGATGGGTGCCGAGCGCGCCCTTGGGATTGCCCGTCGTACCGCTGGTGTAGAAGATCGTCGCCTCGTCATCGGGATCGATCGCAACGACAGGCCGCGCAATATCGGGAAGCGCCGCCCAGCTTGCGGGTGCGCCGACGATATCCTCGATCGCCGTCGTGTCCCCTTCAGCGCCGCCGCGCGCGACGATCCAGCGCGATACGCCGCCCAGTTCTTCGCGATGATCGCGCAGCCGCTCCAGCCGCTGGCCATCGACGATCACGACCTTCGCCCCCGAATCGCGGATGCCATAGGCCAGTTCGGCGCCGGTCCACCACGCGTTGAGCGGCACTGCGATCGCGCCGATCGTCGTGATCGCGAAAAAGACCATCGGCCATTCGGGCAGGTTGCGCATCGCAAAGGCGACGCGGTCACCCTTGCCGACGCCCATCTCCTGCAGCGCATGCGCCAGCGCCGCGGTGGCGCGCCAATTCGCCTCGAAGCTGACGCGGTCGTCGTCGAGAATTGTGAATAGCCGCGCGCCATGGATGCGCGACAGGTCGAGAAGGACGCCCAGATCATTGGGGGCATTTTTCCAAACGCGCGTCGGGACGCCGCGGATCGTTACCGTCTCCATCTCGAAGCGCGCGCCGGGCGCGGTCAGCACCGCGGTTGCATCGGCCATCGACATTTTCGGCCAGGCCGGATCGAGCGCCACCAGCGGCTCTGTCATCACGTCACTCGTCACGCGCATTGCTCCCATATCCGTCCGGTCGGGTGCCGGAGATTCGCCTCAGCGTTACGGACGAACGACGGGCCGCACAAGCGGGCGAAGCGTGGAAAGGCACAGCGTTCGTCGCGGCGCGGCGACGCGCTAGCCCGGCGCGATCCGCCCGCCCGAAACCCGAAAGCGCGTCACCGGACCCGGCATCGCGTCGAACAGCCCCGCCTCGGTGCCGGTGAGCCACGCCTGCCCGCCCTGCCCGGCGAGGCGCGCATAAAGCGCGGCGCGGCGCAGCGGATCGAGATGCGCGGCGACTTCGTCGAGCAGCAGTATCGGCCGCTGCCCCCGCGCGCGCGCCACGCAATCGCTGTGCGCAAGGACGAGCGAAAGCAGCATCGCCTTTTGCTCGCCGGTCGAGCAGCGCGCCGCGGCGCGGCCGCTCGCCGCGTGGACGGCGGCAAGATCGTCGCGGTGCGGGCCGGCCGTCGCGCGCCCGGCGGCGGCATCGATCCGGCGCCGCGCCGCAAACAGATCGCGCAGCGCCGCGGCGTCGTGCGCCGCGCCGCGCGGGGCGCCGTCGGCATCGACAAGGGTGAGGAGCGGACGCGCGAAGGGCGCGTCGGGCTGTTCCGCCAGTTCGGCGGACAGTGCCGCGAGCGTCCGCTGGCGCGCCGCATCGATCGCCGCACCAAGCTCGGCCAGCTGCGCCTCAAGGCTCGCCAGCCATTGCGGATCGGCGGCGGGAAGGTCGGCGAGCAATTTTCCCCGCGCGCGCATCGCCGCTTCATAACGATTGCCATGCTGAGCATGGCGCGGGTCAAGGGCGAGGACGAGGCGGTCGAGGAAGCGCCGCCGATTGCCCGCCGTTTCGACGAACAGGCGGTCCATTGCCGGGGTGAGCCAGAGGATGGCGAGCCAGTCGCCAAGCGCCGTCGCCGCCGCGGCGCTGCCGTTGATCCGGACGATCCGGCGCCCCGGCGCCGAGGGTTCGACCCCGGTACCAAGCGCCACGGGGGCGAGCGCGGGATCACCCTGCACCTCGCCGAACACTGCGAAGCCGCCGGCGGCGCCGTCGCGCACCATATCGGGCAACGCCGCGCGCCGAATCCCGCGCCCCGGCGCGAGCAGCGATATCGCCTCCAATATATTGGTCTTGCCCGCGCCATTGTCGCCGTGAAGAGCGACAAGGCCGGGCCCGGCGGCCAGATCGGCCCCCGCGTGATTGCGGAAATCGGTCAACGAAAGGCGGATCAGCGTCATCTGCGTTGCGCCTACCCCAGCCCTGTGTGCGATGCGAGTCCCGCGCATCATCGCTGTCCGGCAAAGGTGAAACGCAAAAAATTCCAATTTGAGGCAATTTTCACCACATCATTGATTTTTTCCCGCTGAAATATAGTTTCAATGTCGAAAAAACCGCGGTTAACCGCCAATGAATGAAATTGGCACGCCTCCTGCATTACTTGTGGCATCCACCGGATGGTCCGGGTGGGAGGAACGAAAGGATTATATCATGGCTCATTTCAACACCGAATCGCTCAAGAGCTACGCCATCGCGGCGGTTGCCACGCTCTACTGCTCGATCATGTTCCTGGCCGCTGCTGGCCCGAACGGTGCGGAACTCGGCCGGCTGGTCATCTGACCAGCCGCCCCCACCCATGAACAACGCCGGTCCCGGAGGGACCGGGACGGAAAGGAAAGAAATGAAACAGGGTTTTCGCAAGAATCGTCGCGATGGCATGGTCTTCGGCGTCTGCGCCGGCATGGCGGACCACTTCGGCTTCGACGTCTTGTGGACGCGCGTCGCCTTTGTGGCACTGACTTTGCTGGGCTTCGGCCTGCCGCTGCTGGTCTATCTGACCGTCGCGATCCTCGCGCCGTAACGCAGCCACGGGCCGGCCGCCTTTCAGGCATGTCGCACCGGCCCCGCATATTTCCACAATCGAAGGCCCGCCGGTCCGCCGGTGGGCCTTTTCTTTTGCGCGGCGCACCTAGCCGGCGGGCAGTTTGAGCCGTACGAGCGTCCCGCCAAGATCCTCGCTCTCTTCGAGCGCGACGCTGCCGCCATAGATTTCAGCAACGTCGCGGACGATGGCGAGGCCAAGCCCCGTCCCCGGCTTGCCGCTGTCGAGCCGGACGCCGCGGTCGAAGATACGCTGACGGTCGGCGGGCGAAATGCCGGGGCCGTCGTCCTCGATCAGTATCTCGGCCATGCCGCCCGCGCGCTGCACGGTCACGAAAACGCTCCCGCCGCCATATTTGGCCGCATTTTCGAGCAGGTTTCCGATCAATTCGTCCAGATCCTGCCGCTCGACCCGTGCCACCAGCGTCTTGTCGCCCGCCTCGTCGAAACGCACGTCGGGATGGAGGCGGGTCAGCGCGCGCAGCACGCTGTCGACGCTGTCCCAGACAACGGCGCGCGCCTGCGCCGCCCCGCGGCGCCCGACCGCCCGCGCGCGCGCCAAATGATGATCGACCTGCCGCCGCATCGTCGCCGCCTCGCGCCGGATCGTTTCGGCGAGTTCGCTGTCCGACCCCGCGGCGCTGTTGAGCAGCACGGTCAGCGGCGTCTTGAGCGCATGCGCCAGATTGCCGGCGTGCAGCCGCGCCTCCTCTGCCTGCTTTTCGTTATGCGCGAGCAGCGCGTTCAATTCCTCGACCATCGGCTGCACCTCCAGCGGCAGCGGCGCGATGACGCGGCGGTTTTCACCGCCGCGCATCGCCGCGATCGCGCGCCGGATGTGGCGCAGCGGCCAGAGGCCGTAAAAGGTCTGCAGCGCGGCGAGGACGATCAGCCCGACGCCAAGCAGCCCCAGGCTGGGAATCAGCGTCGCGCGCACCGCGCGGATTTGCTCGTCGAGTGCCTGACGCGACTGTGCGATTTGGAAACGCCAGTTGGTCTTGCTGCCCGGGAGGATGACGTTGCGCTCCAATATGCGCAGCTGTTCGTCGGGAAACTGCGTGCTGTCATAGGTATGAAGCCCGGTATCAACGTGCGGTTTAGGCGATTTGAGTGTCCGTTCCCACAGCGAGCGCGAGCGATAAGGCTCCTGCCCGCCGCCGCTGATCTGCCAATAAAGGCCGCTATAGGGTTCGAGGAAGCGCTGGTCACCCAACGGCTCGATCAGCCGCACCTCGCCATCGGGGCCGATCTCCGACGAGCGGATCATCGCGATCAGCACATATTCGAGGCTCGAATCGAAGTTGCGCGTGATCGCGCCGGTCAGCACCCGGTCGAGCGCGAAGCCGCCGCCGATCAGCAGCACCGAAATCCACAGCGCCGCGATCGCAATCATGCGCCGCGCGAGCGAACCCGTCGTCAGGCTCGCCAGCGCAGCCGGCTCCGTGCGGGTTCCGGTGCCGGGCTCGATCGGCGAGGCGGCGTCGGCCTCGGCCATGATCAGCCCTGCGGATCGTCGAGCTGATATCCGAGGCCGCGGATCGTCGTGATGATGTCGGCACCCAGCTTCTTGCGGATGCGGGTGACGAACACCTCGATCGTGTTCGAATCGCGATCGAAATCCTGATCATAGATATGTTCGATCAGTTCGGTGCGCGACACGACCTTGCCTTTGTGATGCAGCAGGTACGACAGGAGCTTATACTCCTGCGCGGTCAGCTTGACCGGCTCGCCATCGAGCGTGACGCGGCCCGAGCGCGTATCGAGCCGCACCTTGCCCGCGATCAACTCGCTCGACGCATTGCCCGAGGCGCGGCGGATCAGCGCGCGCAGACGAGCGATCAATTCCTCGGTCTGGAACGGCTTGGCGAGATAATCGTCGGCACCCGCGTCGAGCCCGGCCACCTTGTCCGACCAGCTGTCGCGGGCGGTCAGCACGAGAACGGGAAAGTTGCGCTTTTCGCGGCGCCAGCGATCAAGCACGGTCAGCCCGTCGACTTCGGGCAAGCCGAGGTCGAGGATCGCGGCGTCATAATCTTCGGTCGAGCCCAGGAAGTGCCCGTCTTCGCCATCGGTGGCAAGGTCGACGGCATAGCCGTTCCCCTCCAGCGTCGCCTTGAGCTGCGGACCCAGCGTGGGTTCGTCTTCGACAATCAAAATCCGCATTCAGGCACCTTTCGTCTGCGAACCCACCGGACAGGGCGGGCCGAACGCCTCTCTACCAAGACGCAACGATCATCGCAAAATGTCGTTGCAGCGAAAAATGTCAGGGTCTGCGGCCGACGATCCGGCCGGTGCGCGCGTCGACATAGACGATGACCACCTGGCTGCCGTCCATGAACTTGAGGGCATAGACCATCTGGCGCGCATCGAACTGTGGGCCGCCGAGATAGGTCATATTGCTGTAGGGCGCGCGCGAACGGACATCGGCGATCAGGCGGTTGAGCGGGATCACCTGCCCCTGTGCCGCCGCTTCGCGCAAATTGTCCTGGTCGCGGTTGCGATCGCCGCGCGCAGCCGCCGGGCCAGCTGCAGCAAGCAGCAGCGCCGAGGCGATCGAGAGGGTTAGGGTGCGGATCATGCCGGGAGATTTAGCCCCTATGCATTGAATAGGCGATGAATGGCCCCGTCAGCCGATGTGTCGCAATGCGACAACCACCGACCATGCCCACCGGGCCATGGTGGGCGCGACAGGGATTGAACCTGTGACCCCACCCGTGTGAAGGGTGTGCTCTACCGCTGAGCTACGCGCCCGCCCCGGACCGAAGCGGCTGCGCCGCGTCCGAAAGCGGGTCGTCCATAACCGCTCGCGCCGCGATTGCAACGCCGATTTGCGACTCGGCACCCCCGAAATGCAAATCGGGCCGCAGCTTGCGCCACGGCCCGAGATGTTTCTTCGTCAAGAAGCGCCAGCGATTAGTTGACGGCGTCCTTGAGGGCCTTGCCGGCCTTGAACTTCGGCTGGTTCGACGCCGCGATGGTCATCGTTTCGCCGGTGCGCGGGTTGCGGCCGGTCGACGCCTTGCGCTTGCTGACCGCGAAGGTGCCGAAGCCGACGAGACGGACTTCGCCGCCCTTCTTCAGCGCGCCGGTGATCGAATCGAACACAGCTTCGACAGCCTTGCTCGCATCGCCCTTGGTGAGGCCGCTCGAGTCAGCGACGGCGGCGATCAGGTCTTGTTTGTTCATGCCTAAGGAACCCCTGTGTGTGGTTGTTGAATGATTCTCATGGCCCGAAGCCATGGCGCGCCACTAACGATGTTTCGCCCCGCCTTGTCAAAGCAAAAAGCGGCGCGAAACCGGCCAAAATGCCGATTTTGCGATGAAAAGGCTCTTGCGGAAGCCCCGTCGGCGGTCCGGTCAGTGCCGAATCGCCGATTCGGGGTCTCCACCCGCCGAAATCGGCGGCGAAGCGGCCAATTCGTCGGCTTCGGTCCATTCAATCGGCTCGACAGGGCTGACCAGCGCCTCGGCGAGCACCTGATCGACATGACTCACCGGAATGATCTTCAGCGCCGCGGTAATGTTCGCCGGAATCTCGACCAGGTCCTTTTCATTCTCTTCGGGAATGAAAACGGTCGTGATGCCGCCCCTCAGAGCCGCAAGCAGCTTTTCCTTGAGGCCGCCGATCGCCAGCACGCGGCCACGCAGCGTAACCTCGCCGGTCATCGCGACATCCTTGCGCACCGCGATGCCGGTCAGCGTCGACACCATCGCCGTGACCATGCCGACGCCGGCCGAGGGCCCGTCCTTGGGCACCGCGCCTTCGGGCAGGTGGATGTGGATGTCCTTGCGCGCGAACAGGCTGGGCTTGATGCCATAGGCGGGCGCCCGCGCCTTGACGAAGGACAGCGCGGCCTGCACCGACTCGGTCATCACCTCGCCCAGCTTGCCGGTGGTGCGTACTTGCCCCTTGCCCGCCGCAGTGACGGCTTCGATCGTCAACAGTTCGCCGCCGACCTCGGTCCAGGCAAGGCCGGTAACCGCGCCCACCTGATCCTCGCGGTCCGAAACGCCGTGGCGAAATTTGCGCACGCCCGCAAATTCGGAGAGGTTTTCGGGCGTCACCACGACGCTTTCCGCCTTCCCTTCGAGGATCTTGCGCAGCGCCTTGCGCGCCAGACGCGCAATCTCGCGCTCGAGCGTCCGGACGCCCGCTTCGCGGGTATAATAGCGGATCAGGTCGCGCAGACCTTCGTCGGTCAGCTCGAACTCGCCGGCCTTCAGCCCGTGCGCCTCGACCTGCTTGGCGATCAGATGACGCTTGGCGATCTCGACCTTCTCGTCCTCGGTATAGCCTTCGAGCCGGATGATCTCCATGCGATCGAGCAGCGGTTGCGGCAGGTTGAGAGAGTTGGCGGTGGTCACGAACATGATGTCCGAAAGGTCGACGTCGACCTCCAGATAATGGTCCTGGAACTTCGCATTCTGTTCGGGGTCGAGCACCTCAAGCAGCGCCGACGCCGGATCGCCGCGGAAATCCTGACCCAGCTTGTCGATCTCGTCGAGCAGGAACAGCGGGTTCATCGTGCCGGCCTTTTTGAGGTTGGTCACGATCTTGCCCGGCAGCGAGCCGATATAGGTCCGGCGGTGGCCGCGGATTTCGGCCTCGTCGCGCACGCCGCCGAGCGACTGGCGCACGAACTCGCGGCCCGTGGCCTTCGCGATCGAGCGGCCGAGCGAAGTCTTGCCGACGCCCGGAGGACCGACGAGGCACAGGATCGGCCCCTTCAGCTTGTTGGTGCGCGCCTGGACCGCAAGATATTCGACGATCCGGTCCTTGACCTTTTCGAGCGCGAAATGATCGGCATCCAGAACGTCCTGCGCCTTCGCGATGTCCTTTTTCAGCTTCGACTTCTTGCCCCAGGGCAGGCCGATCAGCGTGTCGAGATAGTTGCGAACGACGGTCGCCTCGGCCGACATCGGCGCCATCGCGCGCAGCTTCTTGAGCTCGGCGTTCGCCTTGGCCTTGGCTTCCTTCGACATCTTCAGGCTGTCAATCTTGGCCTGCAGTTCCGCGAGATCGTCGCCGCCCTCGCCATTGTCGTTGCCGAGTTCGCGCTGGATCGCCTTCAATTGCTCGTTGAGATAATATTCGCGCTGACTCTTTTCCATCTGGCGCTTCACGCGGCCGCGGATCTTCTTTTCGACCTGCAGCACGCCGAGCTCGCCTTCCATGAAGGCGAACACCATTTCGAGCCGCTTTGCGGGCGCATTCTCGACGAGCAGCGCCTGCTTGTCGGCGACCTTGATGTTGAGGTTGCCGGCAACCGAGTCGGCGAGGCGCGACGAATCGTCGATCTGCGACAATTGCACCGCGGTTTCGGCCGGCATCTTCTTGTTGAGCTTGGCATAGCTTTCGAACTGGTCGACGACCGAGCGCATCAGCGCCGCGGTATCGACACTGTCGTCGACGGCATCAGCGATCGGCTCGACCGTTGCCATCACGGCCTTGCCGTCATCGTCGAGCGACTGAAGCTTGGCGCGCTGCTTGCCTTCGACCAGCACGCGGACGGTGCCGTCGGGTAGTTTGAGCAATTGCAGAACCGTCGCGATCACGCCGGTATCGTACAGATCGTCGCGGACAGGATCGTCCTCGCCCGGATCGAGCTGGGCGACGAGAAAAATTTCCTTATCGGCTTCCATCGCCGCTTCGAGCGCGGCGACCGAGCGATCGCGGCCGACGAACAGCGGCACGATCATGTGCGGAAAGACGACAATGTCCCGCAGGGGCAGAAGGGGAAAAGACTGGTTCATCAGGGCTCCTGAGCGGGCGCAAGACCGCGCGCCGCCCTTTTAATAGGGTGGTTATCGCTAATATGGCGTAACTTGGCGCGCATTCAATGACGGTGCAGTGAATGGGCATCTCTCCTCCCTGTGGCAAAGCCATGGGGAGGTGGCAGCCCGAAGGGCTGACGGAGGGGCCAATGACGCAATGTCGTCGCCCCTCACCACCGCCTGAGGCGGCGGTCCCCCTTCCCCATGGCTCCGCCACAGGGAGGATCAATTCGTCAAAACGGCAGCTTGAACCCGGGCGGCAGCGGCAGGCCGCTGGTCATCTTGCCCATTTCCTCGTTGCTCGCCTGATCGGCCTTTTCGCGCGCGTCATTGAACGCAGCGGCAAGCAGGTCTTCGAGCATCTGCTTTTCGCTAGGAACCATCAGGCTGTCGTCAATCGCGATCGCCTTGATCCGGCCCTTGGCGGTCGCGGTAATCCTGACCAGGCCGCCGCCCGAAACGCCCTCGACCTCGACATTGTCGAGCTTCGCCTGCGCCTCCTGCATCTGGGCCTGCACCGTGGCAGCCGCTTCCTGCGCCGCCTTCATCATTTCTTCGATCGATTTCATGGGGCGGACTTATGGCGATTGTCGCCATCCTCGACAAGTCTTGCGTCGGGAAATGTCGCCAAAACGGCCTTTACCACGGGCAGTTCGCGGATTCGCGCATCATTGTCGGCCAGTTTCGCGGCGCGCATTTGCGCCAGGCTGGGCCGGCCTTCACCCTCGCCCGCGCGCACCGACCAGCGATTGCCCGTCGCCGCGAGCAGCGCGTCGGCCAGATCGCGGGCAAAGCCTTCGCCGAGCGCCGGCACGGGCGCGAACGTCAGCGTCCCCGGTTCGAGCGCGATCAGCCGCATATGGTCATAGACGTCGACCGCAAGCCGATGATTGCCCGTCGATTCCAGCAGCTGGTGAATCTGCGCGATGGTCAGCGCCGCAGGGGGCGGTGCTTCCACGGCCTCGACCGTCGCCGGCGGCGTGGCGGCCGCAACCGGCGCGCCGGGCGTATCGCCGCCGGGCTCAGGCTGCGGCGCCGCAAGCGGCATCGCCGGAACGCCGCCCGATTCGAGCAGCTTCGCCAGTTCGCCCGGATCGGGCAGCGACGCTGCATAGATCACGCGCAGCAACAGCATTTCCAGATGCTCGAGCGGATTGTTCGCGCGCAGCACCTCGTCATGCCCCTTGAGCAGCAATTGCCACAGCCGGTTGAGCGGTGCGAAGCCCAGCTTCTGCGCCCAATCGCCGATGCGTTCGCGGTCGGCGGCGGCCAGCGCCGGATCGTCGTGGCGCGCCACCTTGGCCAGCGTCACCGCATGCGTCAGGTCCATCAACCCACGCACCATCGCGACCGGCTCGATCCCAAGCGCATATTGCGCGCGCGCAAGGTCGATCGCGGCACCCGCATCGCCGCCAAGCACGGTCGCCATCAACTGCGCAATCGCCGTGCGGTCCGACAGGCCCAGCATCGTGCGGACCTGGTCGGCCGAAATCCGCCCGCCGCCCGCGCCATCGGCTTCCAGATCGGCGTGGGCAATCGCCTGGTCGAGGATCGAAAGCCCGTCGCGCACCGATCCTTCGGCGGCATTGGCGATCAGCCAGATGGCGGGCGCCTCGGCCTCGACGCCCTCTTTCTGCAGGATCGAACTGAAATGCGCGAACAGCATGTCGGGGGTAATGCGCCGCAGATCGAACCGCTGACAGCGCGACAGCACCGTCACCGGCACCTTGTTCACCTCGGTCGTCGCGAAGAGGAATTTGACGTGCGGCGGCGGCTCCTCGAGCGTTTTCAGAAGTGCGTTGAACGCGTTACGCGACAACATATGCACTTCGTCGATGATATAGATCTTGTAGCGCGCCGACACCGCGGCATAGCGCACCGCCTCGATAATCTCGCGGACGTCGTCGACGCCGGTGTTCGACGCCGCGTCCATCTCGATCACGTCGATATGACGCCCTTCGGTGATCGCGCGGCACGGCTCGCACACCCCGCACGGGTCGATCGTCGGCCCACCCTGCCCGTCGGGGCCGATGCAGTTGAGTGCCTTGGCGATCAGCCGCGCGGTCGACGTCTTGCCGACCCCGCGCACCCCGGTCATCAGGAACGCATGCGCCAGCCGATCGCGCGCGATCGCATTGCCGAGCGTGCGCACCATCGCATCCTGCCCGATCAGTTCGGCAAAGGTCTGCGGCCGATATTTGCGGGCAAGGACGCGGTATGGCCCGTTCGAGGCGGACGCGGGCGGCGCCTCTGGCAAGTCCATGCCCAGCATCGGAGTGTCGTCGGCGGAATCGTCCATAGCCGGTCTTTAGGATGCGCCGCGCCGATTGTCGAAGGGTATGCGCGCGCCGCCGCGCGTCAGGTCGCCGCGCCCAGAACCGCCTCCGCCATCAGCTTGACCGCCGCATCGGGATTCGCGCGCTGCTCGATCAACCAGAGCATCTGCGCCGACGCGGTGATCGGATCGGCCACCGGCCCGTCGGCGCAGCCGGCAAGGTCGAAGGTCGGCGCCTTGTCGGCCGCCGGATGGACGCCGCTATTCTGGGCATAATCATAATATTCGCGCACCGGCAGGCACACGACGCGGGCGCTGTAGGGGCCGGCGGGAAAAACGCCGCCCCGCGCCGTATGGCTTTGCGAGAAACTGTCCTGGATCAGATGCAGCAAAGCCCCGGCCGCGCGCTTGCGTGCCAGATCGGCTGCGACATCGCCGGTCAATTCGCTGCATTTGGTCGACGCGAAGGGATTGCGGCATTCGAGCGTGAACAGCGTATGCACGCGCCACGCCTTATAGCTTTTCCCGCCTTCGGTCCGGTCGTCGCAATAGGGAAAGCCGGGCGGCGCAAAAGCTTCGGCAAGTGCGGGAGATTGGCTTCGGAAATAGGTGCAATATCCCGTCGTCGCATCAACGCCCTGCCCTGTTGCGATGGCAAAGGCCGCGCGCGTCCAGCCGAGGATCTTGGCGCGGGTTTCGGATGGCGCCTCGCCCGCCGTCGGGCGCATGGCGTGCAGGAATTGCAGCGCGCCATAATGGCTGTTGCACATCAGGCCGCCAAAGGGCTTGCCCGGCCCGACATGCCTCTTGCAGCGTTCGGCGCCAAGATTGACCGCAATCTTGCCCAGGCCCGTCGCACTGATCTGGCGCGTGGGATCGTCCGGCCAGCGGACGGCATTGGCGTAGACCGACCCGCCAATGTCGGTCCCCGCAAACTCGGCCGCGGTGCGGGGCAGCGGGCAATGGCTGGGCAAGGCACCGGCGGCGGCAGCAAGGCACCGCTCGGCCAGCGCGGTCAGCCGCTCATGATTGGGCTGTTTCGGTTTGATCTCATACGCCGTCGAGGTCTGCACCGCCCCCATTACGAGCAAGACCGCCATGCCCAGTCCGGCCGGAACAAGATATCTCATGCCCATCCTCCCCTGCTGCGACGCGCAGGGTGTGCGGGCAATTGCGGGCGGTCAAGCCGTAGTCTTGGCTATGACCGGAGGAAAAACGAAGAGCTTAATCCAGCGGAATATCCAGTCGCGCAGCTTCCGCCGCCCATGCCGCGCTCACGGCCTTTGAACGCTCCGCGCGCTGCCACAGATCATTCGCCACGAAATTTGCAACCCTCGCATAGGCTTCGCATATCCGTCGCGGCTCACGCGATTTCCGGGCCTCTTCCAGCTCCGGCATCGCCTCAAGTGCACCGGTCATAGCCGCCAGCGGATCCTCTTGCGCAGCTGCGTTACGGGCGTCCTCCGCCGCATATTGCAGCTCGTCGAGACGAGCCGCATCGACCTTGCCCGACTTTTCAAGGCGCCAGCGCTGCCACCGCGCCAGCCTATCCCAATAATCCTGTTGATCGCCGACCTGATCGACATAGGCGTCGGTCCCGCCATCGAACATTGCCGCTGCCTGCGCCTGCGTCTCCAGATCGATGCATCGGGCAGACGTAAGCGGTGCCGCTGTAACCGGCGCCGGTTCCTGGGGCCGCCGTGCATCCTCGGGCAGCACCCCCTCAGCTTCGAGCCTGTCGAGCGCCAGCAGATCGGCACGCCCGCAAGCAAGCGTGAGTTGGCCGGCGCGCCAGCTCAACCCCGCGTATAGGGTTCCCGACATCCCCTTTTCGTCTGTTGTCCGCGTGAAAATATGATCGGCATCCGCGATCTCAGGAGCGGTCGGCACGGACTCGTCGGCCGCATCGAACAGAGGACGCCAGCCATCGCGTTGGAACCCCGCTACCATCATCGTCTCGGCTGCCGATCCCGCGTCCGACTCGGCGATCGGGCCCCGAAACTCGACCAGCATCACACGGCCGGACCAGTTGGTCGTGACAAGGTTTACGCGGCTGAACGGGGCGGGAAAAGATTCGCCGCCCGGCTTAGATTCGCCCAATCGCGCTTCATACCTCGGCACTCCGAACCGATATGGCCCGGCCTTCTGGAGTCCGCACAATCGCGACAAGGAGGCGCCGGTGGCCGCGGGTTCCGCGGCGAAAGTCTGTCCAGATGTCGCCATCGCCAAAATCGTCGCGATCGCTGCCCACAGGTGCATATATTCCTCCCCCAATCTACAGAGGATTGGCGGGCCATTTCGACAAGAGCAAGGACGAATAAAGCCAGTCCGGACAGCTCTGAATTTCATGAGGGGTGGGAGCCGGAACGACCCGCAGCGAATTCGTTGCGGCTGCTTCCTTCCGGACCTGACCGGGTTGGCGAAGACTGCGTCCGCCCGACTCCCGGCGCGCATATGGCGGCGGTGGGCGCGAATTGCAAGCGGCGCGGCTATTCGGTGCGGTCGCCCGTCACCGCGCGCGCCACATCGGCGATGATCGCGTTGGCGGCGTCGCCCTTCAGCGCGGGGCGGTCGAGATAGACGGCGATCATATATTTGTCGCCCCCCGGCTCCTCGACGAACGCCACGTCATTATAGGCGGTACCACACGACCCCGTCTTGTCGCCGACATGCCAGGTCCTGGGCAGCCCGGCGCGGATGCGTTCAAGCCCGGTCTCGCTCTTGACCAGCCAATCGCGCAGCATCGTGCGATAGGCGGTGTCGAGCTTGTCGCCGAAGATATAGGCGGCCGCGCTCTTCGCCATCGCCGCGGGGCTGGTGGTATCGCGCGGATCGCCCGGAATATTGGCGTTGAGGTCGGGCTCCATCCGGTCGAGCCGCGTGACCAGATCGCCGGTCGCCTGAACATGATCGGTGAAGGCGGTCGGGCCACCGAAATGATCGAGCAGCAGATTGGCGGCGAGATTGTCGCTGAGCACCACGGCGTCCTCGGCGGCGAAGCCGATACGATATTCGCCCTTCCCCTCCGCATCGAGCAGGCGCTCGGCGCCCGGCGAGTACGGCAGCAGTTCGGCGCGCGTGAAGGGCAGCGGCGTGCGCAGCGACACACCGTTCTTCGCCGCGGTCAGCGTTTGTGCCGCGAGCAGCAGCTTGAAGGTCGAGCACATCGCAAAACGCTCGTCGGCGCGGTGGCCGACGATCAGCTTCCCGAACTGGTCGGTAACGGCAACGCCCAGCCGACCGCCGCTTTTCTTTTCCAGTGCCGCGATCCGGTTCGCGACGCTCGCCTGCGCGCTGTCGCGGGCGCTGTTGGTCGCGGCAGGCGACGACGCGCACCCGGCCAGCGTGACGACGGCGGCGAGCGTCAGGGCAAAGCCCACAGCGCGCCGGCGACGCATCAGCGCGGCCCCTGCATGTTGCGGCTTTCGGACGGGATATGAACGGTCAGACCGTCGAGATCCTCGGTCAGTACGATCTGGCACGACAGGCGGCTGGTCCGGCGCACCCCGGCGGCAAGATCGAGCATATCCTCCTCCATCTCGCTGGCGGGCGGCAGGCGGCCGAAATCCTCCTTCGCGACGATGACATGGCAGGTCGAACAGGCCATCTGCCCCTCGCACGTCCCTTCCAGCGGCATCATATGCGCCTGCGCCACGTCGAGCAGGATCGAACCCGGTTCCGCGACGACTTCGGTGCGTCCCTTGCCATCGGCATGGATGAAGGTGACGCGCATCAATTCACTCCCTGCAAGCGGACCGCATCCTTGATGGCATTCAGCCCGTCGCGCAACGCCTGTTCGGACGTATAGCGTCCCCAACCGAGACGGATGGAGGCGCGCGCGTCGGCTTCGCTGATGCCCATCGCGCGCAGCACATGGCTGACCTTGCCCGATCCGCTGCCACAGGCGCTGCCCAGCGAAAAGGCGACGCCGCGCGCATCGGACATCAGCCGCAGCCCGTTGACCCCTTCGCGTCGGATATTGAGATTGCCGTGATAGCGCTGGCTTTCGGCGCCGTTGATCGTCCACTCGGGCAGCATGTCCATCGCGAGCGACCACAGGCGCTCGACATGCGCAGCGTCGACCTCCAGACGGTCGGCCGCCAGCGCCGCCGCCGCACCGAACCCGGCACAGAGCGCGGGCGAGACGGTCCCCGATCGCAGCCCCTGTTCCTGCGCGCCGCCCAGCATCAGCGGCGGCAGATCGACGCCGTCGCGAATCCACAGCGCGCCGATCCCCTTGGGCCCGTGAATCTTGTGCGCCGATACGGCGATCAGGTCGGGCCCTTCGGGGATCGCGATGCGGCCGAACCCCTGTACCGCGTCGCACAGCAGCAGGCTGTTCTTCGCATGCGCCGCCGCGGCGAAATCGGCGACCGGCTGGATCGTCCCGACCTCGTTGTTGACCAGCATCGTCGCGACGATACCGCCTTCAGGAATCAGCGCCGCGTCGGGCGGCAGCGCCAGCCCCGCCGCATCGACCGGCAGGATCGCCGCGTCCAGCCGCTCGAGGCACTGGAGCGATGCGGCATGTTCGATGCTGAGCCCCGCAACCCCGCCGGGCATCGCGCGCGCACCGCAGAAGAGCGCCCAGTTCAGCGCCTCGGTCGCGCCCGACGTGAAGATGACGCGCCCCCCGCGCGGCAACAGCGCCGCCACCTGATCGCGCGCAACCTCGACCGCCGCCGCCGCCGCGCGCCCTGCCTTGTGCGTGCTCGCGGGGTTCGCAAAGCTGTCGCCGTCATCGCCAAGCCATCGCAGCATCGCCTCGCGCGCTTCGGGAGCGAGCGGGGTCGTGGCCTGATAGTCGAGGTAGATCATTTGCGGCATTTGCCCGCTAATCGCGTTGGTGTCGAGCGACGCTCTCTCTTTCTCGTCGGATGACCAACAAGAGTAGGAATCGCCTTCTATTGCGAACGATTCGCAAAAGTTGCAAGTCGAGACCTATTTTCTATATAGGCGCGACCTTCGCTCCGCCACCCCGCCAACCGGCGATTCGGCCGGGAGCTCAAAAAAGATAAGAGGTGCTTCCATGCCCGACGTCATTTTCCCCGGCCCCGAGGGCCGCATCGAAGGTCGTTTCTCGCCCCCGCCGCGTCCGCGCGCACCGGTTGCGCTGATCCTTCACCCGCACCCGCAGGGTGGCGGCACGATGAACGACCGCATCACCCAGGCGATGTACAAGAGCTTTGTCGCGCGCGGCTTCGCCGTGCTGCGCTTCAACTTCCGCGGCGTCGGCCGCAGCCAGGGCACGTTCGACAATGGCATCGGCGAATTGTCCGATGCCGCGGCAGCGCTCGACTGGGTCCAGTCGATCCACCCCGAGGCGCAGACGACCTGGGTCGCCGGCTTCAGCTTCGGCGCCTGGATCGGCATGCAGCTTCTGATGCGGCGCCCTGAAATTCGCGGCTTCCTGTCGGTCGCGCCGCCGGCGAACATGTACGACTTCAGCTTCCTCGCGCCCTGCCCGTCGTCGGGTATCATCGTCGCGGGCGGCCAGGACGAAATCGTCCCGCCAGGCGCGATCCAGAAGCTCGTCGACAAGCTGCGCACCCAAAAGGGCATCACCATCCACCACGACGAGATTCCGCGCGCCAACCATTTCTTCGAGCATGAACTCGATCAGCTGATGAAGTCGCTCGATAATTATCTCGACATGCGGCTTGCGCCCGATTCACCGATCCGCTGAGCTTCAAATCCTCCCTGTGGCGAAGCCATGGGGAGGTGGCAGCCTGAAGGGCTGACGGAGGGGCAAATAGCGCGAATCCGCCGCCCCTCCACCACTCGCTTCGCGAGCGGTCCCCCTCCCCATCGCTACGCGACAGGGAGGACCGATATCATTTCACCGGAACCAGCCAGATGGCGACATTGGCGAACATGATCAGCGCCGCGACAACCATCAGCAGCGCGCGGCGGCGGTCGCCGCTGCGAAACACCATGACCCCACCGCCCAGCAGCGCGATTCCGCCCAACATGACGATAGAAAGCAATAGGTCGCCCATGCCCGGCGCTCTACGGGCGGCAGGCCGGCCGGTCAAACCCGCTTTGTGACAAAATAGCGGCGAAAAAGCCACTGCCGCTTATGGCCAATCCGCGGCGCTTCGCTTAAAGCGCGCTAATCCGATTCCCTCAACGCCCCAGCGGGAGACGCGCCGTGCGCATCGCCATTGCATCCGACCATGCCGCCACCGACCTGAAGGCGCTGCTCGCCGACTGGCTGCGCGGCGAAGGGCATGAGGTTGCCGACCTCGGCACCCATGGTCCCGAGAGCGTCGATTACCCCGATTATGGCTACCGCCTCGCCGCTGCGGTCGCCAATGGCAGCGCCGATAAAGGCATTGCGCTGTGCGGGTCGGGCATTGGCATCTCGATCTCGGTCAACCGCAATCCGGCGTGCCGCTGCGCCCTGGTGTCCGAGCCGCTGTCGGCGAAGCTTGCCCGCGAACATAATGACGCGAACGTCATCGCGATGGGTGCGCGGCTGACGGGCATCGACATGGCCAAGGCCTGCGTCACCGCCTTCCTGACCACCGACTTCGCCGGCGACCGCCACGCGCGCCGCGTCGACAAGCTTTCCCACCCGCCCGTCCTGGAGAACAGCCAATGACCACCGACACGCTCGACAAGCCCATCAAATCGGCCGGCTATTTCACCGACGGCGTCGCCGCCACCGACCCTGCAGTCGCCGCAGCGATGAAGCATGAGCTGGAACGCGAACAATATCAGATCGAACTGATCGCCTCGGAAAACATCGTCTCCAAGGCGGTGCTCGAGGCGCAGGGGTCGGTCTTCACCAACAAATATGCCGAAGGCTATCCGGGGCGCCGCTATTATCAGGGCTGCGCGCCGTCGGATGAAGTCGAACAGCTCGCGATTGATCGCGCGAAGCAGCTTTTCGACTGCAACTTCGCGAACGTCCAGCCACACTCGGGCGCGCAGGCGAACGGGGCGGTGATGCTGGCGCTGACCAAGCCCGGCGCGACGATCCTCGGCATGAGCCTCGATGCCGGCGGCCACCTCACGCACGGTGCGGCGCCTGCCATGTCGGGTAAATGGTTCAACGCCGTCCAATATGGCGTGCGCGCCGACGATCATCTGGTCGATTTCGACCAGGTCGAGGCACTGGCGAAGGAACATCGCCCCGCGCTCATCATTGCGGGCGGCTCGGCCTATCCACGTACGCTCGACTTCGCGCGCTTCCGCGCCATCGCCGACGATGTCGGCGCGCTGCTGATGGTCGATATGGCGCATTTCGCGGGCCTCGTCGCCGGCGGCGCCCACCCTTCGCCGATGGAACATGCCCATGTCGTCACCACGACGACGCACAAGACGCTGCGCGGCCCGCGCGGCGGCATGATCCTGACCAATGACGAGGCGATTGCGAAGCGCATCAACTCGGCAGTGTTCCCCGGCCTGCAGGGCGGCCCGCTGATGCACGTCATCGCGGCCAAGGCGGTGGCATTCGGCGAGGCGCTGCGCCCCGAGTTCAAGGACTATGCGAAGGCGACGATCGCCAACGCGCAGGCGCTCGCCAATCGGCTCAAGGCGCGCGGCGCCGACGTCGTCGCGGGCGGCACCGACACGCACCTCGCCCTCATCGACCTGCGTCCGCTCGGCATCACCGGCCGCGACGCCGACGAGGCGCTCGAACGCTCGGCGATCACCTGCAACAAGAATGGCGTGCCCTTCGATCCGCTGCCGCCGGTCAAGACCAGCGGCATCCGCGTCGGATCGCCCGCGGGAACGACGCGCGGCTTCGGGATCGCCGAGTTCGAGGAAATCGGCGACATGGTCGCCGACGTGCTCGAAGCGCTGCGCGACAAGGGCGAGCATGGCGATGCCGATGTCGAAGCGAATGTCCGCGCCCGCGTCCGCACGCTGTGCGAACGCTTCCCCATCTATCAGGGATAAGGGCGATGGCGCGGCAGCACCCCGAGGAACCGACGCTGGTCGAACTGACGATCGAAGAGGTCAAGGCGATGGGCAAGCAGGGGATCGACCATCCCTCGACGCGGCCGGTCATCACCGGCGGCGTCGTGGGTGCGATCGCGGGTGCGGTGCTGCCCGTCGTGACCTGGCCGGTCGGGTTGTTCGCGGGCGCAGCCATCGCACTCTATACGCGGGTGAAGCGATAGCCCATGCGCTGCCCCTATTGCGGACATGAAGACAGCCAGGTGAAGGACAGCCGCCCGACCGAGGACGGCGCCGCCATTCGCCGCCGCCGCCAGTGCGAGGATTGCGGCGCGCGCTTCACCACCTTCGAGCGTATCCAGCTGCGCGAGGTCGCCGTACTCAAGGCCGACGGGCGGCGCGAACCCTTCGACCGCGAAAAGCTGATGCGCAGCGTCCAGATCGCGTGCCGCAAACGCCCGATTGACGGCGCGCGGATCGAACGACTGGTGTCGGGCATCCAGCGCCAACTCGAAACCTCGGGCGACAACGAGGTCCAGGCGACGCAGATCGGCGCGATGGTAATGGAGGCGCTCAAGGGCTTCGACAATGTCGCCTATATCCGCTTCGCCAGCGTCTATCGCGACTTTACCGAAGCCCGGGATTTCGAGGAATTTGCCTCGTCGATCACCGAGGCAGCGAAGCAGGGCTGACCGTGACGGATCTGGCCCCTCCCCCCGTCATTGTTCTCGTGCGCCCCCAACTTGGCGAGAATATCGGCAAGGCAGCGCGCGCGATGCTCAATTTCGGGTTGACCGAACTGCGCCTTGTCGCGCCGCGCGATGGCTGGCCGAACCCCGATGCGGGGCCCGCCGCATCGGGGGCCGACGTGGTGCTGGCCGAGGCGCAGGTATTCAATACGCTGGCCGATGCGGTCGCCGATTGCCAGACCATCTATGCGACCACCGTGCGCAAGCGCGGGGTTTCCAAGCCCGTGTTCACGCCCGAAGAGGCGGCAAGGCAGGTTCATGCCAGCGCCGGACGGTCGGCCTATATCTTCGGGCCCGAGCGCTCGGGACTGGAAACCGACGACGTCGCGTTGGCCCACAGCATCGTCACGGTGCCGATCAACCCCCAGTTCGGATCGCTCAATCTGGCGCAGGCGGTGATCCTGCTCGCCTATGAATGGTCGAAGCATGTCCCGAGCGGGGGCAAGGGAGGCATCGCGCTCGCCAGCCCGCCGGACGTCCCGCTCGATCCCCCCGCCCCGCACGGCGAGCTAGAGGAGTTGATCCAGCATTTCGTCCGCGACCTCGACAAGGCCGGCTATTTCTTTCCCGAGGAACGGACCGAGGCAACGCTGCGGACGCTGCGCACCGCGCTGACGAAGACCGGCTGGTCGCACAACGACATCCGGATGATGCACGGGATCGTGACCATATTGGGCCGCACGCCCCGCGCGCGGTAAGTCGTCCGCCGCAACGGAATTGACAATTTCTTCGCATCGTGCTGCGGTGCAGCATCGTTGGCCCGCCGCCGCAGAATTGCGACGCGGCTCTCCCCGGGAGTAGACTGAAGATGATGAGCCTGATGCTTTCGCTCGCCTTTGCAGCGGCGGGAACCGAAGCCCCTCCGCCGGCAAAGTCGGCCAAGCCGAAGAAGATTTGCGAAAAGGTCGAAAGCACCGGCAGCGCGGTGCCGAAGCGCATCTGCCGCACCGTCGTCGAATCGGCACCGCCAAAGGACGATGCCCACGCCGATGGCGACAAGCCCGGTACCGCCGCCACCAATTGAGCGACGGTTAGTCGGCGCGCAGGCGGTCCCAGCGGACGGCCTCATAGGCGATCGACTGTTCGACCAGTTCGTTCCACACCGCGCGGATACGCTGCGGATCGAGGCCCGCGCTTTCGGCTTCGCGCGCGACATTGTCGAGCACCTGCGCCTTGCGCGGCTCGTCGCGAACGGCGCTCCGCTCGGTCTTGATCCGCGCCGCCGCGTCCATATAGCCGAACCGGCGCACCAGCAGCGCGACAAGCTCGCGGTCGACCTGATCGACGCCAGCGCGCACGTCGGCCATGGTTTCGCATTGGTCTGGAAGTTTGGCAGAGGTCATGCGCGCTGCCTTTAGCGCCTTTTTGCGCGCCGTCCAGCGTCCGGCACGACTTGACTCGGCCGCGCCTACGGTCTAACCGCGCGCCTTCGCAAATTGACCCCGCACCCCGGTGAAGCGGCGGTCGCACAGGACAGCGGACCTGTGGTGCGATCCGGGATCCGCCGAAATCCTTCGGCACACAGCAAATTGGAGACGACATATGTCGAAGCGCCAGAGCGCCAAGTACAAACTCGACCGCCGGATGGGCGAAAACATCTGGGGTCGCCCGAAGAGCCCGGTCAACCGCCGCGAATATGGCCCCGGCCAGCACGGTCAGCGCCGCAAGGGCAAGATGTCGGACTTCGGCATCCAGCTCCGCGCCAAGCAGAAGCTCAAGGGCTATTACGGCGACATCACCGAAAAGCAGTTCAAGAAGAACTATATCGAAGCCGCGCGCATGAAGGGCGACACCGGCCAGAATCTGATCGGCCTGCTCGAACGCCGCCTCGACGCGCTTGTCTATCGCGCCAAGTTCGCGCCGACGATCTTCTCGGCGCGCCAGCTCGTCAGCCATGGTCACGTCTATGTGAACGGCGTGAAGTGCAACATCGCGAGCCGCCTCGTGAAGCCGGGCGACGAAGTCACCCTCGGCAAGAAGGCGCAGGAAATGGCGCTGGTTGCCGAAGCGCAGAGCCTGCCCGAGCGCGACCTGCCCGAATATCTGGCGCTCGACGGCACCAAGGCGACTTTCGTCCGCGTGCCGACGCTCGACGAAGTACCCTATCCGGTGAAGATGGAACCCAATCTGGTCGTCGAATTCTATTCGCGCTGATCCGGTTTCCACCGAAGCGACATCAAGGGGGCGGTCCGAAAGGGCCGCCCTTCTTGCATCGGGGCGGCCCGGCTGGCAAAAGCCTCCCGTCAAACACGAAAACCCAAGGAAATTCCATGCTTCGCTTCCCCCGAACCACCGCAGCTCTTGCGGTTCTGCTCGGCGTTGCCGGGTGCAATGCCGATGCGCCGACGACCGGGGCCACGGCGGCCGACGCTGTTGCCGTGCTGCCCGATGTCCAGTTCCCCGAGTTGTCGCTCCAGACTTTGCAGGATGTGACCAAGGAATTGTCATCGGACGCCTATGAGGGCCGCGCACCCGGGACGAAGGGCGAGGAAAAGACGATCGCTTATCTGACGAGCCAGTTCGCGGCGGCAGGGCTGAAGCCCGGCAACAACGGCCAGTGGACGCAGGAAGTCCCGCTTGTCGAGATCACAGCGAAGAATGCGACGCCGCTGCGCTTCACCGGCGGCAAGGCGCCGGTCACGCTGCAATATGCGAAGGATTATGTCGCCTTCAGCTACCGCGTGCAGCCGAAGACCGAAATCAAGGAAAGCGACGTCGTCTTCGTAGGCTATGGCATCAACGCGCCTGAAAAGGGCTGGAACGATTATGCCGGGCTCAATGTGAAGGGCAAGACGGTGGTCATCCTCGTCAACGACCCCGACTGGCAAACCCCGGAAACCAAAGGCGAATTCAACGGCCGCGCGATGACCTATTACGGCCGCTGGAGCTATAAATATGAAGAAGCGGCGCGCCAGGGCGCCGCCGCCGCGCTGATCGTCCACGACACCGAACCCGCCGCCTATGGCTGGAACGTCGTGGAAAGCAGCAACACCGGCACCCAATATCTCGCCGAAAAGAAGGATGGCGGCGCCGATCAGACTGCGGCGAACGGCTGGATACAGCTCGACAAGGCGAAGGAATTGTTCGCAAGCGCCGGGCAGGATTTCGACGCGCTGCGCGAAGCGGCGGGCAAGAGGGGTTTCAAGGCCGTCCCGCTCACCGGCGTCAAGGCCTCGCTCAGCTTCGACAATCAGATTTCCAAGAAGCTGTCGCATAACATCATCGGCATTCTGCCTGGCAAGAAGCGGCCCGACGAATATGTGCTCTATACCGCGCATTGGGACCATCTTGGCCGCTGCACGCCGGTGAACGGCGACGACATCTGCAACGGCGCCGTCGATAATGCGACCGGCACCGCCGCCTTGGTGACGCTGGCGCAGGCCTATCAGAAGGCGGGCGCGCCCGACCGCAGCATCGTGTTCCTGGCGGTGACGGCGGAGGAATCGGGTCTGCTCGGATCGGAATATTATGCCGCGAACCCGGTGTTTCCGCTCGCGCAAACGGTTGGCGGCGTGAATATGGACGCGCTCAACCCCAATGGGCCCGCGAAGGACATCGTCGTCGTCGGCCGCGGCAAGTCGCAGCTCGACGCCTATCTGGAGAAGATCGCCAAGGCGGCGAAGGTGACGATTGTCGAAGAACCGACCCCCGAAAAGGGCTTCTACTATCGCTCGGATCACTTCAGCTTCGCCAAGCGCGGCGTGCCCTTCTTCAACTTCGGCGCCGGCGAGGATCTGGTCGCGGGCGGCAAGGACGCCGGCAAGAAAGCCGCCGAGGATTATGAGAAGAACCGCTACCACGCGCCCGGCGACGAATATGCGGCGATAAAGAATTGGGACGGCATGCTCGCCGATCTCCGCCTCTATTATGCCGCCGGCCGGATGCTCGCATCGACCGATAGCTGGCCCAACTGGAACGAAGGCGACGAGTTCCGCGCCGCGCGCGACAAATCGCGCGAAGGCAAATAAGCGAGGCGGCGCCCATGACGCTCCATATGCCCGCCGAATGGGCGCCGCACGCCGCAGTGTGGATCGGCTTTCCGCACCTCGATGACGAGTGGGCGGGGCAAATCGATGCGGCGCGTGCCGATGTCGCTGCTTTTGCCAACGTTGTCCACGACGGCGGCCGCGGCGAGGAGGTGCGGCTAGTGGTCAATGACGAGCGGCAGGCGCAGATTGCTGCGGCTCTCGTCGACAACGGGGTGCGCATCCTGGTGCAGCCGCTCGGCGACATCTGGCTGCGCGACACGGGACCGATCATCGTGGGAACGGGCCTGAAAAGGCGCGCGCGCAACTTTCGTTTCAACTGGTGGGGCGAGAAATTCGTCATGCCGGGCGATCAGGAAGTCGGCGCCGCGCTGGCGACCGAAAGCGGCCTGCCCGTCGATGAGCAGGATTGGGTGCTCGAAGGCGGCGGGATCGACGTCGACGGCACCGGACTTTGCGTCACGACCGAGGAATGCCTGCTCAACATCAACCGCAACCCGTCTCTGACGCGCGCGGACATTGCCGTAAGGCTACACCAGTCGCTCGGTATCGACCGCCTGCTGTGGCTCGGCAAGGGGCTGGTCGGCGACCATACCGACGGCCATGTCGACAATCTCGCCCGCTTCGTGGGCGAGGGGCGGCTTGCCTTGCCCGTGGCGGCGGGCAGCGACGACCCCAACGCCGATATTTACGAGGATGCGCGCGTGCGCGCCGCGGCGTTCGGTGGCATCGAGATCGTCGACCTCCCCTCGCCCGGCCGGGTCGAGATGGACGGCGAGATCGTCGCGGCGAGCTATATGAACTTCTACATCGGCAACACGGTTGTTGTCGTCCCGACCTATGGCGTCGCCAACGATGCTGCTGCAGTCGAGGCACTCGCGGTGCTGTTCCCCGATCGCCGCGCCGTCGGCGTTCCAGCGCGCGGAATCATCGCCGGCGGCGGCAGCTTCCATTGCTCGAGCCAGCAGGTGCCGGCGTGAGGCGACGCGTGGGCACGGATGGTGGTGCAAGCGTCGGTGTTGGGGTAGGAAACCGACGAAAGCGCGAATAGGTTTTGGCGCGGAGGACGAATACCGGGCCCACACGACAAGATCATTGCCAACGCCGCAAAAGCGGCGCTGAGGCCCTTAGGCTTTCAGCGCAAAGGGCAATCGCGCTTATGGTTCTTCGATCATTCTTGGTGGCTCACTGTTGTCGAGTTCCAGCCAAGCTCTTGGAGCAAGGGCAGCTATCTTAACGTTGGAGCACACTGGCTTGGGATGGACGTTGCGCCGATCAGCTTCGACTTCGGCGGACGCTTGGAAGGCTTCGAGGAATACTTATCGGACGAACAATTTGCGGTGGCAGTCGCGCGCCTCGCCGACAGAGCGGCCGATGGAGCACGGCGACTTGCGGCAATGTTTAGTTCCCTACCCGATACGGCCGAGATTCTCCCGGAACAGGGACGGACCGAAGCGCGACAGGCACCGGCGCACCCAAGTTGGATGCTCTACAACGCCGGGGTCGCAGCAGGGCTAGTCGGGCGTAACGATGAAGCAGCCGAAATGTTCGGGCGTGTGTTGAATGGCCCCGGGGATCGAACATCGGTGCTTCGTCTAAAGGCCGAGCGCATGTCCAACCTCGCATCGGACGCGGCAACGTTAAGGCAGGAAGCGGCTTCGACGATCGTGCAACAAAGAGAACCTTTACGGCTGTCGCCGTGGAACGCGTCACAGCTTTGATGGCCCAATGACCGCCATCGGTCGCTAGCCGACGCCCCCGATCCTAACAACGCCAACCGCTCATCCGCTTTTGCGGTGGCAAGATGCGCTGGCTTGCTTATATCCGCCTCATGACCCGTACCATCACCGTCGCCGCGCTCCAGCTCCCCCTTCCCGGACCCGTGCAACCCAATATCGACGCGGTCACGGCGCTCGTCGAGGAGGCGGCGGCCAAGGGCGCGCAGGTCATCCTGCCGCCCGAGCTGTTTGAAGGCCCCTATTTCTGCCAGGTCGAAGAAGAGGCGCTGTTCGCTAGCGCCCACCCGACCGCCGAGCATCCGAGCGTCAAGGCGATGCAGGCGCTCGCCGCGAAGCTGAAGGTCGCGATCCCGACCAGCTTCTTCGAGAAGGACGGGCCGCATTATTACAACACGCTCGCAATGATCGGCCCCGATGGCGCGATCATGGGTATCTATCGCAAAAGCCACATCCCCGATGGGCCGGGCTATGAAGAGAAATATTATTTCCGCCCCGGCAACACGGGGTTCAAGGTGTGGGACGTCTTTGGCACCCGCATCGGCGTCGGGGTGTGTTGGGACCAATGGTATCCCGAATGCGCGCGTGCGATGGCGCTGATGGACGCCGAACTGCTTTTCTACCCGACCGCGATCGGCAGCGAGCCCTATGACGCCGACCTCGACACCCGCCACATGTGGCGCCGCGCGATGCAGGGTCATGCGGTGTCGAACTGCATGCCGGTGATCGCCGCCAACCGCATCGGCGCAGAGGGTGACGCGAATTTCTATGGCCACAGCTTCATAACCGACGAATGGGGCGATCTGACGCAGGCGTTCGGCGCCGCCGAAACGGGGGTGCTGGTCGAAACGATCGATCTCGACCGCGCGGCGAAGCATCGTGCGGGCATGGGCTTTTTCCGCGACCGCCGGCCCCAGCTTTACGGACGGCTGGCCGAGGACATCTGACCGCGCGGATTGGGGGGATAACGCATGGACGTGCCGAACGACATCTTCACCGAGCCCGAGAATGTCGATCCCGACACGCTCGCCAATCTCGGCCCGCTGCGCCACTTCGCCGGTATCTGGGAAGGAAAGCGCGGCGTCGATGTCAATCCGAAGGCCGACGGCCCCGAAACCCGCAACTATTACGAACGGGTCGAAATGCAGCCGATCGACCCGCAAGCGAACGGGCCGCAGCTATTCTATGGCCTGCGCTACCATCTGCACATCAACACGCCCGAAGAGGATATCACCTTCCATGACCAGGTCGGTTACTGGCTCTACGAACCGGCGACCGGGCTGATCCTGCAGACGCTGGCGATCCCGCGCGGCCAGATCGCGATTGCGGCGGGGCACGCGGTGCCCGATGCGCGCAAGCTGTCGGTCCGCGCCGAGCGCGGCCAGACCGAATATGGCATCTGCTCGACCGCGTTTCTGGAAGCGGCGTTCCGTACCGACAGCTATCAGCTCGACGTCGAATTCCATGCTGACGGATCGTGGAGCTATGTCTCCGACACGATGCTGATGGTGCATGGCCGCGACGAGCCTTTCCGGCACCGCGACCACAACCGGCTGGTCAAGGTTGCCGAAGCCGATCTCAACCCTTGGGCGAAGATCGTCCGCGACGGCACGGCAAAGGCGATCGCCTGAACGGTTCAGCCCTCGAAGCGGCGAATGCTTTCCAGATCGACGCGGTTCAGCGGTTCGGTAAACCAGAGTCCCCCGCGGCCGCCGCGCGCCCATCGCACGATCGCCTTGCGCTCCAGCCCGTCGGCCAGCGTCAGGTGCAGATGGCGCCCGACCTCAAGATGTCCGCCATGGACGAAGCCCGCGCCGCTTTGCGACATGTCGACAAGCTCGATGATGCTTTCGACCCCATCGACCTGCGCCTTGGCGCGCGAGTGGAGCGGGATGCGCGGGGCGCGATAGCCATAAGCGCGCTGTTCGGCAGCAAGCTGTTTGAGCAGGCCGGCGCCGTCGATCTCCTCGTGAAAGGCGACGCCGCAGCGGCCACCGTCGGCCCATACGATCTTGCCCTTCAGCACGACACTGTCGGACAGATAGATGTCCAGATTTTCGTCGACATGGACGGGAACGTCGGCCGCAAGCTGCATGCCGCGATCGGAAATATTGCGCACGCGCCACAGCCCGACATCATTGTCGCGCACGACTTTTGCGATCCGCCAGACCGTCCGGTAACGGTCCCCCCCACGACGATCGCCATCGGTCGCGGCCCTGGGTTCGTGCGCCGTGCCCGAAAAGCGGGGTTCGATCATTCCATCCTCCTGATCCACAATGCCATCCCGATGGAAGGAAATGGCATCGAACTAGCGGAGAATATTCACGCCTGGTCGGGCAAGAATATCCGAATTCTGTAAAATATTCAATCATGTCCCGAGTAAGGTTAACCTGCTTTCAACAAGTTGACCGAACCACCCGATAAGCATGCAACCCGATTATGAATAATTTGCACATTTTCCCCATTTTAACGGTGCCAGAATTGCAACATTAAATGGCTAAGCATCGTATTTTTCGGGCCTCGAAAGCGGGAGGATCGCAGCGCCGATGCGGGGTCAGATCGCGGGCAGCGCCTGCCGCGCAAATCCCCATCCCTTCAGCGTGGGGCTCGCGGCGCGATCGAGCAAGGCGCGGGCGTCTGCGATCGTCCAGTGGCGCGCGCTGTCGATGGCGGCCAGCCCGTCCCAGTCGATGGGAACCGCCACCGGCGCCCCCGCCCGCGCGCGCGCCGAATAGGGCATGATTGCGGTGCTGCCGCGCTGGTTGCGCAGCCAGTCGATGAAGATCTTTCCCTTGCGCTTTGCCTTGCTCATCGTCGCGACGAAACGATCGGGTTCGGCAAGGCTCATCGCCTCGGCAAAGCGCTTCGCAAAATCCTTGTGCGCGTCCCAGCTGTGCCCCGGATCGAGCGGCACGACGACATGGACGCCCTTGCCGCCCGAGAGCATCGCGAAGCTGACGAGGCCGATGTCGGCGAGTTGGCGCTTCAAATCCGCCGCGGCCTTTTTGACGTCGGCGAAGTCGAGCCCTTCGTCGGGGTCGAGGTCGAAGACCATGCGGTCCGGCTGTTCGAGCGTATCGACGTGGCTGCCCCAGCCGTGAAATTCGATCGTCCCCATCTGGACGCAGGCGAGGATGCCGTCCGCATCCTCGACATAGAGATAATCCTCAACGCCGCCGTCCTTCTCTTCGATCGGAACGTGGTGGACGTGCGGGCCGAAAGAGCCTGAATCATGCTTCTGGAAGAAGCATTGCTTCGCGCGTCCCTGCGGACAGCGGACCAGGCTGGCCGGGCGGCGCGCGAGGTGGGGGAGCATGACCGGCGCCACCGCGGCATAATAGTCGGCGAGGTCGCCCTTCGTCGCCTTTGCCTCAGGGAAGATGACGCGGTCGCGGCTGCTGATCTTCACGTCGCTGACCGCGCTGGGAGCCTTGGCCTTGGTTTCGGGTTTCACGTCCTTCGCCTCCTTGTCGGCGCGCAGCCCGGCGAAGCTTGCGTGGCGGACCGAGCCGCTGGCGGTATATTCGGCGAAAGCGATCTCGGCGACAAGGTCGGGCCTTACCCAATGGACCTTGCGCGCCGCCGCCTTGTCGACATCGACCGGCGCCGTCTTGCGCGCGCGGCCCGCGAACTTCGCCGCGAGCATCGCCATCGTATCGGCATCGAAGCCGGTGCCGACATTGCCCTTGTAGACAAGCTCGCCCTTTTCGCGCTGCGCGAGAAGTAGCGAGCCGAAGGGACGTGCCTTCGCCGAACTCTCCTTCCAACCGACGATGATGAATTCCTGGCGGCGGGTGCATTTGACCTTCACCCAGTTTTTCGACCGGCGGCCGGCATAGGGTGCATCGGCGCGCTTGGCGATGATGCCCTCCTGCCCTGCGCCGCACATCGCCTCATAGAGCTTTTCGCCCGCGCCGATGACATGATCGGCGACCGCAATCGGCGGCGCTGCATCGCGGAGCAGCGCCTCGAGACGTTCCTTGCGTTCTAGATTGCCGAGTGCGGTGAGCGACTTGCCGTTCTCTTCGAGCAGGTCGAAGGCGAAGAAATGCAGGTCGGTCGCCTCGTCCTGCGCGCCGTGGCCGCGTTTCAGGACTGCCTGGAGCGAGGAGAAGTCGGGGTTGCCGTCCTTGCCATAGGCGACGATCTCACCGTCGATCAGACACGGCGGCAGGTCGAGCGCGGCGATAGGGCGGGCGAGCGGGGCGAACTTGTCGGTCCAGTCGAGCCCGCTGCGCGTGTAGACGACGACCTGATCCCCCGCCGCGGCGACGAGCGCGCGATAACCGTCGAACTTGATCTCGTAGAACCAGTTGTTGCCGGCCGGCACGCTGTCGACGAGCGTCGCCAGCTGCAGCTTGCGGAATTTGGGCGGCTTGGCGCCGGCTTTTGAGCCTTTGGCGACCTTGCGATTGTGCGCCGCCGCTGCCGCCATCTTCTTCGCGAACGCTTCGCCCTTTGCGCCCTTCAGCGATTGCTCGCCGTCTTCGTCGCCCGCGATCTCGGCCATCGGGCGATCGGTGAGGACGCTGGTGAGGTAGCGGCCGGTCAAGTCGTCGCTGCCCCCCGCATAGGCGTCGTCGATCTTGCAAAGCAGCCAGTTCTCGCGCTTTTCACCGGCGCGAGGCTTCATGCGGACGAGCAGCCATTCGCCCTTCATCCGCTCGCCGTCGAGGGTGAAGTGAAGATGGCCCTTTTCCAGATCCTTCGCGCTCTTCCTCGCGACCGGCGCCCAGGTGCCGCGATCCCACAGCATCACCGAACCGCCGCCATATTCGCCCTTGGGGATCACCCCCTCGAAATCGGCATAGGCCATCGGATGATCTTCGGTGCGCACCGCGAGCCGCTTGTCGTCGGGGTTCGCGCTCGGCCCCTTGGTGACCGCCCAGCTCTTGAGCACGCCATCGACTTCGAGCCGGAAGTCGTAATGGAGGCGCGTCGCGTCGTGTTTCTGGACGATGAAGCGATTGCCGCCCCCCTTCGCAACCTTGCCCGCGGGTTCGGGGGTCAGCTTGAAATCGCGCTTCTTGTTATATTGGGCGAGAGGGTCGGCAAGGGTCATCGCGTTCCACCTTGTCTGCGCCCCTGCGAAGGCAGGGGCCCATCACCGAAGCGGGCGATGCGAGCCGAACCGTAGGAAAATGGCACGAGGCCGGATGATGGACCCCTGCCTTCGCAGGGGCACACAATAGCCGAGGGCAATCCGGCGTTCACGAGACTATGCCCGCTTTTTCGCCGGCGCCTTTTTGGCGGGCGCCTTCTTCTTCGTCGCAGCGGCGGCCGTTTTCTTGCCGTCGACCGACGCCTTGAGCGCTGCCATCAGATCAATGACATTCGATCCTTCGCGCACATCGGCGGGCTCCCCGACATCCTCGAGCACGCGCTTGCCCTTGGCTTTCGCTTTCTTGGCGATGACGCGCTTCAGCGCATCGACATAGTGATTGTGATAGTCGGCGGCGTCGAACTTGCCGCTCTTCTTGTCGATCAGCGTTTCGGCGAGATCGAGCAGGTCGGCGTCGGGCTTGCTCGCGGGCACGTCGCGGAAATAGCTGGCGGCCTTGTTCACTTCCTCGGCATAGCGCAGCACTTCGAGCACCAGCCCCTTGCCGCAGGGACGCAGCCCGACGAGCTGCTCCTGACCGCGCAGCGCAAGCTGCCCCAGCCCCACCTTCTTCGTTCGCCGCAGCGCTTCGCGCAGCACGATATAGGCTTCCTCGGCCAGATCGTCGGCGGGGACGACATAATAGGGCTTTTCATAATAGAGGATGTCGATGTCGCTCGCGTCGACGAACTGGACCAGTTCGAGCGTGCGCTTGCTCTCCAGCTTGACCGCCTCGATCTCTTCTTCGTCGAGCAGGACATACTGGCCCTTCGACACCTCATAGCCCTTGACGATATCATCGGTATCGATGGCGCCGATGCCGGGCACCACCTTTTCATATTTGACCGGCTTGCCGCTCGGTTCGTGGATCTGGCGAAAGCTGACGCTCGCCCCCGATTTGGTCGCCGGATAGATTTCGACCGGGATCGACACCAGCGCGAGGCGGATCTGACCCTTCCAATAGGCGCGTTGCACCATCTGCAAACCTCCATAGCGGAATGCGAATGCAATGCGCGGCCTGCCATGCGGGTTCCGCCAGAGCCGTTACGCGTCTGAAGGTCGATTCTCGGTTATGGTGCCCCTGGCCGGACTCGAACCAGCACTCCTTGCGGAACTCGATTTTGAGTCGAGCGCGTCTACCAATTTCACCACAGGGGCCTGCCACGGGCGCATCGCCCGAAAGCGCGGCGCTCCCCCTAGGGCGAAGCGCCGCCGCTTGCCAAGCTATTTCTTCAATTCCTTCGCCAGCGTCTTGGCGGTCGCCTTGCCATAGGGCGGCTTGAAGCCGGCGAGCCCGGCGACGTCGAGCTTGGGCTGGCGATAGACGGCGCGCGCGTGACTGAAGGTGCGGAAGCCGTCCAGCCCGTGATAATTGCCCATTCCCGACGGTCCGACCCCGCCGAAGGGCAGGTCTTCCATCGCATTATGAAACAGCACGTCGTTGACCGTAACGCCGCCCGAAATCGTCCGCGTCAGCACGCGGTCCTCCTCGCTTTTGTCCTGCCCGAAATAATAAAGGCCGAGCGGACGATCGTGCGCATTCACATAATCGATCGCCTCGTCGATGGTCTTGTAGGTCTTGACCGGCAGGATCGGGCCGAAGATTTCCTCCTGCATCACCTTCATATCGTCGGTCGCGCCGCGCACGATATGAAGCGGCATCTTGTGGCCGTTGGCGCTCGCGAAATCCTCGTTCGCGGGATTGACCTCGATCACCTCGGCGCCCTTCTCGCGCGCATCGGCCAGATAGCCCTGCAGGCGGTCGAAATTGCGGCCGTTGACGACCGACGTATAGTCGTCATTCTTGAGCAGCGTCGGATAGAGCGACGCGACGCCCTTGCTCACGCTGTCGATCACCTCGCCCTCCTGATCCTCGGCGACGAGCAGATAGTCGGGCGCCAGGCAGATCTGCCCCGCGTTCATCATCTTGCCGAGCGCAACGCGCTGACCGACGAGGTCCTTGTTCGCGCTGCGCCCGATGAACGTCGGCGACTTGCCACCCAGCTCGAGCGTCACGGGCACGAGATTATCCGCCGCAGCACGCATGATATGCTTGCCGACGCTCGTCGCCCCGGTGAAGATCAGATGGTCGAACGCCAGCTTCGAGAAAGCGACGCCGACATCGGCCCCGCCCGTGAATACCGCCATTTCGCTCTCGTCAAAATAGTCGGGGACAAGGCGCGCCATCAGGTCGGAGACATTCTCGGTAAACTCGCTCGGCTTGATCATCGCGCGGTTGCCCGCGGCCAATATCCCCGCCATCGGCACGAAGACCATGCCGACCGGAAAATTCCATGGAGCGACCACACCGACGACGCCCTTCGGCTGATAGACGACTTCGGCTTTCGCACCGAGCAGGCCGAGCGGAAAGGTGGGCTTGCGCTTTTCGCCGCGCGACCAGGCCGCCATATGCTTCTTGGCATGTTTGAGGGCGCTAACCGACGGCATGATGTCGGTCATCAACGTCTGTTCGCGGCTGCGATGGCCGAAATCCTCGCTCACCGCCTTGGCGAAATCCTCGGCATGATCGACCAGCAGCGCGATCGCGCGGTCGATGCGGTCGGTGCGGACCGACAGGCTTTCGGGCATCGCGGCGGTAAAGCTGACGCGCTGCGTTTCGAGCACGCGCTGCATCCGCGCGGTTTCGCTGGCGATATCTTCCTTGATGGCGGTGGCCATGACCCGTCTCCCCATATGATTGCGCCTGTTTGACCACGCTCTGCAGCGGGTTTCAAGTTGAAACGCGCATCGTTTAGGGCGATCCCCCTACCCCACCCCCTTTCGCAAGTGCAGCAAAGGCGCTAATCGGGCCACCGATGACCTTTCCCCTACGGAGTCTTTTGCCATGACCGCCACCGATCCCGTCGTTTTCCTCTCCTATGCCCGCACCCCGATGGGCGGCATGCAGGGCGTGTTGTCGGACGCGAGCGCGACCGATCTCGGCGCGACCGCGGTGAAGGCGGCGGTCGAGCGCGCGGGCGTTGCCGGCGACGATGTCGAACGCATCTATATGGGCTGCGTGCTGCCCGCCGGGCTCGGCCAGGCGCCGGCACGTCAGGCGGCGATCAAGGCGGGCCTGCCCAAGTCGGTGCAGGCGACGACCGTCAACAAGGTGTGCGGTTCGGGCATGCAGACCGTCATCATGGGCGCCGAGGCGCTCGCCGCAGGCAGCATCGATCTCGTCGTTGCAGGCGGCATGGAGTCGATGACGAACGCCCCCTATCTGCTCAAGAAGCATCGTTCGGGCGCGCGCATCGGCCATGACACCGCCTATGACCATATGTTCCTCGACGGGCTGGAGGACGCGTATGACGCCGGCCGCGCCATGGGCACTTTCGCGCAGGACACCGCCGACGCCTATCAGCTCAGCCGCCAGGCGCAGGACGATTATTCGATCGAATCGCTGAAGCGCGCCCAGGCGGCGATCGCCGACGGCGCCTTCGCCGCCGAAATCACGCCCGTCACGCTGACCACCCGCAAGGGCGAGGTTGTCGTCGACACCGACGAACAGCCCGGCAAGGGCAACCCCGACAAGATCCCGACGCTGCGCCCCGCCTTCGCCAAGGACGGCACGATCACCGCAGCGACCAGCTCGTCGATCTCCGACGGCGCTGCCGCGGTCGTACTGACGCGCCAGTCGGTCGCCGAAGCGAAGGGCAAGAAGCCGGTCGCCAAGCTCGTCGCGCATGCCGCGCACGCGCAGGAACCCAAGGATTTCACGGTTGCCCCGGTCGGCGCGATCAACAAGGTGCTGGCGAAGGCCGGCTGGTCGATCGGCGACGTCGACCTGTTCGAAGTCAACGAAGCCTTCGCCTGCGTCGCGATGTTCGCGATGCACGACCTTGGCATTTCGCACGACAAGATCAACGTCCACGGCGGCGCGACCGCGCTCGGCCATCCGATCGGCGCCAGCGGCACGCGCATCATCACCACGCTGATCGCCGCGCTTCAGCGCCACGGCAAGAAGCGCGGCATCGCAAGCCTGTGCATCGGCGGCGGCGAAGCCACCGCGGTCGCGGTCGAGTTGGTTTAAGCCAGCTCCATGCTGTCATTGCGACCCGGCGAAAGCCGGGTGAAGCAATCCAGAGCGGTTTATGCCGGCTCTGGATTGCCGCGCGGCTCCGCCGTTCGCAATGACGAAGCATGGCGACGATCGCGCCGCGGCCATTTTTCAACCCGCGCGACACTTTGCGACACTAATGTCCTCAAAATAAACGCGGCATTCCGGCTCCGTTCAAATCGACTCGCCTAATCCTTTCCCTGTCATCGGGCAGATCCCCTCCCCCTGACGGCAAGACAAGGAATGGCATTATGAAGAGCAAAATTCTCACCGCCGGCCTGATCGCCGCGATGATGGTCCCCGCCATGGCGCAGGCCCAGACCCGCGAGCTCGCCCGCGATCGGCAGGATATTCGCCAGGAACAGCGCGACCTCAACCATGCGAAGCGCTATGGCGATCGCCATGATGTGCGCGATGCCCACCGCGACGTGCGCGACGCGAAGCGCGAATATCGCGAGGACAAGCGCGACTGGCGCCGCGACAATCGCTACCAGAACTGGCGTGCGCCGTTCAGCTATCACCGCTTCGCGGTCGGCAATTCGCTGCGTTCGACCTATTACGCCCCGACCTATCGCCTGAACTATGATGCGCGCTGGGGTGTGCCGAAGGCGGGCCGCAACCTGGCCTATGTCCGCCACTATAACGACCTGCTGCTGGTCAATGTGCGCACGGGCAAGGTCGTTCGCGTCTATTACAACCACTTCCGCTGGCGCTAAACGCCAACGGTGACGAGAGAAGGGGCCGGCAGGCGACTGCCGGCCCCTTTGTCATGCGTTGCGGGGTCATGGGTTGCGGGTGATCAATCGCCCCATATGTGGTCGGTTTCGATCCAGCCCTTGCGGCCCTTCACGTTGAACAGGCACCAGCCGTCCTTGCAGTCGGTGATGCGGCCGACCACACCGGCCTCGGCGCGAAAGGCGATCGCCGCGGCGGCGTCGGGCTTTTCGCGCATCGGACGGATGCCGCCGGTGACGATCGCGGTGCGCGTGCGGCTGAGCAGCCGCGCCGCCATCCACCCCTGCGTCCCGTCGGGATCCTCGATCTTGCGCCATATATCGTGGCGCGCGACCACTTTGACGGGCAGATCCTTGCGCCGATATTCCCACACGACGGGCACATCGGGCGACGGCCCCTTGCGCATCCGCGCCTCGTCGACGCTGATCGACGCCCAATAGGGCAGTTCGGGATCGCTTTGCGCCGCGGCGGGTCCGGTCGCCACGGCCAGCGTCAGGAGGGCGAATATCGTGCGGCTGGTCATTCGCCTGCCTTGTCAAAATCGGGGGCGCTTTTCAACCGTTCGCCGCAGCCTTCGCCCCGTTCGTCCACAGCGGCTTTCGCGTGGGCGCACGCTTGGCCCTCTTGACCCCCACGCGCCGCCGCGCTCTATCGGCGCCATGCCCGATTCATCCCGCCCCAAACGCCCGCGCGTCATCGTCACCCGCCAGTTGATGCCGGCGGTCGAGGCGCGCATGGCCGAATTGTTCGATGTCGCCCTGTCGGCGCACGATCACGCCTTTACCAAGGACGAGCTCAAGGCCGCAGTCGCCGATTGCGACGTGCTGGTGCCGACCGTGACCGACGAGATCGACGCCGAGATCATCGGCGCCGCGGGCGACCGGCTCAAGCTGATCGCCAATTTCGGGGCCGGGGTCGACCATATCGACCTCGCCGCGGCGCGCGCGAAGGGCATCATGGTCGCCAACACCCCCGGAGTCTTTACCGAGGACACCGCCGACATGACCATGGCGCTGATCCTGTCGGTCCCGCGCCGGCTGGCCGAGGGCGAAAAGCTGATGCGCTCGGGCAAATGGCAGGGCTGGGCGCCGAGCGCGATGCTGGGCCACCGCGTTGGCGGCAAATTGCTCGGCATCGTCGGCATGGGACGCATCGGCCTCGCCGTCGCGCGGCGCGCTCGCGCCTTCGGCCTGTCGATCCACTATCACAACCGTCGCCGCCTACCCGAAACAATCGAAGAGGAATTGGGCGCGAGCTATCATGCGAGCGTCGACACGCTGTTGCGGATCAGCGACGTGGTCACGATCCACTGCCCACACACCGCCGAAACCCATGAAATGGTCAGCGCGGCGCGTATCGGCGCGATGAAGCCGACCGCCTATCTGATCAACACCGCACGCGGCGAAATCATCGACGAAAAGGCGCTGATCGCGGCGCTCAAGACCGGTCGCATCGCGGGCGCGGGGCTTGACGTCTATACGCACGAGCCCGCGGTCGACCCCGACCTGCTCGCGCTCGACAATGTCGTGCTGCTACCCCACCTCGGCTCGGCGACAATCGAGGGCCGCGAGGCGTCGGGCGAAAAGGTCATCGCCAACATCCGCGCCTGGTGCGACGGGCACCGGCCGCCCGATCAGGTGCTGGAGGGGTGGGCTTAGAGGACCCGTCGCCTCCCGCCTGCGCGGGGGCGACGGGGTCCATCAATCCCCCGTCAGAATCCGGTCGACCAGTTCCTTTACCGTCGGGGTGAAGTTGTTGGAATAAAAGGGATCGGTCTTGAAGTTGAACGCGGCGTGGCCCGCGAACATCAGATTCTGGTCGACGTCGCCGCCGTGCGCGATGTCCTGCAGCGTTTTCTGGATGCAGAAGCTGCGCGGATCGGCGAGGTAACCGGTCGAATAATCGTCATGGTCCTTCCACGCCGAAAAGCCGCAGTGCGACAGGCAGCCCATGCAATCGGCCTGATCCTTGCGGATCACGGCCTTGTCCTCTTCGGTGACGAAGACGACCGTATTGTCGGGCGTCTTGAGCGCCGTGGTATAGCCTTCGGCCACCCAGTCGCGCGCGCGGTCGCGGTCGTGGGGGGTCACCCAGAAATTGCGGCCCTTCACGCCGACATCGAGTTGCGCGACATGGTCGCCCGCTTCTTGCTTCGAATAGGGAATCTGCCGCTCCGACCGCGCTTCGAGATCGCGCAGGAAAGGATTGCGCACCGCGCTCGAATAAAAGCCGGTGGGCGAGAAGCGGTGGAGCAGCACATCGCCCTCGTCGAGCGTGCGCAGCCGGTCCTTCCACGCCTGCGGGATCGGGCTTTCCTGCGTCAGCAGCGGCCGCGTGCCATATTGAAAGGCGATCGAGCCCAATTCGGGATTGTCGATCCAGTGGTTCCAGTCGCGCAGATACCAGACGCCGCCCGCCATCACAATCGGCACCTCGTCCGAAATCCCCTCGGCGCGCATCGTGTCGCGCAGCGCCTTGACGCGCGGATAGGGATCTTCGGGCTTGAGCGGGTCTTCGGCGTTCGACAGGCCGTTGTGCCCGCCGGCGAGCCACGGATCTTCGTAGACGACCGCCGCCATGAGATGCGCGACCTTGTGATAGGCGCGCTTCCAGAGCGCGCGAAACGCGCGCGCCGACGAGATGATCGGCAGATAATGAACATTGTGCCGCGCGGCGATTTCGCTGAGCTTGTACGGCATCCCCGCGCCGCAGGTGACGCCGGTGATCAGCCCCTTGGTGCGTTCGAGCACGCCTTCCAATACCTGCTGCGCTCCGCCCATTTCCCACAGGACGTTGATGTTGATCGCGCCCTTTCCGCTGGCGAGATCATAGGCGCGCTTCACCTGTTCGACCGCGCCGTCGATGGCGTAGCGGACCAGTTCTTCGTGCCGTTCGCGGCGCGTCGCAGCGCGATAGACCTGCGGTACGATCTTGCCTTCGGCGTCGTAGCTGTCGGCGTTGACCGCCGAAACGGTGCCGATCCCGCCGGCCGCGGCCCAGGCGCCGCTCGACATATGGTTGGTCGCCGACACGCCCTTCCCGCCCTCGACCAGCGGCCAGACTTCGCGTCCGCCGTAAAGGATGGGCTTCAAACCTTTGAACACTATAAACCTCTCTCTCTCCGCCGGCTGCGCAGCCGCGCGCCAGCCCCCATTTTCCGTTTCCGTAAGCGGAACCGGACCGCCTTTGTCAATCGAAGGCGGAGTCCGACCCCAGGAAACGCCCCGTAAAAACGTCATAACCTTCCAGCGCACGAGCATAGAGGCTTTGATAGCCCGCGACCATCCCGGATTCGGTGAAGCGCTCGGCGGCAACGCGCCGATTCTCCGCACCCACCGCTGCGCGCAACGCCGCATCGTCCGCAAGGCGCGCCAGCGCGGCGCGAAAACCCGCCTCATCCGCCGCGATGAACGGGCGGTTCGCCTCGCCCACCATCGCCGTCACATCGCCGACCGCCGGACTGACGACGGGCAGGCCCGCCGCCATCGCCTCGATCACCGCAATCGGTGCCTGTTCGCCACGCGACGAAAGCGCGAGCAGGTCGAAATGACCGATCCAGCGCGCCGGTTCGGGCATGAACCCTGCAAGCACCAGCCGGTCGGTCATGCCGCACGCCGCCGCCTCGGCGGCGATCGCCGCGCGCTCTGGCCCCTCCCCCACGATTACCAGCCGCACATGCGGCGGCAGCGCCGCGACCGCGCGCACGAGGCGCGGCAGATCCTTGACCTTGCGTAGCCCCGCTACCGTCCCGATCACCACCTCGCCCGGCCGGCGGACGAAGCCCGGGATGGGCACCGACGGCGCGGCGGCATAGGCGGCAACGTCGATCCCGTTGCGGATCAGATGGATGCGATCGGGCGGCAGTTTCCACTCGTCCGCCGCGATCCCGGCGAGCAGTGTCGAGGGAACGACGACGCCCGCGGCAGTACGCAGCGCATAGCGGCGATAGAGGTTGCGCTTCCAGTTGCGCCGGACGCTTTCGTCCTCGTTGAACCCATCCTCGTGATGAATCAGGCATGGCGGCATCTGATACCACCAGCGATGCCAGTAGAGCCGGTGCGCCATCACCCCGTCCATCGCGCCCCAATTATAGCTGAGCGCCAGGTCGAAGCGGTAGATATAGGTCGCAAGATCGCGGAAACGCGCCAGCGACGGCCGCCCGGCGAGCGGCGGCGCATCGGTTGGAAAGCTGACGTCGATCCCCGGATCGATCGCATCGCGCGCGCCGAGCGCATCGGGGACCGCCGACAGGATCGTGTGCTGCGCCCGGTCGCCCATCAGGTTCATCAGGCGAACCGACCGCGCCTCCTTGCCGCCGAGCGAAAAGCTCGAGTGAAGGTGAAGGATGCGCACCGGATGCTCCCGCTCCTCGATCGCGCCGACTTCGGTCACGCGGCGGGAAGCGCCGCGATCCAGGCGTCGATCGCCGCGCGCGCCGCGGGCTCGTCCATCGTCGGCGCATGACCGACGCCCGGAACCTCGACCAGCGTCGCATGGGGCAGCGTGGCCTGCATTTTTGCGGCAGCCGTTCCAGCGAGAATGTCCGACAGCGCGCCGCGCAGGATCAGCACCGGTGCAGCGCCGAGCGCGCGATAGGCGGGCCACAGGTCGATACCCTCTTGATCGCCGGCAAGGCGCAGCGGCGCCGCAATCTGCTTGTCGTAATCGGTGACTATGCGTCCTTCGGGGGTCAGCCGGTGGGTGCGCTTGGTAATGCGCAGCCAGTCGTGAATGTCATAGTCCGGATAAACCGCGGCGTTGAGCTCGGCATAGGCGCGCGCCGCGTGCATCCACGTCGGCTGGCTGCCGCCGGCTCCGATATAGTCGCGGATGCGATCGAGCCCTGCCACCTCGAGTTCAGGGCCGACGTCGTTGAGTACGGCGCCGACGAGACGACCCGGCAGGCTGGCGGCAAGGAACATCGACACCAGCCCGCCGAGCGACGTGCCGACCGTCGCGAAGCGCGCGATCGCCAGCTCGTCGATCAACGCGACGACATCCTGGACATAGGTCAGCGGGACATAGGTCATCGGATCCTTGGCATAGGCGCTCTCGCCTCGCCCGCGGAACTCGATCACAATCACGCGCCGCTGCGCCGCTATATGCGGTGCCAGCGCCTCGAAATCGCGGGCGTTGCGCGCCAAGCCGGGCATACACAGGATCGGCGGCGCCTCCGCCGCGGTCGGGGGTCCGTCATAGATGCGCGCGTGCAGGCGAACGCCGTCGGCCGACCACCAAAAATGATCGCTCCATTCGCGCTGTGCATCCTGTCGCGCCAAAATTGCCCGTCCCCTTAAGCCGATACTATCCGCCTCTATCGCGAACCGCGCGCGCCGGTGCAAGTCACCGTGTCGCGCCCGTGACAATCGGCCCGCTTTCGCTGTTGCGGGGCCTATCGCGGTTGCCGCCGTACGCTTTCGCAGATAAGAGGGCGACAATGCTTTTGCCGCCCCCCAATGATCGAGCGCACTGGCGCCTTTGCGCGCCCAAATCGACGGGGGAACGGGGATGAGCGAAGACCTTCTGTCCTTCGAGCCGGCAACCGGCGCCGAATTATGGCGCGGCCGTATCAGTGACATCGACGCCGAAGTTGCAACCGCGCGCGCCGCCTGGCCCGCCTGGGCCGCGAAGCCCGTCACCTTCCGCACCGAAACGCTGCGCCGCTTTGCCGACCGGGTGAAGGCCGATGGCGAACAGCTCGCCGATCTGATTGCGCGCGAGACCGGCAAGCCCTTGTGGGAAGCCCGGACCGAGGTCGAATCGGTCGCGAACAAGGTCGATATCTCGATCAAGGCCTATGCCGAACGCACCCCCAACCGCCGGATCGAAGGCGCGATGGGGCTGCGCAACGCGGTGCGCCACAAGCCGCATGGCGCGCTTGCCGTCCTTGGCCCCTATAATTTCCCTGCGCATCTGCCGAACGGCCATATCGTGCCGGCGTTGATCGCCGGCAATTCGGTGCTGTTCAAACCGTCGGAAAAAACCCCTGCGGTTGGCGCGCGACTTGTCGAACTGCTCCACGGCGCCGGCGTTCCCGAAGAAGTCGTGCGGCTCGTCATCGGCGGACCCGACGCGGGCAAGGCGCTGGCCGCGCATCCCGGCATCGACGGATTGCTGTTCACCGGGTCGGCGCGCACCGGGGTCGCGATCAACCGCCAGTTCGCCGAACAGCCGGGGAAGATCGTCGCGCTCGAAATGGGTGGCAACAATCCGATCGTCGTCTGGGACACCGCCGACATCGCGACCGCGGCAACGATCGTTGTCCAGTCCGCCTTCCTGAGCGCGGGCCAGCGGTGCAGCAATGCCCGGCGGCTGATCGTCAAACAGGATCTGGCCGACCAACTGCTCGCCGAGGTCAAGACGCTCTCGGGACGGCTGATCGTCGGTCATCCCCACGCCGACCCTGCCCCCTATATGGGGCCGGTAATCGACAACGAGGCCGCCGACGGACTGACCGAAAGCTTTCTGATCCTGATGTCGAACGGCGGCCAGGTGATCCGCCACATGACGCGGCCCGATGCAAACCGCCCCTTCCTTACCCCCGGCATCATCGACGTCACCGCGATGCCCGAACGCCCCGATATCGAACTGTTCGGACCGCTGCTCCAGGTGATCCGCGTCGACAGTTTCGAAGCCGCGATTGCCGAGGCGAACAACACCGCCTTTGGCCTCTCGGCGGCGCTAATCGGCGGGACGCCCCAGCTTTACGACCAGTTCTGGGCGAATGCCCGCGCCGGCGTCATCAACTGGAACCGGCCGACCAACGGCGCCTCGTCGGCCGCGCCCTTTGGCGGCGTCGGCCTGTCCGGCAATCACCGACCGAGCGCCTTTTATGCCGCCGACTATTGCGCCTATCCGGTAGCCAGTTCCGAAAGCGATGCGCTGCGCGCCTCGATCGGGGTCGGCCTGCGCGATGACGACACGCCGAAGCTGGTGACGAAGAAATATCTCTGACCGCCAGGTCGGAGGCAATTTTAGCTTCACCCTCGCCAACAAAGCCTGCTTTGCGATTCCGGCGCCCCCCGACCAATTAGGGTGGCATGGAAAAGCAACCTTCTTTGGCGGGCAAGCTGTGGCTCGTCGGCGCCGGGCCGGGCGATCCCGACTTGCTGACGCTGCGCGCCGCGCGACTGCTGGCAAGCGCCGACCTTGTCGTTCATGACGGGCTGGTTGGCGCGGGCGTGCTCGCGCTGATCCCGGCGCATGTCGAGCGGATCAGCGTCGCCAAGCAGCGCAGCCGCCACACGATGAAGCAGGGGCTCATCAATGAACTGATCGTCCGCGAGGCGCGCGCCGGCAAGCAGGTCGTGCGGCTGAAGGGCGGCGATCCCTTCATCTTCGGGCGCGGCGGCGAAGAACTCGACGCGGCGCGCGACGCGGGCGTTGCCTGCGAGGTCATCCCCGGCATCACCGCCGCCGCGGGCTGCGCCGCGCAGGCGGGCCTCCCCCTTACCCACCGCGAGGATGCGAGCGCGGTGAGCTTCGTCGCCGGCCAGTGCAAGGATCTGACCGATCAGGACTGGTCGGGGCTCGCGGGGCACGGTCGCACCCTCGTCATCTATATGGGCCTCGCGACCGCCTCCGCCATCGCCGACAAGCTGATCGCCGACGGCGTCTCGCCCGGCCTGCCCGTCGCGGTGGTCGAGCGCGGCACCAGCGCCGACGCGCGCGTGCTGCGCACCCTGCTCACCGACCTCGGCGATCTCGTCGCGCGCGAGCAGGTGGCCAGCCCCGCGCTGATCATCGTCGGCAAGGTCGCGGCGCGGGCCGATGCGCTCGACTGCCTCGGCGCCCCCGCTATTTCGACTGCTCTGAAGGACATCTCATGCGAATCTTAACCGGCAACGACCTGAAAACAGGCGCCGTTATCTGGTGGACCGGCCGCGGTTGGTCGATCCATGTCGAGGACGCCGCCGACGTCGGCGAGCATGGTGAGGCGATCCTCGCCGCCGAGGACGGCGCGCGCCGCGTCAACGGCGGCTACATCATCAGCGCCGACGAAACGCCGAAGGGGCCGCGCCCCGCGCATATCAAGGACCGCATCCGCGCGCTCGGCCCGACCGTGCGTCCCGACCTTTCCCTGAAACCCGCCGACCCGGCCGCCGGCGAATGGGTGATCTGACATGTATCAATATGACAAGTACGACCAGGCGATGGTCGATGCCCGCGTCGAGGATTTTCGCGATCAGGTGCGCCGCCGCATCGCCGGCGACATGAACGACGACCAGTTCAAGCCGCTGCGGCTCAAGAACGGCCTCTATCTTCAGCTTCACGCCTATATGCTGCGCGTCGCCATTCCCTATGGCACGCTTAATTCGCGCCAGCTTCGCAAGCTCGCCGAAATCGCGCGCAAATATGACCGCGGCTACGGCCATTTCACGACGCGGCAGAATCTCCAATATCACTGGATCAAGCTGGAGGAAGCGCCCGACATCCTCGCCGAGCTGGCGACGGTCGAGATGCACGCGATCCAGACCAGCGGCGAGAGCATCCGCAACATTTCCGCCGACCAATATGCGGGCGCCGCCGCCGACGAAATCTGCGACCCGCGCCCCTGGGCCGAGTTGCTGCGGCAGGCGACGAGTTTTCACCCCGAATTCAGCTATTTGCCGCGCAAGTTCAAAATCTGCGTCATCTCGTCGCCCGCCGACCGCGCGGCGCTGCGCTGGCACGACTGCGCGCTGCGCATCGTCCGCAACGAGAAGGGCGAGGAAGGCTTCGAGGTCTATGCCGGCGGCGGCATGGGGCGCACGCCCTTCATCGCCTACAAGATTCGCGATTTCTGCCCGGCAGCGCAGATCTTCTCCTATATCCAGGCGATATTGCGCGTGTGGAACCTCCACGCGCGGCGCGACAATATCCACAAGCAGCGGATGAAGATCCTCGTCCATGATCTCGGCGAAGAGGAATTCCGCCGTCAGGTCGAGGAAGCGTTCGCGCATTTCCTGACCCTCGGCACCGATTTCCCGCAGGCCGAATATGACCGCATCGCGGCCCATTTCACCCCGCCGCCGTTCGAGACGGGCCTGCCCGAGGAGATCGACCGGTCGGACCCCGATTTCGCTTTGTGGGTCGATCAGCAGGTCATCGCGCACAAGGCGCCGGGCTATGCGATCGCCAACATCAGCCTGAAGCCGATCGGCGGCATCGGCGGCGACGTCACCGCCGAGCAGATGGAGGTCGTCGCCGACCTCGCGAAACGCTACAGCTTCGACGAAGTGCGCGTGACCCACGCACAGAACCTCGTCCTGCCGCACGTCCGCAAGGCCGATCTCTACGCGGTATGGGAAGCGCTGCGCGAGGCAAAGCTCGCCGATGCGAACCTCGACCTCGTCACCGACGTCATCGCCTGCCCCGGCCTCGATTACTGCACCCTCGCCAATGCGCGCTCGATCCCGGTCGCGCAGAAGATCCAGCAGCGCTTCGCCGACATGGACCGCCAGCGCGACCTCGGCGAACTCAAGATCAAGATTTCGGGCTGCATCAACGCCTGCGGCCACCACCATGCGGGGCACATCGGCATCCTCGGCGTCGACCGCAAGGGGACCGAGAATTACCAGCTTCTGCTCGGCGGTTCGGGCGCGGAGGATACGACGCAGGCCAAGATCACCGGCCCCGGCTTCGACGAGGACGGCGTCGTCGACGCGGTCGAGCGCGCGGTCGAATGCTATCGCACGCTCCGCGACCCCGGCGAGCGCTTTCTCGACACCTATCGCCGCGTCGGCTTCGACGCCTTCAAGGAGGCTATTTATGGCTGATGCGCTGCGTTTCCGGAACGACGACCCGATCGAGGAGCCCGCGGTCTCGCTCGACGCCTTCCTCGAACAGGACGGCGCCAGCGCGGTCCGCGTCGAGGCCGGCGACGACCCGAGCCGCCTGATCCCGCACCTCGCCCGCGTCAAGCTGGTCGAGATCGGTATCCCGCGCTTTCGCGACGGCCGTTGCTTCACCTCCGCGCGCATCCTGCGCGAGGCAGGCTATGAGGGCGAACTGCGCGCCGAGGGCGACATCCTCGTCGACCTCGTCTTCTTCATGCGCCGCTGCGGCTTCGACAGCTTCGCGCCGCAGGCGGGGCTCAACCGTGCCGACGTCGACGCGGCGCTCAGCCGCTATGCGAACGTCTATCAGGACGCCGCCGACGGCAGCGTGCCAATCTGGAAGCTGAGGCATGGCTGAGGTGAAGGCCCTGCCCGAAGACCGCACCCGCGACCGGATCGACGTGGCGCCGCGCTTCACGCAGGCCGACGTCATCCGCCTCAACAACCTCTTCCGCGGCCAGGATGCGGCCGAGGCCGTCGCGAGCGTGATCGGCGCGGGTCTGCTCGGCGAGACCGCGATCGTGTCGAGTTTCGGCGCCGAGAGTGCGGTGTTGCTCCATCTGGTGACGCGCGCCGCGCCCGACATGCCGGTGCTGTTCCTCGACACGGGCAAGCATTTCCCCGAAACGCTGGCCTATCGCGACGAACTTGCCGCGCGGCTCGGCCTCAATCTCGTCAATCTCACGCCCGATGCCGCCGAGCTCGCCGAAAAGGACGCGACCGAACTGCGCTGGTCGTACGATCCCGACGGCTGCTGCGAAATCCGCAAGGTCAAGCCGCTCGAAAAGGCGCTCGCCGATTTCGACACGTCGATCACTGGCCGGAAGGGCTTCCAATCGTCGACGCGCACCGGCCTGCCGCGCTTCGAGCTCGACGGCAACACCGGCCGCCTGAAATTCAACCCGCTCGCCAACTGGACGCGCGAAATGCTCGACGATTATTTCGCCGAGCACGACTTGCCGCGCCATCCGCTCGAGGCCGAGGGCTATCCCTCGATCGGCTGCTCGCCCTGCACTTCGAAGGTCAAACCGGGCGAAGATCCGCGCGCGGGCCGCTGGCGCGGCTGGGACAAGACCGAATGCGGCATCCACGAAGCCGTGACGCCGATCGACGACAATCCGGCGAACGATCCGGCGTTCTGAGAACAGACCCGCGTGCCCCTGCGAAGGCAGGGGGCCCATCTCCTGCCCCTTCGTCAGACGCAGGCTTTTGATTGCAAAACCTCGTGATGGGCCCCTGCCTTCGCAGGGGCACAGGGCGCGGCTATCTACTCATAATCCGCATAGGCCATGCTCTCGTCCGCCAGATCCTGGAATTTCGTCGTCTTGGCGTCGAAGTGGAGGCGCACCTTGCCGGTCGAGCCGTGACGCGACTTGGCGACGATCAGTTCGGCGAGGCCGAAGACACGTTCCATTTCGGCGGCCCATTCCTCATGCGCCGCGTGGATCTTGATATCGTCGCCCTCGACCGGGCGTTTGGGCTCGCGCGCGGCGACATAATAATCCTCGCGGAACACGAAGAGCACCATGTCGGCGTCCTGCTCGATCGATCCCGATTCGCGAAGGTCGGAGAGCTGCGGCCGTTTGTCCTCGCGGCTTTCGACCTGACGGCTGAGCTGCGACAGCGCCATCACCGGAACGTGAAGCTCTTTCGCCAGCGTTTTCAATCCGCGTGAAATTTCCGAAATTTCCTGCACGCGATTGTCGCCGCTCTTCGACGAGCCCTGCAGCAGCTGCAAATAGTCGACGATGATGAAGCCGATGCCGTGGCGGCGCTGCAGGCGGCGCGCGCGGGTGCGCAGACTGGCGATCGTCAGGCCGGGCGTATCGTCGATGAAAAGCGGCAGCGTCTGCAGCGCCTGCGCGGCGCGGGACAATTGCTGGAACTGCTCCTTGCTGATCTTGCCCATGCGCAGCGCCTCGCCCGACACCCCGGACTGTTCGGCCAGCACGCGCGTCGCGAGCTGGTCGGCGGACATTTCGAGGCTGAAGAAGGCGACCTTGGCGCCCATATTCTTTTCGGGCGGAATCCCGTCCTCCTCGTCGCGTCGCCAGCGTTCGGCGGCGTTATAGGCGATGTTGGTCGCGAGCGAGGTCTTGCCCATCCCCGGACGCCCGGCGAGGATCATCAGGTCCGAATTGTGCATGCCGCCGATCTTGGCGTTGACGCTCGAAATGCCGGTGGTGATCCCCGACAGGTGACCGCCCGAATTGAGCGCGCGCTCGGCGGCCTGCAAGGCGGTGAGGCTCGCGATGCTGAAGCTCTTGACCGACCCCATTTCGGCCTCGCCGCCCGCGACCCGGTAAAGCGCGGTTTCGGCTTCCTCGATCTGCGCATGCGGGTCGACGCTTTCGCTGGTGTCGAGCGCCCCCTCGACCAATCCGCGCCCGACGCCGACCAATTCGCGCAGCAGCGCCAGGTCGAAAATCTGCCGCGCGAAGTCGCGCGCGCCGATGAGGCCCGCGCCGCTGCCGGTCAGCTGCGCCAGATAGCCGACCCCGCCGACGGCCTTCATAGCCTCGTCATTTTCGAAAAAGGGCTTCAGCGTAACCGGCGTCGCGATGCTGTTGCGCTCGATCAGCGCCATTGCCTGCCCATAGATGCGGCCGTGCAGCGGTTCGAAGAAATGCGCCGCGGTCAATTGCACCGGCAGATCCTCGACGACTCGGTTGTCGATCAGGATCGCGCCCAGAAAGGCGGCCTCAGCCTCGATATTGCGGGGCAATTGGCGTTCGTTCCCGGTCGGGACCGGGGCAGGAAAAAGGGCAAGCTCGGGCATAACAGCTTTCATGCGTCGAAGGAGGGCACAGCGCAATCGACGATACCGATCAACCTATCATAACTGTGGAATGCTGTGAATAAGTCGCCCTTGCCCTTCGCGCCCGGCCAAGTAGAAGCACGGACAGCATGACCGACGCCGACCCATCGAAACAGCGCATCATCTCGGTAGAGCTCGACGAGGGTTCGATCGTCTGGCGCAACCCCGATGTCGAACAGGAGCGGCGCGTCGCAATCTTCGACCTGATCGAGGACAACAAGTTCGTGCCGCAGCGCGGCCACCCCGATGGCTATGCCGGCCCGTATCGCCTGATGCTCCGCGTCGAGGACGGCCGCCTGATCTTCGAGATCAGCCGCGAGGACGGCTCGCCGCTCGAAGCGGTAATCCTGGGCCTCGGGCGCTTCCGCCGTCCGATCCGCGACTATTTCGCGATCTGCGACAGCTATTATCAGGCGATCAAGACCTCGACCGCGCAGCAGATCGAGACTGTCGACATGGCGCGCCGCGCGCTGCACAACGAGGCCGCCGAAATGCTGATGGACCGGCTCGACGGCAAGATCGCGGTCGATTTCGACACCGCGCGCCGTCTCTTCACGCTGATCTGCGTCCTTCACATCAAGGGATGACGATGCGCGCGGGGGCAAAAACGAAGGGCAAAACCGCAACGAAAGGCCTGTCCGACTGGCGGGCACGCGCCGCCCGGCTGGCGCGCCGGATCGGCGGCGGGTTCGTCCTTGTCCTGCTGCTCGCCGGTCTCGCACTGTGGTGGGCGGCGCGCTGGACGCCCGACCGCGCGCTCTATCCGATTCAGGGCGTCACCATTTCCGCCGACAATGGCAAGGTCCATTGGGGCTCGATCAAGGCGGCGGGCGCCGATTTCGCCTATGTCATGGCGACCGACGGCGCCGACGGCATCGATCCGCAATATGCCCGCAACGCCGCGCAGGCGCGCGTCGTCGGGGTGCAGGTCGGCGCGATCCATCGCTACAGCCTGTGCAAGCTGGCAACCGACCAGGCGGCCAATTTCATCCGCCACGTCGCGCGCCGCGCCGATGCGCTGCCGCCGGTGGTATGGCTCGACTATGACGACCGCTGCCCCGACCGGCCGACGCGCGCGCTGCTGCTCAGCGAACTCGCGACCTTCCTCGCGCAGATCGAGGCGCATACGGGCAAGCGCAGCGTGATCGCGCCCGGCCCCGCCTTCGAGGCCGATTATCGCGTCACCGCTGGAATTGCGCGCACCACCTGGCTGCGCCGCGACTTTTTCGAACCCGAATATGGCGCTCACCCTTGGGCGATGTGGCAGGCGAACGACTATGTCCGGCTGACCGGCGCCGGCGGAACGGTGGGCTGGAACGTGTTGCGACCCGAAGGACAGGAACAATGACCGACACCCGCGACGCCCTGATTGATGCCGCGCGCGATGCCGCGAGCCGCGCCTACGCCCCCTATTCGGGCTTTCATGTCGGCGCTGCGCTGCTGCTGAAAAACGGCGATGTCGTGACCGGTGCCAATGTCGAAAACGCGAGCTACGGTCTGACGCTCTGCGCCGAAACGACCGCCATCGCCAAGATCGCCAACGAAGGCTGGATCGGCGAACTCGCCGAGGTCGCCATCATCGGCGGGCGTCCCGAGGGCGATGCACTGATCGGCAGCGATCCGGTAAACCCCTGCGGCCGCTGCCGCCAGATATTGAACGAAGCCGCCGAACGGTCGAAAACCGATATCCTCGTCCACTGCGCTTCGGGCGACGGCAGCGCGGTCGCCACCTATCGCCTGAGCGAACTGCTCCCCGCCGCCTTCGGGCCGAAGGATCTGGGGATGATCCCCGACTGACCGCTTGCGCAAGCCGCCGAGGACCGACAAGACAGCGGCATGAGCATTCTTTCCGATAAATGGATTCGCGAAGCCGCCCGGACGCAGGGCATGATCGAACCCTTCGTGGAGGCGCAGCGGCGTGACGGCTGCATCAGCTACGGCCTCTCGTCCTACGGCTATGATGCGCGCGTCGCGCCCGAATTCAAGATTTTCACCAATGTCGACAGCGCGGTCGTCGATCCCAAGGATTTTGCCGCGAACAGCTTCGTCGACCGCGAAACCGACGTCTGCATCATCCCGCCGAACAGCTTCGCGCTCGCCCGGACGGTCGAATATTTCCGCATCCCCCGCGACATCCTCGTCATCTGCCTTGGCAAATCGACCTATGCGCGCTGCGGCATCATCGTCAACGTCACTCCGCTCGAACCCGGTTGGGAGGGCCATGTGACGCTGGAGTTTTCCAACACCACCCCGCTGCCCGCCAAAATCTATGCCAACGAAGGCGCCTGCCAGTTCCTATTCCTGCAGGGGAACGAGCCGTGCGAGACGAGCTACGCCGACCGCGCCGGCAAATATATGGGGCAACAGGGCGTGACGCTGCCCAAGCTGTAGATCGCTCGAGCGTAGCAGCTGGCGCGGGCGCACCGTGCGCCCGCGCCGCCGGGATCATTCGGCTTCGCGAGTTTCCGCGGCAGGGCCGTTCTTCTTGATCGACTCGATGGCGTTCTTCGCCGATGCCTTGCTGCTATAGCCTTCGGTCCAGAAGATCGTTTCGCTGTTATATTTGAAATAGGCGACGAACTCGCCAGCCTTGTTCTTCTTGATCTCGAAATAATGGGCCACGGGTACCTCCACTGGTCAGCCGCGCCACGGGCGACGCGGCTCCCGCATCCTAAACCCCTGATTTGCGCGCGCAAGCGCCGAGTATCAGCGCGCGCCGAACCGGCCCGACGCATAGGCGGCGGCATCGACCGCGCCGATCGCTCCGCCCGGCGCCGGCGCGCCAAGCTGTGCGGCGAGCAGCGCGCCGATCGCGGGCGACGTCTGGATGCCGAAACCGCCCTGCCCCGCGCACCAGACGAAAGCGGGCTCCGCCGGGTCGGCGCCGAAGACCGGCAGGCGATCGGGGGCGAAGCTGCGCAGCCCGGCCCATTTGCGCTCGACCGCGGCGACGGGCCAGTCGACCACCGACTGCATCCGTTCGATCGCGACCGCTACGTCCCACTCCTCGGGCGCGGCATCGCACGGCTCGGACGGCGTCTCGTCGTGCGGGCTCAGCCAGACGCGCCCCTCTCCGGCGCCCTTGAAATAAAAGTCGCCGCCGACGTGGACGATCAGCGGCAAGTCAGCGGTGATGGGCACGCCCAGGCGAAGCTGCGCCACCGTCCGCCGATAGGGCTGGATGCCGACCGGCGCGATCCCGCAGCGCGCAGCGACCATATCGGCCCACGCCCCCGCCGCATCGACGATCAGCTCGGCGCGCAGCGTTTCGCCTCCGACGCTCACCTCCCAGCCGCCGGCGACCCGGCGCGCCCCATCGAAGCGCGCGCGCGGCGCCAGCACCGCGCCGCCGCGCTTCGCCGCGCGCAGATAGGCCGCGTGCAACGCACCGACGTCGATGTCGCTGCATGCCGCTTCATAGGCGGCGGCGGTCCATTCGGGTCGCAGACCGGGCACCAGCCCCGCCATCGCGTCGAACCCCATGCGGTCGACCGCCACCCCCTTGGCGCGAAATTCGGCGACGAAGGCATCGACCGCCGCGGTCTCCGCACCGCCGCGACCGATGGTCAGCGCGGTGCGCGGCGTCAGGAAAGGCTTGTCGGAAAAATCGGGGGCGGGCCGCGCCAGCGCCTCGAACGACGCAGCGGACAGCGGTTGCACGCCGGGGCCGCCATAGCTTTCGTGCCAGAAGGCCGCCGACCGGCCTGTCGCATGATAGCCGGGCACCTCCTCGGCCTCGACCATCAGCACGCGGCGGTGCGACGCCAGCGCGGCGGCCAGGCTTGCACCGGCTATGCCCGCGCCGACGATCAGCACGTCGGTGGAGGATGGGCGCGGGTCGGACATGCGACGCCGCATATCCGCTGGCCCGCGGAATGCAACCCGGCGGGCGCACGCTCATGGTTACTATTTGATAAGCCATAGTCGCTACAGCGGCGGGATGGACCAGAAAATCATCGCATTGGGCCTGATGGCGCTGCTCGCCTTGTTGATGATCGCCGCGGCGGTCAGCGACCTGCGCTCGCGCACCATCTCGAACGGCCTCAATGCGACCATCGCCCTCTTCGCTATCCCCTTCTGGATCGTGTCGGGCATGGCATTCTGGCCCGCCATGCCGATGCAGTTCGGCGCCGCTTTTGCTGTCTTCGCGGTGTTCGCCGGTCTCTTCGCTCTGGGAGCGATGGGCGGCGGTGATGTGAAGATGATCGGCGCCGTGATGCTCTGGATTCCACTTTATTTGTACTTTCCCATGCTGACCATCATGGCGATCGGGGGCGGAATCCTGTCGGCTGTGATGCTGATTCAGTCCAAAATTCGTCCTACGGACAAAGCGATAGAGGTTCCCTACGGGCTTGCGATCGCCGTCGGGGGCCTTTGGGCGCTTCACCAACACTATCTTAACCAGTTTCAGTTTATCGGATCGACCTGAGGGCAAGCATCCCCGCGTCCGGTGGGTGTAGGAGGCGAAAAACCGTCATGGATACGCGAAAGATTATGCTGATCGTCGGCGCGTTGATCATTGCGATCGGCGCGGCGTTCGGGGTCAACCAGATGATGCGGGGTTCCTCCGCACCGACGGCGCGCGCAGCAGCGGCGCCCGAAATCAACGGCCCCATGATCCTCGTCGCGACGCGGCAGCTGCCGACGGGCACCATCATCGGCCCCGACAGCTTCCGCTATCAGCCGTGGCCGAAGGAGTTGGTCGAGAAGGCCTACTTCCTGAAGGACAAGACCGACGTGAATACGCTGGTGGGCACCGTCGTGCGCTACCCGATCACCGCCGGCCAGCCGCTGACCCAGGGTTCGCTCGTCCATCCCGATGACCGCGGCTTCCTCGCCGCCGCTCTCGCACCGGGCATGCGCGCCGTCACGGTCAAGGTTTCGCAGGAACAGGGCGTTGCCGGCTTCGTCTTCCCGGGCGACCGCGTCGACGTGCTGCTCGCGCAGACGATCGCGGTCAAGGAAGGCAGTTCCTATCCCGACGACCAGCTCTACACCGCCGAAACCATCGTGCGGAACGTCCGCGTCCTTGCCACCGACCAGCGCTACGACGCCGAAGACGAAACCGGCAAGACGCCGGTGCGCACCTTCGGCTCGGTGACGCTGGAAGCAACGCCCGACATCGCCGAACGCATCGCGGTCGCCGAAAATATGGGCAAGCTCTCGCTCGCGCTGCGTCCGCTCGCCGAAAACACCGGCGAACTCGAAGCGGCGATCGCGTCGGGCGACGTGAACGTGCCGACCAAGGGCGGCAGCGCGGCCGAGCGCCGGATGATGGCCGATGCCGCCGGTCGTCCGACCCCGTCGCGCACCGCTACCACGGGCGGCGACGTCTCGCGCTTCTGGATTCCGGTCAGCGGCCGGGTCTCGGCGCCGCGTCCGCCCGCCGGCATGCCGATCGCAGCCGGCAGCCCGCAGGCCGCCGCCGTGCCGATCGGCCCGGTGGTCCGCGTGACCCGTGGCGACAAAGTGACCGCAGTTCCGGTTGGGGGTAAGTAAGATGCACAGCAAAGCCAATTTCAAGGCGGCGGCCCTCGCCCGCACCCTGGCCGTCGGCCTGGTTGCAGCGACGCTGATCTCCGCCCCCGCGCAGCAAGCCGTTGCGCAGGCCATTCAGAACGCCAGCAGCAGCATCGACCTGTCGGTCGGCCGCGGCCGCCTGGTCAGCCTGCCGGCCGCCATGTCGGACGTCTTCGTCGCCAACGACCAGGTTGCCGACGTTCAGGTCCGCTCGGCGCGCCAGCTCTACATCTTCGGCAAGGCGCCGGGTGAAACGAGCATCTATGCGACCGACGGCAACGGCCGCGTTGTCTATTCGACGGTCGCCCGCGTCGGCAACAATATCGAAACGATCGACCAGATGCTCGCGCTCGCAATGCCTGACGCGAAGATCCAGTCGAACACGATGAACGGCTTCGTCCTGCTGACCGGCACCGTCCAGTCGCCCGACGATGCGGCCGAGGCCGAACGCCTCGTCCAGGCGTTTGTCGGTGAACAGACGAAGGTGCTTTCGCGCCTGCGCACCGCGACGCCGCTGCAGGTCAACCTGCAGGTCCGCATCGCCGAAGTGAACCGCACGCTCGTCAAGGAAATCAGCGGCAACGTGCTGTCGCGCGATCGCGACGGGGCGATGGGCAACGGCTTCCTCGGCAGCATCGTGCGCGGCCGCTCGCCGGGCTCGATCCTATATCCCGGCGAAGGCGAACCGCCGGTTGCGCCTGGCACGACCGCCTATAATTTCAATGTTCCCACGGGCACCAACAGCTTTGGGGCCGCCGGCCGTCTGTTCGGCATGGACCTGATGGCTTCGCTGGATCTCGGCGAACGCTCGGGCATGGTCGTGACGCTGGCACAGCCGAACCTCACGGCGATTTCGGGTGAAACCGCCGACTTCCTGGCGGGCGGCGAATTCCCGATCCCGATCCCCGGCAACTTCGCCGGCACGACGATCGAATATCGCAAATATGGCGTCAGCCTGGCCTATACGCCGACGGTGCTGTCGAACGGCCGCATCAGCCTGCGCGTCCGTCCGGAAGTGTCGGAACTGTCGACCGAAGGCGCGATCGAAATGGACGGTTTCCAGATCCCCGCGCTGACCATCCGCCGCGCCGAAACGACGGTCGAACTCGGTTCGGGCGAAAGCTTCATGATCGCGGGCCTGATGAACAACCGTTCGATCGGCGCCATCGACAAGGTGCCGGGCCTCGGCGACGTGCCGATCCTGGGCATGCTGTTCAAATCGGACAGCTTCCGCCGCGGCGAAACCGAACTGGTGATCGTGGTCACACCCTATCTCGTCAAGCCGGTGTCGGCGAACGAGATCAAGCTGCCGACCGATGGCTATCAGGACGCAAGCGACCTTCAGCGCCTGCTGCTCAATCAGCAGACCGATGGCGTGACGGGCGGCGATCGTCCCAAACCGCGCCTCGACACGTCGGTGAACGATGCCGACAGGCCGCGCGCGGGCTCGCCCGATGCGGCGCCCGGCTTCAACCTCAAGAAGTGATGCTGGCAAACAGGAGCAACGTGATGAAGAAAATCGCAACTTGGACCGTCCTGGCGCTGGCAACCACTCTCGCCGGCTGCGCAGGCGCCGCGAACAGCAATCGCAGCCTTGAATCGGTACATCAGCCGGTCGTGCGCAACGATATCTACCAGTTCGACGTCGCGGCGGCAGGCGGTGACCTCGCCCCCAGCGAGCAAGGCCGTCTGCAGGGCTGGCTCGATGCCATGAACGTCCGCTACGGCGACCGCATCGCGATCGAAGACCCGTCGGCCTATGGCAGCATCGGCGCGAAGGAAACGATCCGCGAGATGGTCGAACGCCGCGGCCTGCTGCTCAGCGGCGATGTACCGGTGACGACGGGCGCGGTCGCGCCGGGCTATGTTCGCGTGATCGTGACGCGCGCTTCGGCCTCGGTGCCGAGCTGCCCCAACTGGTCGAGCCGTTCGGCGATCAACGTCAACAACGCGACCTCGGCCAACTATGGCTGCGCGACGAACAGCAATCTGGCCGCGATGGTCGCCGATCCCAACGATCTGATCAAGGGCACCAGCGAGCGCGACAATGATCCGACGACCGCCACCCGAGCGATCAAGACCTATCGCGACAAACCGCCGACGGGCGCAGGCGACCTGCGCGGACAGGCGACCAGCAACAGCGGAGGAAGCCAGTGAACGCGCCTTTCAAAGCAGCCGGGCTGCGTGACCCGTTCAACGCCTTTGTGTGCGACGACGATACGCTGGAGCTGATCCGCGTCGCCGCCGCCGACATGGGCTGGCCCATCGAGAAGTGCAACAAGGGCGGCCTGCGCAACGCGGTGCAGTCGCTGTCGGTCTCGGCGAGCCCGAACATCCTGTTCGTCGACATGTCCGAGTCGGGCGATCCGATCAACGACATCAACGCGCTGGCAGAGGTCTGCGAACCCGGCACCGTCGTCATCGCGGCGGGCCAGGTCAACGACGTTCGCCTCTATCGCGATCTCTTGTCGAGCGGCATTCAGGATTACCTCCTGAAACCGCTGTCGCTCGATCAGGTCCGCGACGCGCTGACCAATGCGCAGGCGATCCTTTCGGCCCCCAAGCATGCCGACATGCATGACGACAAGCTGCACCACATGATGGCGGTCGTCGGCGTGCGCGGCGGCGTCGGCGCCTCGATGGTGTCGACCTCGCTCGCCTGGGCGATCAGCGAACAGGCCGACCGCCAGACCGCGCTGCTCGACCTCGACGTGCATTTCGGCACCGGTGCGCTGACGCTCGATCTCGAACCCGGCCGCGGGCTGATCGACGCGATCGACAATCCCAGCCGTATCGACGGGCTGTTCATCGAACGCGCCATGGTGCGCGCCTCGGACAAGCTCAGCCTGCTGTCGGCCGAAGCGCCGATCCACCAGCCGGTGATGACCGACGGTTCGGCCTTCTATCAGCTCGAGGAAGAGCTGCGGAACGCGTTCGAGATGACGATCGTCGATATTCCGCGTCAGGTTCTCATCCCCTTCCCGCACCTGGTGTCGGAATGCGGGACGATCCTGCTCGTCACGGACGTCACGCTGGCTTCGGCGCGCGATACGATCCGTCTCCTGTCGTGGTTCAAGCAGAATGTGCCGGGCGCGCGCGTCGTGCTCGTCGCGAACAAGTTCCAGACCACGATCGGCGAATTGTCGCGCAAGGAGTTCGAATCGTCGATCGAGCGCGCGATCGATATCGTGGTCCCCTTCGACCCCAAGCTTGTCGCGCAGGCGGCCAAGCTCGGCAAATCCTATGCCGAGGTGTGCAAGGGAACCAAGGCCGGCCAGGTCTGGGCCAATCTGACGCGCGTCGTCCTCGACGGGGCCGATGCCGAAGCCGAAGAGGTGGCACCGGCGAAAGCGAAATCGGGCGGCTCGCTGCTCGGCAAGCTGGGCGGCCTGGGTACGCTCGTCAAAAAAGGCGCGAAATAAGCACGTGACGGGGGCTGGCGCAGGCCGGCCGCCGCCGCGACCACAGCGGGAACGGGGCAAAGGGCGATCATGAACCTGCCAATCATCCTAACATTCGGCGCCGCGTTGCTGGCGGTCGGCATGCTGGCGCTGGCTTTCGCCGGACCTTCTGCCGGCAAGGCCAAGAGCCGCCGCCTGTCGTCGGTGAAGGATCGCCACGCGGCCTCGACCGAGGCGGTCGTCGCGGCCCAGATGCGCAAGACGATCGCTGCCGCTGGCAATAGCGGCAACGCCAGCATCAGCAGCCTGATGCCGCGGCGCGAATTGATGGAACTGCGCCTTCGCCGGACCGGCAAGGGCTGGACGCTCAGCAAATATATGTTTGCGTCGATGGCATTGTTCGTCGTCGTTGCGGGCGGCATGCTGTCCGTGCGTGCGCCTTTCATGCTGGCGCTGATGTTCGGGCTGCTCGCCGGGGTTGGGCTTCCGCATATGGTGGTCGGGCGGATCATCAAAAAGCGCGTCCTCAAATTCAATGCGCGTTTTCCCGACGCGATCGACCTGCTCGTTCGCGGCCTGAAATCGGGGCTTCCCGTGACCGAAACCTTTCAGGTGGTGAGCCAGGAACTGCCCGGCCCCGTCGGCGAGGAGTTTCGCGGGATCGTCGAACGCATCCGCATCGGCAACACGATGGAACAGGCGTTGCAGGAATCGGCAGAAATGCTGGGCACGCCCGAATTCCAGTTCTTCTGCATCACCATTGCGATCCAGCGCGAAACGGGCGGCAATCTTGCCGAAACGCTGGCCAATCTGTCGGACGTGCTGCGCAAGCGCGCGCAGATGAAGCTGAAGATCAAGGCCATGTCTTCGGAAGCCAAGGCTTCGGCCTATATCGTCGGCGCCCTGCCGTTCTTCGTCTTCGGCGTCGTCTGGTCGATGAACCCCGGCTATCTGCAGGGCTTCTTCTTCGAACAGCGGCTGATCGTCGCTGGCCTGGGCGGTTTGGTGTGGATGAGCATCGGCGCCTTCATCATGTCGCGCATGATCTCGTTCGAAATCTGAGGAAGGACGCAGCATGAACAGCACCCTCCTCCTCACCGCCTTCTCCGGAGCGCAGCAGGGCCCGACGCTATTGGGCGTCGACGTCGTCTGGGCCTCGACCATGCTCGTTGCGGTCGGCATCTTCGCGGTCATGGTGGCCATTTACGGCGCGTTGACCGTTCGCGACCCGATGGCGAAGCGCGTGAAGGCGCTCAACGATCGCCGCGAACAGCTGAAGGCCGGCATCACCGCCTCGACCGCCAAGCGCCGCGCGCGCCTCGTCCGCAAGAACCATACCGCTGACAAGATGCGCACCTTCCTCGGCAAGCTGCAGGTGCTGCAGGACAGCCAGATCAAGGAAGTGCAGCAAAAGCTGGCGCAGGCCGGCATCCGGTCGAAGGATCTGGCCGTCGCGGTCATCTTCGGCCGCCTCGTCCTGCCGATCGTCTTCGGCGGTATCGCGGCATTGCTCATCTATTGGGTCGACATGTGGCCCGACCTGACGCCGTTCAAGCGTTCGGGCGCGACGATGGCCATGCTCATCCTCGGTTACAAGGCGCCCGACCTGTTCATCCAGAACAAGCGGCAAAAGCGCACCGACGCGATCCGCAAAGGCCTTCCCGACGCGCTCGACCTGCTGGTCATCTGCGCCGAAGCCGGTCTGACCGTCGACTCGGCCTTTTCCCGCGTTTCGAAGGAACTCGGCCGTGCCTATCCCGAACTGGGCGAGGAATTCGCGCTGACCTCGATCGAACTCGGCTTCCTGACCGAACGGCGGCAAGCGTTCGAAAATCTGGCGTATCGCGTGAATCTCGAATCGGTGAAGGGCGTGGTCACCACCATGATCCAGACCGAAAAATACGGGACGCCGCTTGCCAGCGCGCTGCGTGTCCTGTCGGCGGAATTCCGCAACGAACGCATGATGCGCGCCGAAGAAAAGGCCGCGCGCCTGCCCGCGATCATGACGGTACCGCTGATCCTGTTCATCCTTCCGGTGCTGTTCATCGTTATCCTGGGCCCGGCGGCCTGCTCGCTCAGCGATGCGATGTCGGGCGGCAGCCTCGGCGGCGGCAAGCCCTGACGAACGCCGCATCGCAAACCCAACAAAAAAGGGGCGGGATCATTCCCGCCCCTTCTTTTTTGCCGCCGGCGCGTCAGGCGACCGTCTGTTCGATCGCGCCGAAGATGCTGTGGTGGCGCTCGTCGTCCATCCAGATCCGCACCGTATCGCCTGCCTGCATGAAGGGCGTTTTCGCCTCGCCGTCGCGGATTGTCTCGACCGTCCGCACCTCGGCAAGGCAGCTGTAGCCGAGCCCGCCCTCGCTGATCGGTTTGCCGGGTCCGCCATCGGCCTCGCGGTTCGACACCGTCCCCGATCCGATGATCGTCCCCGCGCGCAGGTCGCGCGTTTTTGCGGCATGGGCGATCAGCTGGCCGAAGTCGAAGGTCATGTCGACGCCGGCATCGGCGCGGCCGAGCGGCTGGCCGTTGAGGTCGACGCACAGCGTGCCGTGCAGCTTGCCGTCCTGCCACCGGTCGCCGAGCGCGTCGGGTGTAACGAACACCGGCGACATCGCACTCGACGGCTTCGACTGGAAAAAGCCGAAGCCTTTGGCCAGTTCGCCGGGGATCAGCCCGCGCAGCGACACGTCGTTGGTCAGGCCGACGAGCAGAATGTGGCTCCGCGCCGTTTCGGCATCGACGCCCATGGGCACGTCGCCCGTGACGACCACCACCTCGGCCTCCATGTCGCAGCCCCACGCCGGATCGCCGAGCGGGATCGGATCGCGCGGCGCCAGAAAGGCATCGCTGCCGCCCTGATACATCAGCGGATCGTGCCAGAAACTTTCGGGCATTTCGGCGCCGCGCGCCTGCCGCACCAGCGCGACATGGTTCACATAGGCGCTGCCATCGGCCCATTGATAGGCGCGCGGCAGCGGCGAAGCAGCGTCGCGCTCGTGAAAGCGCTCGCGCGGGATCGCCTCGTGATTGATGTCCTCGGCGAGCGCCTTCAGCCGCGGCGCCGTTTCCGCCCAGTCGTCAAGCGCCGCCTGCAGCGTCGGCGCGATATGGGCCGCATCGGCATACCAGGCGAGGTCGTCCGAAACGACGACGAGCCGGCCGTCGCGCCCGGCTTTCAGCGAAGCTAGTTTCACATCTGTCCCTTTGTCTGCGATGCCGGCGAACCATCATCGCAAAGGGGGGAGCGACGATCAGCGCGGCATCTGGATGGATGCGAAACAGGTAAAGCCGCTCTGCCCCGCCTGCAAGCGCCGGATATATTGCAGATAGGCCTGCGACTGGTTGTAGCTGGTGCCTGGCAGCGTCTGGCCGCGAAAGGCGCGCTTCACTTCCTCGCCGGTGAACGGCCGCGGTGCGCCCGGAAACGCCCCCTGGGTCCCCGGTGGGACAAGCTTGCCGGCGGCGTCGATATAGCGGCCGGCGGCCGATGCGTCGGGCACCGGAATCTGGCAGTTCATCACCGATACCGCAGTCTGTGCAAAGGCGGGGCGGATGGTCAGCGCCGCCGACACGCCGACCGCGCCGAGCGCGAGCATCTTGCGCCGCGAGGGAACGGTTTCGTCGCCGGTCGCCGGCGCTTCGTTCGGGATGTCGCTGTCTTCCATGGCCGCGCATTAAACCAGTGAAGCCTTTAGGAAAAGCAAAAGACCGGCCGCCTCCCGCGCCCTTCCCGCTTTGGGACAGGCTGCGCCGCGATGGTAACCCGATGCACCGGCCCGCGAAGCGCCTTGCGCGCCGCGCCGCTTCGTGCGAGGCGCAGCGTCGATGTTCGACCGCCTGTCCAGCCTGGTTGCGGCGCTGACGCTTGTCGCCGTCGCGGCGATTTTCGCGGCGCTTGTCGGCGGCGACCTCGCCTCGATCGCGATCCTGGCACTCGCAGGGGCGCTCGGCGCGGTCCTTGTTTATGGCGCGCAGCCGCCGCCCGCCGCAACGCCGCCTGCCGCTGCCTCTCCGGTCCCCGTCGAACCGCCGCTGCTGCTGCGCCATCCCGATTTCACCCGCTGGGCCGATCAGGAGCGCGAACCGGTGCTGGGGGTAATCGACAATGTCGTCGCCATCGCCAACGATGCAGCGGTCCGCCTGCTCGGACGCCACATCGTCGGCGCCGACATCCGTACCGCGATCCGCCATCCGGTGGCGGCCGAATGGCTGTCGGCTGGCGACGTCGACACGGGCGCGATGACCGTCGATCTCGCCGACTATCCGCGGCCCGGCCAGCGCTGGACAATGCGGATCGCGACGCTGTCGCACGGCGGCCGCATCATCTTTTTGTCCGACCGCTCGGCGATCGATGCCGCCGACCGCATGCGGTCCGATTTCGTCGCCAACGCCAGTCACGAACTGCGCACGCCGCTTGCCGCGATCCTCGGCTATGTCGAGACATTGCAGGACATGAACGACGAGGCCGATGCCCCGACGCGCAACCGTTTCCTCGCGATCATCGAGCGCGAGGCGCGGCGGATGCAGCAGCTCGTCATCGACCTGCTGTCGATCTCGCGGGTCGAAGCCGATCGCTTCCGCCGCCCGACCACCCCGGTCGATCTCGCCGCCATCGTCCGCCATACGCTCGCCCAGATGAAGGACAGTGCGGAGGCGCGGCCGCAGGACATTGTCGATCGCCTCGGCGACGCTGCACAGCCGGTGCTGGGCGACGCGGCGCAGCTCGGCCAGCTCGTCCACAATATCGTCTCCAACGCGATGAAATACGGCCGCCCCGGCACCCCGGTGACGGTCGAACTGACGCGCGAAGGCCGCCGCGTCCGTCTGTCGGTCCAGGACGAAGGCGAAGGGATCGCGCCCGATCACCTCCCGCGCCTCACCGAACGCTTCTACCGCGTAGACGAAGCGCGCAGTCGCTCGGTCGGCGGCACCGGGCTGGGGCTGGCGATCGTCAAGCACATCAGCGAACGGCATAACGGCCAGCTCGATATTAAAAGCGAAGTCGGTAAGGGCACACGCGTGTCCGTGTCCTTCCCGCTGTCCGAAGCGCACTGACAAAGGACCGCATCGATGACGAACCGACCAACACATCTCGACGAAACCGGCGCGGCGCATATGGTCGATGTCGGCGCGAAGGCCGCGACCGGTCGGCGTGCCGTCGCCGGCGGCCGCATCACGATGACGCCCGAAGCGCTCGCCGCGATCCGCGCTGGCGACGCGCCCAAGGGCGATGTGCTGTCGACCGCGCGCATCGCCGGCATCATGGCGGCCAAGCGAACCGCCGAGCTGATCCCGCTCTGCCACCCGCTGGCACTGACCAGCGTCGCCGTGGACTTCGACTGGGAGGCCGATGGCATTTCGGTCCGTGCGACCGCCGCGACGACCGGGCCGACGGGGGTCGAGATGGAGGCGCTAACCGCCGCGTCCGTCGCATTGCTGACGCTCTACGACATGGCGAAGACGCTCGACCGGGCCATGGTAATCGGCGATATCCGCCTGCTCGAAAAGAGCGGCGGCCGGTCGGGCGACTGGCGCGCCGCATGAGCGCGCTGCTCGCGGTCGAAGAGGCCCAGGCGCGGCTGCTGGCGCTGAAGCCGCCGCTCGGCGCCGACAATATCGGCGTGGCGCAATGCGCCGGGCGCTATCTTGCACAGGACGTCGTCGCTGGGCGCGACCAGCCCGCCGCGGCGCTGTCGGCGATGGACGGCTATGCGATCCGATTTGCCGATATGCCCGGCCCGTGGACGATCGCCGGCGAAGTCGCCGCCGGCACCGCGCCCGCCCACGCGCTCGGCCCCGGCGAAGCGATCCGCATCTTCACCGGCGCGATGCTGCCGGACACGGCCGATACCGTGGTGGTGCAAGAGGATGTCATCGCCGATGGCGCGCGCCTGACGCTCACCGGCGATGGCCCCGCGTCGCGTGGACGCCATGTCCGCCCGCGAGCGAGCGACTTTGCGGCAGGGGCACATTTGCTCACGGCGGGATGTCGCCTCTCTCCCGGCGCGCTCGCCGCCGCCATCATGGGCGGTGCGGGCGACCTGATCGTCGGGGGACGCCCGCGCGTCGCGATCCTGACGACAGGCGACGAACTGGTCGCGCCCGGGCGTGCGCTCGCGCCCGGCCAGATACCCGACAGCAACGGCACCATGCTCGCCGCGATGCTCGCCGCCGAACCCGCGGACGTCACGCTGCCACTGCGCGCGCGCGACGATCGCGGCGTTCTCGCCAATATATTGGGCGATATGGCGCGGCGGCACGATGTCATCGTTACCGTTGGCGGCGCGTCGGTGGGCGATCACGACCATGTCCGCGGCGCGCTCGACGATGCGGGCGGGCTGCTCGATTTCTGGAAGATCGCGATGCGCCCCGGCAAGCCGCTGATCGCCGGCCGGATCGGCGATGCGATCCTGCTCGGCCTGCCGGGTAATCCGTCGTCGGCGTTCGTGACCGCGACGCTCTTTGTGCTACCGCTCGTCCGCCACCTTGCCGGGGCGGCCGCGCCGCTGCCGGTGTTGGAAAAGGCGCCACTCGCGGTTCCACTCGGCCCCGGCGGGGCAAGGCGCGATTATTTGCGCGCGCGCCTCGACAAGGGGCTGCTCACCCCCTGCGACGGACAGGACAGCGGCCAGACGCAACCGCTGATCTCCGCCAACGCGCTGATCGTCCGCGATATCGGCGCGGCACCCCGCGCGGCGGGGGAGCTTGCAAGCTATATCGCGATCGCTTGACAAGTTCCGGTCTGTTCCACTATCGTTCCCCTTATGTCCGGCAACGCCATCATGGAGAACGACCGATGTTGACCGCGAAGCAGCATGAACTGCTCCACTTCATCCAGGAACGGCTCGACGCCAGCGGCATCTCGCCGTCGTTCGAGGAAATGAAGGAGGCGCTGGGCCTCAAGTCGAAATCGGGCATCCACCGGCTGATCAGTGCGCTGGAGGAGCGCGGCTTCCTGCGCCGCCTGCCCAATCGTGCGCGCGCGCTCGAAGTGTTGAAGCTGCCCGACGCGGCCAAACCCAAAACACGGAGCGAAAGCGACAATGTGGTGCCGCTGCGCAAGCCCGCACCGGCGCTGAAGCCCATCGCCGCGAACGACATTATCGAAGTGCCGCTGCACGGCAAGATTGCAGCGGGCGTCCCGATCGAGGCGTTCGAGGATTATAACCGGCTCGCCGTTCCCGCCGCGTTGCTCGGCGCGGGCGAACATTATGCGCTCGAAGTATCGGGCGACTCGATGGTCGAGGCGGGGATTTTCGACGGCGATTATGCGCTGATCCAGAAGGCTAGTACCGCGCGCGAGGGCGATATCGTCGTCGCGCTCGTCGACGGACAGGACGCAACGCTCAAATATTTCCACCGCGAAGGCCGGATGGTGCGCCTCGATCCCGCCAACAGCGCCTATGAACCGCAGCGTTACGAAGCCGATCGCGTTATGGTGCAAGGTCGGCTGTCGGGACTGCTTCGTCGTTACCACTAAGCTCGTGCGGGCGACGCCATGGATGCGTATCGCCCGCGCGCAGCGCCGAAACGAGCCGCGGCTTTGTGCCCAGATAGAGCACAAGGCCGCCGCTTTGTTCCAGCGTATCGCGGTCGATCGTCAGCCAGCGCGCGACGCATTCGCGCGGTAGCCAGCGTTCGCTGATGACCACATCGGCGGCGGCGCAGGCGGCCGCCATCTCCTCACCCGCGATCCGGTCGCGCCGTGCGCGGCGAGGATGACGCGCGGCGCATCGCCTCTGCCCTGTGTCCAGCGGCAGAAATCGCGATTGCAATCGACATGGTCGAGATCGCCGAGCGCAACGAGCGGCGTGTCGATCCCCGCCGCTTCGGCCATCGCGTCGCGTACGAAATCGCCGGCACGATCGCGCAGCATGGCATAGCCGCCGCCCGGCACGGCGGCCGCGATATGCCGCCCGTCGCCGGTCACGAGCAGGTCGGGGCGCGGCTGTGCGAGCAGCACCGCCATCCCCGCCATGGCGCAAAGAAGCCCGATCCATTGCGCCGCGGTCGGCAAAGCGACCCACAGCGCGATCCCCGCGCCGAAGGCCACGGGAAGCCAGAGCGGCAGCCGCTCGCACTCGGTCTCCAGGCGCCTCTCGAGCGCCGCCGGCAAGGCGCCGAACCATGAAAGCGTTTGCGCGGCAATGGGCGTTTGAAGCGTGCTTGTCGCCATGCTAGGGGCAGCCCCGAAATCCGCCGCGGTCCCTGTTCGCGGCCGGCAGCCTGAGTGAAAGAGGCCAGAGTGGCAACCGAAAACAAAACCGAATTGGCAAAAGCGACCCCCGAAGCGACGGGCGCCGCCGTCGTCACCCGCTTCGCCCCCTCTCCCACGGGATATCTGCACATCGGCGGCGCGCGGACCGCGCTGTTCAACTGGCTTTTCGCACGCCATCACGGGGGCAAGTTCCTGCTGCGGATCGAGGATACCGACCGCGCACGCTCGACCGACGCCGCGATCGACGCGATTCTCGACGGGATGCAGTGGCTCGACCTCGATTGGGACGGCGAGACCGTCTATCAGTTCGCGCGCGCGGCACGCCATGCCGAGGTTGCACACGAGCTGCTCACCAAAGGCGCGGCCTATCGCTGCTATCTGACGCAGGATGAACTCGCCGCGATGCGCGCCGAAGCGCAGGAAAAGCGCATCCCCTTCCGCGTCCGCAGCCCGTGGCGCGACCGGGACGACGGCGATCCCGCCGCGCCGCACGTCCTCCGCCTGCGCGCGCCGCAGGACGGTGCGGTGACGATCCACGACCGCGTGCAGGGCGAGGTGACGGTCCAGAATGCCGAGCTCGACGATTTCATCCTGCTCCGCAGCGACGGCACCCCGACCTATATGCTCAGCGTCGTCGTCGACGATAACGACATGGGGATCACCCATGTCATCCGCGGCGACGATCACCTGAACAACGCCTTCCGCCAACTCGCGCTGATCCGTGCAATGGCGTGGCGCGAGCCGGTTTATGCGCACGTCCCGCTGATCCACGGCGCCGATGGCGCAAAGCTGTCGAAACGCCACGGCGCGCTCGGCGTCGATGCTTATCGCGACGAGCTTGGCTATCTGCCCGAGGCGGTGAACAATTATCTGCTCCGCCTCGGCTGGGGGCATGGCGATGCCGAAATCATCAGCCGCGAGCAGGCGGTCGAATGGTTCGATCTTGCCAATGTCGGCCGCTCGCCGTCGCGCTTCGATTTCAAGAAGCTCGAGAATCTGAACGGTCATTATATCCGCGAGGCCGACGATGCCCGGCTTGCGGGCCTGGTGGCGCCGCGCATCGAGACGCTGGTCGGCCGCGCGCTCGACAGCGACGACCGCGCATTGCTGGCGCGCGCGATGGACGTGCTCAAGCCGCGCGCCAAGACGCTGGACGAGATTGCCGAGGGCGCCGTCTTCCTGTTTGCTGTGCGTCCGCTGGCGGTCGAAGAGAAAGCTGCCGCGCTGATCGCCGAAGCCCCGGAAGGCTTGCTGGCGAATGTCACCGACCGCCTGCGCGCGCTCGGCGACTGGTCGCACGATGCCATCGAGGCGGCGGTGCGCGAGACGAGCGAGTCGGCCGGAGTTGGCCTTGGCAAGCTGGCTCAACCGCTGCGCGCCGCGCTGACCGGCCGCACCGTTTCGCCGGGCATTTTCGACGTCTTGCTGCTATTGGGGCGCGACGAGAGCCTGGCGCGACTTGACGCAGCGCACAATTATCCGGCAGGGGCGTAGCCACTCACTCTCCCGCCCGCAGATCAGGGGAAAAAATATGACCGACCAGACCGCGAAAATCACCCTGGGCGACAAGATTGTCGAGAGTCCGGTGCTGAAGGGCACCGTCGGTCCCGACGTCGTCGACATCCGCAAATTCTACGGCCAGACCGGCGCCTTCACCTATGATCCGGGCTTCACCTCGACCGCGAGCTGCGAGTCGAAGCTGACCTATATCGACGGCGACGAAGGCGTCCTGCTCCACCGCGGTTATGCGATCGGCGATCTTGCCGAACATTCGACCTTCATGGAGGTCGCCTATCTGCTCCTGAACGGCGAATTGCCGAGCGGCGACGAGCTGGCGAAGTTCGATACCACGATCACGCGCCACACGATGCTGCACGAACAGCTTGCGACCTTCTATCGCGGCTTCCGCCGCGACGCGCACCCGATGGCGATCATGTGCGGCGTCGTTGGCGCGCTGTCGGCCTTTTATCATGATTCGACCGAAATCCACGATCCGCACCAGCGCATGATCGCGAGCCACCGCCTGATCGCCAAGATGCCGACGATCGCGGCGATGGCCTATAAATATTCGGTGGGTCAACCCTTCATCTATCCGCAAAACGACCTCAGCTACACGCATAATTTCCTGCGCATGACCTTCGGCGTTCCGGCCGAGGAATATGAGGTTGATCCGGCGGTCGTCCGCGCGCTCGACCGCATCTTCATCCTGCATGCCGACCATGAGCAGAATGCGTCGACTTCGACCGTTCGCCTTGCGGGTTCGTCGGGCGCCAATCCCTTCGCGTGCATCGCGGCGGGCATCGCCTGCCTGTGGGGACCGGCGCATGGCGGGGCCAACGAAGCCGCGCTCAACATGCTGCGCGAAATCGGCCGCCCCGAACGCATCCCCGAATATATCGCGCGCGCGAAGGACAAGGATGACCCGTTCCGCCTGATGGGCTTCGGCCACCGCGTGTACAAGAATTACGACCCGCGTGCGACGGTGATGCAGAAAACCGTGCGCGAGGTGTTCACCGCGCTCAAGGTCAACGATCCGGTCTTCGACGTCGCGCTGCAGCTTGAGGAAATGGCTCTCAACGACGATTATTTCGTCGAAAAGAAGCTCTTCCCCAATGTCGACTTCTATTCGGGCGTCATCCTGTCGGCGATCGGCTTCCCGACCACGATGTTCACCGCGTTGTTCGCGCTCGCCCGTACCGTCGGCTGGGTCGCGCAGTGGAACGAGATGATCTCGGACCCCGCGCAGAAGATCGGCCGCCCACGCCAGCTCTACACCGGCCCGACGCAGCGCGCCTACGTCCCGGTCGACAAGCGCTGAGGACGGACCGGGAGCCTGTCCCGGTTCAGAACCGATTGCAGAAAGGGGCCGCATGTGCGGTCCCTTTTTTGTGCGCCCGCCAGAGCGGAGCCGTCAATCGATGCGCTCCAGAAGCTCGGCAAGCTTGCCGAACATCGCGTCGATCTCCGCCTTTTCGACGATCAGCGGCGGCGACAGCGCGATGATGTCGCCCGTCGCGCGGACCAGAAGCCCATTGTCGAAGGCGGCGTGGAACAACTCCATCGCCCGCGCCGTCGGGGCGCCGGGTCGCGGTTCGAGCTCAATGCCGGCGACAAGCCCGATCGAGCGGATGTCGATGATGTGGCGCCGCCCCTTCAGGCTGTGCGCCGCATCCTCCCAATAGCCGGCGAGTTCGTTCGCCCGTTCGAACAGCCCCTCGCGCGCATAAAGATCGAGCGTCGCGAGCCCCGCCGCGCTCGCAAGCGGATGGCCCGAATAAGTATAGCCGTGGAACAGCTCGATCCCGCCCGGCACGCTTTCGATCACCGCGTCGTGCAGCTCGCTCTTCACCGCGACCGCGCCCATCGGCACCGCCGCGTTGGTGAGCCCTTTCGCCATGGTGATGATATCGGGGGTCACCCCCCACGCCTCGGCAGCGGTCGCCGCGCCGACCCGGCCGAATGCTGTAATTACCTCGTCGAAGATCAGGATGATGCCATGCCGGTCGCAGATCTCGCGCAGCCGCTGGAGATAACCGGCCGGGGGAATCAGCACGCCGGTGGATCCCGCCATCGGCTCGACGATCACCGCCGCGATCGTTTCGGCGCCATGCAGGTCGACGAGCCGCTGAAGGTCGTCGGCGAGTTCGGCGCCGTGTGCCGGGAAACCGCGCGTAAAGGCGTTGCGCGCCAGATCGTGCGTGTGCCGCAGATGATCGGTTCCGGGCAGCCCCGGCCAGGTGCGGCGATTGCTGACGATCCCGCCGACGCTGATTCCGCCGAAACCGACGCCATGATAGCCGCGCTCGCGCCCGATCAGCCGCGTGCGCGTCCCCTGCCCCTTCGCGCGCTGCACCGCGAGCGCGATCTTGAGCGCGGTATCGACCGATTCGGACCCGCTGTTGGTAAAGAATATCCGGTCGAGCCCTTCGGGCATCAGCGCCGCGAGACGCTGCGCCAGCTCGAAGGGCAGCGGATGGCCAAGCTGGAAGGTCGGCGCGAAATCGAGCGTTGTCGCCGCCTTGGCGATGGCTTCGGCAATTTCGGGCCGGCAGTGGCCGGCATTGCTGCACCAGAGGCCCGAGGTGCCGTCGAGGATCCGGCGCCCGTCGCCCGACTGATAATACATCCCGCTCGCTGCGACGAGCTGGCGCGGATGGGCCTTGTAGGAACGGTTCGCGGTGAAGGGCATCCAGAAGCTTGCCAGCTGGTCGTTGTCACCCTGCATCGTCATGTTCCTCTTCCCAAGAATCGTCATCGCGAGGAGCCGAAGGCGACGCGGCAATCCGTTCGCAATGACGATGCGTAATCTGGGCGCAATCTGGCGAGCTACCGTGCGACTGGCAATGCCCGAAATGACCGATAACGGCCCCTCTGGCGCTCCGGCGGACTTCGCTATACGCTGCACCTTCCACAAACGGGCCGGCTCCTCGGCCCAATCGGGGGCGCATGTCAGTCAATCTGGAACAATGGATCAGCGACCATAATATCGACGAAGTCGAATGTATCGTTCCCGACATCAACGGGGTCCAGCGCGGCAAGGTTCTGCCCGCCAAGAAATTCCTCGCTTCGGTCAAGGACAAGTCGCTGCGTATCCCCGGCAGCGTCTTCATCTGCACGATCGACGGCCATTATCCCGAGGATATCGACGATATCTGGGACAAGGATCCCGACAAGATCCTGCTTGCCGACCCCGATACCATCTGCGTCGCGCCGGGCTTCACCTCGCCGACGGCCTTCGTCATTGCCGATGCCTATAATGGCGACGGGACCGAGGTCGATATCGCGCCGCGGACGATCCTGAAAAAGGTGCTGGGCCTTTACCAGGACAAGGGATGGAAGCCGATCATCGCGCCCGAGGTCGAATTCTATCTCGTCTCGCAGAACACCGACCCCGACTTTCCGTTGACGCCGCCGACCGGCCAGTCGGGCCGGGCGGAAACCGCGAGCCAGCCCTATGGCCTTGAAGCCATGAACGAATATGAGGATATCATCGATCATATCTATGACGATTGCGAGCTCATGGGGCTCGATATCGACACGATGATCCACGAAATGGGCGCCGCACAGCTCGAGGTGAATTTCATGCACGGCGATCCGCTGCGGCTCGCCGACGAGGTGTTTCTCTTCAAACGCGTCGTCCGCAACGTCGCGAAACAACACAGCGTCTATGCCACCTTCATGGCGAACCCGATGGCCGGTCAGCCGGGAAGCGCGATGCACATTCACCAATCGGTCGTCGATGCCGAGACGGGGCGCAACCTGTTCGCGACCGCCAACGGCCGCGACAGCGCGGCCTTTCGATCCTATGTCGCGGGGCTGATCCGCTTCATGCCGCAAATCTCGCCCATGTGGGCGCCCAATGTGAACAGCTTTCGCCGGATGCGTCCCGACAGCGCGGCGCCGATCAACGTCCAGTGGGGCGTCGACAACCGGTCATGCGGCTTTCGCATCCCAGTGTCCGACAAGAATAACCGCCGCGTCGAAAACCGCCTGCCCGGCGCCGACAGCAATCCCTATCTGGCGATCGCGGCCTCGCTCGTCTGTGGCTATATCGGCATGATCGACCGCATGGTTCCGCCCAAGCCGATCACCGGCAGCGCCTATAACCGCGCCCGCACCCTGCCGCGCACGCTGGAAGCCGCGCTCGACCGGTTCAGCTCGTGCAAGAAGGTCCGCAACCTGCTCGGCGACGATTTTTTCGAAATCTTCTACGCCGTGAAGGATTATGAGCTGTTCAACTATCAGTCGGTGGTGTCGAGCTGGGAGCGCGAACATCTGCTGATGCGCGTTTGACGCGCGCGACGCCATGACCGACCCGCTGAGCCACAGCTATTATGCCGCGACGGCGAATCCGTGGCGGCCGCTTCGTTCAACGGCGGACGATTTGGAGTGCGACGTCGCTGTGATCGGCGGCGGCTTCACAGGCCTTTCGGCCGCTTTGGCCTGCGCGGAGCGCGGCTTTTCGGTGATCCTAATCGAGCGCGAGCATGTCGGCTTCGGGGCCTCGGGGCGCAACGGCGGGCAGCTGATACCGGGATTGCGCTGGACTACATCCGAGTTGGAGGAAGAGTTCGGCCGCGAGCGCGCCGATGCACTGTTCGACCTGTGCTGGCGCAACAATCGCGTCAAAGCGCGGATCGAAAACCATGGCATCGATTGCGACCTAAAAGCGGGCCATCTGGAGGCAGCGTGGACGCCGAAAGACTTCGACGCCATGCAACGCGAAGCCGCCTTTCTCGACACACGCTTCAGTTATACAACCGAAGTCGTCACAAAATCCGCGATGGGCGCGCATATCTCGAGCCCCTTATATCATGGTGGAATCCATGATCCGCAGGGCGGCCATTTCCACCCGCTTAATTATGCCATCGGCCTAGCGAAGGCGGCGGAGGCCATGGGGGTGCGCATCCTGGAGAATGAACGCGTCGAACAAATTGTAAACTTCAGCGACGGATCGAGCGGGCTGTTCACAACACGGGACATCATCGAAGCTCGTTACGTCATCGACGCCACCGATAGCTGGATCGGCGAGGTCGAGCCCGACCTCGGGCGCTACACGGTACCGATCATGAACTATAATATCGCGACGGCGCCGCTCGCGAACGCCGATGCACTGCTGCCCAGCGACGCCGCGGTCGCCGACAGCCGTTTCGTGCTCAACTATTTCCGCCTGTCGGCCGACAAGCGCCTGATCTTCGGCGGCGGCGAGCGTTATTCGCAGACGCCGCCGCGCGACATCGCCGCGTTCGTGCGTCCGTTCATGGTCGCGGTGTTTCCGCAGATCGCCGATACCAAGATCGACTATGGCTGGGGCGGTGCGGTCGCGGTGACGATGAACCGGCTGCCGCATATCGGGCGGCGCGGGAACGTCTTTTTCGCCCACGGATTTTCGGGGCATGGCGCGCTGATCACGACGACCGTCGGCGAGTTGATCGCCGAGGCGCTGGCGGGGACCGCCGAACGCTTCGACGTGCTCGCGAGCCTGCCGTCGCGCCCCTTCCCCGGCGGCAAATGGCTGCGCCGCCCGCTCGCGACGCTGGGCCTTCTCTATTACGCACTGAAAGACAGGCTGGGATGATCGCCGACGCCGCCATCGCCGGCGTCGCCGCGCGCGAGGCCGATCGTTTCCGCGCCGACAACCCGCACGCTTTCGCGCATCAGGCCGCGGCGACCGGCTGGTTCCAGTCGGTGCCCTTCCACTGGATGAAGGATTGGCCCAGCCCGGCCCCGATCGTCGCCGCCTCGGCCAAGGACGCGACGCTGACCAGCATCGACGGGCGGACCTATGACGATTTCTGCCTTGGCGACACGGCCAGCCTGTTCGGCCATTCGCCGCCCGCGCTCGCGGCCGCGCTCGCACGGCAGGCGGCCGAGGGGCTGAGCTATATGCTGCCCACCGCCCGCGGTGCCGCGCTGGCCGCGAAGCTTTCGGCCATGTTCGGCTTTCCGCAATGGCAGGTGACGACCACGGCGAGCGAAGCCAATCGCGCCGTCATCCGCTGGTGCCGCGGGATCAGCGGGCGCCCGAAAATCCTCACCTTCAACGGCGCCTATCATGGCGCCGTCGACGATGTGTTCGTCGATCTGAAAGACGGCGCGCCGGTGATGCGCGCCAGCCTGATCGGCCAGGTCCACGATCTTCGCGGCACGACGACGGTGATCGAGTTCAACGATGCGGGCGCGCTTGCCGCCGCGCTGCGCGGCGGCGATATCGCCTGCGTCCTCGCCGAACCCGTCATGACCAACGTCGGCATGGTGCAGGACGCGCCGGGCTTCCTCGAAACGCTGCGCAGCCTGTGCGACGAGACGGGCACACTGCTGGTTTTCGACGAAACGCACAGCATCTCGTCGGGCTATGGCGGCCATGCCCGCACGCATGGCCCGATGGCCGATCTGATGGTCGTCGGAAAGTCGATCGGCGGCGGCGTGCCGTGCGCCGTTTATGGTTTCAGCGTCGCGGTCGCGGATCGCATGGCGGCGCTCAACCGGGCGCGCCCGCCGGGGCATAGCGGCATCGGCACGACGCTCTCCGCCAACGCGCTTGCGATCACCGCGATGGACGTCATGCTCGGCGAGGTCATCACCCCCACCGCCTATGACGCCATGCTGCGCGGTGCCGCGCGGCTGGTCACGGGGCTGGAGCGCGAAATCGCCGCTGCGTCGCTCGACTGGCACGTCACGCAGGTCGGCGCCCGCGTCGAGTTTCTGACCTGTCCCGTCCCGCCCCGCAGCGGCGGCGAGGCGAGGGCGGCGATGCACCCCGCGCTGGAGGCCGCGATCCACATTTTCCTCGCCAACCGGGGAATTTTGCTGGCGCCATTTCACAATATGATGTTGGTGAGCCCGGTGACCGGCGACGACCAGATCGACCGGCTGGTCGGCGGCTTCGCCGACTGCATCAAGGCGCTGAAGGAGTAGTGGGGCAATGGCGAAGTCGTCGGGCGTGATCGCGCCGCGGGCGGAGGCCGAGGAATTCTTCCGGGCCAATCCCGACATCGATTCGATCGAGATGATCTATACCGACATGGGCGGCGTCCCGCGCGGCAAGCGGCTGCGCCAACATGAAGTGCTCGCTGTCTATGAAAGCGGACGCATGTTCCCCGGCTCGATCACCGTCGTCGACATCACTGGGCAGGACACCGTCGAAACAGGCCTTGTCTGGGAAGATGGCGACGCCGACCGATCGATGAAGCCGATCCCCGGCACCCTTGTCCGCACCCCGTGGGGCGGCGATCAGGCCGCGCAGTTCCTTGTCGATTTCTATGAACTCGACGGCACGCCGCACGACCTCGATCCCCGCCATGTGCTCGGCCGCGTGATCGACCGCTACACCGCCGACGGCCTGACCCCGGTGCTTGCAGTCGAGCTGGAATTCTACCTGCTCGACCCGCGCCGCGCGCGCGACGGGTCTGTGCGCCCCGCCCGCCCCGGCTACAGCCGCGACACGCCGCGCAATGTCGAAGTCTATGGCCTGCGTGAACTCGACGACTTTCGTCCCTTCTTCGACGCCCTCTATGCGGCGACCGACGTGCAGGGCCTGCCGCTCGAAAGCGCGATCAGCGAATTTGCGCCGGGCCAGTTCGAGCTGACGCTGCGCCACAAGCCGGACGCGCTGCGCGCCTGCGACGACGCCATCATGTACAAGCGCCTGGTCAAGGCGATCGCGCAGCAACATGGGCTCGAAGCGACCTTCATGGCCAAGCCTTTCGCCGAACAGGCAGGGAGCGGGATGCACATCCACGTCTCGGTCAACGATGCCGCGGGCGGCAATATCTTTGCGAGCGACGATCCGGAGGGCACCGATGCGCTGCGCCACGCGATCGGCGGCATGATCGGCAGCGTCGGCGACGGCTTTGCGCTCTTTGCCCCGCACGCCAACAGCTATCGCCGGTTCAAGGCGAACAGCTACGCCCCCGTAGCGCCGACGTGGGGGGTCAACAATCGCACCGTGTCCTTCCGCATCCCGGCCGGGCCGCCGCCAAGCCGGCATGTCGAGCATCGCGCCTGCGGCGCCGATGCCAATCCCTATCTCGCGGTAGCCGCCGTGCTCGCCGGCATGCATCACGGAATGACAAGCCGGACCGACCCGGGTCCGGCGGTCGTCGGCAACGGCTATGATCGCGACGCCTCGGGCGACGACAAGCCGCCGTCGAACTGGTTCGCGGCCGTCGACCGCTTCCACGCCTCGGCGCTGATGCGCGATTATCTCGGCGACCGCTTCGTCGACATGTTCAGCATCGTGAAGCGGGTCGAACAGGATCGCTATTTCGGGACGGTGCCGACGATCGACTACGACTGGTATCTGCGCAACGCATAGCGACTTGCCTGGGCCACGACGCACGAAAATGTCACGGATTCGTGTTGCGGTGCAAAAAAGCCTCTTTTCAAGCCGACATTAATGAGTCAGCTTGCGGTCACAATCAGGGAGGCCAGCCATGGATTTGAACGAACTGCTCGCGCAGGGCCGCAATCGCCGCTCGCTGCTTCAGGCGATGGGCGTCGCCGCAATCGGGATCAGCTTCGGCGGCCTCGTCGCGTGCAGCAAGGGCAGCGACAAGAAACTTGCCAACGGCGAAGAGGCCAAGCTCAACTTCTACAATTGGGACACCTATATCGGCGAAACGACGCTCGACGATTTCAAGGCGTCGACGGGCGTCGATGTCACGATGGACCTGTTCGACAGCAACGACACGCTGTTCGCGAAGTTCAAGGCGGGCAATCCCGGCTATGACGTCATCGTGCCGTCGAACGACTTTGTCGAACGCATGGCGCGCGCCGACATGCTGATGCCGCTCGATCATGCGCAGATCCCGAACATGAAGAATATCGACCCCAGCTTCCTGAACGTCGATTATGATCCGGGCCGCAAATTCTCGATGCCTTACACCTGGCTGGTTCTGGGCATCGGCTATCGCAAGTCGAAGGTGAAGACCGCGCCCGACAGCTGGAAGGTCCTGTTCGACAGCGACGAATATAAGGGCCGCATGGCCTGGCTGTCGGAGGCCGGCGACATGTTCCGCCTCTATGGCAAATATCTCGGCAAATCGGTCAATTCGCTGACGCCGGAGGATATTCAGACCATTTCGGCGATGATGATCAAGCAAAAGCCCTATGTGAAGAAATTCCACGAGGATGACGGGCAGGATCTGCTGCTCAAGGGCGACGTCGATGTCGTGCTCGAATATAATGGCGACATCGCACAGGCGATGACCGAGGATCCTGATCTCGATTTCGTTGTGCCGAAAGAAGGCAGCCAGCTCAATTCGGATACGCTGTGCATTCCGAAAGGTGCGCCGCACCCGAAGAACGCCCACGCTTTCATCAACTATATGCTCGATGCCGAGGTCGACAAGAAGATCACCGAAACGATCCTCTACCCGACCCCCAATGCCGCCGCCAAGGCGCTGATGCCCGACAGCTACAAGGACAATCCGGTCATCTTCCCGCCCGCGGACGTGCTCGCCAAGTGCGAATATGCGAAGTTCAACGAAAAGCTTCAGCCACTCTACGAGGAAGCCTTTACGAAGGTGCGGGCGTCGTAACGGTCTGAAAGGGGCATCGGGGGGATGGCCGAGCAGGACTGGAAAGCGAACAAGCGGGTCTTCGCGGCGGTGTCGGTTCCGACCCTGCTGTGGACCCTCCTGTTCTTCGTCATCCCGATGGCGATCGTCTGGTTCTACAGCTTCGGCGAGAACCGCGGCCTGACCGAGATCGAATTTTCGGGAACGCTCGAAAATTACAAGCGCGCGACCGAATTTCTCTATCTGTCGATCTTCGGCAAAAGCTTCGCGGTTGCGGCGCTCGTTACGCTGATCTGCCTGATCGTCGGCTTTCCCGTGGCGATGGCGATCACCTTCGCAAGCGAGAAATGGCGGCCATGGCTGCTGCTCGGCATCATGCTGCCCTTCTGGACCAATTTGCTGATCCGCACCTACGCACTGATGATGCTACTCGGCACCCAGGGCTTTGCCAACAAGGGGCTCGGCGCGCTGTGGGACGGTGCGAGCTGGCTCAAGACGCTCGTCGGGATGCAGCCGCTTCCGACATGGGAGCCGGTGCAACTGCTCTTCAACAATTTCGCGGTCGTCTTCGGGCTGGTCTATGTCCATCTGCCCTTCATGGTGCTGCCGCTCTACGCCGCGCTTGACCGGCTCGACCGCAGCCTGATCGAGGCAAGCCTCGACCTTGGCGCCGGGCATTTCCGCACGATCATGCGCATCGTCGTGCCGCTCGCCGCGCCGGGTATCGTCGCCGGCGTGATGATCACGCTGATCCCCGCGCTCGGCGCCTATCTCACGCCGGACCTGATGGGCGGGACCGACAGCCAGATGATCGCAAACGTTATCGAACGGCAGTTCAAGAAGGCGAACGACTGGCCGTTCGGCGCTGCGCTCTCTTTCATCCTCATCTATGCGATGTTCATCCTGATCGCGCTGCAATCGATGCGGCGCAAGGTGCCGGAGGCGCGCTGATGGCGATCTTTTCCCGCACCCCGCGCGCGCCGCTCGAATATAGCCGCACCTTATGGATGCGGCTGTGGGTCGGCGCGGTCATGGTCTTTCTCTACGCGCCGCTGGTCGTGCTGATGATCTTCAGCTTCAACGACAGCAAGCGCAACGTCGTCTGGCGCGGCTTCACCTTCAAATATTATGACAAGGCCCTCGGCAACGACGTGCTGGTCGAAGCGCTCGTCAACTCGCTCACCATCGCGGCGCTCGCGACGCTTATCAGCCTGATCCTCGGCGCCGTCGCGGCGGTGATGCTCTGGCGTTTCCGCTTCCCGTTGAAGGGCGCGGTGGACGGAACGATTTCGCTGCCGATCATCGTTCCCGAAATATGCATGGGCGTCGCCTTCCTGATCTTTTTCGCCAAATGGCTCGAATGGCCGACCGACCTGATCTGGCCCTTCAATCTCGGCGCGATCATCATTGCCCACATCACCTTCTGCTTTCCGTTCGTGACGATGGTGGTGCGATCGCGCCTCGCCACCTTCAACCGCGAGCAGGAGGAAGCAGCAAAGGATCTCGGCGCCGGCGAATGGGCGGTGTTCCGCGATGTGCTGATCCCGCACATGCGCCCGGCGCTGATCGCGGGCGCGCTGCTGTCCTTCACGCTCAGCCTCGACGATTTCGTCATCACCTATTTCACCAGCGGCCCCGACACGATCACCTTCCCGGTAAAGGTCTATTCGATGGTCCGCTTCTCGGTGACGCCCGAAGTCAACGCGGCATCGACGCTGCTCATCCTCCTCACCATCCTGCTCACCGCCATCGCGCTGAAACTTCAGGGCGTCAAAGCCATTGCGGAAACCCACTGACCATGACCGACGCGCCCAAGCCGATCATCCAGATCCAGAATATCTCCAAACGCTTCGGCAAGGTGACTGCGGTCGATAACGTCAGCCTCGACATCATGGCGGGCGAATTCTTCGTGCTGCTCGGCCCGTCGGGCTGCGGCAAGACGACGCTGTTGCGCATGATCGCCGGCTTCGAATTGCCGACCGAAGGCCATATCCTGATCGACGGGCAGAACATGGCCGGTATCCCGCCGAACAAGCGGCCGGTGAACATGGTGTTCCAGAGCTATGCCGTCTTTCCGCACATGAGCGTCGCCGACAATGTCGCCTACGGCCTCAAGATCGCTGGCGTGCGCGGCGGCGAGGTCAAGGACCGCGTTGCCGAAGCGCTCGAGCTGGTAAAGCTCGGCGGCTTCGAAGACAGGATGCCCGACCAGATGTCGGGCGGCCAGCGGCAGCGCGTCGCGCTGGCGCGCAGCCTCATCATGCGGCCGAAGGTGCTGCTTCTCGACGAACCGCTGTCCGCGCTCGACGCCAAATTGCGCGCGCAGATGCAGTTCGAGCTCGCCGACCTTCAGGATCAGGTCGGCATCACCTTCGTCACCGTGACGCACGACCAGGACGAAGCGCTGTCGATGGCGAGCCGCATCGCGGTGATCAACAAGGGCGACGTGGCGCAGCTCGCCGGGCCTTCGGACCTGTACGAATATCCCGCCAATCGCTTCGTCGCCGATTTCGTCGGTTCGGTGAACATCTTCGAAGGCAAGCTGACGCTCGACGAACCCGATCGCGCCGCGGTCGACTGCCCCGGATTGGGGCGCGTCTATCTGAATCATGGCGTGACCGGCCCGCATGGCGCCGACGTCTGGGTCGCGCTGCGGCCCGAGAAGATCTATCTGCACGTTCCGGGCGAAGGCAAAGCGGTGCGCGCCGCGGCGCAGGACGCCCCCGAGGGGCATAATTTCGCGCGCGGCACGATCAAGGGCATGAGCTATCTCGGCGATATCACCCTTTACGACATCGAACTCGAATCGGGCGCGCGGCTACGCGTGTCGCGCCCCAATCTGTCGCGCCACGACCAGGAGGATTTCACCTGGGACGACAAGGTCAGCATGCACTGGCGCGCCGACAGTCCGGTGGTTTTGCTGGGCTGACGGCAACCCTTGCACCATTGTCACCCCGGACTTGATCCGGGGTCCATGACTTCCGGCGCCGCGGTGGATCCCGGATCAAGTCCGGGATGACGAAATCAATGGGCCCTCTTGCCCGGCACGAAGTGCAGCACTCCGACGATCACGCTGCCGAGCAGCAATCCGAAGATACCGTCGCCGGTCGCCTTGATGAGCCACGTCCAAAGCCCTTCGAGCGGAAGTCCGCCCGCGACCGAATGAGCCAGCGATTCGAGCGCTTCGGCGATGCCGCCGATATGATATTCGTGCAGGCCGTGCAGCACGATCTGCCCGCCGACCCACAACATGGCGGCCGTGCCGATCGTCGCGAGCGCCGCCAGCAGACTGGGCATGAGGTTAACCAGCGCGCGCCCGATCGCCTGCCGCGCCGCCGATCCGCGCTTGGCCATATGCAGGCCGATGTCGTCCATTTTCACGATCAACCCGACCACGCCATAGACCGCGATGGTAATCAGCACCGCAACCAGCGCAAGCGTGGCGCCGCGCATCACGAGATGTTCGTCCAGCACTTCGTTGAGCGCGATCACCATGATTTCGGCCGACAGGATGAGATCGGTGCGCACCGCCCCCTTCACCATCGTCTCTTCATGATCCTTGTCGGCCACGATCTCGGCGTCCTCGGCAAGGCTCGTCTTGTCCTTCTGCAGTGCGTGGATGACCTTCTCCGCACCCTCAAAGCAGAGATAGGCGCCGCCCATCATCAACAGCGGCGTGATCGCCCAGGGCAGGAACGTCGACAGCAGCAGCAGCGCCGGCAAGATCAGCACCAGCTTGTTGAACAGCGATCCCTTGGTGATCCGCCAGATGATCGGCAATTCGCGATCGGGCGTGAAGCCGGTGACGTAACGCGGCGTCACCGCGGTATCGTCGACCACCACCCCCGCGGCCTTGGCGCCGGCCTTCGACGCCGCGGCGCCGACGTCGTCTATGCTCGCCGCAGCAACCTTGGCGATCGTGGCAACGTCATCGAGCAGCGCAAAAAGGCCGGATGGCATGGGGGTCGATCCTTTTACTGGATATATATGCCCTCAACCCGCTCGTCCTGAGCGTGTCGAAGGACCGTTCTTCTCTTCACGTCTAGAGAAGAAAACAGTGCTTCGACAAGCTCAGCACGAACGGGAATGGCAAGAAATCGCTAGAGCGCCCGCAGCTTCGGCATCACCTCGTCGAGCGATTTGCGGATGATCGTCACCATCTCGTCGATCTGTTCGGTGGTGATGACCAGCGGCGGGCACATGACCAGGCTGTCGCGGATACCGCGCACCATCAGCCCGTTCGCGATGCACGCGTCGCGCGCCATCGGGCCGGCGGTCCCTTCGGCACCGCCGAACCGCGCGCGCGTCTCCTTGTCAGCGACGATCTCGACCGCACCAAGGAGGCCGATCGAGCGCGTTTCACCGACGAGCGGATGATCGTCCAGCGGCGCAAGCGCTTTCGCCAGATGCGGACCCGTCACGCTGCCGGTGCGTTCGACCAGCCCTTCGCGTTCGATGATCTCGATATTCTTGAGCGCGACCGCCGCAGCGACCGGATGGCCCGAATAGGTAAAGCCGTGGACGAAATCGCCGCCGGTCTTGAGCACGTCGACGACATGGCTCGCCACCGCGGTCGCCGAGATCGGAAGGTAGCCCGACGAAAGCCCCTTCGCCATCGGCATCAGGTCGGGCGTGAAACCCATCGTTTCATGCCCCCACATCTTCCCGGTGCGCCCGAAGCCGCAGATGACTTCGTCGGCCACGAGCAGCAGTCCATATTTGCGCACCACCGCCTCGACCTTCGGCCAATAGCCCTTGGGCGGGATGATGACCCCGCCGGCGCCCTGAACCGGCTCGCCGATGAAGGCGGCGCAATTTTCGGGACCGACTTCCAAGATCTTGTCCTCGATCGCAGCCACGCAGGCATCGCAGAATTCCTCCTCGGTCATCCCCTGCCCTTCGCCGTAGAAATAGGGCTGGCGGACATGTTCGACACCGGGGATCGGCAGGTCGCCCTGCGCGTGCATGGCCTTCATCCCGCCGAGCGATACGCCCGCGACGGTCGAACCGTGATAGGCATTCCAGCGGCTGATGAAGACGGTCCGTTTGGGCTCGCCCTTCAGCTTCCAATAATGGCGCACCATGCGGAACACCGTGTCGTTCGCCTCGCTGCCCGAGGCGTTGAAAAAGATGTGCGGCAGGCGCCCGCCGGTGAGCTCGGCGATCTTCGCCGCGAGCGTCACCGTCGGCGGCGCCGCGGTCTTGAAAAAGGTATTATAGAAAGGCAGTTCGCGCATCTGCGCTGCCGCAGCCTCGACCAGTTCCTCGCGGCCATAGCCGACATTGACGCACCAGAGGCCCGCCATGCCATCGAGGATACGGTGGCCGTCGCCATCGACGATCGTGCAGCCTTCGGCATGGGTGATGATGCGGCTGCCGCCGAGTTTTTCGATTTCGGCCCAGTCGGCCTGCGCGGGAAGATGGTACGCGACGTCGAGACGGCGCAGTTCGGCGATGTCGTGATTACGGGGCATGTTTCTGATCCTGAAACTCCCCTCCCGCAGGCGGGAGGGGTTGGGGGTGTGCACGCGCAAGCGCGCTCCGAAGGACGAGAGGATGGACGTTCGCCTGTGGCTCACCCCACCCCCGCCCCTCCCGCCAGCGGGAGGGGAGTTCTCCAATCAGGGCGAAAAGCTGATCCGCGCGAGATAGCGATCATATCGGGTGACGCGGCGGTTCATAGTTCGCCTCTTAGCGCGCGGCCGAGAAGGTGGAAATAGGTCTGGCTCTGATCATTGCCGTCGGTCGCCCATTCGGGGTGCCATTGCACCGCGAGCAGCGGCGCGCCGTTCGGCCGCGCGCTATAGGCCTCGACCAGCCCGTCAGGCGCGCGCGCCTCGACCGCCAGGCTGTCGGCGAGCGCACCGATGCCTTGATAATGAACCGAATTGACCTCGAGCGAGGGCGCGGCATAGGCCGACGCAAGCAGGCCGCCTTCGACGAGATCGACCTTGTGCCGATGATCGAACATCGCGTCGAAAGCGGCATCGTCGGGCGCGTGATGGTGCAGCAGTTCGTCGCTCGCCGACGTATCGCGGCGCAGCGTTCCGCCCAGCGCCACGTTGATCTCCTGAAAACCGCGGCAGATGCCGAAGAGCGGGCGCTGTGTGGTGATCGTCGCTTCGACAAGCTCGATCATCATCCGGTCGCGATCGGGATCGAACGGCCCCTCGCCTTCCGCCGGATCGCCATAGAGCGCCGGCGCGACATTCGACGGCGTTCCGGTGAGCAGCACGCCGTCGAGCCGCCCGACGATCTCGCGCGCTTGCATATGATCGGGAAGCGACGGGATGATGAGCGCCGCGCAATCTGCGTAGCGCATCGCGGCGGTCGCATAGCGGTTGATCACCGTTTGCGCGACCTCTGTCCCGACGGTGCGGTTGCAGGCGATAATACCGAGGACGGGGCGCGCGGACATGCCCCCTTGCTGCCGCGTTTTGCGTCCTCGCGCCAGCGGATTTTTTCAGCGATGCTGGCGCGCGAATGCTGCGGCGGCACCGAAAAGGCCGGGCTGCGGGTGGGTGATCAATTTGACCGGGATCGCCGCCATGAAATTCTCGAACCGCCCCTTGGCGACGAAGCGTTCGGGGAAACCCGACCGGACGAGCTGGTCGCGGATACGCAAGCCAAGCCCCCCCGCGATCACGACGCCGCTGGCGCCCTGCGCAAGCGCAAGGTCGCCTGCAACGCTGCCGAGCGAGAGGCAGAAGCGATCCGCGGCCGCAGCCGCCAGCGCATCCTCGCCGCCTATCGCCCGGCCCCATATCGTCCTGTCGTCGAGCGGCGCAATCGGTCGCCCTTCGATCGCCGCCAGCGTTTCATAAATATCGACGATGCCAGGACCGGATACGATACGCTCTACCGACACGCGGCGATGGCGTTTGCGCAGCCGCGCGAGGATGGCGTCCTCGATGCTGTCGAGCGGCGCGAAATCGACATGTCCGCCTTCGGTCGCCTGGACGCGATAGTCGGTCCCGTCGCGCCATACATGCGCAACGCCAAGCCCGGTCCCGGGGCCGATAACGCTGACCGTTCCCATTGCGGGAAGCGGCTCGTCAGGACCTGTCAGCCGCTCGAAATACCCCGCATCGGCCTGCGCGACCGCATGGCCGACCGCCTCGAAATCATTGACCAGCGTATAGCGGTCGACATTCAGCTTCTCGCCGATCAGCGCCGGGCGAATGATCCAGGGATTGTTGGTGAAGCGAATGATCTCGCCGCGCGTCGGCCCCGCGATCGCAATGGCGACGGCGCGCGGGAGCGCACCGCCCTGCTGCCGCTCGAAATCCTGCCAGGCGGTCTGAAAGCTGGCGTGGTCTTTTGTATGCAGCGTCGTCTCGGGCCCGAGCGAGACAACGCGGCCGGCCGCCACCTCGGCGATCGCGAAACGTGCGTGCGTGCCGCCGATATCGACCGTGACGATGGCTTCGCTCATGACTCTCCCTTGCCGGTCCATCATGGCCGGATCGCGTCCGGAATGTCGCAGGCCCGGCAGCGATGCAACAGGGCATAGCTATGCACGGTCGCGCCCGCGAAGCCTGAATTTCGATGCCGAAGGGAAATGGCGCACCCGGAACGATTCGAACGTCCGACCCTCAGATTCGTAGTCTGATGCTCTATCCAGCTGAGCTACGGGTGCGTGGAGCGGTGCCTTTAGGAGCAGTCGGCGGGGCGTGCAACCCCCTATTTCGACTTTGTGACGGTTCGGCAGGTCGATTGACGGCGAATTGCGTCGAGCGAACCGATTTCCGCAGGATCCTTCAGCAGCAGGCGAATCAGCGCAATCCCGCGATCGTGGCCGACGCGCACCACCTCGGCGCCCGGCGGCACCGCCTGCCCGTCGCGCGCGACGATGATTCGATAGGGTTTTCCGCCCGCTTCGACGTCATTGCGCACGTAGGCGACGTCGGTCGCGGCATCGAAGATGCTGAGCGAAGAATAGCGCCCAGGGACCGGCACGACCATAATCTCGAGCGGCCCCGCCGCAAGGTCGAACGGACAGCTGGAATAGGCAAGATCGGGGCTCGGCCGCACGACAGGCTGGCGCGCGGGCGTCGCGAGCGGTCCCTGCGACATCTGGTTGATGCCGCCGCGGCCAAGCCGGTCCATCGCGATCTTCATCATGCCATAGGGGATGGCGGCGATGGCCGCATAGCCGACCGCGAGCGCGGCGATCAGGCCAAAAGCGAGCGGTCCGATCCAGCGGCGCATGTCAGCACCCCTCCTTGACGATCGCGGGCAGCGCGGCCGCCGATGGCGCGGCGCGGAAGTCCGCGCCCGGGTTGTACATGCGCAGCGTCAGGTCGAACGGCTGCCCCTTGATCCCGGGAAGCCAAGCGCCATCGGCGGACCGGTCGGGCGCTATGGTGACGTGCCATTCGCCCTTGTCGTCGAGCGGGACACTGGCGCCATTGACCGACCAGATATTCGCGGGATTGGCGACCAGATAGCCTTTGGCATCATAAACGGTCACGCTCCACCAGCGCGCATCGAGCGGCTTTCCCGACAGACGGTAGCGGCAATTGCCGTCAAGCCGCGCGCCCGAGGCGTCGGTGCGCGCCATCCAGTAGAGCGTCTCCTTTGCCGGCAGCGCGAGCAGCCCCGACCGCGCGACCATCGCGCGCGTCAGCGGATCGGTCGCCTTCGTCCCATAGCCGAGCGAGGTCGTCCACGGGCCGTTGCGGATCGCGCCATCGCCGAGCCCGCCACGGGTCAGACCCCAGGCGCCGCCAAGCCCCACCGCTATCCCGCCCACCAGGGTGATCGCATAGCGGTGCCAGCTCTTCATGGCGTTATCCCCTCTTCAGCGCCGCCTGTGCCGCTGCCAGACGTGCGATGGGCACACGGTAGGGCGAGGCGCTGACATAGTCGAGCCTGGTCTGTTCGCAGAAGTGGATGCTCGGTGCATCACCGCCATGCTCGCCGCAAATGCCCATCTTGATCCCCGCGCGGGCACCACGGCCGCGCTTGGCGGCGATCTCGATCAGCTGTCCGACGCCTTCGACGTCAAGGCTGACGAACGGATCGGTCAGGAAGATGCCCTTGTCGACATATTGCGTCAGGAAGCGGCTGGCGTCGTCGCGGCTGATACCGATCGTCGTCTGGGTCAGGTCATTGGTGCCGAAGCTGAAGAATTCGGCCGTTTCCGCGATTTCGCCCGCCATCAGCGCGGCGCGCGGCAGCTCGATCATCGTGCCGACAAGATAGGCGATCTCGCGCCCCTTTTCGGCGAACACCGCCTTTGCCTGCGCGTCAACGACCGCCTTCATCAGATCGAATTCGCGGCGCGTCGCGACCAGCGGGATCATCACCTCGGGGATCGGCGCCGCGCCGGTTTCGGCGGCGACGTCGCACGCCGCCTCGAAGATCGCGCGCGCCTGCATCTCGTAGATTTCGGGGTAAGTGACGCCAAGGCGGCAACCGCGGTGGCCGAGCATCGGATTGAATTCATGGAGTTCGTTCGCCCGCGCCTTCAGCGCCTCGACCCCCACCTCTGCCGCGGCGGCGACATCGGCAAAATCCTCCTCGCGCGTCGGCAGGAATTCGTGCAGCGGCGGGTCGAGCAGCCGGATCGTGACCGGCAGCCCCGCCATCACGCCGAAGATTGCGGCAAAGTCGCCGCGCTGTTCGGGCAGCAGCTTGGCGAGCGCGGCGCGGCGGCCGTCCTCGCTGTCGGCCAGGATCATCTCGCGCACCGCGGTGATCCGCGCGGCGTCGAAGAACATATGCTCGGTGCGGCAAAGTCCGATACCCTCGGCACCGAAATCGCGCGCGACCTGCGCGTCGGCGGGGGTTTCGGCGTTGGTGCGCACCTTCATGCGGCGCACCTTGTCGGCCCAGCCCATCAGCGTGCCGAAATCGCCGACCAGCTCGGGCTGGAGCGTCGGAACCTCGCCCGCCATCACTTCGCCGGTCGACCCGTCGAGCGTGATGACATCGCCTTCGCGAAGCTCGCGCCCCGCGACGCGCAGCACGCGCGCATTGCCGTCGATCGCCAGCCCGCCGGCGCCCGAGACGCAGGGGCGCCCCATGCCGCGCGCAACCACCGCCGCGTGGCTCGTCATCCCGCCGCGCGCGGTCAGGATGCCCTTGGCGGCGTGCATGCCGTGGATATCCTCAGGCGACGTCTCGACGCGGACGAGGATCACCGCCTCGCCCATGCCAGCGGCCTTTTCGGCGCTGTCGGCGTCGAACATGATCTTGCCCGACGCGGCGCCGGGGCTGGCGGGCAGCCCCTTGGTCAGAACGTCGCGCGGCGCCTTGGGATCGAGCGTCGGGTGGAGCAGTTGGTCGAGCGCGCCAGGATCGACACGGCCGACCGCTTCCTCTTCGGAAATCAGCCCTTCGGCCGCCATTTCGACCGCGATGCGCAGCGCCGCCTTGGCCGTGCGCTTGCCGCTGCGCGTCTGCAGCATCCACAGCGTTCCGCGTTCGACGGTGAATTCGATATCCTGCATGTCGCGGTAATGGGTTTCGAGCGTGTCGAAGACGCGGCCCAGTTCCCCGAAGGTTTCGGGCATCGCCTCTTCCATCGACAGCGGCTTGGCCCCCGCCTTTTCGCGCGCGATTTTCGTCAGATACTGCGGGGTGCGGATGCCGGCGACGACGTCCTCTCCCTGCGCGTTGATCAGCCATTCGCCGTACCAGGCGCGCTCGCCCGTCGCGGGGTCGCGCGTGAACGCCACACCGGTCGCCGAGGTGTCGCCCATATTGCCGAACACCATTGCCTGCACATTGACCGCGGTGCCCCATTCGCCGGGAATGCTGTTCAGGCGGCGATAGACTTTCGCCCGGTCGCTTTCCCAGCTCGCAAAGACGGCGCCGATCGCGCCCCACAGCTGGTCCTTCGGTTCCTGCGGAAAGGGTGCGCCGGTCTCGCGCTCGACGATCGCCTGATATTCCTTGACCAGCGCCTGCCAGTCTTCAGCCGACATCTCCGTGTCGAGGAAAAAGCCCTTGTCTTCCTTGGCGATTTCCAGCGCTTCCTCGAACTCGGCATGGTCCAGGCCCATGACGACGTCGGCGTACATCTGGATGAAGCGGCGATAGCTGTCCCACGCGAAACGCGGGTCGCCCGAGGCTTCGGAAAGCCCCGCGACGGTCGCATCGTTGAGCCCGAGGTTGAGGACGGTGTCCATCATCCCCGGCATCGACACGCGCGCGCCCGACCGGACCGAAACGAGCAGCGGGTTCGCCGCGTCGCCGAAACGCTTGCCGGTGATCCCCTCGATATGCGCGATGCCGCTTTCGACGTCGGCGGTCAGCCCGTCGGGAAACGCTTCGCCATTGGCGTAATAGGCGGTGCAGACGTCGGTGGTGATCGTAAAGCCCGGCGGGACCGGCAGGCCGATCGACGCCATTTCGGCAAGATTCGATCCCTTGCCGCCCAGCAATTCCTTCGAACGCTCGGCCGTCGTGGCCGCGCCGCCGAACAAATGCACCATCTTCGTCATGTCTTACTCCTGCTGCCCCGGGGAGGAGGTCGCGGCTGGATAGGTATGCAATCGCGGTTGGTCGATTCAGTTTTACTTCGTTCGTTATAAGCTCTGGCGGATAGCTGGCGCGTCAGCCCTCGATCTTCGAGAAATCGGCAACGCCATGCACCGCGCCGGTAAATCGCGCGAGCAGGCCGAGCCGATAGGAGCGCACCGCTTCATCGGGATCGTTGATCATCACGCCGTCGAAAAAGGCGTCGATCGGCGCGCGCAGGCTGGCGAGCGCCGCCATAGCGTCGGTAAAGCGTTCGTCAGCGACCGCAGCGGACGCCGCGGGCTCGGCCACGTCGAGCGCGGCGAGCAATGCCGCGTCGGCTTCGGTCGGCGGCGTCGTGGCGGCGGTACCCCTCACCTCGCCCGCCTGCTTCAGGATATTCGCCGCACGCTTGTAACCCGCGAGCAGGTTGCTGCCGTCTTCGGTCGCCATGAAGGCTTGGAGCGCTTTCACGCGAGCGAGCAGGCGGACGAGATCGTCCTCGCCGCCAAGCGCGAACACCGCGTCGATCAGGTCGTGGCGGACGCCGGCTTCGCGTTGCTGGACCTTGAGGCGGTCGGCGAAGAAATCAATAACGCCAACACCGGCCTCCCGGGCATCGATTGGCTTGCCATTATACTCGCCCGCAGCATCAAGCAGCTGCTTTACGGCAGCGATTGCCGACAAGCCCACTGCGCCCTGCCCAACTAGGTGGCTCAGTCGCACCCGGATTCCGTTCGCTAAGATTAGCGAGATAGTACCGAGTGCCGAGCGGCGAAGGGCAAAAGGATCCTTTGATCCGGTGGGTTTTTCGCTGATCGCAAAGAAGGCAGAAATCGTATCCAGCTTGTCTGCCAGCGCCACAGCCACCGTCACCGGCGCGGTCGGCACGTCGTCACCCTGCCCGACCGGCTTGTAATGATCGCGAATTGCGTCGGCGACCGCGTCGGGCAGGCCTTGGGCGCGGGCGTAATAGCCGCCCATCAGGCCCTGCAATTCGGGGAATTCGCCGACCATTTCGGTGACGAGGTCGGCCTTCGCCAGCCGCGCGGCAAGTTCAGCCTGGTCGGCCAACTCCCCCGTCGCCCCCGCGGAGGCGGGGGCCGTTGCGTTTGGCGCATTACCTACAGCGGCTCCCGCCTTCGCGGGGGCGACGATTCCTTCCTCGACCAGCCAGCGCGCCAGCTTCGCGACGCGTTCTACCTTGTCGGCAACCGTGCCGAGCTTTTCGTGGAAGGTGATGTTCGCCAGCTTCTCGGCGTGCTGCGCGAGCGTCTTTTTCTGGTCCTGTTCCCAGAAGAAGCGCGCGTCCGAAAGCCGCGCCGCCAGTACCTTACGATTGCCCGCAACGATCTCCGCGCCGCCGTCCTTGGCGTCGATATTCGCGGTGCAGACGAAGCCGTTGGCAAGCTTGCCGTCGGCGCCGTTCACGACGAAATATTTCTGGTTCACGCGCGCGGTCAGCTGAATGACCTCGGGCGGCACCTCCAGGAACGCTTCGTCGAAGCGGCCGAGCAGCGGCACCGGCCATTCGGTGAGGCCGGCATTCTCGATCACCAGCGCCTCGTCCTCGACAAGGCTCAGCCCGGCGTCGGCCGCGGCTTTCGCAGCACCTTCGCGAACGATCGCCTGCCGCTCCTCATGGTCGACGATGACGTGGCACGCGCGCAGCTTTTCGGCATAATCCGCCGCCGAGCCGATGGTGATTTCGCCGGGGCAATGAAAGCGGTGGCCGCGCGTCACGAAACCGCTGGCGATCCCGCCTATCTCGCACGGCACAAGCTCGTCGCCGAAGATCGCGACGATCCCAGACAGCGGGCGGACCCAGCGCAGGCTTTCGCTGCTCGCGCTTTCCTTCCCCCAGCGCATCGACTTGGGCCAGGCAAAGCCGCGAACGATCGCGGGGATCGCCTCGGCGAGCACTTCGGTCGTCGCACGGCCGGGCTTGTCGATGACGGCGAACCACACGCCGTCGCGGTCTTCGAGCTGATCCTGCGTCAGCCCGGTCTTGCGCAAAAAGCCTTCGAGCGCCTGCGGCGGCGCGCTGCTGCGCGGGCCCTTGAGCTCCTCGCTGACCGCAGCGGTCGCTTGCGGAAGCCCCCTGGCGATCAGCGCAAGGCGGCGCGGGGTCGACCAGATGGTCAGATCGCCGACATCGATGCCCGCTGCCGCCATCTGCGCGCGGAACAGCTTTTCCAGCTCGGCGCGCGCACCCGCCTGCATCCGCGCCGGGATTTCCTCGCTGCGCAGTTCGAGAAGAAAATCGGTCACAGCGTCCACCCCGGATATTTTTCGGTCCAGCGTTCCGACTGACTATCGATCCACGCCTTGCAGCTTCCCTTCGCAAGATCGCGGACGCGCGCCATATAGTTGGCGCGTTCCTGCACGCTGATCACGCCGCGCGCTTGCAAGAGGTTGAACAAATGGCTCGCCTCGATCGCCTGATCATAGGCGGCGAGCGGAACATTCGCCGCGATCGCACGCTTGCATTCGTCTTCGGCCGCCTTGAAGCCCGCGAACAGCGTATCGGTATCGGCAACCTCGAAATTCCATTTCGAGAATTGGCGCTCGTTTTCGAGGAAGACGTCGCCATAGCTCAAACCCGGCACGTCGCCGACGGGGTCGGAGAAGCGCAGGTCGTACACATTGTCGACATTCTGGATATACATGGCGAGGCGTTCGAGCCCGTAGGTCAGCTCGCCCGCAACCGGTTTACAGTCGAAGCCGCCCATCTGCTGAAAATAGGTGAACTGGGTGACTTCCATCCCGTCGCACCAGACTTCCCAGCCCAGCCCCCATGCGCCAAGCGTCGGCGATTCCCAGTCATCCTCGACGAAACGGATGTCGTGGAGCAGCGGATCGATGCCGATCGCCGCAAGGCTGCCGAGATATTGCTCCTGCAGGTCGGCGGGCGACGGTTTCAGGATCACCTGATATTGATAATAATGCTGAAGGCGGTTCGGGTTCTCGCCATAGCGGCCATCGGTAGGCCGGCGGCTCGGCTGGACATAGGCGACATTCCACGGCTCCGGCCCCAGACTGCGCAGCGTCGTCGCCGGGTGAAACGTCCCCGCGCCCACCCGCATGTCATAAGGCTGCAGGATCGCACAGCCCCGCGCGCTCCAATAATCGTGAAGCGTCAGGATCATGTCCTGAAAGCTGAGTGGTTTCTTTTCTGCCGTATCGGCCACGAGTCCACATCTTTCGCAGGTGCAACAATCGCCGCCGCCCTTGGCGCAGCGGGCGCGCAGGGTCAAGGCTCGGTACCATTTGGTCGACGATCAAATCGCGCGCCCTGTCACGGTCACAAAACTTTTTGTCATGTTTTGTTGACATGGTCAGCGAATCGCGACATATAGTCATGCATACCTGACATAAAGACAGGTTGACGTGACCAGGACATGATCCAAGGAGACCCATTATGATCGCTCGCACCATCATCCTCGCCCTCTCGCTCGCTCTGGTCGGCACGCCCGCGCTCGCCGCGACCGCCGATGAAGCGCCCACCGCCACCGTCCGCATCCACGACCTCAAGCTGACGAGCGCCAAGGGGCGCGAGCGGCTGGAATCGCGCGTTCACAGCGCTGCCCGCCAGATTTGCGCTACCTCGGCTCGCGGTCTTGCCGCGCGCAATTCGGAAAATGCCTGCATGGCGACTGCCCTCGCCGCCGCAAAGCCGCAGATTGAACGCGCCATTGCCCGCGCCGACGGCGGTACCCAGCTGGCGCTGCTGATGATCAAGCCCGGCCGCTGATCCCCTCCTTCGGGCTTCGTCCGCGTCGATGCTCCCCGGTGTCGGCAGGCGACTTGAGCTGGAGCGCGGCCGACGCGGCGGCGCTCCAGCCTCTTGATCCCGAAAATCCCGGCGGCCAAGCATCGCGTTTCGATCGGCTGACAAAAGGATAGCGATTGTGACTATATGCAGGCCCGAAGGGATCCTATTGGCGAGGCGCCGATGAACAACAAACTGAAAGTCCTCCGCGCAATGCGCAATTGGAGCCAAGCCGAACTGGCCGACCGGCTCGACGTGTCGCGGCAGGCAGTAAATGCAATCGAGACAGGGAAATACGACCCGTCTTTACCGCTCGCTTTCAAGCTGGCCCGACTATTCGAAATGCCGATCGAAGACATTTTCGACGACGGCTTTGCAGGACAGGAATGATGACGAACATGCCGAAGGAACGCCGCGCCGGTCCCGGTTATCTGTGGCCGGTTGCCATCATCATGATAGCCGGAGCCGTTGCTGGCGCTTTCGCCGGTTATAGCGACGGCCTGGCCGAAACCGGCGGCCAGCCGTTGCCGACATGGGCGGGCCCGGTGGCGGCGCTCGTCCTCGCACTGGCCGGCATGGCGCTCTATATCCGCCTGAACCGCGAAGCCTGGGCCGGCTGGTCGCCGCGCAAGCGCCTCTATTGGGTGACGATGGTCGCGTCGATGAGCCTTGGCGCGGGGGTTGCGCTGACGCTCCAGGTTGCGCAGGGGTCGGGCGATCTGGCGAGCAATGCGCCCTTGACCCCTGCAACCGCGATCATCGTCTCGGCGATCTGGGTTGTCGGGATGAGCGTCGCCAGCCTATTCTATTTCCGCGCAGTCGACGATCATGAACGCCACGCCTATTATCTGGGAAGCGTCGCCGGCTTCCATGCCTTTGTGATCGCCTGCCCCGTGTGGTGGGTCGCCGCCCGAGCGAGCCTCGCGCCGCCGGTCGATGCCATGGCGCTCTTTGTCCTGACGCTCGCCGTCAACCTGATCGTCTATCTCTGGTTCAAATATCGCTGATTATCAGCGAACCTCTTGCCCCTCCCCTTTTTGAAACGAAAGCAGGCCCGATGACCTCCTTCTTCCGCAAACTGGCGCTCAGCTGCGCGATCATTCCCCTCGCCCAATGCGCGGTCGTGCCGGGACACAATAGCGCCGCGGCGCAGGATGCCACCGCGCCCGCCGCGGCAACGACGACCGCGATCAAACCCGCGCTGTGGGCAGTGAAGGACGACGACACCACCGTCTATCTGTTCGGCACCGTGCATGTGCTGAAGCCCGGATTGAGCTGGTTCGACGGCGCCGTGAAAGACGCGTTCGACAAATCGGACGAACTCAAACTCGAACTCGTGCTGCCCGAAGATCAGAATGAGGTGGCGAAGGAAACCATGGCGCTGGCATTGGACCAGAGCGGAACGGCGCTTTCGTCGCGGCTCGATCCGGAAGCGCTTGCGGCCTATCAGGCGGCGATGACCAGCCTGGGCCTGCCGCCCGCCAGCTTCGACGGCTTCAAGCCGTGGTTTGCGGGGATCACGCTGTCGGTGCTGCCGCTGACCAAAATGGGCTACAACCCCGAAGAGGGCGCCGAAAAGCAGTTGAGCAATGCGGCAAAGGCGGCCGCCAAGCCGATCTCCGGGTTCGAAACGCTCAGCGAACAGCTCGGCTTTTTCGATGCCCTGCCCATGTCCAGCCAGATCGCCTTCCTCAACGTCATGGTCAACGATCTCGACAAGCTGGGGCCGCAGCTCGACACGATGGTCGGGCAATGGGGGGCCGGCGATCCGGCTGCGCTCGCCGAAACGATGAACGAGGGGCTTGCCGAAACGCCCGACGTCGCCAAGACGTTGCTGTGGGCTCGCAACGCGCGCTGGGCCGAACAGATCGAGGCGCGCATGGCGCAGCCGGGCACGGTTTTCGTCGCAGTCGGCGCGGGCCATCTGGCGGGAGCAAAGAGCGTGCAGGATTATCTCAAGGAGCGCGGGTTGAAGGTGACGCGCATCCAGTGAGGCAGCGGGGCGCCCTTGCCTTTCGGTCCTGGGGTCGCCGCGCCGCGGCGGCCCTTTTGCCGTTGCTGCTGCTCGCCTGCAAAGCTGCGACGCCAGTTACCGAAGCGCATCCGGCGATGTGGCTGGTCGAAGACGCCGACACGCGCATCTTCCTGCTCGGCTCGATGCACGCGCTTCCCGCCGGCACGCGCTGGGACGGCGGGAAGGTCGGCGCGGCGATTGCGGCGGCCGACGAATTGGTCCTCGAACTGGCGCCCGATCAACTCGCGGCTGCAGGCGCGGTGTTCCGCGAACTCGCACCGCGCAGCACGCCGCTGGCGATGGAGCGCCGGCTCGATCCGGCGGCGCTTGCCGCCTATCGCAAGATAGAAGGCGCGGGCAGCGGTTTCGGCGGCGATGCGCTCGACGACTGGGCAATCCTGGTGCTGATGGGCCAGCGTGTCGCGCAGCAGGCCGATTTGTCGCCCGAAAATGGCGTCGAAGCCCGGCTGACGCAGCGCTTTTCCGACGCCGGAAAGCCGATCGGCGGGCTGGAGACGGCGCGGGGGCAGTTGACGCTGTTCGAAACGCTCGACGCCGCAACGCAGCGCCGCCTGCTGACGCGCGCGCTCGCCAATTCGGCAAGCGGCGTCGCCGACGTGAAGGCGATGAACGCCGCCTGGGCGCGCGGCGACGTCGCCGCACTCGAAAAGGTGGTGAACGAGGACGTCGACGCGGTCCCGGCCGCGCGCGCCGCGATCATCACCGATCGCAACCGGCGCTGGACCAAGTGGGTGGAGCAGCGCATGGCGAAACCCGGCACGGTGCTGATCGCGGTCGGTGCGGGACATCTGGTGGGCGCTGACGGCGTTCCCGCCGATCTGGAAGCGGCCGGATACCGGGTGGTGAGGATGCAATAGCCGGGCGGCAAGACGGGATGCGATACCGACATTCGCCTTTTCGCCGACCCGATCCCCTTTTCCCGCATCGCGCTTGCCTTTCCGCCGGTTCCCGGCTATGCGCCCCCGCTTCCGCCATGGTCATCCCTGGAGGCGTGACGGATATGTGCAACTGTTTCTCGGAGAAATGATATGAGCGATCAGCTGACGCTGACGGCCGAGACGCGCGAACGTGCAGGCAAGGGAGCCTCGCGTGACCTGCGTCGCAATGGCCGCGTCCCCGCCGTCGTCTATGGCGGCAACGAAGAACCCCTGATGATCCACGTCGAAGAAAAGCTGCTGATGAAGCAGCTGATGACGGGTCACTTCATGAACTCGGTCGTGATGATCGAAGTGGGCGGCAAGACCGTCCGCACCTTGCCCAAGGACGTCGCCTTTCATCCCGTCAAGGATCGCCCGATCCATGCGGACTTCCTGCGCATCTCGAAGGACGCCAAGGTCCATGTCGAAGTGCCGGTGGTGTTCGCCAACGAAGAAGCCTCGCCCGGCCTGAAGCGCGGCGGCGTGCTGAACATCGTTCGTCACGAGCTGGAACTCGTCTGCGAAGCGGACAAGATCCCCGACGAAATCAGCATCGACGTCACCGGCTTCGACGTCGGCGATTCGATCCACATCAGCAACGTCGCTCTGCCCAAGGGTGTCGAGAGCGCGATCAGCGATCGCGACTTCACGATTGCGACCATCGTCGCTCCGTCGGCGCTCAAGTCGAGCGACGGCGACACGACGAAGGACGAAGGCGAAGCCGCCGAAGGCGAAGCCTAACGCTTACCGGATGCGCCCCTCCCCGGCGGGAGGGGCGTTTCCATCGGACCCGGGAAAGGCACCGCAATGCAGCTCTGGGTCGGCCTCGGCAATCCCGGGCCTCAATATGCGATGAACCGGCATAATGTCGGCTTCATGGCGATCGACGTAATCGCCGACATTCATCAATTCGCGCCGCCCGCCAAGAAATTTCAGGGCTGGCTGCAGGACGGCCGCATCGGCCGAACCCGCATTCTGCTGCTCAAGCCCGGCACCTTCATGAACGAAAGCGGTCGCAGCGTGCGCGCCGCGATGGATTTCTACAAGCTCGCGCCGCAGGACGTGACCGCCTTCTACGACGAACTCGACCTTGCGCCGATGAAGGTGAAGGTCAAACAGGGCGGCGGCGCGGCCGGACATAACGGCATCCGCAGCATGATCCAGCATATCGGCGACGATTTCCGCCGCGTCCGCATCGGCATCGGTCATCCGGGGCACAAGGACCGCGTGACGGGCCATGTCCTCGGCAATTACCACAAGACCGAGATCGAACCGCTGACCGACCTGCTTGGCGCGATCGCCGCCGAAGCGAGCTGGCTTGCCGAGGGCGACGACGTGCGGTTCCAGAACGATCTGGCGCTGCGGCTGCAACCATGACGCTGATCCGCGCCGCGACGCCGGCCGATCGCGACGCCGCGGTCGCCCTGTGGCAAAGCTGCGACCTCACCCGGCCCTGGAACGACCCGGACGCCGACTTCGATCGCGCGCTCGGCCACGACGCCGCGACGATCCTGCTCGCCGAAGCCGGACGCGCGATCGTCGGCACGATCATGGTCGGCTTCGACGGCCACCGCGGCTGGGTCTATTATCTGGGCGTCCAGCCCGACCGGCGCGGCAGCGGGATCGCGCGCGGTCTGCTCGATGCCGGCTGCGACTGGCTGCGGGCGCGGGGCTGTCCGAAGGTGGAATTGATGGTTCGGGATGGAAATCCCGCCGCGGGGCTCTATGAGCGCCTCGACTGGGATTTGCAGCCGGTGCGGGTCTTTGCCCGCCGGCTTGATTAAAAGGGTAGGAAAATGGGTTTCAAATGCGGGATCGTCGGGCTGCCGAACGTCGGCAAGTCGACGCTGTTCAACGCGCTGACCGAGACGCAGGCGGCGCAGGCGGCGAATTATCCCTTCTGCACGATCGAACCGAATATCGGCAATGTCGCGGTGCCCGACGCGCGGCTCGACAAGCTCGCGGCGATCGCGGGCAGTCAGAAGATCATCCCGACGCAGCTCGCCTTCGTCGATATCGCCGGCCTCGTGCGCGGCGCGTCGAAGGGCGAAGGACTCGGCAACCAGTTCCTCGGCAACATCCGCGAAGTCGACGCGATCATCCACGTCCTGCGCTGTTTCGAGGATGACGACATCCAGCATGTCGAGAACAAGGTCGACCCGGTCGCCGACGCCGAGACGGTCGAGACCGAACTGCTGCTTTCCGACCTCGAAAGCCTGGAAAAGCGTGTTCCCGCTTTCGCGAAAAAGGCCGCGCAGGGCGACAAGGAAGCCAAGGCCGCAGCATCGGTGCTCGGCCAGGCGCTCGATCTGCTGCGCGACGGCAAGCCCGCGCGTCTGACCGATCCGAAGGATGCCGATGAAGAGCGCATCCTCCGGCAGGCGCAGCTGCTGACCAGCAAGCCCGTCCTCTATGTCTGCAATGTCGAAGAAGCGAATGCCGCGACCGGCAACGCGCACAGCGAAGCCGTTTTCGCGCGCGCCAAGGCCGAGGGCGCTCAGGCGGTGATCGTCTCGGCAGCGATCGAAAGCGAACTCGTCGGCATGGACGGCGAAGAACGCATGATGTTCCTCGAGGAAATGGGGCTGCACGAAACGGGCCTCGCGCGCGTGATCCGCGCGGGATATGAGCTGCTCCACCTGCTGACCTTCTTCACCGTCGGCCCGAAGGAAGCGCGCGCCTGGACCGTCCATACCGGCGCGACCGCGCCGGAGGCGGCGGGCGAAATCCACAGCGATTTCCAGAAGGGCTTCATTCGCGCCGAAACCATCGCCTATGACGATTATGTCGCGCTGGGCGGTGAAGCCAAGGCGCGCGAAGCCGGCAAGCTGCGCGCCGAAGGCAAGGCCTATGTCGTGCACGACGGTGACGTCATGCACTTCCTGCACAGCTAGGCCGCGCTGCGCCCTGAAACTTCGTCATTGCGGGCTAAGCGAGGCAATCTCCAGCCATCGACCCTGCGTACGGACGACAGCGGGCGATTGCGTCGTCGCTGCGCTCCGCGCGATGACGTCAGGGCTCGAAAGCCGCCAGTATCGGGCAAGGACCCTTGTCGGTCGCGGCGCACTGGTCCGCCAACCGCGCGAGCGCGGCGCGGGTTTCACTCATCTGGGCAATCTTGGCGTCGAGCGCGGCGATGCGCTGGCGGGCGAGGCTGCGGACCCGCGCACGATCGTCGCTCTGTTCAAGCTCCAGCAGCTCGGCGATTTCCTCGAGCGTGAAGCCCGACCCTTGTGCCGACCGGATGAATTTCAGCCGGCGGACATCGTCGGCATCATAGCGACGGATGCCGGCGCCCCACCCCTCGCCGCCACTGCGCGCGGGCGTCGTCATCAACCCGCGGCGCTGATAATAACGGACCGTTTCGACCCCGACGCCGCCCGCTTCCGCCAGTTTTCCGATCGAAAGCTGCATCGCTTGACTCCGTACCATGGTACGGAGGTTATACAGGCGGCATGACACAGACAGCAACCCTCTACCGCATGGTCATGCCACAGCATATCTGTCCCTATGGCCTGAAAGCGAAGCATCTCCTCGAACGAAAGGGCTTCACCGTCGACGATCATTGGCTGGAGACGCGCGCGCAAACCGACGCGTTCAAGGCCGAACATGGCGTCAAGACGACGCCGCAGACCTTTATCGATGGCCGCCGGATCGGCGGCTATGACGATCTGCGCCGCCATTTCGGCCTTGCCGTCCGCGATCCGGGAGCGACGAGCTATACGCCCGTGATCGCACTGTTCGCGATGACCGCGCTGATGGCGCTCGCCGCGAGCTTCGCCGCCTACGGCAGCCCCTTCACCCTGCGCGCCGCCGAATGGTTCATTTCGTTCAGCATGATCGTTCTGGCGCTGCTCAAGCTGCAGGACGTCGAGAGCTTCTCGACGATGTTCCTCAATTATGACCTGCTCGCGCGGCGCTGGGTTCCCTATTCGTATGTCTACCCCTTTGCCGAGGGGCTGGCCGGGGTTCTGATGACCGCGCACGCCATCCCCTGGCTGTCGATCCCGGTCGCGCTGTTCATCGCCATCATCGGCGCAGTGTCGGTCTTCAAGGCGGTCTATATCGACCGCCGCGACATCAAATGCGCCTGCGTCGGCGGCAGCAGCAAGGTTCCGCTGGGCTTCGTGTCGCTGACCGAAAATCTGATGATGATCGCGATGGCGCTCTGGATGCTGCGCGGAGCCATCGCATGAGCGGCGCGATCGACCGGCGCTCGCTGCTGGCGGCAGGCGGAGCGGCGGCGCTTGTCCCGTGGCTGCCAGCCTGGGCGCAACCGATCGCGTCGGGGCTGCCGACGGTCGGCGGCGCCGATATCCGCCTGACCATCGCACACCGGATGCTGACCGCCGACGGCAAGACCAGCCATGCGATCGGCATAAACGGGACGATCCCGGGCCCGCTGGTGCGGCTGAAGGAAGGCACCACGGCGCGGCTGCACGTCACCAACGCCCTGCCCGACGAGGATAGTTCGATCCACTGGCATGGGCTGATCCTGCCCTTTCATATGGACGGCGTGCCGGGCATCAGCTTTCCCGGGATCGCGCCGGGCGCGACGTTTACTTATGAATTTCCGGTGCGGCAGTCGGGGACCTATTGGTATCACAGCCATTCGGGGCTGCAGGAACAGATGGGCCATTACGGCCCGATCGTCATCGACCCCGCCGAGCCAGATCCCGTCGCCTATGACCGCGAGCATGTGATCGTCCTGTCCGACCACAGCGCGCTGCACCCGCACGCGATCTTCAAAAAGCTCAAGCAGATGGGCGGCTATTTCAACCACAACAAGCAGACGCTTGCGGGGTTGATCGCGGGCCGCGACCAGCCGCTGAACGACCGTGTCGCCTGGGGCGCGATGCGGATGGACCCGACCGACATCAGCGACGTGACCGCGGCGGCCTATACCTATCTCGTCAACGGCCACGGCCCCGCCGACAATTGGACCGGGTTGTTCGCTGCGGGCGAACGCGTCCGGCTGCGGGTCATCAACGCATCGGCGATGACGACCTTCAACATCCGCGTGCCCGATCTTGCGATGACCGTGGTGCAAGCCGACGGCCTGAACGTCCGTCCCGTGAAAGTGGGCGAATTTCAGATCGGGGTCGCCGAAACCTATGACGTGATCGTCGAGCCGGGAGACCGCGCCTACAGCATCATCGCCGAGAACAGCGACCGATCGGGTATGGCGCGCGCAACGCTCGCGCCGCGCCCCGGCATGACCGCGCCGGTTCCGCCGCTGCGCGCCCGCCCGCTCGCGACGATGCGCGATATGGGTATGGGCGATATGGGTATGGATCATGGCGCGATGGGGCATGGGATGACCGCGCCGGGCGAACCGATGCGGCACAGCATGCGCGACATGAAAAGCGCGCCGACCGTCAAGGACACGCCCACCGTCCAGTCGATCTCGCCGATGCCGGTCGATCGCACCGGCGAGCCCGGACAGGGGCTGGAGGATGTCGCGGACGCGCTGACCTATCGCGATCTCGTCGCGCTTGATCGTAACCCCGATACCCGCGTGCCGTCGCGTCAGATGCAGATCCATCTGACCGGCAATATGGAACGCTATATGTGGGCGTTCGACGGGGTGAAGATGAACGAGGTCACCGCCCCCATTCCCTTCACGCTGGGCGAGCGCGTGCGCGTGACGCTGGTCAATGACACGATGATGACGCACCCCATCCATCTGCACGGTCATTTCTTCGAACTGGTCACGGGCAAGGGCGAACATGCCCCGCGCAAGCATACGGTGAATGTCCAGCCAGGCGGCAAGGTAACCTTCGACCTGACCGCCGATGCGCCGGGCGACTGGGCCTTTCACTGTCACCTCCTCTATCACATGCACGCCGGGATGATGCAGGTCGTGACGGTGCGCGCGGCGGAGGATGTGGCATGATTCCGATCGCCCTTCTCCTGCTGGCCGCGCAACCCGACGCGATGGCGCATCCCGCCCCCGCGCCCGGCTGTACCGCCGAACATGCCGCCATGGGCCATTGCACGATGCCGAAGGCGGAACCTCCGCCGCCGCCCCCATCGCCGCCTTGCTCGCCCGAGCATGCGGCGATGGGCCATTGCACAATCCCTGCGCCGCCCCCGTCCCCCGCCTGCCCGCCCGAACACGCCGCGATGGGGCACTGCATGCCAGACGAGCCCACGACAGCCCCACCCCCCTCGCCGCCCGTCGACAACGCGCCGCCGCCGCCCGCGCCGCGCGTCGATGCCGCCGATGCGATCTTCGGCGCCGACGCGATGGCACCGGTCCGCGCCCGGCTCTACGCCGAGCATGGCGGCGGCAGCATTTCCAAGGTCATGCTCGATCAAGCCGAAGTCCGCGTCGGCTCCGGCGAAACCACCTATAGCTGGGACGGCGAAGCCCGCTTCGGGGGGGACATCGACAAGCTCGTCATCAAAAGCGAGGGCGAAGGCGCCTTCGGCGGCGCGTTCGACCGCGGCGAGGGGCAGCTATTGTGGAGCCGCGCCATCGGCCCCTATTTCGATTTCCAGACCGGGCTGCGTCAGGATGTCGGCCCCGGCCCCTCGCCCACTTACGCGGTTGTCGGCGTCGAAGGACTCGCCCCCTATTGGTTCGACGTCGAAGCGGCGCTGTTCCTGTCGGACAAGGGCGATGTCACCACCCGCATCGAAGGCAGCTACGACCAGCGCATCACCCAGCGCCTGATCCTGCAGCCGACGGCGGAGATGAACTTCGCGCTTCAGGACGTGCGCGAACAGGGCATTGGCGCCGGGCTGTCGAGTGCCGAACTGGGCCTGCGCCTGCGCTATGAGATTGCCCGCGAATTCGCGCCCTATCTGGGCTATGTCTGGGAAGGCAAGATCGGCCGCTCTGCGCAGTTGGCGCGCGCCGTCGGCAACGACCCGTCGCGGTCCAGCGTCGTTGCCGGGATCCGCTTCTGGTTCTGACCCCGCCGCCAAGATCATTGATGTGACGCATGACTAGTCTATCTGGGGAGCACGATTCGTTTCCCCCCGGAGTCCCGCCATGTTCTCGCGCCGCAATTTCCTTGCCACCGCCACGCTTGCCGGCTTGTCCGCCCCGGCGATATTGCGCGCCGAGGCCGGTTTCTTTCGCGATTTCCCGTTCAGCCTCGGCGTCGCCGCCGGCGATCCCGCGAGCGACGGTTTCGTCATCTGGACCCGCCTCGCGCCCGACCCGATGGCGCCGCACGGCGGCATGCCGCTGGTTCCGGTTCCGGTCGAATGGGAAGTCGCCGAGGACGGCGGCTTTCGCAAGGTCGTCGCGAACGGCACCGAACTGGCGCGCCCCGAGCTTGGCCATAGCGTCCATGTCGAGGTTGCCGGGCTGCAGCCCAGCCGCCCCTATTATTACCGCTTCACCGCTGGCGGCGAACGCAGCCTGCGCGGCCGCGCCCGCACGCTGCCCGCGACCGGCGCGCGCACCGATCAGGTCAAGTTCGGGGTTTGCGGCTGCCAGCATTATGAATCGGGCTTCTATGGCGCCTATCGCCATCTTGCCCGCGAAGAGCTGGATTTCGTCTACCATTATGGCGACTTCATCTACGAATATCAGCAGGACTATCTTTACGACAGTGGCCTGCCGATCCGGCCGGTGCGCAAATATGCGCTCCGCGGGCTTCAGGATCTGAGCGATTTCCGCACCGCCTATACCCAGACGCTGCTCGACATCGACATGCAGGCGGCACGCTCGGCGCATGGCTTCATCTCGACCTTCGACGACCATGAAATCCGCAACGACTGGGTATCGGTCTATGACGACTGGAAGATGGGCCTCGACGGCAACGATCCCGACGCTCCGCCGCCCGAAGTCTTCATGCTGCGCCGGCAGGCCGCGTTCCAGGCGTGGTACGAACATATGCCGGTGCGCAAGGCGCTGTTGCCGCGCGGCGGCTTCATCGCCGCGAACCGCGAATTCCGCTATGGCGACCTGATGGCGATGCAGGTGCTCGACACCCGCCAGTATCGCGACAACCAGCCGTGCGGCGACGGGTTCAAGCCCGCCTGCCCCGATGTCTTTGCAAAGAATGCGCAAATTCTCGGCAAGGCGCAGGAAGAGTGGCTGGCGAAAAACCTGGCGCAAGGCGGCGCGACGTGGAACGCGATCGCGCAGCAGGTGACGATGATGTCGCTCGACCGGCGGCGCAAGGCCGACGAGCCCGAAAAGATCGTCAACCTCGACAGCTGGGCGGGCTATGAGGCGCCGCGCGAACGCATTCTGTCGCGCTTCGCCGGTCTCAAGAACTGCGTCGTACTGACGGGCGACGAGCATCAGAATTTCTGCGGCGATCTGGTGCTCAAGGACAAGGTCGTCGGCGCAGAATTCGTTGCCACCTCGATCAGCAGCGGCGGCGACGGCAGCGATCTGCGCGCCGGCACCGACCAGTTTCTGAAGCTCAATCCCGAACTCAAATTCGCCAATGACCAGCGCGGCTATGTCGTGTGCGATGTGAACCGCGACGCGTGGCAGACGCACTTCATGGTCGTCGACAAGGTGACGGTGCCGCTGGGCACGCTGTCGAAACGCGCGACGGGTGTCGTCGACAACGGCATCGCCGGGATCAAGATGGCCTGACCCCGGCGGATACCCGTCGCTCAGTCGTTGGGGTCCTTGTATTTGAACGGATTATAGGGCGTCGGCTGCGTCGGCACCGGGAAGCGCGGCAGCGTCTTGTCGCTGTTCGCCGCCGTGACCAGCATCCCCGCCATCACGACCGAAGCCTGGCGCAAATCGTCGGCTTTCAGATGGTCGAAGGTGTCGGCGCTGCTGTGGTGCGTGCGGGATCCATAATCGAGCGGATCCTGGATGAACTGAAACCCCGGCACCCCGACCGACTGCATATAGACATGATCGGTGCCGCTAGTCGGCCCCGCAACGACCTTGCCCGCGCCCATGCTCGTAAAGGGCGCGAGCCAGGATTGCAGGATCGGAACCGCGCCGATATTGCCCTCGGCATAGATGCCGCGCAGCTTGCCCGAGCCATTGTCCATGTTGAAATAGGCCTTGAGGTCGCCGTAACCGGGCCTTGGCGTGATCGGGTACCGGCTCGGCCAGCCATAATAGAGCGCGTTGCCGTCCTCGCCCTCGGTCGGGCCGGGGCGCGCCGCGAGATATTTGTCGACATAGGCGAGCGACCCGAGCAGCCCCTGCTCCTCCGCGCTCCACAGGACGAAGCGGATTGTGCGCTTCGGCCGAATGCCGAGCTTGCGAATGATGCGCGCAGCCTCCATCACGACGGCGCTGCCGGCGCCATTGTCGGTCGCGCCGTCGCCCGCCACCCAGCTGTCGAAATGCGCACCAGCCATGACATAGCCGGCCTTGGGGTCGGTCCCCGGAATTTCAGCGATAATATTATAGGCGCGCGTATCGCTGTCGTCGTAGCGGACGTTGGAATCGATCTCGAGCTGCGGCGGCGCGCCGCTTTTCGCGAGCCGCGCCAGGCGCCGATAATCCTCTGCGGCGAGTTCGATGCCGGGCAGCGTAGGCGAATGGCCGACGCGATAATTATAGCCCTCGCCATGGACGAGCTTGCTGTCGCGATAGGATTGCCGAACCATCGCCAGCGCGCCTTCGGCCTTCAGAAAGGCATCGAGCTTTTCGGCAAACGTCACGCGCTCCAGCCGGCGATTGAGCGCATCGGGATCATATTTGGGCTGGCGAAACTCGTCGATCTTGCCGATGTCGTCGCTGCTCAGGCGGCGAAAGGCCGGCTTGTCGGGCTCGTCACCATCGCCCGGCAGCGACACGAGCACGATCTTGCCGGCGAGCTTGCCCTTCCATTCGGCGAAATGTTCTTCCTTCGACATCGGCGCGACGATGATCGGGGCGGTCACCGGTCCGTTGGTCGACGGCGTCCAGGCAATCGGAATGGCGGTCAGCGCGAGCGGGCGCGGCGCGACCATACGCGCGCTGACCGACAGGATTTCCCATCCGCGGCCGAATTCAAAGCCATCGCGGCGGACATTGGACAGGCCCCAGCCTTCGAACTTTCCGATCGCCCAGGCTTCGGCCCGGCGCATAGCGGGCGAATTGGTCAGGCGTGGACCGATACCGTCGGTCATTTCCTGTGCCGTCTGCATCACCTGGCTGCGATTATAGCCTTCGTCGATGATGCGATTGGTGTCGTCGCCGCTCTGCCCGGTCGCCGGCACGGCCAGACATGCTGCGCCGACCAGCAGCGCCGCCATCAAACCCCTGTTCATGAACGCGTCCCCTTCATTTCGTCCGTGGTTTCGGATGAAACCGGGTGCACCATGGCAAGAGCGCGATTGCAAGCATGGATGTGGCCGAACCGGCGCGGCAACGCGCAATGAGCTTGTCGCGCGGTTGTCACGCGGCCATCCTAGCGCGATGACCATGACTCGCCTGATGATCCTGATCGCGGCACTTTGCTCGCTAGCGTCACCCTATGCCTATGCCGCCGAAGCGAACACCGAACAGCGCGCGCCCGTCACCATCCTGATTTCGATCGACGGCTTCCGCGCCGACTATCTTGACCGCGGAATCACACCCAATTTGTCGAAGCTCGCCGCCGAGGGCGCGCGGGGCGCGCTCCGCCCCTCCTTCCCTACCAAGACCTTCCCCAACCATTATGCGATCGTCACCGGCAAACGCCCCGACACCAACGGCATCGTCGGCAACAACATGATCGACCCGCGGCGTCCCCCCGAACGCTTCAGCCTGGGCAATGCGAAGCAGGCGCTCGACCCCTTCTGGTGGGACGAGGCCGAACCCGCGTGGGTGACGGCGCAAAAGGCCGGGGTGCGAACGGCAACGATGTTCTGGCCGGGCAGCGAGGTCGCGATCCACGATGTGCGTCCGGCCGATTGGCAGCGCTACGATGAAAATGTCAGCAATGTGCAGCGCGTCAACGCGGTCCTCGACTGGCTACGCCGCCCGCGCGCGATCCGCCCGGCCTTCGTGACGCTCTATTTCGACGCCGTCGATACCGCGGGGCATCATTTCGGCCCGGACTCGGCGGAACTCAATGCTGCGGTGACCGAGGTGGATGCCCGCATCGGCGACCTGCTGTCGGGGCTGAAAGACCTCGACCAGCCCGTTCGGCTTCTGGTCGTGGCCGATCATGGCATGCACGCGATCAGCGACACGCGGATCGTCGACCTTGCCGACCTGATCGATTTGCCGAGTATTATCGCGGTGGAGACCGGCCCCTATGCTGCGATCGAACCCGCCGCCGGCACCGACGACCGGGTCTATGACGCGCTGCTGAAGCCGCACGACCATATGACCTGCCGACGCCGCGAGGATCTGCCGGAACGCCTTCACTATGGGCACAATCCGCGCGTCGCGGCGATCATCTGCATCGCGGAGAACGGCTGGACGATCGTCGCGGGCAAGCCGGCCTACCCGGTGATGGGCGGAGCGCATGGGTATGACAATGACGACCCCGACATGCGCGCCTTGTTCATCGCCTATGGCAGCGGCCTGCGCGGCGACGTCGGGCTGGTCGACAATATCGAGGTCTATCCGCTTCTGATGCGCCTGATCGGCGTCAAGCCGCTGCCGAACGATGCGCGCGGCGCGCTGCTCGAAAGTCTTGCGCCGCAACGCTGACCTGCGAAACGCGATCGGAACCGCGCGCGCCGGTTCCGCTATGCCCGATCAGTCGCGCAACACCGCCATCGCGCGGATCGACAATTCGGGCGCATTGACGATCTGGACGAGGTAGCGGCCCGGCGTCACGTCATATTCGACCATCTTGCGGATGCCCGAGCAGGCGGGGCCATGGCCGTGCGCCGCCGCCGGCTGCGCCTTGCCGTCGCGTACCAGATCGATCCAGGCGCCCGCGTCGAGCGCGATCACGAGCCGGCCGGCCCGTTTCACCTCGACCGGGATCATGCCGCCGAATTTGAACACATCCTGCCGCCGCTCGGGCGCGATCCAGTAGCGCAGGCTTTCGGCCTTATGGAGCAACAGGCCCGTGCGCGCCGCGCCGAGCGACGGCCAGTCGGCGGCGCGCGCCTCGCCATAGGCATAGATGGTCTTGGCCGAACTCATCCGCCCCCAATCGGCCAGATCGGGCGGCAGCGCGGGGTCGGCGGGGCAGTCGGCCACCGCCTTTCCCTTGCGCGGCGCCTTGCCCGTCGCGGGCATCGCCACAACCATCGCGGCGCCAAGCGCCGCACCTGCAAAGACCCGAAACCGCATCGCTCACCCTCCCGCGCCGGAATAGCTGTCGGCGGCAATCTATACCGGTGCGGTCGCTTTGTGGATGCCGGAAATAGCAGACGCGCCGGACCGTCACGCGATCAGTCGAAGCGTCCGCTCCGCCCTGCCCCATCGACAAAGCGCTCCGCCCCCTTCGCGGCTTCGGCGCGCAATGGCGCGGCGCCTTCGCGCCCCTCGAAGCGGAGCGCGTCGGCAAGGTCGAAATCCCATTGGCGATAGGCCGACATGCGGTCGGTACGCATGCACAGCGCCGGAAAATGCGCGATCTCGGCGGCAAGCGCCTGCGCGGCTGCCAGCGCCTCCCCTTCCGCCACGACCCGGTTGGCAAGCCCGATTGCGAGCGCTTCGGCCGCATCGACCGGCCGCCCGGTCAGGATCATGTCGAGCGCGCGTCCCTGCCCCACGATGCGCGGCAGGCGAACCGTCCCGCCATCGATCAGCGGAACGCCCCACCGGCGGCAGAAGACGCCGAACACCGCGCTGGCGGACGCGACGCGCAGGTCGCACCACAGCGCGAGTTCAAGGCCGCCCGCAACCGCATAGCCCTCAACCGCTGCGATCACCGGCTTGGAAAGCAACATGCGCGACGGCCCCATCGGCCCGACGCCTTCGGGTTGGTAACGCTCGTTGCCCGCCCCCACTGCCTTCAGGTCGAAGCCTGCGCAAAAATGACCTGACGCGCCGGTCAGCACCGCGACCGCGGCGCTGTCGTCGGCGTCGAAGTCGGCGAACGCCTGCCGCAACAGGTCTGCGGTGGCCGGGTCGACCGCGTTGCGGCAGTCGGGGCGGTCGATGGTGACGGTGCGCACCGCGCCGTCGTTAGTGATCCGCACGCTCATGCCGCAGGCATCGCGCGGTCGACGATGGCGCGCGCATCGACGGTTGCATCGAACGCGCCATAGGCGCTGCCACGCGCACTCAGGCGAAGGCGGCAGAAGGCCTCGGCAATCGGACTATCCTGTCCGATCAGGATCGCGGCCTGCGCCGCAAGCGCCAGCCGCTCGACGAGCAGCCGTGCGCTACTTTCGTCGGCGCGCGTCAGATCGATGTCCTCGACCCAGCGATCATAAAGGGCGTCGCGTCCGCGCTGCGCCGCCAGAAAATCCTGAAGCGCCGCCACCCCTTCTGGTTCGCGCGCGATGGCGCGCAGCACGTCGAGCGCAATGACATTGCCCGATCCTTCCCATATCGCGTTGAGCGGCGATTGGCGGAACAGCCGCGGCATCGGCCCCGCCTCGACATAGCCGGCGCCGCCATGCGCCTCCATCGCTTCGTAGATCAGACCCGGTGCGCGTTTGCACACCCAATATTTGGCGATCGGCGTCAGCAGCCGCGTCAGCGCATCCTCTTCGTCGAACGCCTGCGCCAGCCGGAAGCCGAGCGCCGTCGCCGCCTCGCTTTCGACGGCAAGGTCGGCCAGCACCGCCGCCATCGCGGGCTGGTCGATCAGCCGCTTCTGAAAGGCCGACCGATGCGCGGTATGCCATAGCGCCTGCGCAAGCGCGCCGCGCATCTGCTGCGCCGAACCGATCACGCAGTCGAGGCGCGTATGCTGGACCATCTGGATGATCGTAGCGACGCCGCGCCCTTCGGCGCCCAGCCTCTGGGCCAGCGCCCCATGATATTCGATTTCGGACGAGGCGTTCGACCGATCGCCCATCTTGTCCTTCAGGCGCATGACGCGGAACCCCGCGTTGCGGGTGCCGTCGGGCAGCCAGCGCGGGACAAGGAAGCAGGTCAGTCCGCTTGTCGCATAGGCCAGCGTCAGGAAGGCGTCGCACATCGGCGCCGAACAGAACCATTTATGCCCTGTCAGGCTGTACCAGCCCGCCTCGCCGGTCGGTTCGGCGCGCGTCGTGTTGGCGCGCGCGTCGCTGCCGCCCTGCTTCTCGGTCATCGCCATGCCGATCGTGACGCCCGCTTTCTCGGCCGCCGGGCGGAAGGCCGGATCGTAGCGGCCCGCCGCGATGCGCGGCACCCAGACGTCGGCAACCGCCTGCTCGGCTCGCAGCGCCGGCACGGCGGCATAGGTCATGGTCATCGGGCAGCTTGTGCCCGAATCAGCCTGCCCGGTCAGGAAGAGGATCGCCGCGTGGAGCGTATGGCCGCGTGCGCTGCCGTCCCACGCCGCAGCGGCAAAGCCGCTATCGAGCCCCAGCCGCATCAGGTCGTGATAGGCGGGATGAAAGCGCACCTCGTCGACGCGGTGGCCATAGCGGTCATAGGTTTCGAGCACGGGGGGCTGGCGGTTTGCCTCGACGCCCCATTCGATCACCTCGGCCGAACCACAGCGCTGTCCGAGCGCGGCGAGGCGGGCGCCATGTTCGCCCGCGCCCGCGCAGTTCACTGCATCGACCAGCGCGCGGTCGCCGGTAAACAGGTTCCTGTTTTCGAACGGCGGCACCTGGTTGAACACGTCATGCGTGTCGAGCCGGTCGATCGGCTGAAGTGCGGTCATGCTTCGTCTCCTCAATCGTCGGCGGGCAGGCGCTTCGACACCTGGCTCGCGATCGGATCGCCGCTGTCGCGTTCGGCAACCGCCTGCTTGAAGCCGACCTCCTGCGCACGGTCGCGGAACCATATGCCCTCGGGCGAATGGCGCGATACCCCGTCGAACAGCGTCGCGAACATCTGGGTATTGTTGAGCCCCATATTGTCATAGGCCTGATTGACCACCGTCTTGGTCATCATCAGCTGGTTGCGCGGAACCCCGCGCAGCCGCCCGACCAGCCGCTCGACCGCATCGTCGAGTTCGGCCTCGGGCACCGCTTCGAGCGCCAGCCCGATCCGTTCGGCTTCGCGCCCGTCGATCAGGTCGCCGGTCATCATCATGCGCTTCGCCATCTGCGGCCCCAGACGATAGACCCACATCGCCGGGGTCGGCACGCCCCAGACGCGCGCAGGGGGATAACCGATGCGCGCATCGTCGGCCATGATCAGAAAGTCGCAGCACAGCGCGATGTCGGACCCGCCGGCAACCGCGGCGCCATGAACGCGCGCGATTGTGGGCTTGGTCGCGCGCCACAGTGCCATGAAGTCCTGCGTATTGCGCCACATCATCTGGAAATCGAGCGTCGGATCCCACGGCATGTCCTGCGACCCGCTGATCTCGCCCTTGCGTTCGGCATAATGTTTGAGGTCGTATCCGCCGCAAAAGCCCGGCCCCGCGCCGCGCACGACGATGACATGGACGTCCGCATCGGCCTCCGCCCGTTCGACCGCGGCGCGGATCTCACGCGGCATGCCGTGCGCGATCGCGTTGAAATGTTCGGGACGGTTGAGCGTGATCGTCGCCACCCGATTTTCGGCGGCATAGGACAAGGTCTGATAGGTTGTCATGGGGTCTCCTCAGGGCAGCAGGCGGCGCCGTTTGCGATGGCGGTTTCGATCTCTTCGGCGGTGAGGCCGGCCGCGGCGAGCACCATCCGGCTGTGTTCACCGACGCGCGGCGCATGCGTCTCGAACCCCGGCCGCGCGCCGTCGAAGCGTGCCACGGGCCGGGTCCGGCGCACCGCACCGGCCTGCGGGTGGTCGGTCAGCGCGACGAAGCCGTCATGGACGATCTGGGCGTGGCCGGGCAGCGCCGCCGACCGGTTGGCGACGCCGCACGGCACGCCCGCCTCTGCCAGCCGGGCCACCGCCTCACGCGTGGTCAACGCGGCGATGCGGGGCGCCGAGATCGCGCGCAGATCGTCCCAGTTGAGGAAGCGCGTCGTCATGTCGGCAAAGCGCGGGTCGACGAGCAGCTCGGGCGCGTCGATCGCGCGCGCCCAGCCTTCGAATTCAGATTGCGACAGCATGACAACGACGATCCAGCCGTCGCCGGTCGCCCAAGGGCGATAGACGGCGGCGATGTCAGGCATGCGCGAGGTGGCATCGGGAAAGGCCTGCGCCCCGTGGAGGTCGATCCAGCCATAGGCGACCGCGGCCTCCAGCATCGAAATGTCAACGACCGCCCCCTTTCCGCTGCGCGCCCGTGCGACGAGCGCGGCGGTCGCCGCTTGCGCCGCGTAGAGGCCCGCGGTCTTGTCGCAAATCCATTGCGGGGCGAGCAGCGGACCTTCGGCGGTCCAGCTCACCATCCCCGATTCGGCCTGCACGATCGGATCATAGGCGCGCCCGCCCGCCATCGGCCCGTCCTGACCGAAGCCGCTGATCCGCGCGATGACCAGATCGGGGCACAGCGCATGCAGCACATCGGTGCCAAGTCCCAGCCGCTCCATCACCCCGGGCCGGAAATTATGGATGAGGAGATCGGCCTGCGGCACCATGCGGCGCAACAGCGCCTGCCCGTCAGCGCGCGAAAGGTCGATTGCGACCGATTGCTTGTCGGCGTTGAGCGCGACATGCGCCGAGCTGAACCCCGGCGCCGCGACCGCGCCCAGCAAACGCGCGCGGTCGCCTTCGGGCGGCTCGACCTTCCACACCCGGGCCCCCTGCTGCGCCATGATCTGCGTCGCCAGCGGCCCCGCGACAACGCTGGTAAGATCGATTACGGTCACGCCTTCGAGGGGCAGCATCTTCCTCTCCATCTTTATTTATTGCATATATTGTCGGATATGGACACAGAACGCAATATACTAAACTCGGCCGATGCCGGAGGCATGAGCGCGCGGATGCTCATCCTCGATCTGCTCGACACGGGCGCGCCGCCGGCGTTCACGGTTGCCGAACTGGTGCGCGCTGGCGCGGCCTTCGGGATCGAGGCGCCGGGCATCCGGACGGCGCTGACGCGCCTCAAGTCGGAAGGCCGGGTTCAGGCGATCGCGCGCGGCCGCTATACGATCGGCGCGAATGCGGAGGTGCTGAAGCAGCGGATTCTGGGCTGGCGCACCCGGCTCGAACAGCGGCAGCCCTGGGAGGGGGGCTGGCTCGTCGCCATCGCGGGGCCGCAGGAACGCGTCGACCGCACCATCTGGCGCCGAACGCTGCGCGCGCTCGACCTCGAAGGATTTGCCGAGGCCGAAGCCAATATCTGGGTGCGCCCCGACAATCTGGAAAATGGGGCTGCGGGGATGCGGCGCCATTTGACCGAACTCGATGCCGCCCCATCGCTGTTCGTTGCCGCGGCGAGCGGGCTGGACGCCGCCCGCGATGCCCGCTTCCGGACCTTGTGGCAGAGCGATGCCCTGCGCGTCTCGCACCGGCAGCTCGCCGACCGTCTCGACGAGAGTGCGGTGGGCATCGACGAAAGCCGGCTGCCCGTGGCGGCGGCCGAAACGCTGCTCCTGGGGCGGCAGGCCATCCGCGCCATTATGCGCGATCCGCTGCTACCCGAAAGGCTTTGTCCAAGCGATGCGCTGACCGCATTGATCGCGGCGATGACGCGCTACGATCGCTTGGGGAAGCGCATCTGGGCGCGCTATCTCGAAGGCTGATCGGTCGCGGCGCGGAAAACGAACGCCGGCGGGTGCGGGGCGAGCGGCGCTCCGTCGCCCCCGCCCCGCCCTTCATCGCCCTAGTGGCGCGCGAGTTCGTCGCGGCCGACCACCATATAGTGGACCTCATCGGGACCGTCGGCGAAGCGCAGATGGCGCACGTCGGCATAAAGCTCGGCGAGCGGCGTCCAGTGCGAGATGCCGGTCGCGCCGTGGATCTGGATCGCCTGATCGATGATCTGGCACACGCGTTCGGGGATCATCGCCTTCGCCATGCTGACCCACACGCGCGCCTCGCGATTGCCGAGCAGGTCCATCGCCTTCGCGGCCTTCAGCACGATCAGGCGCATCGCCTCGATATCGCAGCGCGCCCGCGCGATGACTTCCAGATTCTTGCCGAGCTGCGACAGCGGCCGACCGAAGGCGGTCCGCGAATTGCCGCGCTTGACCATCAGGTCGAGTGCGACCTCGGCCTTGCCGATGGTGCGCATACAATGGTGAATGCGGCCCGGCCCGAGGCGCATCTGCGAAATCTCGAACCCGCGCCCCTCGCCGAGCAGGATATTGTCGCGCGGCACACGGACATTTTCGAACCGCATATGCATATGCCCCTGCGGCGCATGGTCGGCACCGAACACCCGCATCGGCCCGAGCACCTGCACGCCGGGCGTGTCCATCGGCACCAGAATTTGCGAATGCTGCGCCTTGCGCGGCGCCTCCGGGTTGGTCTTGACCATGCAGATCAGGATCTTGCAGCGCGGATCGCCGGCGCCGCTGATGAAATATTTCTCGCCATTGATGACCCACTCGTCGCCATCGAGCGTCGCGCTGGTTTCCAGATTGCTCGCGTCCGACGAGGCAACGCCGGGTTCGGTCATCACATAGGCGGAGCGGATTTCGCCGTTGAGGAGCGGCTTCAGCCAGCGATCCTTCTGTTCGGGCGTGCCGACCATTTCCAGCACTTCCATATTGCCGGTGTCGGGCGCCGAACAGTTGAGCGATTCGGATGCCAGCGGCGATTTGCCGAGTTCGGCCGCAATATAGGCATAATCGAGGTTGGTGAGCGGGGTTCCCGTATCGCCGTGGGGCAGGAAGAAATTCCACAGCCCTGCCGCCTTCGCCTTGGCCTTCGCGCCTTCAAGCAGCTCCAGCTGCCCCGGCGCCCAGCTCCAGCGGTCGGCGCGCCCTTCGCCCAAGCGGAAAAACTCCTCGGTGATCGGATCGACATTTTCGGCGATGTGGCGCTTCACCGCATCGAACAGCGGCTGCGCTTCCTTTGACATTCTAAGGTCGTTGAGTTCGGCTTCGAGTTCGATCGGCGTCATCGCTATTCTCCTTGGTTGGGGCCAAGGCTAGTGCCCCTGCGGCATCAGGAAAAATGATAACTTCGAATAAAGTCTATTCGCCTGAGGAATAGGCGCCTATTCTTCGCGCATCACCTCGAGGATGATCGCGCGCAGCCAAGCGAGGCCGACATCCGCCTGAACCGCGCGATGCCAATAGAGATAACTGCTGCTCTGTGCGACCGCGATCGGCAGGTCGAACAACTGCATCGGCCAGATGTCCTGCAGCATGCGGACATGGCTGCGCGGAAGCGTGCAGAGCATGTCGGTCTTCGCCACGATCTGCCAAGCGGTGATCGCATGCTGGCAGCGCACCGCGACGCGGCGCTGCAAGCCGAGCCGCGCCAGCGCGATATCCTCTATCCCCGGCCCGTGCGGACGCGGCGTCGCGAACACATGATCGAGCGCCAGATAGTGATCGAGGTCGAGCGTCCCGTCGATGCGGCCATTGCCGATCCGCGCCGCCACCAGCAACGGCTCTACACCGAGCGGTTCGCGGCACAGCCGATCCTCGACAGGCAGGTCGACGTCGATCGCGACGTCGAGATCGCCGTTGGCCAGCGCAGCGACCAGATCGCGGCGCCGAAAGGCGGTCGACGTCAGCCGGACATGCGGCGCCTCTTCCAGCACGCGCGACGCGAGCGCTGGAAAGCGCGACATCTCGCCCGCCAGCCTTATCCCGATGCGAAAATCGCGCGTCGATTGTGCGGGATCGAAGCTCCCCGCCCCGTCGAGCGCCGCGACCAGTTCGCGCAGCGCCGTATGGATCGGTTCGGCGACCGCCCGTGCAGTCCCGGTGGGGACGAGGCGATTGCCCTGACGGATGAACAAGGGATCGTCCAGCATCGCGCGCAGCTTGGCCAGCGCATGGCTGATCGCGGGCTGCGACAGATTGAGGTGCGACGCGGCGGCCGACACGCCGCCCTTGGTATAGATGGCGTCGAATATCTGGAGCAGGTTGAGGTCGAGCCGCGGCAGGCGCTTCATATCATGTTCCTATCGCCCTTGCCTCGGCAGCGCCAGGCGGTCAGGCCGGTGCCAGTGCAGTGCGGACGAAATCGACCGAACCCGACGGCGCCGCCAGCCGTTCGGCGCCGAGCAGGCGGTTCCAATAGCTTTCCGATCCGTCGGCGAGCCGCCAGGCCTGCAGCCGGCGCGTATAGAGCTGAAGATCATATTCCTCGCTGATACCGATCGCACCATGAACCGCATGCGCGATCGCCGCGACCCGCGCGGCAGCGCTGCTCGCAACCGATTTGGCGGTCGCCGCCGCCGCGAGCACAGGCGGGAAGGAACCGGCGCCGCCGATATGTGCCGCGATGCGCGCCGCGACCATATCCTCCGCCATCACGGCAAGCTGCTGTTGCAGCGCCTGCTGCTTGCCGATCGGCTTGCCGAACTGGATGCGCTCCTTCGCGTAGTCTGCCGTCATCGTGGTCAGCCGGTCGGCGGCGCCCGCGATCAGCGCCGCGCGCAGCACCGCCGCGGCGCGGCGCAATCCGCCGGGGACTATCGGCCCCACCGGCGTCGCGGCTTCGCTATCCCAGCGCACCGATGCCGCGAGTTCCCCCGCGCCGCCATCCGCTTCGCCCGCCACAGCGGCAAGATAGAGATTGCCCTCCCATTCGACGAGCAGATGTCGCGCCAGCGCCGCACCGATCAATCGCCCGGCGGCGCCCGGCGCTTGCGCGGCGATCGCAATCGGTCCATCGGGCGCGGCCCTCCCCGCTTGCGCGAGCAACGCGCGCGCAATCATCGTTTCGCCGACCGGACAGGGTACCGCATGGCGGCCAAGGGCCAGCCACAGCGGTACGATATCGGCAAAGGACAGCCCCGCACCGCCTGCGTCTTCGGGAGCCAGTGCATCGAGAAAACCCGAGGCCACGAGTTCCGTCCATGCCCTGTCGTCCGGCTCGCCGCGCTCCGCCGCGCGCACCGCGGCGGGGCTAAAAAGCGCGGCGATCATCCGTTCGAAAGGGTCGAGGAAATCGGTCATCTATGGCTCCTCACCGAAGGCCCATGCCGCGGGCGATGATGCCGCGCAATATTTCGCGGGTGCCGCCGCGCAGCGAAAAGCTGGGCGCGACATGCGTGACATAGGTCAGCGTGCGGTAAAGCTCGTCCGAGACGGGTTCATCGGGATGCGCGGCAAGATCGTCGCCGATCGCGACCGGAAGCTGCTGTTCGAACGCCGTCCCCAGATCCTTGACCAGCGATGCCTCGACCACCGGGCTTTCGCCTGCCGCAAGCCGCGCGGTGCAGGCGATCGACATCGCGCGCAGCGTCGCGAGCCGCGCGGTGAAATCGCCCACCAGCGCGCGCACCGCCACATCGTCTCGCCCGACATGCTGTAAATGCCGCACCCAGGCATCCAGAAGCACGACGCTCGAATAGATGCGCTCGGGGCCGCTGCGCTCGAAGGCGAGCTCGGCGGTGACCTGCTTCCACCCCTCGCCTTCGGCGCCGATCAGCGCGTCGGCGGGCAGATCGACATCCTCGAAGAATATTTCGCAGAAATGCGCGTCGCCGGTCAGATCGACGATCGGACGGATGGTGATCCCCGGCGCCTTCAGGTCGATGATAAGCTGCGACAGCCCGGCATGACGATCCTCAGCGCTTCCCGAGGTGCGGAGCAGGGCGATCATATAGTCGCAGTGCATCGCGCCGGTCGTCCATATCTTCTGCCCGTTGACCCGCCAGCCGCCCGCGGTGCGCTCGGCGCGGGTGCGAACGCTCGCAAGGTCCGATCCCGATCCCGGCTCGCTCATCCCGATGCAGAAGAACAATTCGCCGCGGCAAATGCGCGGCAGATAAAATTGGCGCTGCGCCTCGGTCCCGTAATTCAGGATCAGCGGCGCGCTTTGCCGGTCGGCGATCCAGTGCGCCGCCACCGGCGCCCCCGCTGACAGCAATTCCTCGACGACGACGAACCGCGCGAACGGGCCGCGCTCGCCGCCGCCATAGGCTTTGGGAAGCGTCAGGCCGAGCAGCCCTGCAGCGCCGAGCTTGCGGCTGAAATCGGCGTCGAACCCTTGCCACGACCGGGCGCGGACGTCGGCGGGCCGCGCCGCCGTCGCCGCCTCGGCGAGCGCACGGACGCGGCTGCGCAGCGCCTCATCCTCGGGCGGCAGGCTGCTCGGTTCCAGCGTGTCGAACACAATAGTCTCTCCCGCACCGACTCTGCAAAATCGCGTAGCCGCCCTCTCCTGCCGCGAAAATCGCGGCGCGTCACCTGCAGGAATTGATGGGGCGCCCGATCAGAGCGAGAGGCCCCCGTCGACGATCAGCGTATGACCGGTGACATAGGAGGCAAGCGGCGAGGCAAGAAAGATCGCCGCCCCCGCCATGTCCTCGGGCGTTCCCATCCGTCGCTGCGGGATATGCGCGAGTGCCCCCTCCAGCCGGTCGGGATTCTGCGTCGTCACCTTGGTCAGCTTGGTATCGACCAGACCGGGCGCGAGGCCGTTTACGCGGATGCCGTCGGCAGCGAAGGCCTGCCCCAGCGTCTTGGTCAGGCTGATCGCCCCGGCCTTCGACGCGGCATAGGCGGGATTGCCGATATTGGCCTTGAGCCCCGAAATCGAACTGACGATGACGATCGATCCGGCGCTTTGCGACAGCTGCGGCCGGAACTTGCGCGATATATGCATCAGGCTGTCGAGGTTGACCGCCATCACCCGGTCCCATCCCTCGCGCTCGAACTCGCCGCGCCGATAGACGACCGTGCCCTGGCACAGGATCAGCACATCGAGCCGGTCGAACGGCATTGCCGCCGCCTCGATCGCGTCGGGGTCGCCGACATCGACACAGCTATAGCCGAGCCCCGCAAGATCGGACCCATCGTCCGGGTCGTAATCGGTCGCCTGCGCGCGTGTCCCCCAGACATGGACCGCCGCGCCGCGCGCGCGAAAGCCATGGGCGATGCCGTTGCCGATCCCGCTCGATCCGCCAACCACCAGCACCGCCTTTCCGGCGAAGTCGGTATCGTCCTTCATGCTGACCCTAGGCGGCACGCGGGATCGCCGGATCGCCCGCGCCGGCTGGCGCCGCATCCCGTCCCCGCCGCACGAGCCGACCAGGGAGCACGCCCGTCGGCTGCCCGTCGCGATAGGTGACCGCGCCCGATACGATCGTCGCCACATAGCCGTCGGCGGCCTGATGCATGCGCTTCCCGCCAGCGGGCAGATCGTAACGGATTGTCGGAACATGCAGGCGCAGTGCGTTGAAATCGATGATGTTGAGGTCGGCCTTCATCCCCTCGGCGATGAGACCGCGGTCGGTCATGCCGACGGTCGCGGCGGGACGCGCGGTCAGCTCGGCAATGGCGTCGGCGAGCGCGATCCGGTCGCCGGGATCGGCATCGCGGACCCAGCGCTGGAGAAAATAGGTCGGAAAGCTCGCGTCGCAGATCAGGCCGTAATGCGCGCCGCCGTCGGCGAGCGCCATCACCGTATCGGGATGACCCAGCATTTCGCGCACCGCGTTCAGATTGCCCTCCGAATAATTGGCGGCAGGCAGATAGAAGAGCCGCCGCCCTTCGTCCTTCAGCAGCAGGTCATAGGCGAATTCGGCAACCGACTTGCCCGCCGCCGCGGCGCGCGCCTCGATCCGCGTCTCGCGCTGCGGTTCATAATCGGGGCCGTCGCTCCATTCATGCGCGGCGCGGAACGCATCGATCAGCGCCAGCGTCACCGGATTGCTGTCCTCGGCCGTCTCGGCGAGCAGACGCGCGCGGAAGGCCGGATCGCGCATCGCCGCCACACGCTCGGCCAGCGGGCGGGCGGCGATCGCCTTGTAGCTCGGGTGCGAGCTGAACGGATGGAGGCTGAGGTCGAGGCCGAAGAACATGCCGACCGGACGCGGCGCGACCTGGCCGCGCATCTGCAGCCCGTCGCGGCGCGCCTGTTCGAGCCCCGCGAGCATCGATCGCCACCCCGCCCCCGGCTGGTTGGGCACGTCAAGCAGGGTGAAGGACAAGGGGCGCCGCCCATGTTCGGCAAGTGCGCGCAGCAAGGCGAATTCGCTCTCGGCATCATTGGCCGGTGCCGGGATGATCTGGAACACCCCTGCATCGGCATCGCCAAGGCCGTCCATCAGCGCGCGCAGCTCGTCGGCCTCGGAATAAAGGCTCGGCGCCAGTTCGCCCGCCTTGGTCCGGTGCATCATGTTGCGCGACGTCGTGACCCCGAAGGCTCCGGCGGCGACGGCATCGGCGACCAGCGCGCGCATCTGCGCCAGATCGTGGGCGGTCGGGGCCTCGTGCTGCGCGCCGCGTTCGCCCATCACGAAGATGCGCAGCGCCGAATGCGGCACCTGCGCCGCGATATCGATGTCGAGTTCGCGCGCATCGAGCGCGTCGAGATAGTCGGGGAAACTCTCCCAATTCCATGGCAGCCCGTCGACCATCACGACCTCGGGAATATCCTCGACCCCCTCCATCAGCTTGACGAGCATGTCGCGCTGGTGCGGCCGGCACGGCGCGAAGCCGACGCCGCAATTGCCCATCAGCACCGTCGTCACGCCATGATTCGAGGAGGGCGCCATGCGTGTCTCCCACGTCGCCTGCCCGTCATAATGGGTGTGAATGTCGATGAAGCCGGGGGTAACGATGCGGTCGCTGGCGTCGATCTCCTCGACCCCGCGGCCCGCTATCTGCCCGATTGCGGCGATTTTTCCATCGCGAAGGCCGATGTCGCCGACGAAGGGAGCGGTGCCGCTCCCGTCGAAAACCAGCCCGCCGCGCACGACCAGATCGAAGTCCATAAGCCTCTCCTCGAAGCGCGCCGGCCTCGTCCGGGCGGGTCGTCGCTTGCCTTGTCGCTTTCAGCCTTCCGCGAAACCGCACCCGATTGCAAGCGAGGCCGGGCAGAAGACGTCGGCGTTTTGCGTTGGCAAGGCGGGGCCGGTTCGTGATAGCCTTCGGCCCGACGGGAGGGACCACCATGGCGGACATCCGGTTGCTGTTGGGTTTGTCACTGGCCGCGCTGCCGCTTGCCGGTCCGGCGCAGAGCGCGGCGCAGGATACGGCGCAGCCGCGCCTGACCAGGGAACAGAGCATCCAGTTGTTCGAAGCTGCGGGCTTCCGGTTCGAAAACGGGCGCGCGATCAACCGCTGCGGCGGCGCGTCGAACCCGCGCGTCGCCTTTGCCGATCTCAACGGCGACGGACGGGCGGAGGCGCATGTCGCCGATGTCGATCCCAAATGCTACGGCAAGCCCGGCGCCTATTTCGCGGTGCTGACGCTCGGCACCGACGGGCGCTGGCGCCGCCTGATCGCCGAGGATGGCATCGTCGGCTTCGCCAAGACGCGTACCGGTGGCTGGCGCGACCTGACGCTCGAGGCGCGCTATTCGGCCTGCCCCGGCACGCGCCATTTCGCGGGCGGCAGCTACGGCGCGCCGACGGCGTGCAGCCAGGACGGGAAGGCCGCAGCCGCCCCGGCAAGCGCCGCGCCGCCGCGTAGCGGCCCGATGCCGATTTCGCGCGACTATCTGTTCGATTGGGACGGCTCGCAAACCCCCGAAGCCAAGGCGCTTCCGGCGACCGAGCGCCTCGCGCTGTTTCGCGCCGCCGAGATCAAGCCGGTCAAGGGCGGCCGCTGGACAGCCTGCACCGACGACGACAGCGGCCATTCGGAGGCACAGGTCGATTTCATTGGCGACGTCAATGGCGACGGCCGACCCGAAGCGATGATCCACGACAATGGCATCTTCTGCAACGGATCGGCCGGCGTCAATTCGATCGTCCTGACCAAAACGCCGGCGGGAAGCTGGAAAGTGATGCTGACCACCCAGGGCTTCGCAAACTTCCTCAAAAGCCACGGCGTCGACAATTATCCCGATATCCAGGTCGGCCTTCCCGGCTTCTGTTTCCCCTATCTGCGCTGGAACGGCCGCGAATATGATCTCGCCGCCCGGTTCGACGACAACGGCAAGCCCTGCAAGCCGTTCTGATCGCGGCGTTCAACCTGCGCCGAACAGTCCCGCGGTCTGCGCCAGAACCCACAGGCCGATGACCAGGAACAGCGCCGCAGCGATCATGCGGACCTTGTTCAGATCGACGCGCTTGAGCAGTTCGTGGCCAAGGAAGATTGCGGGCACATTGGCGATCATCATCCCCAGCGTCGTACCCGCCGTCACGGTGAAGACATCGTGGAAGCGCGCGCCGAGCGCGATTGTCGCGACCTGCGTCTTGTCGCCCATCTCGACGAGGAAGAAGGCGACGAGCGTCGTCATGAACGCGCCCGCATGCGATTTGGGCGCATCATCATCCTCGAACTTGTCCGGAATCAGCGTCCACGCCGCCATCGCGACGAACGAGGCGCCAATGACATAGCGGAAGATATCGCTGTCGAGGAAGGCGGCCGCCTGCGCCCCCAGCAGCGCGGCGAGCGCATGATTGGCGAGCGTTGCGACCAAAATGCCGAGGATGATCGGAAGCGGCCGTTTGAAGCGCGTCGCGAGCAGAATCGCGAGGAGCTGCGTCTTGTCGCCGATCTCGGCGAGCGTGACGACCGCGGTCGAGGTGAACAAGGCTTCCATGAGTTACTCCGGGGCCGAGCGGCAAGCGAACTCCAACAGCGATCGCGCCCGCCGCCCGGCCCGGACGAAGGTGCGACGCCATTGGTCTCGCCCAAACGCTTTCGCGCTTCCGCGGCGCCACGGCCTCTCGACCGAGTATGTTGACGCTGCGGCCCGTCCGGCAGGACGGCTGGCTACTCCCCAGATGACGGGGGTGCGTTAGACGCGGTCGAGGCGGCTGGCAAGCCCTTCGTCTGCGAACCATTGCCCGGCGCGGCCGCGGCGGCGGCCTTGTCCGCCTCCGACAGATCCTTGTCCATCGCCCGCGCGCGCGCTTCGATGTCGGATGCAGCCTTGTCGTACCGCTGGTCGAAATCGGGCGGCTGTTTGCACGCCGCCAGCGCGAACAGCGGCAAGAGCATCAGCGCGCGGTGCATCAATAATCCTTGCGGTAGCGGACGGAGAAGTTCGATTGCCCCGAACCGCCCGCCTGGCTCAGGATCGACAGCGCGCGCGTCAGGCTGATCTCGAGCTGCGTCGCGGTATAACCGCGCGCATCGGTGATGACCTCAAGATAGATGTCCTTCGAGATATATTGCCCTGCCGCCAGCGCGGTGCCGCGTCCGGTCGTATCGTCGGGCCCCAGAATGCGCAGGCGGTCGATCCCCGCCGCCGACTGGAGCGCGCCGAGCGGGCTGAGCCCCCCGCCACCGCCGCGCAGTGTGTTGAGCGACGCCGCGAGTTGCACCGCCTGGAGCGGCGACAGCGAGGTGATCGAATCGCCGAACAGGATGCGCGAGACGATTTCGTCCTGCGGCAGTCCGGGCACGCTCGAAAAGGCGACCTGCGGGTTGCTCGCGCGCCCGGTCACCGCGACATTGACGGTCACATTGTCGAAAGTGTCGGTGGCGAGGAGGTTGATCGCGGGATCATAGGCATCGCCGGTGGGGAAGGTCACCTTGCCCTGTTCGAGGTTGAACGAGCGCCCCGCGAAATCGAGCGTGCCGCGCACCAGTTCGATCTCGCCGGTCACGCGCGGCGCGACGGTGGTTCCCTTCAAGGTGACGTCGGCCTGCCATTCGGATTCGAGCCCCATGCCGGTCACATAAATCTGTTCGCCGGCGCGCAGGCGGATGTCGAGCCGGATCAGGTCGAACAGGCTGCCGCCGACCGCCGCCAGCCCGTCGCCGCTGATCCGGCGGCGCCCACTCGGCGGCTTGCGGCGCACGCCGGTGAGCACGGGAACGCTCGCCGCGCCCTCGCGCACGATGCGATAGCGCGTTTCGGGCAGGCGCAGGTCGCCCGACAGCAGCGCTGCCTCTCCCGCTGCTTTTGTGAGGGTCAGCGTGCCGGTCGCGCGCGCGCCGATATTCTCGCTGCGCGCCAGCCGCGCATTGTCGAGCGTGGCGACGATGTTCATCGGATAACCATCGGCCGACGACAGGCTGACATAGCCTTTTGCCGCGACGCTTCCGGTGCCGGCCTTGGCGGTAAGCTGATCGATTTCGAGCCGGTTTCCGGTGAAGCGGCCGCTGACCACCATGTCGGTCAGCTTGGTGCCATAGGTCTGGTTCTCATAGGTCATGCCATTGCCCTTGAGCACGCCCTGCAGACAGGGATCGGCAAGCTGGCAACTGAAGTCCGCCGCCACCGCAACCGGGCCCGCGAGCCCCTGATCGGCGGGACCGACGAAGGAATAGAGCGTGTCGGCGGGACCATTATAACGCAGCCCGCCGCCGAGCGGTGCGGCGCGCAGGCGCGTCATCCAGTCGCCCGCGCCCGGCCCGAGCGGGCGCAGCGACGCCTGCAGCCGTCCGATCACGCTGCCGCGCTTGCGCACCACGGCGCGCAATTCACCTCCGTCGGCGAGCAGCTTACCCGCGAAATTGACGTCGACCGGCTGGCTGACCGCCGCCGCGGTCGTGCGCGTGAAATCGTTGATCGTCAGCCGCGCGTCGGCACGCGGGAAAGCGTCGGAATTTTCCTGCGCGAAGTCGAGGCTGCCGGTCGCGCGCCCGCCGAGCCCCAGTCCCGGATAGACGGCGTTGAGGATCGTCATATTGGCGCGCTCAAGGCGGCTCTGGAGGACGACGCCCTTGCCGAAGCGCCCCGCGAGGCGCGCGCTGCTGCCGCGGCCGAGGTCGATGGTTGTCGGCAGCAGTTCATAATCGTCGGTATGCGGCACGATGCGCGCCGGCGACGCGGTGCGGAAGTTGATGCCGCTGGCGCGGCCCTGCACCGATGCGCGCCACAGCTCGGGTGTCAGATCGGCATTCGCGGCGATGCGGAACGGCACGCCGCTCGTCCCCTCAACCAGCGCCTGCGCCTTGCCGCGCCCGTCGCGATAGTCGATCTTCACCCGCCCGACCGCAATGTCATAATCGCGGATGCGCGTGTCGGCGAGCTGGATGTCGGCGATGATCCGCGGCTTGTCGTAAAGGATCATGTCGGCATCGACGATCGCGCTGCCGACCGCGAGCCGCGCGGCGCCGGGCAGCACCACATTATTCGCGCGGATGTTCGCCGCGACCGCCTGATATTGACCGTCGGCGCTCAGCCGCACGATCCCGCCCAGCCCCTGCCCCGATGCGTCGAGCCGGCCGACGAAAGGCCCCGCCGCGCTTTGCTGCAGCCGTCCCTTGAAGCCGATACCCGACAGGTCGGCGCGTTCGACATCGATGGTCAGCGGCCCGGCGGCGGTCAGCAGGACGACATCGGCGGTCAGCGGACCGTAATCCGTCTCCCCCTTCGCCGCGAGCCGGTATCCGTTGGGGGCGCCCGTCAACCGCGCCTCCAGATTTGCAAGGCCGATGCCGAGGCCAGGGCGCTCGGCGCGCAGCGTCGCGCGCGGGTCGCTGATCGTGCCCGCCACCTCGACGCCAAGCGGCCCGTAATCGACCGAATTGGCGCGCGCCGCGAGCTGGAGCTGGCCGTTCGGCGCATAGCTGCCCTGCCCGCTCGTGACGCGCAGCCGCGGCGCGGTGAGGCGCAGATTGGCGAACCGCACGATGCCGTCGGTGCCATAGCGAATGTCGCTCGTCGCCACGGCATTGCCGCCGAGCAGGTCGCGAACGCCCGAATTGAACAATTGGGTCGATCGCGCGCGAATGCGGCCGGCAATCTCGAACCCGTCGGTACCGACACGCTTCAGGTCGACATCGGTGCCGATGTCGAAGATGCCGACGCTTTCGATGCGGTAATTATTGACCCGCCCGTCGATGGCGCCGGTGTAGAAGCCGCGGTTGAGGTCGGCGACGATGATCGCCTTGGAGTCGATGCGCGGCGACCGCAGGCGGAGGTTATCGCTGAGCAGCCGCCCGTTCTTATAGGCAAGATCGCCGTCGAGCCGCACCGCGACGAGCGTTCCGCCCGCTACCGTATCGAGCCCGCGGATACGCGCCGCGCGGCCCGTCACCGGGATGACGATCTGGTCGGCATCGACGCGCGCCTTGCCCGACAGGTTCAGCGCCTCGACGACGATATCATTGACCGCAAGGCTCGCCGCATCGACGCGATACGCGACCGTCGGCGTCGCAAATGCGCCATCGAGCCGCGCCGACGCCCGGCCGCCGCTCGCCCGAAGCGCCGGCGCGATCGCGGCGGGGCGCAGCAGCACGAACGCCAGTTGCAGGCCATCGTAACGATTGGCGCCGAGATCGAGGCCGCCGCTGATCCCGAGCCGCATCGCATCGGACGAAACCCGACCGTCGAGATCGGCCTTGCGCTGGGCGAGCCGCGCCGTGACATCGACCGCCGTCTCGCGGCCGAGCAGCGCCGCCGGCGTGCCCGCGAACAGGCGCGCCGCCTGCGTCGTACCCTTGACCGCGAACGTGCCGTCGCGCGCGCTCAGCGCCAGCCCGGCAAGCGGCGCCGCGCCCAGCGTCGCGTCGAGGCGCCCGTCCCAGCGCGTCCAGTCGCCGCGGCCGGCGAGCTTGGCCGTCAGCGGCTCCTTGAACCCGCCGAGCGCCGCCAGCACCCCGTCCGCAGGCGCGTTGACGTCGAGCGTCAGCGCCAGTCGGTTCTTTTCGGGCACCGCGTCGAGCAGCAGCGCGAGCCGGTCGCCCTTCGCCTTGCCGCCGATGGTTTCGGCCTTCGCCGTCACCTGCGCGCGCCGGTCGGCGATCGCGACCTTGCCATCGATGCGGAGTTCCTGCCGCGCTCCTGTCACCGCAGGCTCGACGACGAACCGGTCGACGCGCAGCCGCCCGATGTCAATATCGAGGTCGGGAAGCAGGGGTTCGCCGGTGTCGGGCGTCGGACGGAAGGCGGGCAGCCGTTGCAGCACGATCGTCGAGGCGGTCGCCGAACGGACATCGACATGGCTCTTCAGATAGGCAAAGGGCCGCCAGTCGATCCTGACCTCGGGCGAGCGCAGGAACACGCCCTTCGGATCGGACAGCGTGAAATCACGCACCACCATCGCGCCATAGAGCGATCCGTCGAGCCGGCCGATGCCGATCTTCATCCCGTTCGAAAATTCATATTTCTCGATCTGGGTGACGACAAAGCGGCGCCCGGCGTCGCTGTTGAGACCGACGACGAACAATGCGATCAGCGCGAGCAGCCCGCCGACGACGATCCCCGTCCAGCGCAGCACGCGGCGCGGCCATGGATTGCTCCGCTGCGGCGGCGTGTCCTCCATCGGCTCGGCTGCGCCCCCGGCCATCAGAAAGCCTGCCCGATCGAGACATAGACGCTGATCCGCGATTCACCCGGCTTGCGGTCGATCGGCGTCGCGACGTCGAGCCGCATCGGGCCGAAATTGGTGTAAAAGCGGCCGCCGATGCCGGCGCCGAAGCGCAGGTTCGAAAAATCGGGGGTCGATCCGGTATAGACCTGTCCCGCATCGACGAAGCCGACGATCCCGAAATTACCGAACCGGTAGCGCGCCTCGAACGCCGCTTCGTTGACGCTGCGCCCACCGATCGGATCGTTGTTGGGATCCTTGGGGCCAAGCTGTTGATAGCCGAAACCGCGCACCGACCCGCCGCCGCCGGCATAGAAGCGCCGCGACGGCGCCAGCCGCTCGCGCGCGGCGCCCAGGATCGAGCCAACGCGCACGCGGCCCGCGAGCACGATATTCTCGGCCACCGGATAATAGCCGCTGACATCGACGCGCGCGCGCGCATAGGGCGAGAAGCGCCCGCTCATCGACCCTTCGGGCTCGATCAGCGTGGTGACGCGAAATCCCTTGGTCGGATCGAGCAGGCTGTTGGTGCGATCGATCCCGATCTGTCCGGTCAGGCCGACGATATAATATAGGTCGCGTTCGCGATCGGCGAGCAGGAAACTGTAATCATCCTCGCTCGTCGCGATAAGCTGCACGCCATAGGCATAGGTCAGCTTTTTCTGCCAGATCGGCGTCGAATCATAGCTGACCCGCGCCGCAATGCGCCCCGTCAGCGCCTCGAACGCGTTATAATTGCTCCGCGTCGCCTCACCGACCAGTTCAAAGGTGCGATCCCGCCGCCCCGCATTCGACCGGCGGAAGGTGACCCCCAGCCCCTGCTCCTGCGTCCCCGCGACGCCGCGCACGATCAACGCGCCTTCAGGCGGAAAGAGATTGCGGTGGGTCCAGCTTCCTTCGACGCGAATCCCCTCGCCGGTGCCATAGCCGGCACTGGCGGCGAGCGTGCGCGGCGGTCCCGCCTGCTGGTTGACCAGCATCGTCACATATTCGGTATCGTCGCCCGCGCTCTCGCCCGTCGCCTGCGGCTCGACCGACACGGTCGCGAACAGGCCGGTGGCGACCAGCGCCTGCCGCAGATCGTCGACCTTGCGGCTGTCGTAGAGATCGCCGCGCTTGAACCGTGCCATGATCGCGACATGGTCGGCGCCAAAGGCCTCCTCGCCGCTACTCGCAAAGCCGCCGAAACGGGCGCGCGGGCCGATGTTGATCGGCAGCGTGTAGACGCCCGTTGCCTTGTCGCCATCGAGCAGGATGTCGCGCTGGCCGACCTTGGCGAATGGATAGCCTTCCTCGGGAAGTTTGAGCGAGATCGCCGCTTCGGCGCCCTGAACCCGTTCGGCGACGATCGGCTCGCCGACGGCGAGCGGAAAATTGTCGGCGATCAGCCCCGGCGGCACCGTCGGCTTGGCATCGAGGATGATGTCCGAAAAGCTGTAGCGCGGACCCGGCTTTACATCGATCACCGCGGAAACCGGCTGCCCGCGCTCGCGGCCGGCGCGATCGATACGCGTATCGACGCTGCCGTCATAATAGCCTTCGGACGACAAGATGCGCTGCATCAGCTCGGCATCGTTGCTCAGCCGGGCGCGCAGCATCGCGAAATTGTCGGCCTTGCCATCGCCGTCATAGAGCGCCGAGAGGTCGCCGAACAACCCCGAGAGGTCGGCATCGGTGCTGTCGTCGGCTGCGGCAAGACCATTGACCTGCACCGAATAGGCGACCTGCCGGTTCTCGCCCTCGGGCTCGGCATCGACGAACTGGACGGGCTGAACGTCAAAGCTTTCGAGCGGCGGCAAGGGCGCAGCGAGCTCGGCATCGGTTATCGGCGCATCGCCGATCGGCTCGACCGTCTGCCCGTCGGCGAGCGCGGGAACGGGCGTGCCATCGACCTGCGGCACGGCGTCGGCGGTACCGTTCGCCTTCTGCTTCGCCGCATCGGCGACGCGCTTTTCGAAATCGGCAATCGATTCGAGCGGCTTGTCGAGTTCGGGATCATCCTCCGCACTGATCGGAGGGATCGCCTTCCTGAATTCGTCATCGGGAATGATCGGCGCCACCTCGGGCAAGACGACCCCTTCGGGCGGCGGCGATGGGCTCGCGATCGGGGCATCATCGTCAGGCAGAGGCGCATCGGCCGCAGCGGGCTCCGCGGTCGCAGCCTCTGCAGCCGGCGGCGCGGCCGGTTCGCGCTCCTGCGCCGCGACCGCATTGGCGCAGGCGAGCGAGAGCAGCGACGCGGACAATAGTCCCCACCGCCGCCGAGCATCGACGCCAAAGCCGTTCAATTCGTGACGCTTTTTTTCGCTGGCCATCTGTCCACAACCGATGCGCACTTGTGGCTTGCCTGCCGCACGCACGCAACCCGGTTTTCGGGGAAACCGGCTCGGTCCGTCGAAAAGGCGGCCCCGTGGCAACCGCTCAGCTATCGGCGCCGAACAGATCGCGGCTGTAGACCTTGTCGGCCACATCGGCGAGTTCGTCGGCGACGCGATTGGCGATGATCACGTCGGCCTCGGCCTTGAAGGCATCAAGATCGCGCACGACCCGCGAGTTGAACAGCCGATCCTCCTCGATCAGCGGTTCATAGACGATAACCTCGATCCCCTTGGCCTTGACGCGCTTCATCACGCCCAGGATGCTGCTCGCGCGGAAATTGTCGGATCCCGCCTTCATTGCAAGCCGGTGGATGCCGACGACACGCGGTTTGCGGCGCACGACCTCGGCGGCGATGAAATCCTTGCGCGTGGTGTTCGATGCAACGATCGCCTGGATCAAATTCTGCGGCACATCCTGATAATTGGCAAGCAGCTGCTTGGTATCCTTGGGCAGGCAATAGCCGCCATAGCCGAAGGACGGGTTATTGTAGAATTGCCCGATCCTGGGGTCGAGCCCCACCCCGTCGATCACCTGTCGGCTGTCGATACCGTGCATCGCGGCATAGGTATCGAGTTCGTTGAAGAAGGCGACGCGCATCGCAAGATAGGTGTTGGCGAACAGCTTGATCGCCTCGGCCTCGGTATTGCCCGTTTGCAGCACATCGGTCTTGTCCTTGAGCGACGCCTGCTCGAGCAGCCGCGCGAAATCGGCGGCGCGCGGGTTCGTGTCGCCGACGATGATCCGCGAGGGATAGAGATTGTCGTAAAGCGCGCGCCCTTCGCGCAGGAATTCGGGCGAGAAGACGATATTGTCGCTGCCGAATTCGGCGCGCATGCGGTCGGTGAAGCCGACCGGAATCGTCGATTTGATAACGATCAGCGCGCGCGGCGCGAGCGCCAGCGCATCGGCGATGACCGCTTCGACCGTGCTCGTGTTGAAATAATTATTGTCCGGATCATAGTCGGTGGGCGTCGCGACGATCACGAAATCGCTGTCGCGATAGGCGTCCTGCTTGTCGGTCGTCGCGACCAGGTCGAGCGGACGGTTCGCCAGATACTCCTCGATCTCCGGATCGGCGATCGGCGAGGTCCGGGCGTTGATGAGGCCGACCTTCTGCTGATCGATATCGAGCGCGACGACGCGGTTGCGCTGCGCGAGCAGCACCGCGTTCGATATGCCGACATAGCCGGTACCGACCACGGTGATTTTGGGCGAGCTGGTCGCCGCCGATTCAGTCTGGGACAAAGATGCGATCCTCGATTGGGTTGGCGGCCGCTCTAGCAAGTGCCGGGCGACCGCTCAACAGCGGCCGGCACGCCGGTCAGGTTCCGCAAAAGGTCGTATAGGGTCCGAAGCCTTCGGGCGCCGGGTGGGCAAAAGCCTCCCACTCGCCCCGCGGCACGAACGGCTGACGCACGACATCGAGCAGTTCGAGCCACGCCGTCATATCGCCGGCCTCGGCGCCGGCGAGCGCCGCCTCGACCAGATGATTGCGCGGGATATAGAGCGGGTTGACCCGGTCCATCGCGTCGGCGCATTCAAGCGGCCCTGCGGGCTCGCGCTCGATCAGCGCCCACCATTCGGCGATCCACGGCGCCATGGCATCGGGCGCCGGGAGCAGCGCCTGCAACATATCGCCCTCGCCGCGAAGCAGCATGGCGAGCGCACGGAAGAACAGCGTGAAATCGACCTGATGCGCCTCTAGCTGATCGAACAAGCCGTCGATCAGCTCCGCATCGCCCTCGCCCGGCTGCGTCAGCCCGAGCTTCGCGCGCATCCGCGCAAACCAGGCCGCGCGAAAGCGTTCGGGAATGGCGTTGGCAAGCGCCTTCGCCTCTTCGACATCGCCGGGCTCGACCGCATGGATCGCCGGAAGCAGCGCCTCGGCGAAGCGCGCCATGTTCCAGTGCAAGATTTGCGGCTGGCGGCCATAGGAATAGCGTCCGTTCGCGTCGATCGAGCTGAAGACGGTGTTCACCGCAAAGCGGTCCATGAAGGCGCAGGGGCCATAGTCGATCGTCTCGCCGCTGATCGCGACATTGTCGGTGTTCATCACCCCGTGGATGAAGCCGACGCCGAGCCAGCTTGCGACGAGATCGCACTGCAGGCCGATCACCCGGTCGAGCAGCGCCAGATGCGGATTGGCCGCCTCGGCAAGCTCGGGAAAATGGCGGCGCACGGCATAGTCCGACAGTTGCGCGACATGGTCGGCGCCGAAATGCGCGGCGAAGAACTGAAAGGTGCCGACGCGGATATGGCTGCTCGCGATGCGCGTCAGCACGGCGCCGGGGTGTGCCTGCTCACGCTGGACGCGATCGCCGGTGGCCACCGCGGCGAGCGCGCGCGTCGTTGCGACGCCCATCGCCGCCATCGCCTCGGACACGAGGAACTCGCGCAGCACGGGACCGATCGCGGCCTTGCCGTCACCGTTGCGCGAAAAGGGCGTCGGCCCCGAGCCTTTGAGCTGGACGTCGAACCGCGCCCCGTCGGGGGCGACGATCTCGCCGAGCAGCAGCGCGCGGCCGTCGCCCAGTTGCGGCGAGAAATGCCCGAACTGATGCCCCGCATAGGCGAGCGCCAACGGGTTGGCGCCGCCGGGCATTTCCTCGCCCGAAAAGATCCGGGCGAGCTGCGCATCGCTCACGCCCGCCGCATCGATCCCCAACCGTTCGGCAAGCGCATGGTTGAAGATCAACAGCTTCGGCGCCGACGGCTTCGCCGCCTCCGCGGGCGCATAAAAGCCCGGCATGGCGTCGTGAAAACTATTGTCGAACGCAAAATCCATGGCCGGCTCCCTAGGGTCAGGATCCTAGGGTAGCAATGTCGGTCGAAGCGCCAACGATTGCAACCCGGACCAATACAGGATGAACGCCAGCATCCGTCGCCCCACGCGATATATCGCGAAGCAGCGTCCACTCGCCGCGCAGCGGATTTCAATCCTTGCAGCGAGTTGCAAAAGCACAGCCAGTGATCGCCAAAAAGATAGTATATTGAAACGGAGTCCATTTCCGCGTCAGCGAAAGCGATGCTGAATCCTCGTCGATCGACGAATGCATAATAGCATCCAATTTGGCTCGAAATAAATTATCGTTCGTTGACAAATATTTGTAGCGGTGAAAAAGCTCTTGCCGATCGAAGTTTGAACAAGGGCCGGGCACCTCCAGTGGATAGGACTGCACCAGCCTCGAAGGCCCCGCCGGATGGCGGGGCCTTCAACTTTTCTGCCAATGCGCGCAAGCTCGACGCATACAAGCAAGGTTCAGACAGCGCGCGGCAAGGGGCAGCAGCCCGATTCGAAATTCCGCGCAATTTGAAAGAGATCAATGCAAATTCTGCAGCAAGCCGCCGCCGATTATCACGGCCTCATTCTCGATATCGGCGCGACGACAGGCCTCCCCGATGCGATGCTGCACTTGCATGCGGGAATGCTCATCTTCCTCGCGACAGCGCTCGTGATGCGCCGGGGCCTGGATGACATATTGCCGCTGGGCATCGTCATCATCGCCGCCTGCGGCAACGAAGTGCTCGACCGGATCAATCTCGGCAACTGGAACTGGCCCGACACGCGTATGGACCTGTTCCACACGATCGTCTGGCCGCTCGCGACCCTCCTCGTTGCCCGGGCCGTTCGCGGCCGCCGTTCTGGCGCCGCCGACAGGAAAGTCCCGGCCGAGCCCGCTATCGAGCCGGCCGCGGCCAACCCCGACTTCACCTGAAACACGGCGCGCCGGTCCAACCCCGGCCTGCGAATTGGCGATTGCAGCGCGCTTCCGCTTTTGCTAGCGGCCCGCACCGTGACCTCGGGTTGCCTGGAAACAGGCATGAAAAGGGAAGACCGGTCGATCCGGCGCTGCCCCCGCAACTGTAGTCCGGCGAGGTGGATGCAATCATGCCACTGGAAGCTTGTCTTCCGGGAAGGCCGCATCCCACCGCTGACCCGGCGAGCCAGGAGACCTGCCAGGGCGTCGCCGTTATCTGCACGCGGGCGGGGTGTACCGGGCGCAGGCGAGGATCCTCGCGTGACGGCAAGCCGTTACGCTGGAGGTACTCGTGAAGTCATTTTTCTGGAAATCCACCTTGTCGCTCGTGGCCGTTGCCGCAGCCTCGCCCGCATGGGCGCAGGACGCTGATCCCGATGGTTCGACGATCACCGTCGTCGGCGATCTGCTCGGCGCCGACCAAAGCAACGCCTCGGTCTCGATCATCGACGCCGCCGCCATCCGCCGCGCCCAGAACGGCACCGCCGCCGATTTGATCGCGCGGTTGCCCGGGGTCAGCATCACCCAATATGGCACGCTCGGCAGCGTATCGAATGTGCGCATCCGCGGCGCCGAGGGCGAACAGACGCTCGTCGTCATCGACGGGGTGCGCGTCGGCGACCCCTCCTCGCCGGGCGGCGGCTTCGACTTCGCCAATCTGATGCTCGGCGCGATCGACCGCATCGAGGTGCTGCGCGGCGCGAACAGCCTGCCGTGGGGCAGCCAGGCGATCGGCGGGGTCGTCGCCATCTCGACCACCGAGCCCGGCGCGGTCGGCGGCGCGACAAGCGGCCGGATCGGCGCCGAATATGGCGCGCGCGATACGGCGCGGGTCAACGGCCAGTTCCGCGCCGACCTCGGCGCGTCGCAATTCGGCCTCGGCGGCGGCTATGTCCGCACCGACGGGATCAGCAATGCCGCGGTCGGCATCGAACGCGACGGCTACCGCCAATATGCGCTCAACCTCACCAACCGGACCGTGATCGGCAATACGCTGACCGTCCGCGCCTTCGGCCTTTACGCCGACAGCCGCGTCGATCTCGACGGCTTCGCGCCGCCGACCTACAGCTTCGGCGACACCGCCGAATATCAAAAGACGCGCGAGCATTATGCCGCCGTCTCGGTCGAACACCGCCCGGGCGGCAACGCGAGCACGACCGGCTTTTCGCACAAGCTCGCCTTCGGCTTTGCCGACATCAACCGCGACAATTACGACCCGGCGGCCGGCAGCGATCCGAGCTTCAAGGCGCGCGGACGCAGCGAGCGGCTTTCGTACAGCATCGACTGGCTGACCGCGGGCAACGCGAGCGGACAGCAAGTGCGGCTGATCGCGGGCGCCGAGCGCGAATGGACGCGCTCGCTGACCGCCGACGCCTTTTCGAGCGACCGCGGCCGCACCGCGACCACGGGACTTTGGGCGATGATCGTCGGCAAGCCGACCCAGACGCTGTCGCTGACCGCGGGGGTGCGCCGCGACGATCACCGCGACTTTGGCGGCGCGACCAGCCTCGCCTTCGATGCGGGGCAGAAGCTCGGCGATCATGTCGCGCTGCGCGCGAGCTACCGCGAAGGCTTCAAGGCGCCGACGCTGTTCCAGCTTTCGGACACCGCAGGCGCCTATGGCAATCCCGATCTGCAGCCCGAACGCGCCCGCGCCTATGAAGTCGGGGTGCGCATCGCTGCCGCTCCGAGCGCGGTCATCGACATCGCCTGGTATCGCCGCGACACGCGCAATCTTATCGATTTCGTGAGCTGCCCCGCCGGCCCCAATCCCCTGCCCCCCATCTGCGCGACGGGCAACCGTCCTTTCGGCACCTACGACAATATCAACCGCGCGCGCGGCCAAGGGGTCGAGGTCGAAGGCGCGGTACAGCTGTCGCCGGGACTGCGCTTCAGCGCCAACTACAGCCTCGTCGTCGCCACCGACCGCACCCCCGGTTCGGTCTACGAGGGCAACCGGCTGGCGCGGCGCCCCAAGCATCTTGCCAATGCCGAACTCGGCTGGACGCCCGGCGGCGCCTTTGCTGGCGCCGACCTGTCGGTCGCCGCGCGCTATGCGGGCAAAAGCTTCGACGATCGCGCGAACAATGTGACGCTGGACGATTATTGGCTGGTCGATCTGCGCGCAAGCTACCCGCTCGTTGCCGGAATCGAAGTCTATGGCCGCATCGAAAATCTGTTCGACACCGATTATCAGACTGTGGCGGGCTATGGCACTGTGGGCCGCTCGGCCTATGTCGGGGTCCGCTGGGCTTTCTGATGCGCGCGGGAGCGGCCCTTGCGATGCTGGCGGCCCTTTCGGCCTGCCAGCCGCGCGGGCCGCTCCCCGCCCTTCACGGCATCGTCAGCATCGATTATTGCGCCGACCAGATGCTCCTCGGGCTCGTGCCCCGGGAGCGCATCCGCGCCGTTTCCTTCGAGGCGGCGAGCGACAGCGCCTTTGCCGCGCCGCGCGCCGCGGGTCTGCCGCGGCTGCGCCCGCAGCTCGAGGATATTGCGATGCTGCGCCCCGCGGTCGTCGTGCGCTCCTATGGCGGCAGCGCGAAGCTCGACCGCCAGCTTGAGGCGATGGGGATAAAGGTCGTGCAGCTCGGCTATGCCGGCACGCTCGCCGATGTCCGAAGCCAGATGCTCCAGGCAGGCGAGGCGCTCGGCGCCGACCCGCGCGCCGCGGGGCTGGTCAAGGCCTTCGATGCCGAGGTCGCCGCCGCGCGCCGAGGCGGCGGGCACGCGGGAACCGCGCTCTACATTACCCCGGGCGATGTGACGACCGGTCCGGGCTCGCTGGTCGCGGAGGTCATGGCGGCGGCGGGCTTCACCCCCTATCGCACCCGCCCCGGCTGGGGCAGTCTGCCGATCGAGGCGATGGTGCGCCGCCCGCCCGATCTGGTGTTCCGTGCCTTTTTCGACAGCGCGCGCTATCGGCAGGATTATTGGACCGCCTCGCGCCACCCCGTCGTAGCCGAAGCCACGCGCCATGCCCGCGATGTCGAGGTGCCCGGTGGCTGGCTCTCGTGTGGCAATTGGTTGACGGGGCACGCGGTCAGGGCGCTCGCCGATGCGCGAAGGGATATGCGATGACGCGCCTCAACCTGACCCTTGCCGCGCTGCTGCTGCTCGCCGCGCTGCTCGCGCTCGCAACCGGCCCCGATGGCGTGTCGCCATCGCTGCTCGCCGGCTGGCTCGGCGGGCATGACCCCGCCGCGGCAATCATCCTTGCCGACATCAGGCTGCCGCGCGTGCTCAGCGCCGCGGTCGTCGGCGCGTCGCTCGGCCTATGCGGCGCCGCGCTGCAAGGGCTGACGCGCAACCCGCTCGCCGAACCCGGCATCCTTGGCGTCTCGGCGGCGGCGACGCTCGGGGCGACGCTGACGCTCTATTTCGGGCTCGCGGCACTCTTCCCCTGGGCGCTTCCCCTTGGCGCCATCGCGGGCGCCGCGCTCGCGACCCTGCTCCTCGCCTCGGCGGCGGTGCGGACACAAGGCATGGCAAGCCTGATCCTCGTCGGCGTCGGCCTCTCGAGCCTCGCGGGCGCGCTGATGGCGCTGATCCTCAACTTCGCGCCCAATCCCTTTTCGCTCTCCGATCTCGTCAACTGGACGCTCGGGTCGGTCGCCAACCGGTCGCTCGCCGATCTCGCGATGACCGCGCCGCTGATCCTCGTCGGCGCGCTGTTCCTGTTCGCCCAGCGCGCGAACCTGTCGCTGCTCACGCTTGGCGAGACTGCTGCCGCGGCGCACGGCCTTGACGTCCGCCGCACCCGCATCGCGATCGTCGCCGGAACCGGAATCGCGACCGGCGCTGCGGTGGCGCTGGCCGGCGCGGTCGGCTTCGTCGGGATCGTCGCGCCGCATTTGGTTCGCCCGTGGACGGGGCACGATCCGGGGCGGACACTGGCGCCGTCGGCGTGGCTGGGCGCGCTGCTCCTCGTGCTTGCCGATCTCGTTGTGCGCATCCTGCCGACAGACAACGAGCTGCGCCTCGGCGTCGTCGCCGCGCTCGCGGGCGCGCCCGTCTTCACGCTCATCGTGCTGCGCCGCGGCCGTGGAGGTGCGCATGACTGACGACCTGATCATCGAGGCGCTGCGCGTCGAGGCGCAAGGAACGCCCCTAATCGACGATATCAGTGCCCGCTTCCACCCGGGGCAGCTGACCGCGATCGTCGGCCCCAATGGCGCAGGCAAATCGACGCTGCTTCGCGCGGTGGCGGGCGTCGTGCCAGCGCAGGGCACGATTCGCATGGGCGCCGCCGACGTCACTTCACTGCGCCCCGCCGAACGCGCGCGGCGGCTTGCCTATCTGCCGCAGGTGCACGAACTCGCCTGGGACATCAGCGTTGCAGACATGGTCGCGCTCGGCCGCTTCGCCTATGGCGCCGCACCGGGACGGCTCTCGGCCGAGGACAAGGCAGCCGTCGACCGCGCAATGGCGGCAACGGGCTGCACCGATCTGGCCCACCGCGGCGTTACCAGCCTGTCGGGCGGCGAGGCGGCCCTCGCCTGCCTCGCACGCGTCCTCGCCGCCGAAACGCCGGTCCTGCTCGTCGACGAACCCGTCGCGGCGCTCGATCCCGCCAATCAATATCGCGTGATGGAATGCCTCGCCGCGCTTGCCGCCGATGGCCGCACGGTGGTCGCGGTGCTCCATGACCTGTCGCTGGTCGCACAATTTGCCGACACGGTGCTGTGGATCGGCGGCGGCCAGCTTGCTGCGCTAACGCCCGCAACCCACGATGCTTTTGCGCAGCATGTCCCGGCGCTCTTCATCCGCGAGCCCGTCTTTGCCAGCGACGGATCGAGCGCGCTCTATTTTCGTCGCAGCCAAAGCACGTAACGCACCCTTTGCTTCTGGCGCCTAAGCCCTTCAGAATTGACCGCGCCGCGCTAAGCGCTAGGCAGGCGGTGCAAGGAGGCGATGGGTGAAGGTGTTTGTTACCGGCGGTGCCGGCTATATTGGCAGCCACACGCTCGTTCAGCTTTTGGCGGCGGGGCATGAGGTGTGCGTGTTCGACAATTTCGCGAACAGTTCGCCCGTCGCGCTTGACCGGGTGCGGCAATTGACCAACCGCGACATGGGGCTGGTCGAAGCAGACATTCGCGACGCCGACGCGCTGTGCGATGCGGTGACCACATTTGCGCCCGACGCCGTCGTGCATTTCGCCGGGCTCAAGGCCGTCGGGGAATCGAGCGATCTCCCGCTCCTCTATTATCAGACCAACGTCAGCGGCACGATGAATCTGCTTGCGGCGATGGATGCGGCCGGGTGCAAGCGGATCGTCTTCTCCTCATCGGCAACCGTCTATGGCGAGGCACATTATCTGCCGTTCGACGAGGATCATCCGATCGCCCCCACCAACCCCTATGGCCGGACCAAGGCGATGGCCGAGGGTGTCATAGGCGACTGGGCCAAAGCGACCCCGGACGCATCGGCGGTGCTGCTGCGCTATTTCAATCCCGTGGGCGCGCATGAATCGGGCCGGATCGGCGAAGACCCGCAGGGCATCCCCAATAATCTGATGCCTTTCATCGCGCAGGTGGCGGTGGGCCGGCGCGAAAAGCTTGCGATCTTCGGCGACGATTATGACACCCGTGACGGCACCGGCGAGCGCGACTATATCCACGTCGTCGATCTCGCCGCCGCGCATCTCGCGGCGATCGACTACAGTGGGCGCGCCATCGGCTGCGAGGCGATCAACGTGGGAACCGGTACCGGCATCACCGTCAAGGAACTCGTCGCCGCCTACGAGCGCGCCTGCGGCCACGCCATCGCCCTCGAAATCGCCCCGCGTCGACCAGGTGACGTCGCAAGCAGCGTTGCCGCAACGACAAAGGCTTTCGACCGGCTCGGGTGGCGCGCTTACCTCGCTGCGGACGCTATGTGTGCTAGTAGTTGGCGGTGGCAGTCGGAGAATCCGGGTGGGTTTGAAAATAACTGACAGCCTAACAGCGGGAACCAATGCATCCGGGCCGAGTTTGCGTTCTTGGAGCGGAGAGTGTTTCGCGATGCGCCTAATATTTTCCTCCGGAGCGGGGACTTTCAGATTGCTGAAGCGTAACTGCTCCCTTGAGCGCAACCTCGCTAGCACCTATCGGGTGCTTCGAGGTGTTGGATATTCATCTGAAATTGGTCAATAAATGATGATCTCCGACGATAAATACTGGCGTCATTTTCGCGCCGCCATCCTGAACTTCATTGTTGATCGGCCCCGTCGTCAGCGCCAGCTCACGGCGGTGGCCGTTGACGGGATGCTCTGCTTCGCAGCGGTGGTGATCGCCTTTTCGCTGCGGCTCGGCGTCTGGGACCTTGCGTCAAGGCCGATCCTGATCTTTAGCGCCATCGCGCTGGCATTATGGTATCCCATGGCCTGGAGAGCGGGTGTCTATCGTTCACTCGTCCGCTATTCAGGTGCTCGCACTGTTGCCGATCTCGTTATCGCCTGCGGTCTGCTTACTCTGCCGCTGGTCGCGATCCTCGTAACCTTCCGCATCCACGACGTACCTCGCACACTAGGCGTCCTGCACCCGATTATCTTCCTCCTGCTGCTGGCGTCGAGCCGTATCTTTGTCCGCTTCGCCCTGCTCGACCTGCTCAAGGTCGTCGATGTCGACGCCCGCCGTGTGCTCGTCTACGGAGCCGGCCGCGCCGGGCAGCAGCTCGCACTGTCGCTGCGACACGAACCGAAGGTCCATCTCGTAGGCTTCATCGACGACGATCTGCGACTCGACGGACAGCGCCTCGACGGTACGCCCGTCTTCGGTTCCACCCGGCTGGAGCGTCTGCTCGACGATACGCATGTGGATGAAGTATTGCTTGCGATCCCCAGCGCGTCGCGCACGCGGCGGCGCGAGATTATCGAAACCCTCCAGAACGAAGGGATTTATGTCCGCTCGCTGCCGAATCTGACCAACGTTATCGACGGCAGCATCACCGTAAGCGATCTACGCGAAATCCAGATTGAGGAGCTGCTCGGTCGCGAAACCGTCGCCGCGAACGAGCTGCTGATGGGCAAGACGATCGTCGGCAAGACTGTGTTGATCTCGGGCGCCGGGGGATCGATCGGCAGTGAGCTTTGCCGCCAGATTGTCCGTTGCGGCCCTGCCCGATTGATCCTGCTTGAACAGTCCGAATACGGGCTTTACGCGATCGAGCAGGAACTCGGCGAGTTGATGCAAGAGCTTGGCGTCGATGTCCCGCTGATCCCTGAGCTTGCCAATGTGTCCGAACGCTCGTCGATGACGCGCATCTATCGACACTACCGGCCTGATACGGTCTTCCACGCCGCGGCCTACAAACATGTGCCGCTCGTGGAGGCGAACCCGCTGTCAGGATTGCGCAACAATATCATGGGGACGCTTCACAGCGTCGAGGCGGCGGAGGCCGCAGGGGTTTCGAACTTCATCCTGATCAGTACCGACAAGGCGGTGCGCCCGACGAACATCATGGGTGCCTCGAAGCGCGTGTGCGAACTGATCCTTCAGGCGCGTGCCGAACAGCCGGGCTCGAAAACGATCTTCAGCATGGTCCGGTTCGGCAACGTCCTCGGTTCGAGTGGGTCGGTCGTCCCTCGCTTCAAGGCGCAGATTGCCGCCGGCGGCCCGGTCACCGTCACCGACCGCGAGATCACCCGCTATTTCATGACGATCCCCGAAGCCGCGCAGCTCGTCATACAGGCGAGCGCGATGGCGAAGGGCGGCGAAGTGTTCGTGCTCGATATGGGCCAGCCGGTGAAGATCATCGAGCTTGCCCGCACCATGATTCGCCTGTCGGGACTTTCGATCCGTGACAGCGACAATCCCGACGGTGATATCGAGATCGTAGAAACCGGCCTGCGGCCCGGCGAAAAGCTCTATGAGGAGTTGCTGATCGGCGACAATCCGCAGTCAACGAATCATCCCCGAATCATGCGCGCGCGTGAAATCCTGTGGCCTTGGGCCGACCTTGAGCAGGCGCTCGCCCAGCTCGACGGAGCGATCCGCCAGTTCGGCGATGCCGATGCGGCAGTTCGGATCATCGCGCGACTCGTTCCCGAATTCGCACCCGAGAAGACCGGAAAGATCAGCGCTTAAAGCCCAATCTGATCGAGCAGCCGGGCGTTCACCTGATGGACGTCATATTTATCCTGCGCGATCTTGCGGCTTGCAGCGCCCATGCGCTCGCGAAGCCCTGCATCCGATCCCAGCTCGATCATCGCCCGCGCCAGCGCGTCGGGATCTTTCAAGGGCACCAGCCGGCCGTTGAGCCCGTCGACCGTCGTTTCGCGGCAGCCGGGCGCGTCGGTCGTGACGATCGGCCGACCCATGGCCATCGCCTCCAGCACAGTGCGCGGCGTACCTTCGCGCCAGGACGGCAAAACGAAGACCGACGCCTCGGCGAGTGCGGGCCGGACGTCGTCGAGCAGGCCGAGATATTCGATCCCGTCGGCGATCCATTCGTCGAGCTCGGCGCGCGTCACCGCATCTGGCCCGGTATCTAGCATTCCGGCGATCCGTATCCGCGTGCCCGGAACCGCTGCCCGCACGGCCCGACTTGCCTCGGCTAGCTCATAGAGCCCTTTGCTGTGAAGCAGCCGCGCGATCGTCAGGAACACCGGTCGATCGGGGAGCGCGGTCAGCGCGAACTGATCGAGATTGATCCCCGATCCGTTGACCATCACCACCTTCGCGGTTTCGTTCAGGCAACCCGCCGCGATGAAATCGTCGCGATCGTCGGGGTTCTGGAAAATGACATGGATGTTGGCATTGGTCGCCAGCCGGTACAGACCCTGCGCGATTTTCTGCGTCAGTTTGCGAATCACGCCGCTCCGCTCGATGAAAGCGAAGCCAAGGCCCGTCACCATACTCGCCGACCGTGCGCCCGCCTTTTGCGCGGCGAGGCTGCCCCAAATATTGGGCTTGATCGTATAGTTGAGCACGAAATCGATCCGCTGCTCGCGGATCAGTCGGACCATGCTGCGGTAATAGAGAATGTCGCCGGTGAACGAGACCTTGGTCCGCTTGAGCGCGATATCGTGCGGGATTGCTCCCATCCGCCGGAAATGGTCGGCGAATTCGCCTCGCAATTCGGGCGACGCTACATGCACCTCGTGCCCCCGTCGGATCATCTCCTCGGCGAGCGCAGACCGGAAGTTGTAGAGATAGTGGGCGTGGGACCCGTTGATCAGAATTCTGGCCATATTTCCGTTTCGTCCTGCGCGCCCGCTTGACGCCTTCCCGCACGACGCGTCAAGAGCGGACTTGAGCCGGCACGCGAACTCGCGGCTCGTTGCAAGGGTATGAAAGATAATGCGTATTGCGGTCGCCGGCGCCACGGGCTTTCTCGGACGACATCTGGTCGGTCGTCTTGCGGCGAAAGATGTCGGCATGGTGCCGCTCGGGCGTACTGAGGATGCCGCGACGCTTGGGCAAAAACTTGCCGGATGCGATGTGCTGATAAACTGCGCCGGTGAAAAGAGCGGAATCGGGCCCGCAGCCGAGGACGCCAATGTCGCGCTGCCCGAAAGCTTGTTTCTCGCCGCCGCCGCTGCCAGCGTTCCGGCCTTTGTCCATGTCAGCAGCGTTGCCGCCTTGACCGGTGTGACGCGCGCCGGAGAGACGGTGTCCGACGAGTATCGGGGCCGGCCGACGACACCCTACGGGATCAGCAAACGTCGTGGTGACGACAGACTTTTGCACCTCGCGTCCTGTCATCCCGCAACGCGGCTTACGATCCTACGCCCGCCGATCCTCATCGGAGCCGACGCGGGCGGCCCCTTTGCAATGCTGCGTGCGGCGGCGCGGCGCGGCCTGCCGCTGCCGGTCGGCGGCATGAACAACCGGCGCAGTATCGTCCACGTCGACAATTTCGCCGCCGCGCTGCTCGCGGCCGCTAAAGCCGGTCTCGCGGGACCCTATATCGTCACCGACTCCGCGCCGATTTCGACCGCCGAATTCTATGCGCGCATATCGCGCGCGCTTGGCCGCAAGCCCCGGGTGTTTTCGATCGGCGGGGTCGGACGCGGGCTCCTGCGACGGCTCATCGGCCAGCGCGGCGACAGCCTGTTCGGCGACGCCGCCTTTTCGGGAGAGCGTTTCGCCAAGGACTGTCCACTCGATTGGCCCGTCCCCGCGGATTCGCTGATCGAGCGTGCGGTCGCGCCTTAACGCTTCGCGGCGTCTCCGCGGCCGCCGCCGCCGAATGTGTGGAGCAGGATCCGTATATCGCCCGCGAGGCTCTGGTTCGCGACATATTCGCCGTCGATCGCCGCAAGTCGCTCAGGCTCCGACATATCGACCCCCTGCACCTGCGCCAGCCCAGTCACCCCGGGCCGGACGCGAAATACGCCATGACGCTCGCGCGCATCGATCAGTTCGTGCTGAATCGGGAGGCACGGCCGCGGACCGACCAGACTCATGTCGCCGCGCAGCACGCAAATGAGCTGCGGTAATTCGTCGAGCTTCAGCTTGCGGATCAGCGCGCTGGACCACGAAATGCGCGTGACCGCGACTTCGTGCGACGGACGGTCTCCGGTCGTCGGCGCCATCGTGCGGATCTTGTAGAGGCGAAATGGTCGCTGATCGCGGCCGACGCGCCATTGCACGAACAGCGGGTTGGCGCGGAACTCCAGCCCCGAAAACAGCGCCGCGAGAAGGCAGACGAAGACCGCCGGTACCAACAGCAGCGCCGACATCACCAGGTCGAACCCGCGTTTCAGCATCGCGCCGCGCTCAATTCGCCCGCTGCGCGTCGAGCCACGCCTGGAACATCAATATGTCCCAGACATGGTAATGCCAGCGCCGCCGGCCGCTCCGCGTCTCGCTCCACAGACGGCGTACCTCGTCGACGTCGAAGAAGCCCTCGCGCTGCAGCCGGTCTTCAGCGAGCAGATCGTCGGCCCAGTTGCGCAGCGGACCCTGCAGCCAGTGATCGATCGGCACGCCGAACCCCATCTTGGGTCGCTCCATTATTTCGCGTGGAACGTAACGGTATAGAAGCTGACGCAGCGGCCACTTCGACGCCCCTTCTCGAAGCTTGTAGTCGAGCGGCAACGCGAGAGCGAATTCGACAACCCGGTGATCGAGAAGCGGCACGCGCGATTCGAGGCTAACCGCCATGCTCGCGCGGTCGACCTTCACGAGGATGTCGTCGGGCAGATAGGTCCGCATGTCGAGATACATCATGCGATCGCGGAAATCGCTACCCTCCCAGTCCGGGTCGTGGGCAGTGAGGAGCGTCTCTGGCTCGCGCGCGCCGGGAACGAGCCGATCTGGGTGCTTCGCATGCGAAATTAACGAGCGGTAGAAATCATCCGAGCGCTCGACGTCGAGGACGTCGGCAAGCTTGAGTAGACGGTCGCCGACCGCAAGCGTCCGCAGTTTCGACGGGGCAACCTTCATGATCGCGTCGATTGCCCGCCCCGGGGTCAGTCGCAGTGCAGCAGCTGCCGCCTTGCGCATCCCGCGCGGCAGCTTTCCGAGCCGGCGCCAGATATCATAACCCTGCGCATAGCGATTATAGCCGCAGAGCAGTTCGTCGCCGCCGTCGCCCGACAGGCTGACGGTCACTTCGGTCCGCGCCAGCTTGCTGACTAGCAGCGTCGGGATTTGGGAAGAATCGGCAAAGGGCTCATCCCAGTGATGCGGCAACAACGGAATCTGGTCGAGCGCGTCCTGCGGCGTAACGTAAAGCTCGGTATGGTCGGTGCCCAAATGCGCTGCGACGCGCTTCGCATGATGGGCCTCGTCATATTCGGCTTCCGAAAAGCCGATCGAGAAGGTTTTCACGGGCCGCCGCGACTGCGCCTGCATCAAGGCGACGATCGTGCTCGAATCATAGCCGCCCGACAGGAAGGCACCGAGCGGGACGTCGGCGGCCATGCGGATATTGACCGCATCGCTTAGCAGCCTGTCGAGCGCATCGACCGATGCTTCGGCCGAACCCGCGAAGGGATTGGCGCGCGCCGCGCGCGCCTTTTCGGCGATGTCCCAATAGGCGACCGGCTCGGGAAGCGTACGGTCGTCGGGGCCGATTTCCAGATAATGCGCGGACGGCAGTTTCAGGATGTCGTCGTAGATAGAATAGGGGCCTGGCACATAATTGTGCCGCAGAAACAGCGCCAGCGCATTGCGGTTAACACCGCCCCGCCACGCGGCATGCTGGCGCAGCGCCTTTAGCTCAGACCCGAAAAGAAGTGTCGAACCCTGCATCCCGTAATAAAGTGGCTTTTCGCCCATTCTGTCACGGGCGAGGTAGAGCTTGCGTTCTGCGCGGTCCCACAGTGCAAAGGCGAACATCCCGTTTGCGCGTTGCAGCGTGCCGAGCATACCCCACACCGAAAAGCCCGCGAGTAATGTTTCGGTGTCCGAATGGCCGCGCCACGCGACAGCACCCGCGGTCTCGAGCTCGCGGCGCATGTTGAGATGATTGTAGATCTCGCCATTGTAGCTCAGCACATAGCGGCCGTCGGTGCTGAGCATCGGCTGGTGTCCCGCGGGCGACAGGTCAATGATCGCAAGGCGGCGATGCGCCAGCGCGATCCCCGCATCGCTATCGACCCAATAGCCGTCGCTGTCGGGTCCGCGGTGGACGATGGTGTCCGCCATTCGCCGCAGCTGCGCTTCACCGTCGGCAAAGCCCGTCCGATCGAGGAACCCCGTAAAGCCACACATCAATCGTCTCTTTTCAGCATCGATTCGTAGAGTTCGGCATAAGCTTCCACAGTGGCGCCGAGCTCGTATTTGGCGACAATCCTCGCGCGCGCCGCTTCGCCCATTTCGCCACGGCGCGCAAGGTCCATCGCGGCAATTTCGCATATCGCCGCAGCCATTTGGCACGGGTCGCCCGGTCGGACGATCCGGCCGGTCTGGCCCATTAATCGCGTGCAGTCGCCCACGTCGGTGGCGATGCACGGTAGGCCGGTAGCCATCGCCTCGCCAATCACGTTCGGGAACGCCTCGCTCGTTGATGACAGGCAGAAGAGGTCGAACCCGGGCAGGATCGCCTCGATATCGCTGCGTCGGCCCAGCAGATGGAGACGCGCGCGCGGAAGATTTTCCCGCCAAGGCGCGAGCGCTTCGCTGTCCGGTCCCAGCCCTTCGCCCACCATAGCGACATGCATGTCCAGCTGTTTTGCCATTGCAGCTGACGCCGCGGCCAGAAAAGTCGGAACATCCTTTTGGGGGTGGAGACGACCGACGAAGCCTAGTACCGGCGTCCCGGGCCCGACCCCCAGCGCCGCCCGGAATGCCAACCGCGCCGCCGCATCCGGACGCCAGCGCGTCGTATCGAACCCGTTCGGAATCACCCGTCCGGGCGGGGCCACAAAGCCGAAGCCCTCATGGTGTGCCCGCGACTGATAGCTATTGTAGATGATTGCACGCGGTCGCGAAGACAGCCGTCTGAGCAAACGGATTACAGCCCGCGTTCCATTCTTCTCGGTACCGATATCATAAAGAGACTGTCGGATATTCCACGACGTCGCCGCCGAACGCTCGAAAATTCCTACCGCTAGCTCCGCAAAGAGATTGCCGTGGTACATCCATCCTTGCACAATGTTAGGCCGAAAATCGCGCATCAGGCGACGCAAGCGCGCAATGCTTGAAATCGCGAACCCTGCGCCCGCAAGCTCTAGCGTATCAACCGCAATTCCCTGCTTGCGCAGTACTGGCCCATAATGGCCAGCGCCTCCAAGCGACAGGACGCGATGGTCGAACCTTCGACCAAGATCGCTTTCGAGCAGGTTGACCAGCGAACGCTCGGCGCCCCCCTGGCCGAGCCCAGTGATTATGTGGAGAATGCGTGCGCTCACGAGGGAAGGCGTCTTGCCGTGTAGCCTAACCACATCAGGACTGAGGACCGCGAACCCGAATGCGCGCGCGCGGTGCGTCATCGGTCACGATAGCAACTTGCCTGTACGCAATAAATATACCCAAGAAAGTATAAATTATCCGATTAAAAGATGAAATATTGTAAACTAGGTCGCTCCGGATAACATAGAAGCACATGAGAGATCCACAAAGGAAAAGCGGTATCCGCTTATATCCGCTCCAGCGATAGATAGCCTTTGAGAACCACATCAGTATCGCGTTGTGGAGAATTATCCACAAGAATATCCCAAACATACCGAACAGACCATAGAAGTTAGCATAGATGTTGGAGGCAAGGCCATATTCAAGACCCGGGAAGAGGATTTCCTGGAAATTGAAGCCAACGAGTCGCGGATCCAGATCGAAAAAAATCGACAAGAAGGGAACCAGCGACAGAAGAACGCTAATGAGCGACTCAAACGGCACACGATAGTCGTACATCAGCACGGTGTTAAGGATCGCCTGCGTTGCAAATGGCTCCGAATTCTTGATCGAGCCCACATAGACCTCAGGATCCGACAATCGCGTCAGGGCGCGGGCATATTCGCCATATTTGATGTCGATATAAACTTGCTTATAGATGAAAACGAAGAAGATGAGAATAATCGCCGGCACGACGGTCTTGAGAGAAAAAATTCGTTTCGTTCCAATGATGGATACATAATAAAGAATCATGGCGACGCCCGTGACGGCTAGGTAGGAACGAAAACCTACGAAAACGGCGAATGCCACCGTTCCCAAGCCGCATATCAGCGGGATAGTCCGGCGAGACGCGACGCCGACAAAGGCGCATATCTGCGACAGGGCGCTGAATAGGATCCAGAATCGGCCCTGTGATGCTAGGACATTGTTCTTGTCCGGGTCGAGCAGAGCACTTCCTGATTCCGCGAATGCGAGCGCCAGCGAAACAATCGTGGCGAACGACAGCACTAGATCGAAGGTTGCCGAGGTCTCGATCGGCTTCGCCACAATATGCGAATTGGGCCGGTAGATGATCGAAAATACGATATTTCCGACCAGCGCAGCGCAAAAGACCCAGTATGTTTCGGGGATCAGCGGTACCAGAGGGGGCGTATCGGGCAGATAGGGATCAAGTACGAAACCGATGAAGCCGGGTAGAAAATATAGCGTGAGACCAAAGAAGGACGCCGAAAGAAAATCTACCGCACGCCGCGAAAAAATATGAAATATAGCGCCAAAAATGACGACAGCTATAAACACTTGTTGCGCTAGCGGCATTGACATCAATTCGCATTTCTCAGAAATATAGGAGCGTGGTCAAGACAAGGTGGCGCCGATGTTCCGAATCGCAGCATCACGCCAAGCGACTCGCTACGAAGGACCGGATGGCGGGAATATCACCGCTGTGACGAAGATTGAAACTGTGGCACTTCTTTTCCGATGAAAATCCTCTTCCTTCTGTCATCCATGGAGGCCGGCGGTGCCGAGAGAGTTGCAGCCCTACTTGCCAGCGCTTGGGCCGACCGCGGCGACGATGTGATCCTCATGCCGACATTTTCGGGCGGCGGCAATTGCGCCTATCCGCTTTCTCCCTCGGTAAAACTACGTTTTTTATCCGACGTTGTCGGTTCAAATCCTAGCAAACTTGCGCGCCTTAGAGCGCTCCGAAGCTTCATAAAGAGCGCGCGCCCTGAAGTCATTCTCTCATTTCTGCCGCACGTGAATAGCGCCGCGCTCGCCGCTTCAGCAGGGCTCAGGATTCCCGTTATCGCCTGTGAGCGAACCTATCCTCCCAAACTTCTGCCGCCCCTCCCGCTGCTGTATCGGATCGCACGCCGACTAACCTATCCTTTTGCTACCGCGCTTGTTGGGCAAACCGAAGCAACCGCTGCATGGCTGCGCGCACGCGGTGGGCGAGCCCTAATTTGCGTCATTCCAAATCCTGTTGCCGATCCGCTTCCTTCGAGCCCCCCGGAAGTTCGGCCGAACGAGGTGCTGGCCCCAGACCGAAAGGTCGTCCTTTGGGCCGGCCGGTTCGAGGAATCGAAGCGCGCCGACGTTCTGATCGATGCCTTTGCGCGCATCGCCTGCGCTTTACCCGACTGGGACGTTGTCCTGCTCGGAGACGGTCCGGCGCGCTCTTCAGCTATTGCGCTCGCAAGGCGTCATGCACTGGAAGGCCGAATCCATCTTCCCGGCTTCGCGGGAAACCTGATCGACTGGTACGCGCGCGCGGGCGCGTTCGTCATGACATCCTCCTACGAAGGCTTTCCGAATGCCCTGCTGGAGGCGATGGCGCATGGGTTGCCCTCGATAGCCTTCGATGTGCTAACTGGCCCAGCAGACCTAAGCGCCGGCGGCCGGCGACTCATCCTCCTGCCCGACCGCAATCATATCAGCGCGCTCGCATCCACACTTTCGACTCTGCTAGCTAACGAAGAGCAGCGCGCCGAACTTGGCCGCGCAGCGCTCGAAACCGCCACCGACTATTCAAGGAATCATGTTCTCGCGATGTGGGACGACCTGTTTGCGAAGGTCGTCCGTTCAGGATTGGCGACGGAAACGGAACTCTGAGCAACCAGTGCCGAACAGCCCGAGCTTTGGATGGAGTTCGAGCACAAGTTCAGGTTCGAAACCACGCGCGCGCATGAATTTGATGATTTCTTGCTCGGAGGCCGATTCATAGGGATAGCCGCCGAGCCAGTCGTCGATGTCATTATAGAAGTTCATCCCGCGCTGGCTCTTGTACTCGGCGATGAACTTCGACGGACGTATTCCAGTCAACAGCAGGCGTAGCTTGTATCCCGCGACATAGGGCACGCGGATGAGCGAGCGGAAAATCGATGGACCATTTGTGAAAATCTTCTTCTCGACCTTCCACGCCCAGCATAGCGGCGTCTTGCGATAGATGGCGAGGACGAACTGGCCGCCCGCGGCGACGTGAGTAGCCGCCTTGTCGATCGCATCCCACATCGCGCCGGTGTGATGCAGCACACCCCAAGAATAGACGATGTCGAACGTTCCAAGATCGCGCGCTTGGGGATCGAGGATCGACACGAGCCGCCCCTCAACGTTCTTTCCGGCCCAGTTCGCCGCCAAGACCTTGCGCGTCGTTTCGATCGAGTTGGCGTCGATATCGACCGCCATCACCGACTTGGCGCCGAGACGCAGCGCCGCAAGGCTGTGGAGCCCCGATCCGCTGCCGATGTCGAGGAAGGTCCGCCCTTCGATATCTTCCCTCGGGATCAGCTTGAGGACACCCGCTTCGGCGTGCCGGATCGCCTCGTCGTCGATCTTCTCCGAATAATCCTTCCAGTTTGCACCGAATTCAAAGTGGGTCGAAACATCGGTCAGGCTTGCAGACATTCTAAAAAAAGCTCCATGGCCCGCGCATTTGCAGGCAGACGATTCAAATCAGCTCAAAGCGGGCGCCTGCGGGCCCGAAAAACGACAACGCGGCTCAGCGCGAGACGCGCGGGCCCGAAATTCATTGCGACGAGGATCGCGCAATAGACGGCTATCCCTGCGAAAATCTGAACTCCGAGCCGTACCAATGCCACAGTCCAGCCGGTGGCGCCATATGACCATCGATCAATGCCCTGGAGGATTGCGGCCATAGCGGCTACCGCCACCACTATCTTTCCGAGATCGGCAATCGGCAGCGAGACCGTCCCTGGCAACCGGGTCGAAACGAGCGCCGCGATGGTACAGCCGGCCGCCGCCGCGATCAGGCTGGCCCACGCCGCGCCTGCACCGCCATAGGCGGGAATCAGCGCGAAACACCCGGCAACGAGCAGGCCGATCATCACCCCGGCGTTGACGATCGGCAGCACCGTGCGCTTGGCGATCTGGTATCTGAGATCGACAACGAACGACTTCAGGTTCATGAAAAATGCGGTCGCCGCGAACAGGCCGAGCGATATCGCAGCGTCGGCGCGGATCGCCTTGCCGGTGATCATCCACGCCAAATCATCGGCGACGAAATGCAGGCCGACCGCGCTCGGCAACAGTAAACCGACGAACAGCAGGATATATTGCGAATAGAGTTTCCGCTCTTCCCGGCCCTCTTGCGCCGAATGCAGTTCGAGCAGCCGGGGGTAGAAGGCTTGGCTGAGTGAGGAGGCCATCATTCCGATCGAAAAGATCGCAAGATCGGCGCCCGCAGCGTAACCTGCCACAGCGTCGACGCCCTGTTTGGCCCCAAGAATATAGCGATCGAGGCTGGTTCCGAGCTGAACCAGCAGGATCGAAAAGGACAAAGGCAGACCATAGCGCGCGAGATGCCCGAGGATCGTGCGGTCGACATGGCGCGGGCGTACGCCGTCGGCCCACGTCAGAAAGCGCGGAATCAGCAGTGGTAACCAATAGGCGAGTCCGAGCGCGAACATGAAATGATCGAAGCGCCGTGACACGAAAAAGGCCGCCAGCGGCAGCGCGAGCGTCAGCAGCAGCTTGGCGATCTGGAGCTGGACGAACAGCGCGGGACGGCGCTGTAACGTCAGCTGCACATTGCTGTATTCGTACACCGAATAACCGCTCAGCAGCATCAGCATGCCGATCGTCATCTCCGCTGTAATCGACCGTCCTGAGAGCAGGATGACAGCAAGTGCGGCCGACGCGGACAGCACTCCCGACAGCAACAGCGCAAACAATCCGCTGCTCTGCAACCGTACGCGGTCGGGAACTTCGGCGTACATGCGGTACACCGACTGGATCACCCAGGTGCAGAACAGGGCGTTGAACAGCGCCGAGGTCGTGATCGTCAGAGTGTAGACGCCATAGTCCGCAGGCCCGAGAAGCCGCGAGAAAATGGCAATCGAAGCGATAGTGAGAAGGGCGGCGAGTGCCCGACCGACCATGTAGATACCGCTAGCCCGGATCACGAAATGCCCTCCCTTCCCGCCGCTAGGAAGAATGCGCCAAGCCGCTTCTTAAAGCCGCAGGTCCGCATCTTCGAGGGGAAGCACGCCCTTCACGTCGACGAGGATCGCATCATCCTTACCGAATGCGCGGAGCGCCGCGGCGCCGCCTTCGATGAATTCGCGATGCGCCACAGCGAGGACGACCGCGTCGTAGCCGGCACCCGGCTTTGTGATCACGTCGAGGCTATACTCGTGCCGCGCTTCCTCGGCGTCGACCCACGGGTCGTAAACGTCAACCTCGGCCCCATACTCGGCAAGTTCGCTAATCACGTCGACAACCCGCGTGTTGCGGATGTCGGGGCAATTCTCCTTGAATGCAAGGCCGAGCAGCAGGATGCGTGCACCCTGCACCGGCAGCCCGCGCTTGATCATCAGCCGCACCGTCTGGCTAGCGATATAGCCCCCCATTCCGTCGTTGACGCGCCGCCCGGCCAGAATGACCTCGGGGTGATAACCGACCGCCTGCGCCTTATGCGTCAGGTAGTAGGGATCGACACCGATGCAGTGTCCGCCGACAAGCCCCGGTGTGAATTTCAGGAAATTCCACTTCGTCCCCGCTGCGGAAAGGACGCTGTGCGTGTCAATGCCAAGCTTGCCAAAGATGATCGACAGCTCGTTCATCAGTGCGATGTTGAGGTCGCGCTGGGTGTTCTCGATGACCTTTGCCGCTTCGGCGACGCGAATACTCTCTGCCTTGAAGGTTCCGGCCGTGATGATCTCCGCGTAGAGGCGGTCGACCCACTCGGCGACCTCCGCCGTCGAACCGCTCGTGACCTTACGGATGGTCGCCAGGCGATGCTCCTTGTCGCCGGGATTGATCCGCTCGGGGCTGTAGCCGCAAAAGAAATCCTCGTTAAACTTTAGCCCGCTCACGCGTTCGAGGATCGGCACGCAATCCTCTTCGGTGCAGCCCGGATAGACCGTGCTTTCATAGATTACGATGTCGCCGCGCTTCAGCGCCCTGCCGACTGTCTCCGATGCTTTGACGAGCGGGGTCAGGTCAGGGCGCTTGTGCGCGTCAATCGGGGTGGGAACGGTGACGATGAAAACGCGCGCCGCCGACAGATCGTTGGCGTCGCAGGAAAAGCCGAGGCGCGCCGCTGCGGCGAGTTCCTCGGCTGTCGTCTCCAGAGTATCGTCACGACCTTCGCGAAGCGCCGCGATGCGCTCCTGGTTGATGTCGAAACCGGTAACGTCGCGCAAACGGCCGAATTCGACTGCAAGCGGCAGGCCGACATAGCCGAGGCCGATAACGGCGATCGGCGCCGAGGCAAAATCAGGCAGGGAAGATATGGCGGTCATTTTTGGAAATAATCCCTGTACCAAGCGACGAACTGCGCGACGCCGTCGCGGAAATCTGTCTGCGGACGATAGCCGGTCAGCTTTTCAAGCAGACTGGCGTCGGCCCAGGTTGCGGGCACATCACCCATCTGCATCGGCATCAGATTACGTTCAGCCTTGCGGCCCAGCGATTCTTCGATCGCGGCGACGAAGTCGAGCAGGCGGACCTTGTCGTTGTTACCGATATTGACGATGCGGAACGGCGCGACCGGCGACAGGCTGTCGCCTTCCTCGACATCACCGGCCGACGCCGGGCGCTGCGGCACGGCATCGATCAGCAGCCGGATACCGCGAACCAGATCCTCGACGTAGGTAAAGTCGCGATACATGTCGCCGCCGTTGTAGAGGTCGATCGGACGGCCATCGAGGATTGCATCGACGAACTTGTAGAGCGCCATGTCCGGGCGGCCCCACGGCCCATAGACCGTGAAGAAACGGAACATCGTCGTCGGCACGTTCCAAAGGTGCGCATGTGCATGCCCCATCGATTCTGTCGCTTTCTTGGTCGCGGCGTAGATGGTGAGCGGGGTATCAGCCTTTTCGATTTCCTGAAACGGCATGTCCTCGTTTGCGCCGTAGACCGACGAGGTCGACGCCATGAGCAGGTGACCGACATTGTTCCGGCGCGCCGCCTCCATGACGTTGAAGGTCCCGATGACGTTCGCCTGCAGATAAGCGTGCGGATTTTCGAGCGAATAGCGCACGCCGGCCTGCGCCGCGAGATGGACGATCGCGTCGGGCTGGAAGGCATCGATGACTTCGTCGATCCGCTCGCGATCCTCAAGCATCGCCTCGGTCGCCTGGAACGCCTGGCTCTGAAGCAGGATCTGGTGACGGCGACGCTTCAGATTGACGTCATAATAGTCGGTCATGCCGTCGAAACCGGCGACCTCAAACCCTTCGGCGAGAAGTAGTTTCGCCAGATGGAATCCAATAAAGCCGGCCGTGCCGGTCACGAAAATTTTGCGGCCCACGCGTTTCTCCACAGCAAAAAAATCAGAACTAGGATCGTAGAGAGTCCGCTGCAGTCGGTGCGGCGCCCACACGACGTAGACTCAACTGGTGGACCTCCACGTCGACACCCTCCGTGCTCGTAGACGTGTCGAATTCAAGCGTCGCCCAATACCAGCCACAGCTGGTAACGCGAACGTCTAACGTCGCGTTCCCCGTTGCTCGTCCAAGCGAAGCTGGAGCAATCGACGCAGCAGTCTTCGACCGTTCGGCGCAAGCAAGTCGGAATTTCAGAGATGCATCAGTATTTGCTGGCAGCCCCGACACCTTCCATCGCAGGCGATAGCGACCGGGAGCACCAATTTGAACGAGCTGGCGCGCAGCGATACCCGAAGAGCCCGGAAGGCTTGACAGCACGAGCCGTCCCGCCTCCGGTTCGATATCGGCACCGATGTCGCCCGATTGTAGCAACTCCCAATCTAGAGGGACGAAGCGCGGCTCATGCCTGAAATCCGAATTTGCAAGGATTTCGCTGGTCGATCCCCGCTTGAGACCCAGCGCCTGCGAGAGCTTCAACGCGGCGCCGGGATCAAGATTGGCCAGCTCGCGTATCAGGAGAAAATCGCTCTCTTCCGGTGTGTTAAGGTTCCAAGGCGAGCCCGCAATCTTCTGACGAACCCTCGCGCCGTTGAGAACGAGCGCGCTGTTGCCCGCAACGGTCGTCCAATATTCCCGTCCCCATTCGGGTCTACGACCAAGCAGCGGCGGCAGCGCGCTAAGCGCGCCGGGGTTCACCGTCGCCGCCGCCATGCGTCCAACGTAAAGATCTCGAACCTTGTAGCTGACCGCCATCGCCCGTCCCAGCAGCAGAATGGCTCGTTTCGGCTCGTTGCGCTTCATGGCATCGTCGATCAGCATCGCGTTGACCAGATTGTCGCGCCGCGTCAGTCTGCCGGCGGAGCCGAGCAACAGTTCGGCCTGCCCTGTTTTGCCCTGCCTCACCTCCGATTGGACAAGAATCGGCAAGGATCCTTTTGCGAGAGGCTCAGAAGCGAAAGCCTGACTGGCCAGCTCGACTTCACGCCTCGAGGGCTTTGAGTTAGGATTCTTCGCGATACGCACAGCCTGCAGCAGGCTTGCAAGCGACGCACGGGCAGCGCCGTCGAAAGGCATGCCCAGCGCCAAGGAGCGCGCCGGCGCCCGCCTCTGATTGACGATAGCAAAGCTCTGTAGGGCGGCGGCCACGCCTGTGACGAGGCCGATGCCAAGGAGCAGATAGGATTTGCCTGACAGTCGCATCTTCTTTGACCAAACCGCTCAGCTTTCGCCGCCGCTTTTCTGTTCAGCACCGTAACCATAGCCGTAGCCGTAACCGTAGCCGTAGCCATATCCGTAGATCTCGTTGCGGCGACCCACCTTGGTGACGAGCGCGCCATAGATCTGCGCGCCAGTTTGACGCAGGCGAGCAAGCGCCGACTTGATCGCCCGCGAGCTGTTGCTCGACGCGTCCACAGTGAACATAACGCCTTCAACAGCTCTCGCGAGGAGCGGCGCGTCGGCAAGGCCGAGCACGGGCGGCGCGTCGAGGATTACATGGTCATAGTCGCGCAGCAGGACCTCAATCAGCTGACCAAGACGCGATGAGCTGAAAAGTTCGGCGGCATTCGGCGGCATCGGGCCAGCGAGCATATAGTCGAATCCGAACTTTGGCGCCTTCTCGACCAACTTTTCAATATCGTCGAAACCAGTCAGATAGTTGCTGAGGCCAATCTTGTTGTCAATCTTTAGTAACTCGTTCAGCGAAGGACTGCGAATGTCGGCGTCGATGAGAATTATCTTCTTTTCCGTCTGGCTGAATACGCTCGCCAAGCTAATCGCGGAGCTGCTCTTGCCTTCCGCCGGTCGCGTAGAGGTGAGCATAAAGCTGCGCGGGGCACCATGGTTCGTCAGGAAGGTTAGGTTGGTCTGCGCCGCGAGATAAGCTTCGTAGATCATTGATTTCTTGTCGAGGAGTAATTTCTCGAAAGCGTCCGCGTCCACCTTTGGAATCGATCCGAGCAGCGGCAGGCCGAATCGGTCGACAACCTCGCTCGGATCGCGGATCGACTGGTCGAGTTGCTCGAGTAGGAAAACGAGTGCGGCAGCTAAACCAATCCCTGCCAGCAGCGAAAGCGCAAGGTTCAGGAATAGATTGGGGCTCGACGGTTTGCGAGCGGGAATGCCTGTATCGACAACTGCGATATTGTTAGTACCGACGCCCGCCGCGCCGATTTCTTTGTAGCGCTGAAGCAAGCCGTCATAGAGCTGGCGGTTCGTGTCGACCTCGCGCTGGAGGATAGCATATTCAATCGATTTCCGCTGCTGATCGCGGTACTTTCCGGTAATCTTGTCGAGTTCGTCGATAAGATCATTTTCCCGCTTCACCGCTGCAGAATAGGTTTCACGATTGATGTTTTTTGCTCGGCTCGTTTCCATTTCGACATTGCGGGTCAAGGTCGCGAGCTGCTCCCGCTTCGATACGAGCTCTGGATAATCGTCGCCAAAAATGGCACTAAGTCGCGCGATGTCGGCAGACAGCTCGGCGCGCTTCTGCCGGAGCCCACTGACCGCATTGTTGCTCCAGCTATCCGCTGACGATGTCGAGTTGTTGAGTTGGCTTTCCGCTTGAATGCGCTCGTCACGCGCCTTGGCCAGCGCTTCGCTAATCTTTTCGACATCGGCCGATGCAAGCGTTCGCTCTGAAACCGTACGGCCGCTAACCGGATCTACACGCCCCTCAATCGTAATGATGCCGCTATTCGTAGCATAAGTGATTAATTCGCGCTCAGAATCCTCAAGATTGCGGCGGAGCGAGGAGATGCGTTGCTCGAGGAATTTGCGCGCGTCACTCGTCGCGGCGAAACGCCGGTCGAGGTTCGAAGCAACAAACTGTTGCACCCATAGGTTGGTAAGCTTCGCGGAGAGCCCTGGAGAGGGCGTCGAGATGCTGATGTCCACAAGGCTCGACTGGCGCACGGGTGAAATGCTCACGGCTTCAAGCAGAATCTTCTCGGCGCGCTCGGCCATTTGTGTGCGTTGCGCGCTGTTAGGTGCGCGGCCCTCATCTCCTTCGGTCAAATCATAAACCGCGAGGAATTCCTTGTCATTCAACAAATTTCCGGCTCGAACAGTTCGAGCAGCGAGCGAGCGCGATTCCAGCAAGCTGTACTGCGTGTTGAAAAAAGCGATTTCGTTGGCAATTGTCTTTTCGCGCGCGCCCTCGACATCGGTTTCCACAGGCGCCTGCGGCGAAATCTCGATCCGCGATGTGCTCGTGTAGAGCGGGGTCATGAGGAAAGTCGCAATCAGGCCGAGCGAAAGGCAGGACAGAATCACGGCCGCGACCCAGACCTTGTAATTGAGGACCGCTACAAAGGCCCGCTCAAGCGTATGCATGTCAAAAAAGCCGCTTCGATACGCCGGTGCGTCCGCATCGACATCCAGGGTCACCGCATTCGCGACCGGTCGACGGTCTTTCACGCTATCCATATTCAGCTTCATCCGTTCAGAAATTGCGGGTGCTCCGAGATCGCCTCAGAGATTGCTAATCACGACGAGCGGCGTACTGAGCAAAGTCGCCGCCTTGATGACGTCCTCGAACAGGCGGCGCTGCGGAGAATCGCCCACTACCACCACATCGTTCGGAAAAATCTCGGGATCGGAATAGTTACCACGGCGGATCGCCTTCAGATTATAGATTCCTACATATTGCTTGCCCTGGACCTTGCGGAAGACAAGCACATCATCGAGCTTTGCAAACTCAGTTATCCCGCCCGCAAGCGAGATCGCGCGCATGAGGGTCTGCTTGCCAACGAGGGGGTATTGGCCGGGCTTGGTCACTTCGCCGTCGATGGTCACCGCCTGCGACATTAACAAGGCCGGGTTGCTCGACGCTTTTAGATTAACAGTGACCTGTGGATTGCGGACGTAGCGTCCAGCGAGCCGGCTTTCAATTTCGGTGGCGAGCTCGGCCGTCGTCTTGCCTGCGCCGTCAATTATCCCCGCGAAAGGATAGGAAAAGCGGCCGTTGCCGTCAGTCAGCACTTCGCGCGTGAGATCGGGAACCCCATACACTTCGACTGTGAGCTCGCTAAAAGGACCGACGAATGTCTGGCGCGACGCCTGCTGGACATCGACACCGGTCGGCTCTGGCAGAGCTTCAAGCACGGTGACGCCGCTGGTCGGGACATTCGCCACGGGAGCCCTCCCGCCGCAGGCTGCAAGGCCAAGGCAGACAAAAACAACAAGGGAACGCAGGCCGGTCATATTAGAAAGTTCCAAGCAAGAATATTGGGGGGGGGGACTGAGCGGCCATAGGAAGAAAATCGAGGTTGCGAAAGCTTCTTTAGCCCTGCCGGGCCTGACCTCCGCTCATGGGATGAAGGCGAGCGAGAATGACAAGCAAAAACGCCCCGACCATTGCAAGCGATTGAGTTCGCAAGGGATAATCCACGATGGAATTCAGTGCGATCAGTGAGAAGGCGCCGGCAAGAACGAGCGGCTCGATAAATTCAACCCCGAGCGGTCGCGAGCGTTGCCGCAACGCACCGACCAGACCTGCGACGATCCACAGCGCTCCGGCGAGAAAGATCAGTACAGCGGGCAATCCGCCCTCGATCGGCAACTGCAGCCAATCGTTGTGAGCCTGATTGAAATAATCTTGCCGCAGAAGCGCGTCGGGTTCAACTATCTGGTACACGCTCGCGAACGACCCGAAACCGGAACCGAGCAGCCACTGCCCCTTCGCGAGCGAAGCAACAGTCCCGAGCGCGGCGATTCGGATTTCTTCCGCACCGTCCCCATCCACGAGGCGCCCGACCGTATTGTCACGCCCAGAGAAGTAAAAGACCGCAACCAGCCCCGCGATAAGGAGGAAAGGAAACAGGCTCAGAAGAATGCGTCGCGAGGGCCTCGCTGTTTGCGCAGCAGCCGACGTGCGGCGATGCGCGCGATCCCGCGCCTGATTTAGCGGTTTGGGCTCGAAACGATAGCTCCACCTAACGAGCAGATACGAGAAAAGGAGGCTTGCAGACCCGAAAACCAAGCCGAAGCGCGACCCGATGATCAGAATCAGCAACAGGAAAAAGACCACGCTGCCGGCCAGCATAGGCAGGATCAGTGGCCGCTTCGTGCGGCTCGCGATCTCGTTTGCGGCGAGCCAGCCGGCCGAGAGGATCGACAGCGACAGCAGCAGCGCATTGTGGTTGCGGTTGGCGAACAGGCCAACGAGCGAGCCCTCGTTGGTAATACGAAAGAGATAAAACAGGCTTCGGGGCCCTGCGACGAACTGAAACAGGCAGAAAAGCGCCGACGCCACGCCGAAGGACCAAATCGCCCACCACAAGCGTATCCGCTCGTCGTTGGGAACCGCAGCAGCCACGAGCAGACCCGCCGCAGGAACGATGAGCGCAAGCAAGCTATTCACCGTCTGGGTCGGGGTCAGACTGATCGGTCGCCACCGTTCTGCCGTGCCGAGCAGCTCATCGATCGCAAAGATGCGATCGCGGAGCGGAAGCACGCTCCAGATGTTGGGAGACAGCGGAATCAACTGGACGAGCATCCACATCGCCAGCAGGCCGAGTAGGATCAGCGGGACACGAATACCCCTCCATGCATAGGTCGGCACGAACGCAAGCATAGCGAAAAGTGTCAACGTGGCGAGCCCGCGCAGCAGAGGCAGCGAGGCAATATCGCTGCGCGACCCCCCCCCGGTCAGCGCGACGGCAAAGACGAATAGGGCGAGAATGACAGCACTCGCTGCTGGAGACAATTGGTTCCGCAGCAAATTGCCCGATACCGGCTTCATCGACTTGGTCGGCCTCATTAAAATCCTGTCCCAATGTTCTTAGCGCAACCGGAAGAGCGATCCAGCCGGTTCAGAGTCTATCGCTTCATAATAAAGCAGGCAAAAGACTATTCGCGTTCAATATCCGCGGTGTCGAGAAACCAGCGTTCGCTTCCCTCCAGTCCAACGGCTGTCAAGCGGCCCGTTAGATATGCGCCGGTGTCGATGCCGATGCGTCCACGCGCCTCATCGACGCCATCCGAAATCGTATGGCCGTAAACTACGGTTGCGCCATGATCATGCTCGCCATCGATAAACTCGTCACGAATCCAACGCAAATCCGACAATTGCTGCCGATCGAGCGGGATGCCAGGCCGGACGCCGGCATGGACGAACACATAATCTCCGATCTGAACCATATCTTCGCCGCGCCCCAGAAAATCGATGTGCGATTGGGGAACCAGATGCGGCAGGCGCTCGGCAACCTCTTCAAAGTCCGCTGCGGCATAGGCGGCATCGTCGCACCAATAGCTTCTTATGGTCGCATCGCCGCCGATCCGGATAAAATAGCGCACGCGCCGCAAGTCGCCCGAAAGCGCGGACAGAAAACATTCCTCATGATTTCCGATGAGAAGAGTCACCTTGTCGAACGGAGCCCCGAGGCGGATCGCGCGCTCGATGACAGATGCAGAATCGGGTCCGCGATCGACGAGGTCGCCGAGCAGGATTAGCGTCGTTTTCGCCTGGCCTCGGCCGGCGTTGTCGGCCTCGATCTTCGCCAACAATTGCTCGAACAGATCGTCACGACCATGAATGTCCCCGATCGCATAAACTCGCTCGCCAGCGGGCACACGCGGCTCCGCCGCGCGCGAACCGCGCTCTTCGCCTCGCCGGCGCTTCAGAAAACCAAGTAAGGACATATGGGGCTTTACGAGTAGAACTCTGAAATTACAGACAAATGCATCACCTGCCGCCCCCCGCGATGGCATGTGTTACGGCCCACGGGAGGCGTATCCGATCGTTTCGAACCAGAATTCCGCGAACGGCCGGGCGAATAGTGGCAAGTTAAGCCAGCGGCAAGAGCTTTGCGCTAAGGCGGGCGAAGGAATCGCCGAGAAAGCCTTTGCCTTATGAGTCCGGAATTGCGTTCATCACAGCATTCAGCGGCGCGAAAAATCGTTGTCGTGTTCGGCACACGACCCGAAGCTATCAAGATGTTTCCCGTGATTCACGCGCTTCAGCGCACCAACGGCATCGACGTTCGTGTCTGCGTGACCGCCCAGCACCGCGAGATGCTCGACCAGGTTCTTGCAATAGCCCGAATCATTCCCGACGTCGATCTCGACATCATGACCCCGAGCCAGTCGCTCGATGCCCTTCTCGCGAGACTGGTCACCGGACTCGGCGAGACTTTCGACACAGAAAGGCCGGACCGCATTCTCGTTCATGGCGATACATTGACAACAATGGCAGCAACGCTCGCCGCCTATTTCCGCAAGATACCTGTCGGCCATGTCGAGGCGGGGCTGCGCAGCGGAGATATCTATCATCCCTGGCCCGAGGAGGTAAATCGCAAGGTCACAGGCTCGGTCGCCGACCTGCATTTCGCCCCGACCGAGACCGCCGCCGCTGCGCTGCGTTCGGAGAATGTGCCGGACGAGCGGATTCACATCACCGGCAACACCGTCATCGATGCCCTGCTCGCAACGAACGCGCGCATCAACGAAGACCCGTCGCTCGCAGCTGGCCTCGATCCGCTGGTAAAACGATATGCGAGGAAGCGGATCATCGCCGTCACCTCGCATCGGCGCGAGAATTTCGGCGAGGGGATGCGCGCGATCGCCGAGGCGATCGCAGCCATCGCCGCGCGCCCCGACGTCGCGGTGATCTTTCCCGTCCACCCGAACCCGCAGGTCCGCAGCGCGATGGAGCCGCTGCTCGCCGCGCTTTCCAACGTCGCGCTGATCGACCCGCTCGATTATCCGCATTTCGTGCGCCTGCTCGCCGAAGCCGATTTCGTGCTGACCGACAGCGGCGGCGTGCAAGAGGAAGCGCCTTCTCTCGGCAAACCAGTGCTCGTCATGCGCGAGACGACCGAGCGACCCGAAGGCATTACGGCAGGCACGGCAAAGCTCGTCGGCACCGACAAGGACCGTATCGTTACCGAAATTTTCAGCCTTTTGGACGATAGCGAAGCCTATTCGGCGATGGCCCGAGCGCACAATCCGTTCGGCGACGGCCTCGCTGCCCAGCGAATTGCGGAGATTGTCGCGCGTGCCCATTGATACCGACCAGCAAGTTACCGTCCTCGGCCTCGGCTATATCGGGCTGCCGACCGCGGCGCTGATCGCGCGATCGGGCTGCCAGGTCACCGGCGTCGATGTCAGCGAAAAGGTCGTTGAAACGGTCAACAGCGGCAAGGTGCATATCGAGGAAGTCGATCTCGATGGTCTCGTCCAGGGCGTCGTTGCACGCGGTGCACTCATCGCTTCGACCGAAGTCGCTCCCGGCGACAGCTTCGTGATCGCCGTGCCGACGCCGCACGACGCCGATCATCGCCCCGACATCAGCTATGTGCTGGCAGCAGCTCGCGCGATCGCGCCCAAACTGCAAGCCGGCAATCTTGTCATCCTCGAATCGACATCGCCCGTCGGCACGACCGAAAAGGTTGCCGCGCTGATCGCCGAATTGCGCCCCGACCTGAAGGTGCCCGGCGCGTGCGCCGGTGCCGCCGACATCTTCATCGCTTATTGTCCGGAACGCGTCCTGCCCGGCCGGATTCTGGTCGAGCTGGTCGACAACGACCGCTGCATCGGCGGTATCACGCCGCGATGCGCGCGCCGTGCGATGACCTTCTACCGCCAGTTCGTGCGGGGTGCCTGCATCACGACCTCGGCGCGCGCCGCCGAAATGGTCAAGCTCGTGGAAAACAGCTACCGCGACGTCAACATCGCCTTCGCCAACGAACTGTCGATGATGGCCGAGGAAATGGGTGTCGATGTCTGGGAGGTGATCCGCCTCGCCAACCGCCACCCGCGCGTCAACATCCTCCAGCCTGGCCCCGGCGTCGGCGGCCATTGTATCGCGGTCGATCCCTGGTTCCTCGTCCACGGCGCGCCCAATCACAGCCGCCTGATCCGCACCGCGCGCGAGGTCAATCTAGCGAAGACCGCGCATGTCATCGGTGCCGCCGAAATGCTGGTGTCGCAGCACCCTCAGGCGCGCGTCGCTTGCCTCGGCCTCGCCTTCAAACCGAACATCGATGATTTCCGCGAAAGTCCCGCGGTCGAGGTGGCGGCAGCCCTCGCTCGCCGCTTCGGCAAGCAGGTCGACATCGTCGAGCCCTATGCGCGCGGCCTGCCGGCCGAATTCGCCGGTACCGGATCCGAACTCATCGACCTCGATACCGCACTCGCGAAGTGCGACCTGCTGATCGTGCTCGTCGATCACGACCTGTTCAAATCGATCCCGCTCGAAGAACGGTCGGACAAGATTGTCTATGACACGCGCGGTCTCTGGCTCGACCAGCCGGGCGGGAGCACCCCTAACCGGCTCAATCGCGCCGCTTGATGCGCGCGGTCGCTTGACGTCCTCGCGCACGCGACACATGACATCGTCATGTTGACCCGCCTTCCCCCGCATATCGTAGAAAAGCCGTGGGGACGGACCGACATACCCGCGGCATTCGGCGACTTCGGCGAACGGCGCATCGGCGAGATATGGTTCGCGCATCCCGACGGCGATGCGGCGCCGTTGATGATCAAATTCCTGTTCACCTCCGAGCGGCTGTCGATTCAGGTTCACCCCGACGATGTCCGCGCGCGCGCCGCCGGTTATGCGCGCGGCAAGGACGAATGCTGGCTGATCCTGGGCGCCGAGCCGGACGCCGAACTTGGCCTCGGCCTGAAAGCCCCCGCCGACGTGGCCGCACTTCGCGCCGCGGCGCAGGATGGATCGATCGTCGACATGATCGATTGGCGGCCGGCGCAGGCGAGCGAATTCTTCTATAATGCGGCGGGCACGATCCATGCGATCGGCGGCGGGCTGACCTTGGTGGAGGTGCAGCAGAATGCCGACTGCACCTACCGCCTCTTCGATTACGGCCGGCCGCGCGAACTGCACCTCGATGACGGGCTTGCGGTTGTCGACGCTGCGCCATCGCACGGCGCGCCGCACTGCGCGATCGACCCGGCGGCGAACAAGCGCCTTGTCGATGGCCCCCACTTCCATCTCCTGCATCTGGCGGAGCCTTTCGATCGCGACTTTGTGGGACCGACCGGGCAAAGCCTGACGCTCGTGCCGCTGGCGGACGGCTGCCGGATAGGCGACGAACCGCTGCCGTTCGGGGAAGTCGGCCTGCTCGAAGACTTATCTTCGCTCGAAATGGCGCCCGGCGCCCGCGCGCTGCTCTGCTGGGCCGCCTGATCGCCCCCTCCCCTTGCGGCCCGGCGCCGCTTTACCCATATCGCGCCGCATGACCCAATCGATCACGCACCGTGACGCGCCCTGGCACGGAACCACCATCCTCTCCGCCCGCAATGCAGAAAAGGTTGTCGTAATCGGCGACGGTCAGGTGTCGATGGGCCAGACGGTGATGAAGCCCAATGCCCGCAAGGTCCGCCGCCTTCACGACGGCAGTGTGATCGGCGGCTTCGCGGGTGCGACCGCCGATGCCTTCACCCTGTTCGAACGGCTCGAGGCCAAGCTCGAGCGCCACAATGGTCAGTTGCTGCGCGCCGCTGTCGAGCTCGCCAAGGACTGGCGCACCGACAAATATCTGCGCAATCTGGAAGCGATGATGATCGTCGCCGACAAGGAAGTGACGCTCGTCATAACTGGCAACGGCGACGTCCTCGAACCGCTCGGCGGCACCGCTGCGATCGGCTCGGGCGGCAATTTCGCGCTGTCGGCCGCGCGCGCACTCGCCGATTATGAAAATGACCCCGAGGTGCTGGTAAAAAAGGCGATGCAGGTCGCCGCCGAGATCTGCGTTTACACCAACGACCAGACCACGCTCGAAACCATCGAAATTCAGGCATAATATCATGAACAAGGATTTGACTCCGAAGGCGATCGTCGCCGCGCTCGACACGCACATCATCGGCCAGAAGGATGCCAAGCGCGCGGTCGCCGTCGCGCTGCGCAATCGCTGGCGCCGCCAGCAGCTCGCCCCCGATCTGCGCGATGAGGTCAGTCCCAAGAATATCCTGATGATCGGCCCGACGGGGTGCGGCAAGACCGAGATTTCGCGCCGCCTGGCCAAGCTCGCCGATGCTCCCTTCATCAAGGTTGAGGCGACCAAATTCACCGAAGTCGGTTATGTCGGCCGCGACGTCGAGCAGATCGCGCGCGACCTGGTCGAAGAAGCAGTGCGGCTCGAGAAAGATCGCCGCCGCGGCGCGGTGCGCGCGGCCGCCGAGGAAGCCGCGATGGAGCGCCTCCTCGACGCGCTGACCGGCAAAGGCGCCAGCGAAGCCACGCGCCAGAGCTTCCGCCAGCGCATCCGCGAAGGTCATCTCGACGACAGCGAAGTCGAGATCGAGGTCTCCGACGCGCCGGGCATGCCCTTCGATCTGCCCGGCCAGCCCGGCCAGATGAGCATGATCAATCTGTCCGACATGCTCGGCAAAGCGATGGGCGGCCTGCCCAAGAAGCGCCGCAAGATGAAGGTCATCGACGCCGCAACCCGGCTGATCGAGGAAGAGCAGGACAAGCGGCTCGATCAGGACGATGTCGCGCGCGTCGCGCTCGCCGATGCCGAGGCCAATGGGATCGTGTTCCTCGACGAGATCGACAAGATCGCGGTCAGCGACGTGCGCGGTGGCTCGATCAGCCGCGAGGGCGTCCAGCGCGACCTGTTGCCGCTTATCGAGGGCACGACCGTTGCGACCAAATATGGTCCGATGAAGACCGATCATATCCTCTTTATCGCCAGCGGCGCGTTCCACGTCGCCAAGCCCAGCGACCTTCTCCCCGAATTGCAGGGCCGTCTGCCGATCCGCGTCGAATTGGGCGCGCTCAGCGAGGAAGATTTCGTTCGCATCCTCAGCGAAACCAAAGCGGGTCTGCCTGAGCAATATGCCGCGCTTCTCGGAACCGAAGGGGTCACGCTGAGCTTCACCGCCGATGCAATCGCACGCGTCGCCCGGCTCGCGGCCGAGGTGAACGAAAAGGTTGAAAATATCGGCGCCCGCCGACTCCAGACGATCATGGAACGGCTTGTCGAAGAAGTGAGCTTCACTGCCGAAGACATGCCCGACACCACGCTCGAAATCGACGCCGCCTATGTCGACAAGCAACTCGCCGATGTCGTTGGCGATACCGATCTCAGCAAATATGTGCTTTGACGACTAGCTGCCCACCGTCGGATGGCGGCAGGAGCCGCCCCTCGTAATTGCGCGGAAAAAAGCGGGCGGTTTCAAACCGCCCGCTCTTTTGTCGCTTATGTCGTGACCTGTCAGCTGATCTTCTTCGCCGCGGCCGAACCGAGAACGAGGAACAGAACGACCAGCGCAAGGCCGACAAAGAAGAGAATTTTGGCAATCCCGGCTGCCGCACCGGCCACGCCGGAGAAACCGAGAACGGCCGCGAGCAATGCGATCACGGCGAAGATCAACGCCCATTTGAACATGCTGAATTCCTTTCGACACCTAATCATCCGGATTCGCGCGCTTTGTTTCGCGGGAACTGAGAATTGAACGAATGAGCGGCAGCGAATGTTCCGCGCCCCGTCCTCGCGTCCGCACGTCGGCTTTTCCGCCAATCCGGAATCCGCTTCCTTTCGGCCTGTTGTTTGCGGAACTTCATTTGACTTTCGCGCGTCCACAATGCGAGAACGAGGCGACACGGTCGAAACGGGTTGCAAGCGACCGGCACGGAGACAGTAATGGCAGATGAGGACGTCGCCCCGCAGCAGGGCGAGTTGGCGATCACGCGCACCGGCGACCGGCTTCGCCTAGCGCGCGAGGCGGCAGGGCTTTCGCTCGCCGACATCGCGACGCGTACGCGCGTGACCCAGCGGCATCTTCAAGCCATAGAAAACTCGGAATTTTCGGAACTTCCGGGCCGAACTTATGTCACCGGCTTCGCCCGCGCCTACGCTCGCGCGCTTGATCTGCCCGAGGCCGAAATCGCCGCCGAGCTTCGCCGCGAACTCGACGAGGATGAATATGGCGCGCGGCCGCTCTACGAAGCCTATGAGCCGACCGACCCCGCCCGCCTGCCGACCGCACGGTTGACCTGGACGCTCGTCATCGTCGCGCTCTTGCTGGTCTCGGCCTATGGCGTGTGGCGCTTCCTGTCGGTCGAACCCGACGAGGCGCTGATCGCTGCACAAAATGCCGACGCCGACGCGTCAGAAGCTCCTGCAGCCGCTACTCCGGCGGCAGGCGCTCCCAAGGCGGGCGCGCCGAACGCGGCAGTGCCGGCGAACGCCCCCGTCGTGCTTACCGGCCTTTCCGAAGTGTGGATCGGGTTCGACGATGCCGCGGGCAAGACCGAAAATTGGCGCACGCTCGACGCCGGCGAGACCTATGAGGTTCCCGCAGCCTATATCGAGCAGTTCACGCTGCGCACGAGCCGCCCGCAGGCGCTCAAGATCACCGTCGGCGGCCGCGACGTCGGCGCGACCGGCCCCGCCGATACGCTCGTCAAGGGAATCTCGCTCAAACCCGCTGACCTCGTGGCACGCGCCGAAGGAAGCGGCGGCACCGCGACGGTGCCGCTGCCCAAGGCGAAAGGCGCCCCCGAGCGCCCCTGATTCCCCTCGGTTCCCGACGGATCGACGCGGCCCCGCGCCGAAATGGGTTTGCGTATCCGCCGTTTGCCGCGTTATGAGAGCATAGAGACAAGATAGTTAACTGGTGGGGGCCGCACGGCAGATGAGGAAGGTACACGGGTCTTTGATCGGCGCGGCGATGCTCGCGCTGACAGTGGCGCCTGTTGCTCAGGCGCAGGACGCCGGGATCGACAAGCGCGTCGAGCGACTGGAAAAGGAAATGCGGGCGGTCCAGCGCTCGGTATTCCCGGGCGGCAGCCCCGCCTTCTTCGAGGGCGAGATCGCGCCCGACAACAAGCCTGGCGAACGCGCGAAGGGCAATGCCCCCGTCATCGACCTCACCGCGCGCGTCGACGCGCTCGAAGCCCAGCTTCAAACGCTCACCGGCCAGACCGAGCAGAACAGCTATCAGCTTCGCGAGCTCGAAAAACAATTCACTGCCTATAAGGCCGAAATGGAAAAGCGCCTTGCCGCCCCTGCCATCGGCGGTGAAACGCCGGCCAGCCTGCCGCTCAGCTCGACATCGGGGACCACCAAGCCCGCCACGGTGACACAGGCGTCGACGACCACGACGACCAAGAAACCTGCAACGACGCCCGCCGCGAGCAAACCCGACGCCAACCGGCTCGCGCTCGTCAAGAAGGTCGAAATTCCGGCGACCGGCAATGAAGCCGAAGATGCCTATACCTACGGCTTCCGCCTGTGGGATGCCAAACTCTATCCCGAGGCGCAGGCGCAGCTCAAACAGGTCGTGGCAAAATGGCCGAAGAGCAACCAGGCAAGCTATGCGCAGAACCTGCTCGGGCGCGCCTATCTCGATGAAGGCAAGCCCAGCCTTGCCGCCGTCGCTTTCTATAATAATTACAAGGATCGGCCGAGCGGGCCCCGCGCGCCGCACAGCCTGATGTATATGGGAGTAGCGCTCGACAAGCTCGGGCGCAAAGCCGACGCCTGCAAGGCCTTCCGCGAACTGGATGAGGTCTATGGCGACAAGGCACCGAAGGATGTCCGCGACGATGCTGCCGCCGCAAAAGCAAAAGCAGGCTGTTGACAGCGACGCCGTCGAGCGGCTCGGCGGCGAACTCGCCGCGCTCGTCGGCGCCGACTGGCATCGCCGTGACTATGGCGTCGCCGTATCGGGCGGCCCCGACAGCATGGCGCTGCTCTGGCTGATGGCTTCGCTGCTGCCCGGGCAGGTCCGAGCGGCAACGGTCGATCACGGATTGCGCAGCGGTTCGGCCGAAGAGGCGCGCATGGTCGCTGCCTTCTGCGCGCGTGAACATATTCCCCACGCGACGCTGACGCCGGATCGTCCAATCGCGGGCTCGCTGCAGGCCGCGGCGCGAACGGCGCGCTATGATCTGCTCGACGGCTGGCGCCGCGAACAGGGAATCGACTTCATCGTCACCGCGCACCATGCCGATGATCAGCTCGAAACGATGATCATGCGGCTCAACCGCAGCAGCGGCGTCGGCGGCCTCGCATCGATCCGCGCCCGCAACGGCCAGGTTTTGCGCCCGCTGCTCGGCTGGCGGCACATGGATCTGACTCGGCTCGCGCTCGACCAGGACATTCCGTTCGTCGACGACCCGTCGAACAGTGACGAGCGCTTCGACCGGGCGCGGCTGCGCCATGCGCTGCGCTATCAGTCGACGATCGACGCCGAAGCCGCCGCGCGCTCGGCGCGCTGGCTCGCCGAAGCCGACGAGGCGCTCGACTGGGCTGTCGACCAGGCGATCACGAGCTGGCCCGAGGTCGACGACACGGCCGTCATCCGCGATCTCGGCTATCCGCCCGAGCTTTTCCGCCGCATCGTCATGCGCCGCCTGTCGCATGCCGACCCGCGACTCGTGCTGCGCGGCGTCACCCTCGACACGGTCATCGCGGCGATGCGCGAGGGCCGGCGCGCAATGGTCGGCAGCCTGTTGATCGACGCCGCGGGCGAGCGCGACGGCTCAATCTGGCGCATTTCCTCGGCGCCGCGGCGGAAAAGCTGAATTTATCGCGCTTGGCGCATTGTCATTTAACCGGATATTCCTATCTTGCAGCCTATGGTCGCGGCTTCTCGCGATGCTGGCGTTGATTGGGATATTCTCCGAATGCAGGACGACAAGGAACCGCAGGGCAACCCCTGGATGAAGAGCGTGATGATCTGGAGCGGCATCCTGCTTGCCATGCTCCTTGTCGCGTCGATGTTCGGCGGCGCCTCGCAGGGCACCGGTTCGCCGATGGCCTATTCGGAATTCCGTGAGAAGGTTCAGGAAGGCGCCGTGAAGGAAGTCGTCCTCTCCGATGACCGCGTTTCCGGCAAGCTGAACAGCGGCGAAAGCTTTTCGGCCAATATCGTCCGCGATCCCGAACTGCTCAAGCTGCTCAACGACAATGGCGTCAAATATGACGGCAAGCCGACCGATCAGGGCAATATCTGGGTCTATCTGCTGATCCAGGCGCTGCCCTTCATGCTGATCCTCGGCATCGCTTTCTTCGTTTTCCGCCAGGTTCAGAAAAATAACGGGTCGGGCGCGATGGGCTTCGGCAAGAGCCGCGCGAAGATGCTCACCGAGAAGCAGGGCCGCGTGACGTTCGACGATGTCGCGGGCATCGACGAGGCGCGCGAGGAGTTGCAGGAAATCGTCGAATTCCTGAAGGATCCCACCAAATTTTCAAAGCTTGGCGGTCAGATTCCGAAGGGCGCACTGCTCGTCGGCTCGCCGGGGACCGGCAAGACGCTGCTCGCTCGCGCGATCGCGGGCGAGGCGGGCGTCCCCTTCTTCACCATCTCGGGTTCGGACTTCGTCGAAATGTTCGTCGGCGTGGGCGCCAGCCGCGTCCGCGACATGTTCGAGCAGGCCAAGCGCAATGCGCCGTGCATTGTCTTCATCGACGAAATCGACGCGGTCGGTCGCCATCGCGGTGCCGGCCTTGGCAACGGCAATGACGAGCGCGAACAGACGCTGAACCAGTTGCTCGTCGAAATGGACGGCTTCGAAGCGAACGAGGGCATCATCATCGTCGCAGCGACCAACCGTCCCGACGTGCTCGATCCCGCGCTGCTGCGTCCGGGCCGCTTTGACCGCCAGGTCGTCGTCCCGCGCCCCGACATCGAAGGCCGCCAGAAGATCCTCGAGGTCCATACGCGCAAGAAGCCGCTCGCGCCCGACGTCGACCTGCGCCGCATCGCGCGCGGCACGCCCGGCTTTTCGGGCGCCGACCTTGCCAACCTCGCCAACGAGGCCGCGCTGCTTGCGGCCCGCAAGGGCAAGCGCCTGATCGCGTCGGGCGAATTCGAGGAAGCCAAGGACAAGGTGCTCATGGGCGCCGAACGCCGTTCGATGGTGATGACCGAGGACGAAAAGAAGGCGACCGCCTATCACGAGGCGGGCCACGCACTCGTGTCGATCCATGTCGAGCATAATGATCCGCTGCACAAGGTGACGATCATCCCGCGCGGCCGCGCGCTCGGCGTGACGTGGAACCTACCCGAACGCGACCGCTATTCGATGAGCATGAAGCAGATGAAGGCGCGCCTCGCGCTCTGCTTCGGCGGCCGCATCGCCGAACAGCTCATCTACGGCAAGGACGAGCTTAATACCGGTGCGTCGAACGACATCCAGCAGGCCACCGACATGGCGCGCTCGATGGTCATGGAATATGGCATGTCCGACAAGCTCGGCTGGCTGCGCTACCGCGACAATCAGGACGAGGTTTTCCTCGGCCACAGCGTTTCGCGCGCGCAGAATATGTCCGAGGAGACCGCCAAGCTGATCGACGCCGAAGTTCGCCGCCTCGTCGAGGACGGCGAGAAGACGGCGCGCAAGGTACTCACCGACCATCTCGACGAGCTGCATCTGCTTGCAGGAGCGCTGCTCGAATATGAGACGCTCTCGGGCGAGGAGGCGCGCCGCGCGATCAAGGGCGAGGACATTGGCCGCGACAGCGACGCGAACAAGCCCGGCGCCCCCATTCAGGGTCACGCCGGCGGCCTGCCGCAGATCAAGCGCAAACCGCGCCCCTTCGGCGACACGCATCCTCAGGGCGCGTGACGACCGTCGATTCAGCCGGTATTCAGGGCGCCGAAGGAATTTCGGCGACATGACCAACGGCAGGATGCAGCGCATGGGATTGGTTTCGGCGGCTCTGGCCGCCGGGCTGGTTTTGACCGCAGCGTCGCCCGGCGACATGAGCGTCGCGACCTTCCTGCAGCGCGCCGAAGCGTTGCAGCGGCTTGGGCCGCTCGCACTCGCCATGCCCGAGACGGACCAGCTCAAGGGCGAGGTCATCGCGGCAGGCAAGCGCTATCAGGCACGGATCGAGGCCGACCGCAAAGCGGGACGCAAATCGGCGAGCTGTCCGCCGAAAAGCGGCACGCTGACCCCCGAGCAATGGCTCGCGCATCTTCGCACCTATCCGCCGCAGAGCCGCAGCCGCACGACGATCAACATGGCGTTCGACGGGCTGATGCGGAAACGCTATCCCTGCCCCACTTGACCAGGCCGATTTCCAACATTCTAAGGACCAGATGATGCGCGGCAGGCTTTTCGCATATATTCTCGCGGCAGGCCTTGGCGCCGCCGGCCCCATGGCCGCCGCGCAGGAAAAGGGCGCTCTGACCTCGACGGTGGAACTCGAGAAGGTGAGCGGCGCCGACAGCGGCAAGCCCGTCAAATCCTACGTCGCCCCGGATGTCGTCGTTCCCGGCGACCGCGTGCGCGTCACGCTGCTGTTCGCCAATCCCGGGCCAAGCCCGGCGACGGGGGTTCGTATTGTCAACCCGATCCCCGCAGGGCTGGTCTTCGACGGCACCGACGACCGCGCCGATTTCAGCGTCTCGGTCGACGGCGGCAAGAGTTTCGGCGATCTTGCGGGACTCACCCTCCCCGGCGCCGATGGGTCGCCGCGCGCGGCGACCGATGCCGACGTGACCCATGTCCGCTGGCTCTGGAGCACCGCCGTACCGGCAGGCGGATCGCGCTCGGTTGCCTTTTTCGGCCGCGTCAAATGATCGACGTACGGGGCGCGGCGCGGGCATGACCATCTATTGCGACGAATCGGGCGGCCTCAATGCCGGCGCGATGACTTTTGCCGCGGTGATGCTCACCCCCGAAGCCGCGGCGCAAATTCATGCGCGCTTTCGCGCCGTGACGGGCCTGCGCGGCGAACTCAAGGGCAGCCGCATCAGTCTGACCGAGCGCGCCTATCTCCTCGAACTTTTCGACCGGGCGGGCGGACGCGCCTGGGTGGCCGTCGCCAAACGCGCGCGGCTCCAGCCGCCGGCCAACGGCCAGCCGACAAGCGATCTGGCGCTCTACGCGGCGCTTCTCGATCTCGCGATCGGAAGCTGGCTTCCCGAAACCGGCGGCGTGTGCAGCGACGTGGTGATCGACGACGGCCGCTACGATCCCAAAATTCTCGAAAATGTCCGCGAGGCGATCCAGACCGGGCTCGGCGGCTGGGGCCGCGCGTCGCTTGCCGACAGCCGCCGCTCGGAAGGCGTGCAGATCGCCGATGTCGTCGCGAACAGCCTCTATAATGTCGAGGTCGCGTCACCGCGTGCACGGCGCATCGGCATCATTATCGAACCGATGCTCGCCTCGCGCGCGATCCGCGTCGCCGAACTCACGCAGCTTCCCTGAGCGCGCCGCCAAGGGGGCCCAGAAACGAAAAGGGGCCGCGGTTTCCCGCAGCCCCTTTCGGTAGTGCTTTCGCCGATCTTAGTCGAAATCGGCGCCGCCACCCGCGGGACTGCGCGGCGGCGCAGCGGCGGTGAGGCGAAGCGCCTCGGCCGAGCGGGCGATCGAGCTGATTTCATCGGGCGTATCGTCATCGTCGACGACAACCTTCTGCAGCGATCCGGTGAGCGCGTCCTTGAGGTCGACGGGGCGGATCGTCTGCTCGGCGATCTCGCGCAGCGCGACGACCGGATTCTTGTCGCGATCGCGATCGATGGTCAGCTCCGAGCCGCCCGAAATTTCGCGGGCGCGATGCGCCGAAAGCAGCACCAGATCGAAACGGTTGGGAACTTTGTCGACGCAATCTTCGACGGTAACGCGGGCCATCTTGTTTCCTTAGATGAGGAGAGGCCAGCCCGATGGGCATGGCGGCAAGCGCTGCGCGCTAGCAGGCAGCGCCCGATATGTCAACAAAACCGGGGAGCTTGCGGCGCTTCGCGGCTCCTGCTTATGACAGGCGCAGGATGACCGAACCCCCTGCCCCTGCCCGCGACGGATTGCATTGGAGCGCCGATGTGGCGGGGCACCGGATCGAGCTGCTGTTCGACGGCGCCGCGCGGCTCGAACGATTGCTCACCCTGATCAATGGCGCGATCCGCAGCATCGACCTCGTCATGTATATCTTCGAGGGCGACGGCGCGGGGACCGACGTTCTCGAAGCGCTTGCCCGCGCGGCGCGGCGCGGCGTCCGCGTGCGCGCGGTCATCGACAGTTTCGGTTCGTCGAACACGGCCGACAGCATCTTCGTGCCGCTGCGTGATGCGGGCGGCGAAGTGACCTATTTCTCGCGCCGCTGGCGATCGAGCTATCTGATCCGCAACCACCAAAAGTTGATCCTGGTCGACGGCGATATCGCGATCACCGGCGGCTTCAACATATCTGACGACTATCTGAGCGCACCGCGCGCTGACTGCTGGTTCGATCTGGGGATGGTCCTGCGCGGGCCGAGCGTCGCGCGCGCCGTCCAGTGGTTCGCGCAAATCCGCAACTATGCCGTCAACCACGACGGCAAACTCCTCATGCTCCGGCGGCTGATCCGCGAATGGCCGGTCGAAAATGGCGCCGTAACCTGGCTTGTCGGCGGACCGACGCAGCGCCTCTCACCATGGGCGCGCGCCGTGCGCGCCGATTTGGACGGAGCGCGGCAACTCGACATGGCGATGGCCTATTTCTCGCCGACGCAGGGGATGTTGCGCCGGCTCGGACGCGTCGCGCGCTTCGGGCGCGCGCGTTTCGTCATGGCGAGCAAATCGGACAATGCTGCGACGATCGGCGCCTCACGTCTGCTCTACGGCTATCTTCTGCGCAAAGGCGGGGCGGTTTGGGAATATCGGCCGTGCAAATTGCACATGAAGCTGATCGTCATCGACGACATCGTCTATATCGGATCGGCCAATTTCGACGTGCGAAGCCTGTTTGTGAATGTCGAGATCATGGTGCGGATCGCGGATGCGGACTTTGCACAGCGCATGCGCGGTTTCGTTGCGGGGCTCGACGAGGATTGCGACATAATCACCGCCGAAACGCACAAGGCCCGCGCCGGCTGGCTGACCCGCCTGCGCTGGACGCTTGCCTGGTTCGTGGTGGGCATCGCTGATTATACGGTATCGCGGCGGCTAAATTTCGGGCTTGCCGAACCCGATCCCGAGCTTTGACGGCGCTCAGTCTTTCCAGCCCCAGAACAGGAAACAGGGCGGGACATTGACCCATTCGAAGGCATTGTCGATGCGCTTGAAATGCGCGGCCAGAAAATCGCGCGCGCGGGCGCGGAACTGATAGACGAGGAAGGCCCCGCCCGGGCGTAGCACGCGGTGCGTCGCTGCCGCGATCGCCGGCCCGACGCCTGCCGGGAGCGTCGAAAAGGGCAGACCCGACAGCACATAATCGGCCTTGTCGAAACCGTGCGCCTTGACGATTTCTTCAACGTCTGCCGCGGAGCCATGCACCGCAACGAAGCGGCTGTCGCGGATCTCCTTGCGCAGATAGGCGATGAAATCCTCGTTCGTGTCGATCGCGATCAGCATCGCATCGCCCGCCAGCCGTTCGAGCACCGGGCGGCAAAAGGTGCCGACGCCGGGGCCATATTCGACGAACAGCTTGGTATTCTTCCAGTCGACGGGCCGCAGCATGTGGCGGATCAGCGTCGGTGACGAGGGCACGATCGACCCGACCATGACGGGATGCTTGATGAATCCCTTCACGAACATACCCCAAGGGCCAAAAAATCGCTTCAGCCTCTCGCGGATCCGACGGGACATCGCGATTTTCGATTCTTGGGCCTGCGCCCGCGGATTGGTCATGATGGCTTTCGCGTTGTTGCGGTTCTTGGTGGAGTGGCAAAATCGTGGCGGCGGCGCAAGAAAAGAGTCTGTCTTGACACTGGACAGACGCCCGGCGGCGTGTAGGGAAACAGGCACTTGCGGTAAATGGTTGGAAAACAGGGGGAGGACGAATTGAGCAATATGACGCGCTCGATTCCGGCCGATCGCATGGCTGTCCTCTTCGCCATCATGCTCGTCGCCGCCGCGGGCAATACCGCAATGCAGTCGATCCTTCCCGCCATCGGCGCCAAGCTTCACATCCCCGATGTCTGGGTCAGCCTGGCGTTCAGCTGGTCGGCCTTGCTCTGGGTGCTTACCGCTCCCTATTGGGCGCGCCAGTCGGACAAGCGCGGGCGCAAGGTGCTGATGGCGCGCGGAATCATCGGTTTTTTCCTGTCGATGGCGCTGTGCGGCGTGACCTTGTGGGCCGGGCTCCAGGGCTGGCTCGCCGCCGGCGCGACCTTCATTCTCTTCGCGCTGTTCCGCAGTCTTTATGGCGGCTTCGGATCGGCCGCGCCGCCCGCGGTCCAGGCCTATGTTGCCGCACGCACCGATCCCGAGGAGCGCACGCAGGCGCTGTCGCTGGTCTCCTCCTCCTTCGGGCTCGGCACGGTGATCGGCCCCGCGGTTGCGCCCTTCTTCATCCTCCCGATCTTCGGCCTTGCAGGGCCGTTGCTCGTCTTTGCCCTGATCGGCCTCACGGTGCTTGTGATGCTGCGCTGGCGGCTTCCCGACGATATGCCGCGCTTCGCGGCACGCGGTGCGATCGCCTCCTATCCGCTCTCTGCAGGACCGGGCGAACCGACCGCCGAGGATGAGAATGAACGCGACCCCGCCGAGCAGGAATCGCTCGGCTGGCGCGACCGGCGCGTGCGCCCCTGGCTGCTCGCGGGATTTTTCGGCGGTCAGGCGCAGGCGATGATGCTCGGCGTCATCGGCTTTCTCATTCTCGACCGGCTGCATCTGCGTCTGAGGCCCGACGAAGGCGCAGCGATTACGGGTATCGTGCTGATGGCCGGCGCCTTTGCAACACTACTTTCGCAATGGGGGCTGATCCCGCTGCTCAAGATGACGCCGCGCACCACCGTCCTCTACGGTGCCGCTTTTGGGGGCGTCGGCATCCTCATGACCGGGCTGGCGCAGGATCTGCACGCGATCGTTATCGGTTTCGCCCTCGCCTCGCTCGGCTTCGGACTGTTCCGGCCCGGATTTACCGCCGGCGCCTCGCTCTCGGTCCCGCGCCGCGACCAAGGCAGCGTCGCCGGGATGACGGCGTCGATCAATGGATCGGCCTATATCATCTCGCCCGCCATCGGCGTCCTGCTCTACAATTGGCACCCGATGATCAGCTACGGACTGATGGCCGCTTTTTGCGGCTGGCTCGTCCTCTGGGGCTGGTCCGCCTTACGACAGGACCAGCCCGCAAACTGAGCATTAGCGCTTCGCGTCAGCCCTTCGCATCATCGGCGTGCTTCTGCTCGCGAACGGGTTTCAGCATGCCGGGCGCGAAAAAGCCGATCGGGTCGATGCTCATCGCCTGCTGCTTGATCTCGCCCTGGATTTTTTCATAGTCGCGCTCCATCGCCTCCGTGACCGAAGCGCGGGTATCCTTCAGCGCAGCTTCGAAATCGGCCATGGTGACGAGATCGCTCGCGATCGATCGCTTGAGCGCGGCAAGCCCCGCCCGGCGCACCAGATCCTCCAGATCGGCGCCCGTAAAGCGGTCGCTGCGCTCGGCGAGCGTGTCGAGCGACACATCGTCGGCGAGCGGCATTTTGGCGGTATGGATCTCCAGAATGCGCCTCCGTCCCTCGGCATTCGGGACCGACACATAGATCAATTCGTCGAGCCGTCCCGGGCGGAGCAGCGCGGGATCGATCAGGTTCGGGCGGTTTGTCGCGCCGATGACGATGACCGATTGCATCTCTTCGATTCCGTCCATCTCGGCCAGGATCGTGTTGACGACGCGCTCGGTCACCTGCGGTTCGCCCGACGTTCCGCTGCCGCGCGCCGGCACCAGGCTGTCGAGTTCGTCGATGAAGATGATCGTCGGTGCGACGGCGCGGGCGCGTGCAAACAACCGCGCGATCTGCTGCTCACTCTCGCCATACCATTTGGACAGGAGGTCCGAGGATTTGATCGCAATGAAATTCGCGTCCGATTCGCGCGCTGCGGCTTTTGCCAGCAAGGTTTTCCCCGTACCAGGCGGGCCATAGAGCAGAAAGCCCTTCGCCGCACGGATACCCAACCGCCGGAACGCCTCGGGGTGTTTGAGCGGCAGTTCGATGCCCTCGATCATCTTGTCGCGCGCCGCGTCGAGTCCTCCGATGTCACTCCAGCGCGTTTTCGGCGCCTGCACCATCACCTCGCGCATCGCCGAGGGTTGGACGCGCTTCAGAGCATTCAGAAAGTCGTCGCGCGTCACGCGCAATTCCGCGAGCACTTCGGGCGGAATCGTCCCTTCCTCAAGGTTCAGCTTGGGCATGATCCGCCGCACGGCCTCGATCGCCGCCTCGCGTGTCAGCGCCGCCATGTCGGCACCGACGAAGCCGAACGTCGTGCGGGCAAGCTCGCCGAGATCGACATCCTCGCCCAGCGGCATGCCGCGGGTATGGATCGCGAGTATCTCGCGGCGCCCGCTCTCATCGGGCACACCGATCACGATCTCGCGGTCGAAGCGGCCAGGACGACGCAGCGCCTCGTCAATCGCGTCGGGGCGGTTTGTTGCCGCAATGACCACCAGATTGGTGCGCGGTTCGAGCCCGTCCATCAGCGTCAGAAGCTGCGCGACGATGCGCTTTTCGGCCTCGCCGGTTACCTGTCCGCGCTTCGGCGCGATCGAGTCGATCTCGTCGATGAAGACGATCGACGGCGCGGCCTTGGTCGCGGCCTCGAAAATCTCGCGCAGGCGCTTCTCGGACTCGCCATAGGCGCTGCCCATGATCTCCGGCCCGTTGATCAGGAAAAACTGTGCATCGCTTTCGTTCGCAACGGCGCGCGCAAGCCGCGTCTTGCCGGTTCCCGGCGGGCCGTGGAGCAGCACGCCGCGAGGCGGATCGACGCCGAGCCGCTGGAAAAGTTCGGGATAGCGCAGCGGCAGCTCGACCATCTCGCGCAGCTGATTGATCGTGTCACCAAGCCCGCCCAGATCGTCATAGGTAACGTCGGTGCGCCGCGCGTCCTGCGGCTCCTGATATTCCGAAAGCAGTTCGACTTCGGTGCTTTCATCGATGAACACGACGCCCTTCGGATTCGCCGAGACAACAAGCAGGCGCACCTCGGCGAGCGCATAGGCTGGCGCGTTGAGCATCTGGCGCAGTTGCGGCGGCATATCGCCTGCAGGAACGCGCTGTTGCCCGGCGGTCGCGACTGTGTCGCCGGCGACCAGCGGACGGCCGAAGAAACTGCGCTTGAGCGCATTGGCCGAGCCCTGCAGCCGCAGATTTTCCTGTGCTGGCGCGAAGACTACGCGCGTCGCGGGCCGCATCTCGACCCGGCTCAGGTGCACCATATCGCCCGCGCCGGCGCCCGCATTGGCGCGTTGCAGACCATCGAGGCGGATCACCTCGATCCCCTCATCCTCGGCGTACGGTGCGACCACACGCGCCGCGGTGTCGCGCTTGCCACTGATCTGGATGACATCGCCCTCGGTCACGCCGAGTTCGGCCATTGCGGTGCGCGGAATCCGGGCGATCCCCGCGCCGCTTTCTTCTGCGCGCAGAGTCGCCACCTGAAGCTTGACCTGCTTTTCTTTTACCGGTGCGTCGGCCAACGCCAATCTCCCACAAAGAGTTCAGAACGGCAGAGATAGGACGGCAGTTCCCGATTTGCGACCCCCGGACCGCCGACCAATCATGCCGCACTGCACAAAAGTCTGGCGCGGGATTGACACGCATGTCATCATCGCCATCGAGACAGATCATGCCACGCCTTCCTCCCCTCAGCAGTATGGAAGCCTTTCTGGAGGTTGCCCGTCATGGCACGGTGAAGGCCGCCGCGAGCGAGCTTGGCCTTTCGATGCCTGCCCTATCGCGCCGTATCCAGACGTTAGAACACGCGGTCGGTCGACCGCTGTTCGATCGGCATCACCATGGGCTGCGACTGACCGAGGCAGGGCGCGACCTGCAGGACCAGTTGTCGCCAATCCTCGACGAGCTGCGCAGCGTTATCGGCCAGGTCGGGAGTCCCGACGCGTCGGTAAGGCTGCACCTCAATGTGCTGCCGCTCTTTGCGCAGCAGCGCCTGTTCCCGCGTTTGCCGGAACTGCGCCGCGCGCATCCCGAATTGCACATCGACATCGACACGCTGTCGCACGGGGAAGCGCGGCTCGGCGAAGGCATCGACGCCGCGATCGCGCTTGCCCGCGCAATTGATCCGGCGCTTTATGCAGCCAGGCTCGATCAGGACAAAGTGTTCCCGATCGCGGCGCGGGGACTGACCGATGGCGAGCGCCCGATTGCGGTGCCTGAACAGCTGCAGCGCGCGACGATCCTGCTGCACCGCGAAATGCCTGAAACCTTCAACGAATGGCGCAATGCGATCGGCATGCCGTATCTCGAACCGATGGGGACCGATTTCTTCGATTCGGGACCGCTGATGCTAGAGGCTGCAGCACAGGGCATCGGCGTCGCTTTCATGCACGGTCATCATTTCGACGACGCGCAGGATCCGCGGCTGGTGCGCTTGTTCGATTTCGACGTCGACAGCCCTTACAGCTACTGGTTCGTCTGCCGCCCCCGCGCGCTGCGCCAGCCCGCGGTCAAGCTGTTCCACGACTGGCTGCTCGAAGCGAAGATCTAGGGTCAGGACGCTAGGTCGGCGGCGACAGGGCTTCGCCGCGCATCTGCGCAGCTATATCCCAAACCGCGATGAACATAGCCGCGATCACCGGCCCGATGACGATGCCGTGAAATCCGAACAATTGCAGCCCGCCCAGTGTCGTGATCAGCACGACATAATCGGGGATGCGCGTCTCGCGCCCCACCAGTATAGGGCGCAGCAGATTGTCGACCATGCCGATGACGAAGAGGCCGCAAAAGACGAGCACCGCTCCCTGCCAGATCGCCCCGCTGAAAAAGAGATAGAGCGCCATCGGCACCCAGACGAGCCCGGTTCCGACCGCCGGTATTAGCGATGCCGCGCCCATCAGCACGCCCCAGAGCAAAGGTGCCTCGACCCCCAGCATCCACAGCACCGTCCCGCCGATCATCCCCTGGATGATCGCGACAACGATGCTGCCCTTGATCGTCGCGCGCACCACCACAATGAACCGATCGACGAGCAGGCCAAGCTGGTCGGCGCGCAGCGGCACGGCGGCCGCAACACGGCGCTGCAGCGCATCGCCGTCGCGCAGCAGAAAGAAGGCGAGATAGAGCACGACGCTCAGCTTCACGAGCAGGCCGAAGATGCTCTGTCCGAACAGCAGCGCCTGCCCCAGCACCGCGCGCACGCCGTCGGCCGCGCCCGATCCGAAGACGTCGCGCGCGTCGGCGAGATTCTTGACTCCCAGATTGGCGAGCAGGGTCGTCGCCCAACCGGGTAATCCGGCAAACAAGGTCGTGAAAATGCGCGCAATGTCGATATCGCCCGACTGGATACGCAGATAGACCGTCGTCGCCTCTCCGACCAGCGCCACGCTCAGGATCGCCGCCGGCAGGATGACGATCCCGACGATCAGCAGCAGGGTCAGCAAGGCGGCGCTGTTCCGCCAGCCGGGCATGCGCGCGAGCAAGCGGCGATAGACCGGCGTGAACAGGATCGCCGCGATCACCGCCCAGAGGATGGCCGTCAGAAATGGCCACAGAACGAGCGCAAAAGCGGCCGAGATGGCGATCAGGATGACCAGAAAGGACCAACGCCCGTCCGTGCCCCGCCCTTCACCCTCGCTCGCCATGATCCATTACCCCTGCAGCAATTCCCCTTCTCTAGCGACGACGCAGTCGACCGCATAGGTGGCAATATATGGGACGCCGGATTGCACCGGTCCTCACATATGAGTTCAGGGAGAAATGGTGCTGCTGGAGAGGATTGAACTCTCGACCTCACCCTTACCAAGGGTGCGCTCTACCACTGAGCTACAGCAGCATCCGGGCCCATCGCGGCGTCACGCTCGCTGGGCAGGCGCGGCCTATGGCGGGGCGGCCCGCGCCTGTCAAGGTGCGAGGCTTGACCTTTTGCCGAATTCCCGGGCATGGACGCGGCAATGTCCAAGACGCCTTCCCCCGCCGATATCGAGCGCGAACGCCGCCTTGCGGAAGCGCTGCGCGCGAACCTGCGCAAGCGCAAGGCACAGACGCGCGAAGCCCGGACGCAAGTCGAAAAGTCCGACGACGCACTTAAAGACTGACCGTCACCGTTACCGCGTCGCCTTCCGCCAAGCCCTCTGCCTTGCGCACAGCCGCTTTGACCGGCAGCAGCCAGCCGCCGCTTTCCTTGTGCGAGAAGACCGAGGTGTTCCAACAGGTATCGCCAACGGTCGCGCGGACCTTTGCCGACCCGAATCCCTTGCGGCCGTCGAGCCACTGTCCGCCGATCGCTGCGAAGCGGATCCCGTCTGCCGCCTCACCCGCGATGGTCAGGAAAAACCAGGCTGCGGGCGCGGTCGCCGACTGCCAGCGCCAGAGCGGCGTTGTGACGGTGAAATCTTCCACGCGCGCCTATTTCGCCGCGATGGGCCGGATCGGCACGGGGATATTGCAGATATCGGCGCCGCCCGCTGGGCGGATGAAGAAGGGATCACGCCGGTTCGCGCGGGCGTCGGCATAGTTAGTGAAGGCATCGCTGTCGGTCGACAGATATTCGAAGCGCGGCTGGTCCGCCGCCGGCAAGTCGCTGGCAAGCCTGATCGAGCGGATCCCGACGCGCTCGGCTTCATCCTCGTAAAAACCCAGCGGTCCAGTGCCACGCGGCAGGCTGGACAGATATTCGATCCCGCTGATCACGCGGCCGACGAGCGCGATATTGCGGTCGAGGTGGCGCGGCGCGTGGCCGATGACGGCATAAAGCTCGGCGCCCGAACCGGTATCGGGCGACATGTTACGGCCGACGCCCACCATGCCATAGCAATGGATGGGCCATTCGCTCTGATGATCATAGGCGACAGGCCAGCCTGCGACAAAACCGGTGAATTCTGCGTAGGCATCGCCGCGCGGTCGGTGCGGGGACGGCGCCAAGGCCGGACTACGGGTTTCATGAGCCACCAAAATATGGGGCGGTACCGAATATTCACTCTCCGGTACCGTTACCAAACCCTCGGGCAAAGGCTTCTTCTCGGTCGCGTCCCCCCACTGCGCGACATAATTATCCTGCACTCGGTTGACGCTGGTGCCGTCCCACCAGTGAGCGGCGGCGAGCTTGCGGATATTGCCGATCCAGCCCTGGCTGAACGGCGCGGGCATCAGCTGGATGACCACGCGGCGCGCCTTGCCCTTGGCGTCGGGCGCAAGGTCCATCACGAGCAGATCCGACGTCGGGATCGCAACCCAGTCCTTCGCGGGCGCCGCGGCCGCAATCTCGCCCGGCGACGGCACCTCAGTCGCTTCCTGGGCTTGAACGGGAATGGCGAGCGATGCCGCAGCCGCGGCGAGCAAAAGATATTTCATGCCGCCTGTCTGCCATGGCCATGCGACTTGCGAAAGCCCCGCCAAGCGATTAGGGCGCGCCTTCCAGTGCAAGATGCGGAGCGGTGGCCGAGTGGTCGAAGGCGCTCGCCTGGAAAGTGAGTATACGTCAAAAGCGTATCGAGGGTTCGAATCCCTCCCGCTCCGCCAAGTTCTAATCCCACTCTCTCCCGAACCGTCCCCAAGACCCCAGCTTAGCTGCGGGTTTGAAGGGCGCTTCGTATCCCTGTGCGTCCCACATCGTCCAGTCCGACATTTTTGCCAATGTGGGACTAAATCTTATGATTCAAGGGATGAAAAGCACTTCGAACGGGCTCCCGAAGCCCAAGGGCAAACAGCGCCGGGTCAGCCTTGGCGACGGACTCGTCCGGCTCGATCGGCCGGGAGGCACAAGCAGCTGGGTGTGCCGGGTCCAGAAGGACGGTGTGCGCCGAGACTTCGGCCTTGGCAGCTGCCAGAAAGTCAGTCTCGCGCAGGCGCGCGAACTGGCGCAGGAAATCCGGGAACAGGTCGAGATAGGGATCGACCCGCATTTCGAGCGGCGCAAGCGGCAGGCAGTGCCCACCTTCATTGAAGCCGCCGCCAAGACTTACGAAATCCACTCGAAGACATGGCGCAACGGCAAGCATCATGCGCAGTGGACGCGGACGCTCGAACTCTATGCCTTTCCGCATATCGGCAAATTCAAGGTCGATCAGATCAGCGGCCCGATGATCCGCGACCTGCTCGCGGAAATATGGCTCGCAAAGCCCGAGACGGCGCGCCGCGTCCGTCAGCGCGTCGGCGCCGTCCTCGATTGGGCTTACGCGTCGGGTTATCGCGAAACCGATGCACCGATGCGGGCGATCACGAAAGGCCTGCCCCGCCAGCCGCGCCGGGACAATCATTTCGCGGCCATGCCCTATGAGGATGTGCCCGCCTTTGTGCAGCGCCTGCGCGAGCGGGAATCGTTCAGCCGCCTCGCCCTCGAATTTGCGATCTTCACGGCGGCACGGTCGGGCGAGGTTCGCGGGGCGACGTGGGACGAGTTCGATCTGGAAAAGGGTCTTTGGAAGCTCTCCAAGGATCGCATGAAGGCATATCGGGAGCATGTGGTTCCCCTCACCCGCCGCCCGCTGCGCATCGTCGAGCGGTGCGCGCGGTTGCGGGTCAAGGGGTGTGACCTTGTCTTTCCCGGCATGCGGCGCAATCGGCCGCTGTCCGATCAGACGCTGACCAAGCTGCTCAAGGAAATGGGCGAGCCATACACGGCGCATGGATTCCGCTCATCCTTCCGTGATTGGGTAAGCGAGGAAACGAACCACCCAAGTGATGTTGCCGAAGCCGCCCTCGCCCATACTGTCGCGAACAAGGTCGAGGCTGCCTATCGGCGCGGCAACCTTCTCGAAAAGCGCCGCCTGATGATGGAGGATTGGGCGAACTATTGCGACGGGAGGAAGCGGTGAGCAGCTACACCCGCGCGCGGCGCCACCTGCTCCGTCAATATGAGCGCGCCGTGGATCGGATCGACGAGCACGACCGCGCCATCTTTCTCGGCCACCGGGTCGAGGAGCTGAGCTATCGCCAGCTTGCCGAGCGCCATGGCGTCAGCGTTGCCGAAGTCGAGGACGCGATGATCCGCAGTTTGCGGGTCATCGCACAATCGGTCGACAGAAAGAACCGTAGGTGGTGGCAATTCTGGAGGCGATAAGGCCGCCTAGACCTTGCCAAGCAGCCGCCGCGCCGACAGGGTGCCGCCAGCGATGAAAACCGACCTCGACCATCTTCCCGCCAACAAACAGCGCGAGCTTGAACGCGTGAAGGCAATCGTCTTCGAAGAGTTTGAAGACGCCATCGCGCTCGGCACGATGGGGTGGAAGAAGAAGGGCCGGATCGACAAGATCATCCTCTACGGCAGCTACGCGCGCGGCGGTTGGGTTGATGAACCGCACACCGCGAAGGGCTATCGCTCGGACTTCGACCTTCTCATCATCGTCAATGACAAACGCCTGACCGAGAAGGTCGATTTCTGGAGCAAGCTCGAAGATCGGCTCATTCGTGAACTCGCGATCGACAAGACGCTCAAGACGCCAGTCAACTTCATCGTTCACACGCTACAGGAGGTGAACGACGGGCTCGCGCACGGCCGCTATTTCTTCATGGACGTCGAGCGCGACGGGATCGCGCTCTACGAATATGACGAGAAGCCTTTGCACACTCCCAAACCGAAAACGCCCGAACAGGCGCTCGCAATGGCGCGGGAATATTTCGACGAATGGTATCCGAGCGCCGGCGAGTTCTTCGACAATTATCGGTTCAACAAGGACCAAGGCCGTGACAACAATGCGGCCTTTCAGCTGCATCAATCCACCGAGCGGCTTTACCACTGCGTCTTGCTAGTCTGCACGTTCTATACGCCGCACGTTCACAATCTCGCCTTCCTGCGCACGCAGGCTGAGCGCATCGACATGCGCTTGGTCGATGCGTGGCCACGTGAGCGCCGCGAGGATCGGGCGCGGTTCGAGAAGTTGAAAGAGGCCTATGTAAAGGCCCGTTATTCGAAGCACTACCGCATCACCGAAGAGGAGCTGACTTGGCTCGGCAGCTGCGTCGAGGAGCTCGGCCGCGCGGTCCACGCGATCTGCTCGGAGCGGATCGCGCAGCTCGAAGCAACCGCGTCAACTCGCTCCTGACCATCCGATGCCATACGAAAAGCGCGCGGCTGCGCGCCATCTCGCGCGCGACGTATGGCATTTTTGCGCAGTGCCATACGCGCAAAGCCGCTGAAAACCGACCATACCGGGCCCGAAGCTGGCACGGCTTTTATCTTGCCCTCTTATTTTGGCACCGTGTGACTTTGCACCGTTCTACAGGCAGACTGAGATTCTAGAAGTTGGGTCGATTGCTGACCGCTTAAATCTGCCGCGCGTAGTCGCCGACAGTGGCAGCGTCGAAGGGCAACTCGATCATTCGTTCGCCTTCCTCGACTTCGTGAATAGGATTCCCAAAAAAGTTTCCGAGGCCCGTCTTCCCTTGGCGATATACTTTCTTATTCCCTGGAACCTTTTTTTGCATAGTGCTGCGGACAGTGCACATTGCGGGCTGAAGATGCTCAACCTTTCCACGGCCACGGACTAATTCTAGCGTTCCCAGATCCTCGCCGGTTTCCGGATCGACTACGTTTTGACCAATACCGTAAATCAGATATGTCTGACCGATTTTTACGCCGTCGTTCGAGCCGACGTTCAGCACAACGCGGCGGTCATCTATGACGGAAGCAACTCGTATTGCCTTAGGAGCGGGAATTGCGTCCGCGTTCTCCGCCGATTGCTCTGTCATCGTGACCAACCCTTCATTGTTCCCGGCTTTATAACAAAGTGCGCTTTGTCGATGGCGCGCAATGCTTCGGTTAGTTGCTGGCGCTCTACCTCGTCTTCAAAGACGTCGAGCACTTGAATTTGGACCAAGCCATTCTGTTGGATGTTTATCACCTCCGCGGGCCCAACGATACGCTCGTAGTCTCCGTCGCTTCGATAAATTGAAACTGCTGCTCCCATGCCGAGCCAATCTTCTGGCTTGCAAAGGAGGATCAAATCTTGGTGAATGACCCTCGCAACCTCCGGAAATTTGAACCTGTTTGTCCTCACTTCAAAGACAAGCCAGACCAAGAACCCTATCGCGGCTGCGTAAATACAGTGGATGAACACCTCGCGAGCATACGCCTTCCGAAACTCTTCACCACCTACAGCGAGTAGGAAGCCACCGATCGCCATCGTCGCAAGGCCCGATCCAAGCAGCGGTTTGCCAAAATGAGTGTATGGGTTGTGCTTCAACTCGGTTCCCCTCAGCGGAAGGTTTGGATCAATCATTCCATACAATCAATCTGCCAATCATCCATTTCTCGCCCTGCTGCGGCCGTGCCTGCACTGGGCCTCGAAATCATGCTCACCCGTTTCCTTCTTCAACTGCACCAGATAGGCCTCGTCGTGCCGTGACGGCTGCAGGATGCGCCCAGTCTTAAACAGCGCCTTTTGACCGCCCGCGACGATGGGATAGACCTGATCCTTGGGATTGATGGCGGGGAGGATCAGCGTTTGCCAGCCGCCCGTCTCGATGAGCTGTCCAAGCAAGTCCTCGGCGTGCAGGCGATGAGCGACGACGATGATCTTGCCCTTCTTGTGGTCGTCGAAGCGGGTGTGCACTGTCGAATTAAACCACTCGATGCAAGTCCCGCGTGCCGTCGGCGAGTGCGCCTCATTAACCTTCAGCGGATCGTCGATTATGATGATGGCGGCGCCGCGCTCGGTGAGCGTCGCATCGATCCACGTCGCAAAACGATAGCCACCAGCGGTCGAACCGATCTCGGTCAGGCTCTGCTTCTTGGGGTCGAGGATCGTGCCGAGGAATAAGCGAGATTCCCGGATTTGATCGTAGAAAAGGATAGTCTGGGTAAGAAATGTCGTGTGGCAATTGGCGGCGCAAATCGGGATAATTAAACGCGGCGCGGTGGCTGCCCTCTCTTTCTCCCCGCCATCCCGCTACCCCACGCTCAAACCGGTGACTGCGATGCCCGTCCTGCTCTCATACCCGCCGCCATCGTCGCCTCTGGTGATCGAGCCGATCAGCATGCGAATTCCTGACGCCTGCCGATTTACCGGCATCAGCCGTAGCACCCTTTATCTGCTGATAGCGCGGGGAGACGTGGAGATCGTCAAAATGGGCGCTGCTACGCTGGTGTTGACCGAAAGCCTGCGCGAGCTCATCGAGAGGCAGCGCGGCAGTCAGCTTAGCCGGTGGGCGATACCGATTGCGGACAGGTCGGAGGGAAAGAGCAAGGAGTCCAAGCCTACAAATCGAGCAGGAAGCAGCGAGAGCCGCCCCCCGAGAGCCCAACGCAGCTCGATGCCTCTATTTGAGGAAAGGTAGCTCATTTTTCCGGCTCACAAGCGCCGGGAGCATCGCGATTGCGTCCAAATTGAGCAATTCGGGTAGACGCCTCGGATTATTGCTAGCGGCGATGTAAATCGGCCCAGCGAGCGTTGCGGCTGATGCAACATGTCTGGGGCTCTCGCGTCATGCCGCGAGCGCCGAGAATGTCGGGCAGTTCCAGATCAATCAGCAGCGGACACGCCACAGGCGCGAGGCGACCAAAATGCCGCCTCACAAATTAAGGTCCACTATGGGTCAATCCGGCTTTGGCATATTGCCAGCGCAACAGCTGCTGGCATATTCGATCAAAAGGGGGAAATATGGCGTCTGTCCGAAGAAAATGCTTCATCTCTTACCATCACGCCGATCAGGCGGCGGTGAATCAATTCGTCCGTGACTTCGATCATTCGCACGATTGTTTCATAGCGCGGGGTCTCGGCGAGGAGATGCCCGGCGATGTCATCGACAGCACTAACACCGATTATGTCATGGCGAAAATCCGCGAGCGCTTTCTGGCAGATTCGACCGTAACAATCGTACTTATGGGGAAGTGCACCTGGGCGCGCCGCTATGTGGACTGGGAGCTTCAATCCTCTCTCCGTAGTGGTTCAAGCGCGACGCCGAATGGTCTTCTCGGGATCAAGTTACCGGGTTTCACCAGCTTCCCCCAACGCTTTCTGGCGAATCTCTCGTCCGATTGGCCCGCAAAGGACTGCTACGCCCGGCATATGGACTACCCCGCCACCACGGCAGCGCTTACCGACGCGGTCGAGGCAGCGTATCAGCGCAGGACCTCCCACGCCCATCTGATCGTTAATCCGCGCGAACGCATGTCCTATAATCGTCAATGTTGATCGCCAGCGACTGTGAAATCCAGCGTGCAAAAAATTTTCGCCGTGCCCGCTCCAGGAGATGAATCTTGATCCGCTATCCCACGCGCTCGGACATGCTGCGCATAGCAGCGACCAAGAGCGCCACCGAACAGGCGTCTTTGCGCAAAAGCGCCGAAAGTCGTTCTCCATCGGGCGCAACATTTCTTTCGCATAGCAGCAAGGACCAGGATCTGCTTCCCGCGGCTATCACCCTTCTCGAAAATCATGGCGCGACGGTGTATGTCGATAAGAAGGATCCTGCGTTGCCTCCTTATACATCGCGTGCCACCGCCGCGGGTCTCAAGAACAGGATCCAGCAATCGAGAAAGTTCGTGCTGCTCGCGTCGCAGAATAGCAAGGACAGTCGATGGGTCCCTTGGGAACTGGGGTTGGCCGACGGGTACAAGGGAATGGGCCGGGTCGCGATTTTACCGACGGTTGAAGATCAGAGCGAAAAAAGCTGGGCTCAATGGGAATATCTCGGCCTTTACGACCGGATCGTATGGGGAGACCACCAGCAATATTCCGAAAAGATATGGATGGTTCTCGACGAGGAGGACAACACAGCGACCGAGTTGCGTGCCTGGCTTCGAGCCTGAAAGCTCGGAAATCCAGTCTTCAGGTGCGCGCTCCTTCCAAGCGCAGCAGTCCCTTTAATACCAAGGCGACTGCCTCATCTACGTGAGGCGTCCGCGCGAGCGTTCGGTTGTCGGTCTCGTCGAGACCGTTTGAAAGTGTGCCTGTGTCGGCCCCTGCAAAATCGCCGCGCCGCTCCCAGTCGCGAGCAGGAATCGCGGGCTGTTCACAAAGTCCCATGGTTGATGCAATATCCGCGGCACAGCCGCCAAATCCGCCTAGCACAAATAACGGCCGCCCTGCTTCGATCGCAAGAAGGGCTTCTTCGGCAAGGCCCGGCATGGCACCCTTATATCCGGAAATTTGTCCCCCAACGATAATTCGGGCGTGCGCCTCTGCATTCATGCGATGCCGCATTGCGGTGAGTCCCGTCGACCATTCTTCCAGGCTCGGCTGGCGCGCATCGAGCTTCGCACGCTCCGCGGCAGCCAAGCTTTCGCCGTAATTGTCGAGCAGTTCGAGTGTAGCGAAGCTGTCCAAGTCGCGGCGTAGGTCGCGCAATTCTGCGTACGGCTTCAGGATATGAACAGGCCAAGCAAGATAGCTTACAACGGGTGTCCGCTTGTCGCCCTCGTCGGCGTCGCGGCGATGCCGCGAAACTAGTTCGAAGAGAATTTCGGTAAAGCCTCCGGCACGCAGGTCCCCGCCGTACGCAACGCGGGCACCGAGCGCGAGCACATGTCGTGCCAGCTCCGCCATGGCATCCTGAAGGTGCGCAGCGCCCATGCCGAGCGCACCGAGATCAGCGCTGTCCGATACGGATATCGCCACGGTCTTTGTCGAAAGCGCTTCGCTATAAGCCATCACGCATTCTCCGCCAGCCACTCATTCATCGTACGGAGTATAACGTTGGGCGACACCGATGCGAAGAGCCTCTGCTCTTCGCGGCTCAACGGCGGGTCGGGATAGAGGATCGTTTGACCGCCTGTCGCCTCTGCACCGGACAGTCCGGCTAGCGAGATCAACTCGGGTGGTCGCGGAACCGGGCGAATTTTCGAATCGGCGATCCCCGACACTTTCAACCGGCATTTCCAGAGATAATCTTTCAATACCTCGTCCAAAATTCTTCCGACCAAGACGGCGAAGCGATCCATCCGGTCCGGGTTCATCCGAACGATCGGAACATTGGCCATATAGGGGAATCCTCGCTCATCGCGATCACCCAGACAATTGGCCACGATCAGGGGCACGTTGTGGAGCTTCGCTTCGATAATCTCGCGGCGACACCATTCGCGCGACGAATAGCTATCGGTATGGATGGCGACAACGGCCGATTGACGAACGCGATGCTCGAGCACGGCATCGAAGTTCAGCCCCGCGGGAATATCGTACACGTCGAAGAAGCTGTCGATGCCGCGGCCCTGATGAAGATAGTCGCGCAATGCGCGGGCGATGGTTTCCCCTTTACCGGCATGCTTGGAGTGACTGATGAATATGCGGACTGGTTCAAGATACTGGTCGAGCTCGGTAATGGGGTCGGACGGACGCTCGAGGTGGGCCAGATAATAGCGCAGCATCCGACAAATCTCGAGCGTCAACTCGGAGATTAGCCTAGCGTACATATCCTGCCCAGTTTCGGACCAGCTGTCGACCCGCACTGCCTGCTCTGTCGTAAGGCCGAGCCCCTCGCGGGTCATAGCCACCGGTATGAGACGAAAAGCCAGGCCGGCGGCGGCCGCTTGCCCGGCGATTGTCGCGACGTAGGCCCGCCAGGACTCATCAGCAGCCATCGCATCGTCGGCGAGCAAGATGACCGCCGTCGCCTCCGCACCGTCCGCCTCAACGGGGATGGGTACATTTTCTCCTTGCGGCGCCTCCCAGCGGAACAGCAGGCTAATGCCTGCGCCGCCCGTGACGCTTCCGAAAAGGTCGCGGCGAAAATGGGCACGCAATATTTCGGCCAGCTCGGCGCCGCCCGTGAATGCAGGGTGCCAAGCGACGTAGAGAGCAAGCGGGGGGCGCGTCGAGAGGCTGTTCATCAGCCATTCCTCACCCGCCGCGCACGGCTATTGTCGATGAGGCCACAATCTCGGGTGCGGGCTTCTTCGATCAGCTTCTTGCAGTTGGTGATGTTCGCCGTCAGATTCGCCCAACTCGCCCAGACAGCATAGCCGCTGTTGTAATTGTCGAGAAAACGTCCAGGCACGATGACCTTATTGTCCACCGAGCGCGCCGCGGTTGGGAGATACACCCCTAGCAAGGCATGATTCTTGTCGAGCGTCGCCTTGATTTCCCAGTCGACATATTTGCGGAGCGCTGTTTCGGCTCCGATCAGGACGATGGTGCACGACGTGCCCGTTATATGATTCTCCCGGATCCGCCGCATGACGTAATCGACGTCATCGCTGTCGATTTCCCGCTCAAGCGAGTTGTCGGTTATCGCTTCATAAGTATCGTGAAAAGCCTTTGAGAAAGCGTCATAATAGGCTTGGTCGCCTTTATGGTGATAGCTCACGAAAATCTTCCGCCTTGGCCCAGGAACAGAACCCAAGATGCTAGCCATAGCCCCTCCAAATTTCCGGCCCGCCGTGCTTTTCGAACATCCTCGGATACGCTGTCGAACCAGTTCCCAATGGCAAGTTTCACGATAAGCGAGACGAACTCAAGCAAAAGGAAGGGATGAAGAGTACATAATTGGTCCGCATCGGTTTCAACGGTCGAATTCTCTGGCGAACCACAAAATTTTCTCATGCGCGAAGTTCATCTCGCGTCCGGGTATGAAGCAAATATCGAAAGGCCTTACCTATGCCTTGCCTTATCTGTGGCGATCCCAAGACAGTCAAATCGCACCTCACCCCGCGTGCCTTCGTTCATGACATTCGCGGCAATGATACGCGAGCTTATGAGGGAAGCATCGGCTATGAGGGAACGCGCTATACGCAGGCGGGCACGTTCGACCGCACAATCCTCTGCCAACTTCACGAAGATCATCTGAAAGATTGCGATGATTATGCGGTCAATTGGGTCCGCGATGTCCAGGCCGATGCTCAAATCTCACCATGCGGCGACTTCCTCACCGTCGCCAACCCTCGCCCCGATCTCCTCGCAAAGTTCGTATACTCGCATGTCTGGCGCCACGCCGTCTCGCCCCGGAACAGCGCCTTCGATATGGATATGGGGCCATGGGAATGGCAGCTACGACAGAAGATATTCGCCGAGGGGCGCTATGATCCGACTTTTGTCATCATCCGCCAGCGATGGATGAGTCAGGGCATCGAACTCAAAGAGATGATCATCGCGCCCTACAAGGTCGAGAAGCGCCTCTGGGAATTCGGCCTCGGTGGGCTCCGCTGGTTCCTGAAACTCAACGATCGCAGGGCGGACAAGCCGCTCGATCGTATCAAAGCGAATAGCAAGAGTCCGCTGCGCATTCCCATCCTCGAAGACACCGAGTTCACGAAACGTCCGGGTATCATCGACATCGGCGTCAATATGTTTCGCGAGACCTACCGGCGCGAGATGGAGGGCGGATAGACTTGCCGCCACTCCTTCAAAGGTTCACGTTTCATTCTAGACCCCGCGCCGTGCTTCGAACAGCCGCGAATATCCGCCGGCAAGCCCGCCCACATAATCTGAGCGGGACAGGAGGATCTCCCCGAATGGGATCGCCTCACTGAACACCTCCCGCGCGGCGATCCGTTTCGCTATGCGTTCGGCCGCGTCGAGACACCTCGTCCCCTTTAGAGCCGAGGATGGCGCCTATGACATTTCGCGCGCCCCGGATGAAATCCGATCCGGCGCCGACGACCGCCTAGGAAGCCTGGCCTTGGCTGGCGCGAGGATGATAGACAGAGATCAAGCGCATTTTTGCCCACATGTTCAACACGGTGGCCCTGCGATGATGGCAAGCAATGTAGCCCATCCGGACTTGGCCGCCTACTCCCAGGGAGGCGCTTCTCCGTCATACGCTGCTGCCTCGCTTGCCGAATCGAGCTCAACTTCTGCTGGCGACCTATATGAGTTTGAAAGCGCGCTTCGACGTCTCCGCAAAGCATCCATCCGATTGGCGGCTTTCCGGCCTTCCGCGGTTCCCCGTCCCATATGATAGCGGTATGTGCCAAGTGCGCTGAGGAGAGCGTCGATCGCCTGCCGACGTTCATTATCGTTCGCAGCCACGCGGAGGTTTGCGTATCCTATCCTGACCCGTTCATTCACCGAACGCGGCGCGGTGACGCGACTACCATCAATCGGCACGCCCGTGACTACCACCGGTCGATTGCCCATCTTGAACCGGATTTTGTGCGTCTGAAACCCAGCCTTGCGCATGATCGCGCGAACCTGGTCGATCAAGTCGCCGCCGACCTCGCGGCCCGAAATGGTGAGATCGTCAACCCACAGGGACATATGGAGATCACGCTCGGCGCACAGACCCGAAATCGCGTCGAACATAGGTCGGTGAACGAGAGCAGTCAGCACGGGACTGATCGGCGAGCCGAATGGCATCTTCCCATCGACAGCAACCAAATGGACGAGCATCCCAGCGACATCGGGTCGCAAGCCGGCTTCATGATGTGCCCAACGGAAGATATGTTCGCCCGTCGTGGATGGATAGAATTGGCGAATGTCGAGCGTGAGAAACTGCGTCTGACCAACATGATGTGCGGCGTTATCACGCTGAGCCTTGCCCTTTCGCGGGCTAAAAAGATAATCGGGCTGGCGGATCTTGTTGAGATGGAACTTCAACCGCTCGTGGAGGCCACGAAGACGCCCATAAGGAACCGCGAGGTTCCGCTTCTTGCCTGCGATTACCTCGGCGCGGCGACCAATCCATTTGTCTTTGTCGCGGATTAATGCCTCGAGCTGATCCTTGGTATAACCGAGCAGTGTGGCAAGCTCTTTTTGGGTCAGTTTTTGGACCCACGGCGAATCCTCGAACGCGTAGCGTTCGTAACGAGATACTTTACGCCGTTTCACGTTCGGCGGGCTTCAGCTTCTCAAGGAGCTTGAGCACTTTGTCGGCCACGATCAATTGCCCGCGGCGCGCAATCGGCTGGCCCTCGATTTCTTCGGCAAAGAAGAGAAGTTGCGACATGCGCACCCCTACCGCCGCGCTATAAGCCTCAAGAAGGTCCATAGTGACATTCTTACGGCCGCCTTCGATATCCGAGATGAGCGATTGCGCGACTTCGAGCCTGTTTGCCATCTCCGTCTGCGAATAACCGCAATAGAGACGCAAGAGGCGAAGCGCGTCGTTGAGGCTCTTGCGCTTCGTCATGGTGCGGCTGTCCCGAGGTCACCAACTAATCCATGTGAAGAAGATACTTCACGAAAGAAACAACCTGCCCGATCGCGATGACAACCTTCATCAGAAGGAGCCAACGCGAAGGAGGACGAGGCGGTCGGTGCCGCTGCGTGCGAGGATGACGGCTCATTGATTGCTCTCCTATCGGCCAGACCGGCGACAAATTGCCGGCCCCCGTAGGCACTGTTGAGAGCACTGTTCCGGAGCGTTTGTACCTCGGGCTTGCCGCGCCCGGTCCCGGGCGGGCGCGGCGCACCGCCCCCGGCCGAGACGCAGGTGGTAGTCGGGAAGACAATCTCCCCACAGGGCTTTTCGCCCCAGCTTCTGACGGGTTCAGTATGAGCTACCATCGCCCCTCCTTCATATACGACCAGGAAAGAATGGCAAGATGGAATATCGCTCGAAGTGATAATCTATCTTTTCGAGCCCGCTTGTCGGCCTACACTTTCCACTACAGACGGGACGGTGGGCCGACCGCTGTCGACTAAAGCGAATCCAGGTCGAAGCCGCCGGGACGCGGCGCAATCCCGACCCAAACTATTCCGCCGCTCCATCACTTGCCGGTCCGCCCTCGTTCGCGATCTAAGTTCGATGATATGTCGTAGCTTCGAAAAGGATCGACAAGAATCGGATAAAATGGCATAGAGGTTCTACGGACTGAGTCATGAATTCAGGCGCACGGGGAGCACCGTGTGGGACCCGAATTACGCGGCAAGTATTTGAAAATATATATCAAATACATGCGGTTAGGTTCTTGAAACCTCCCGCTCCGCCAACATCTCAATGCGAATCAATGAGATCGGCCTCGTGGGGCCAGAAAACCCCCAGCTTACGCGCCGTTTTGCCGTTGGCGCCTAAACCCAAGAGACTGCCAGACACGCCAAAATCAGTCTCTGATCGGCTTTCGTCTCTTTTCACCTAAACCTTGGCGCGGAAGGTATAGGCCTCGGAAATGACGCATTTCTGGGCTTTTCTGCCTTGCCGTCATCTATACCGTTTCCGTGCAAACCCGGCAGCGGATGTGGTGTGAGAATCCGGGGTATATGCGTTTCACTGTGATAACCGGTTCCATTGGTTGCCTGTTCAAGGGGCGTTCCGCTGTGAAGGATCGCGGCTGAAGGTGGGCGCTGCGGCTGGTATGCCCTCAACGGCCCGCTGCGCCCGGGCGGCTGCAGCCCACCAATCCAACTGGGCAAGTGTGCGTCCAAAATACCCTTGCCAGGCCTCAGCATCGATGCCCTCGGCAAAATCGCCAATTTCGGTCAGGATATCCTGTGCTTGCGGCAGGTGGATCATTGCCGAAACCGGCAGACAACCCAGCTCCGACAGGAAGGTGCGCATGTTCACCGCTGCACGGGCGCCGCCCCACTGTCCGGCCGAATAGGTCACGATGGCGCTGGGCTTGTAGGAAAAGAGCGAGCTGCCAAAGTGGTTCAGCAGATGCGCCAATGCCGGGCTCATGGAGTGGTTGTACTCGGGGCTGACCATCACATAGCCATCTGCCGCTTCGATCTTCGCAGCCAAAGCGTCCAGAGCCTCCGGAGCTGCGCTCTTCGCATAGGCAAAGTGGGGCTTGAACGCGGCCGGAAGTTCGATCGACAATGGATCGATTAATTCAACGGCATGACCCATTTCCTGCAGATGCTTCTCGCATTGCCAGGCAACTCGCAGGCCAAGCCTGGCTGGGCGCGGAGGCGTGCTGTCACGAACTGACCCGAGGAACACCAGAAATTTCTGCACGGATAATAGTCCCCTTGATTTAATGTCTCGGTTATCAGCTTGTGAATCGTCGCTGACAGACCATCGGCGCGGGCCTATTGTTACACTATTAACAGGAGAAACGCCGGTGTCCCGTCTTCACCCACATCCGGAAAGCCATCTGGTCGCCCGCATTGGCTGGCTTCGTGCGGCCGTTCTCGGGGCCAATGACGGCATCGTCTCGACCGCCAGCCTCATCGTCGGCGTGGCTGCGGCATCGGCTGCCACCTCTGAAGTGCTTGTGGCCGGGGTCGCCGGTCTTGTCGCTGGCGCCATGTCGATGGCCGCGGGCGAGTATGTCTCAGTCAGCTCGCAGTCCGATACGGAGCAGGCGGACCTCGCGCGTGAACGGGCTGAGCTTGCCAGCCAGCCGGAATTCGAACGAGAGGAGCTGACGCGCATCTATATGGATCGCGGCGTCGATGCAGAGCTGGCGCGCCAAGTCGCTGACCAGTTGATGGCAAAAGATGCGCTCACGGCCCATGCACGCGATGAACTTGGGATTTCGGAAGTCACTGCGGCGAGACCGATACAGGCTGCCCTGACTTCGGCCGCTACCTTCGCCGTCGGTGCTGCGCTGCCTCTCTCCATGGTAGTGCTTCTGCCTAACACACTGCTGGTCGCCGGTGTTTCGATCGCCTCGCTGATTTTCCTGGCTCTGTTGGGAGCGATTGGCGCGCGGGCGGGAGGCGCGAACATAGTTCGGGCGACTGTCCGTGTGACGTTCTGGGGGGCGCTCGCCATGGCCCTGACTGCGGGCATCGGATCGATATTCGGGACGGTCGTGTGATCAGTGGCCTTGACCAAGGACAATGCATTGCTCTTGGCCCTGCATATAGCCTGAAAGCCGAATGTGAGGCTCGCAATGAATTCAACTGATATTCGCCAGCGTTTTAACTCCCTGTCGATCGCTCTTCACTGGGTCATGGTCCTGCTGATTTCCGCTGTGTATGCGACGATCCTTTTGCGGGAGATCTATCCCAAGGGAACCGACATCCGCGAAGGTCTTAAGGCTTGGCATTTCATGCTAGGGCTGACTGTCCTCGCCTTGGTTATCATCCGCCTGATAGCGCGCCTCAGCAGCCGTAGGCCGCCTATCTCGCCGGAACCGCCAGCCTGGCAGTCGCTGCTCGCCAGCGCGACGCATTTTGCGCTCTACGCATTCATGTTGGCGATGCCTGTCGCCGGCTGGGTGATACTCAGCGCCTCAGGCAAGACGATCCCCTTCTTTGGCTTGGAACTTCCCGCTCTAGTCGGTCAGAGTAAGGCGCTGGCAGGGCAGGTAAAGGAGTTACATGAGACGGTTGGGACGATCGGATACTTCCTGATTGGCATCCATGCTCTGGCGGCGCTCTTCCATCATTATGTCGTCAAGGACGATACCTTGCGCCGGATGTTGCCGGGCCGGCGCTGATGGCCACCAGCAAATCACGAGTGTGAGAAAGGCCAAGGGCAGAATGACAACGCTTCACGTCAGGTCCCTTTAAAATGAGAATTCGCCTGATTTTCAAGGAAATTGTGCCTTTTTACTTCAGGCTGGTGGTGCTTGCGGCTGTCACCCTGTTCATCGACCTCATTCTCCACCTCACAGATCTGGTCTGGATTGGCCGCTACCTCGGCATCCCCGGCGTGATCCTGATACTGCTGTCGTTCGGCCATTCCTTGCGCAAGCGGGGCTTGATCAAGAGTGATAACCCGATCCGCCTGCTACGATTACACGAATGGCTGGCCTGGATCGGCTCCACGCTTGTCCTTGTCCACGCAGGCATTCACTTCAATGCCGTCCTTGCCTGGCTCGCTGTTGCGGCGATGGGCGTGAACATAATCAGTGGTCTGACTGGCAAGTATCTCATGTCGCGCTCCCAGCGCTGGATGAAGCAGGCCAAAGCCGATTTACGAGAGGCAGGTTTCGCTGAACCTGAAATTGAGCAGCGTTTGTTTTGGGACAGCCTGGCCGCCGGCCTGGTGCGCAAATGGCGGACCATTCACCTGCCGATTGCGCGCGCGTTCGCTGTGCTTGCCACTGCCCACATCCTCTCAACCTTCCTGTTCTGGGGGTGGAAGTGAAACGCTCAGTCTGGATCGGGAGTTCGCTGATACTGGCGGTAATCATCTACCTCAGCTTCACCCGGCCACATGAAATGGTCAGCCCTGGCAACCTGATCCCGGCGCATGCGGGGCTGGAGAGCAATTGCTTTGCGTGCCACGCGCCGTTTCAGGGGGCCTCGGCCGACCGCTGCACCACCTGTCACGCCGTAGCGGACATTGGCTTGCGCACCACCAAGGGTGTGGCCATCCCGCAATCGGAGCGGCGCCCAGCGTTCCATCAGGCGCTGACCGAACCCAACTGTGTCCGCCGTCAGCGCCAATGGCACAGATTTGAGGTTGTGATTTAAGGAGGATTTGGGCTTCGTCGTAGTGACGAAGGAACGAAGATGAAGCCCAAATCCTCCTTGAAAAAATCGGCGCC
>NZ_JACBGA010000005.1:0-325119 GCF_021401285.1 Sphingopyxis sp. NFH-91 | reverse complement strand
ATTCTGTCGTCGGTCATCGTCTTCTTCTCCAGGTTCGAGTTCGCATCCGAACCCTACCAGAAGATCGACGGTGGCCACCCCTTCAGGGAAACCTTCCTACACCACCCCTTGGGACACGACCAAACCCCTTTCGGACTTTTTCAACAGTATCGACCGATCTTAGGCCATTCCAATCGAGACGAGGGTGCGCCAATAGCCGTCATACGTTGACGCCCCGGGGGGGCATCGCGGTGCTTGAATATCGTGTGGCCGGAGGCCTGAATCCCTAGTCGCCGAGCGGACGCTCCGCTTGGGTTTTCACATAGCGTCCCATGAACAGGATCAAACCAGTCCGTAGGTCGCGCAGCAGGAAAAAGAACGGCTTGTCCGCCCGGAATATGAACGGCGGCGGAGGTGGTTCCCTTCGGGCGCTGGAGACGACGATATCCCCGACCGCAGTGGCGACCGCAGCCTCCGCACCGACCTCGTCCACATCAAGATATGTCTTGTGAATGACGCGAGCGATTTTCAGTCCGACGGCTTCGGGAACCTCGCCGGGGTATGGAATTGTGGCCATTCCCGAAAAGTCGGCATCGTCTGAAAATGCTGTGGGTGCGCCCATGGAGATAAGAGAATTCTTGAGGTCCTGCCGCAATTCTACATGCATCTTGGGTATCGTCAGGATGGTTTCGCGCCGCTCGGCGTTGGCGAGGTCGGTAAGCCAATTTGCGAGATCAGCGGCGGTAAGCTCTTCTTCGAATTTCGGCAGGCCCTTTGCCGAATTGGGCAGAAACACAACCATTTCGACTTCGTGACCCACGTACGGCAGCGAGATCGCCTTGAAGCCGCCCCGCTCGATCAGTCGAAAGTTGGACTGCTGGCGCATGAGCGGCGTGGAAACCTGATCGCCACTCAATTGCGTGAAAGGCTCCGTTTTTGTCTGCTTTTTATCGAAAGCGCCAGCCCATGCGCCCTTCCAGTAGATGGCATTGACGAGGATCGCGCGAGTTCGTTTTGTGATGTCGTCCGGCAGCAGCAGGTCTTTGATCTTGCCCCGAGTGCTTTCTGCAATCCAGCTATTGATCTGGATGCGCGCGGCATTCGCTCCTCCGCGAAAGTTCACACGCTGCAACCCTGCCTGCGCAAAAGCCGTCACGTCCTTCTCATACTCGGGCAGAAGGTGCATCTCGTCCTGCAACCAGACGGCATTCGCCGTTCGTAGTTCGCGTCGCGGTCCGGAAAAAGTCATCGTGTCAAGCACTTGCCCGTTGGCACGCAGATAGTCCCACGGCGGCTTGGTGAAATGGAATGTCTTCTCAAGCTCCCCCGCCGTCGTACCGCGCGCGCCGCGATAGGCAAGACCTATGGCAACCGAAACGCTGGCGGGCGAAAGGAAATGGTTTTCATCAGCGGTCAGCGTGCGCCGATAAAGGTCAAGCGAGAACGTGTTGATCCCTGAAATAGCTGCTTTCGCATCTGATTCGACCACTGCCGAAATGGTGCGGATTGGCTCGTTCGACGAGACATCCGCGTCCTGGCAAAAAGCTGGCGAGGCCGTTGTCGTCGCCGCAATAACAACGATCTCTGCGATCCTGCGGAATGACATTTCTTGCTCCCACCCCTTCTTCAGCGCTACCCTTGTGCAAATTTCCTATGACTGCGTTAATTCTAGCTTGGCTGATAATTATTAAGTCGTGGCACCATCGGATACTTGTAGCCAAATCCCGGCAGCATTTGCATATAGAAGACGCAGAGCAGCCTTTCAGCTCCCCATCCCATCCCGCTCATTCAGCTCGACGCCGAACATTCGCGAAAGCGGACGCTCCATGAGGTTGGTTTTTGTCCATGCGCCTTAGCTCCCCGACCCCAGCGCCCCGTCTTCGTCGTCCACCTTCGTCTGCCATCGGCTCGGTCCCCTTGCCTTCCTCTCATGCGACCGCGACGCATATAATCGACGAAGTCACTCGAAATTACCAATCCGATTGCTATATTCGATCAATGCAATATTACCTGCCCTCGCTAAAGCAGATGCAATATCTCGTCGCGCTGCACGAGCATGGCCATTTCGGCCGCGCCGCCGATGCCTGCAACGTCACCCAGTCGACGCTGTCGGCGGGCATCCGCGAGCTGGAAACCCTGCTCGGCCAGACCCTCGTCGAACGCACCCGCCGCGTCGTCCGCTTTACCGGGCTCGGCGACGCGATCGTCGAAAAGGCGCACCGGGTGCTGCGCGAGGCGGAGGAGCTTGCCGACATGGCCGCCGCCGCCTCGGCGCCGCTAGTGGGCGAATTGCGGATGAGCGTGATCCCGACGATCGCGCCTTTCCTGCTGCCCGACCTGTTGCCGCGGCTGCGCAAGGAACGCCCGTCGCTCAAGCTGTTCCTGCGCGAAGAGCCGAGCGCGCAGGCGTGTGAATCGCTGCACCACGGCCAGGTCGATTGCGTGCTGCTCGCCCTGCCCTACGCCTGCGGCGATGTGGAGAGCGAGGCGCTGTTCGACGACGCGCTGTTCGTCGCCTTCCCCGGCGATCAGTCGGAGGAACTTCCCGCAATGGTCAGCGCCGACCAGATCGACCCCGCGCAGATGCTGATGCTCGAGGACGGCCACTGCCTCAAAGACCACGCCCTTGCGGCGTGCAACCGCCCCGAACTGCGCGCGGGCGCACGCATGATGGGCACTTCGCTCCATACGCTCGTGCAGATGGTCGACAACGGGCTGGGTATCACCATGTTGCCGCAGATGGCGATCGAGGCGGGCATACTCGACCACACCGACATCGACACCCGCCCGCTCGATTCCGACCACGACTGGCGCACCATCGCCCTCGTCTGGCGCAAGGGCAGCCCGCGCGCCGACGAATTCCGCATGCTCGCCGACATTTTCCGCAAACACCGGGCAAATTGACCGACAGACCGCAACCGCGCCAGGGCGCGCAGCAGTAAAGCGCCCGGCCGGCAGCGGCCCCATTTATAATCTTATGAAAGTCCCGCGTCGATATATTGGTCCCCGGCGATCGAACGATCGCTAACGACCCCATGGCAGTCGCGGCGAATATTGATTATCGAACGCCCGATGCGGCTTATGATTTCGGCCTTTTCTTTGCTCGCGGCGTCCATCGTGATCACCTGTGTTATCGCGAGCGGGATCGAGCGAATCCCGGAGATCACGCGAGATCTCCCAGCAACATACGCCGAGGGTGAGCCGATCTTCGATGCGAGGCTGAAAGCTCGCTTCCCCCTCGGCACTGCTGAAAACGCCATCATCGAGGAGTTGGAGCGACAAGGTTTCTCAATCAAAGAGGGGCCACATGGTCGGTTCGCCACATTCGTAGAGAAGAAGCTGATCGTCTCAAACATATGGAATGTCGGCTGGGAGGCCGAGAACGGGGCGGTCTCGAAGATATGGGGGGTCTATGGTGGTCGCGGCCCGTGAAGCAGCTAACCATCCCAAACCGTCCCTTCCGCCCGCTCCCTAATCCCAGCCCTCCGCGCGCTCTTGATCGGCCGCGCGGGGTTCGACCCAGCGGACGGCGCCGTCAGCCAGCGTCTCGCGCTTCCACAGCATGACGTCGGTCTTCAGCCGGTCGATCAGAAAGGTGCAGGCAGCGAGCGCTTCGGCGCGGTGCGGGCTGCTGGCGAGGACGAGCACGATCGCCTCGCCCGGCGCCATCGCGCCGACGCGGTGGATCAGCGTCAGCGCCGGCAGCCGCCAGCGGTCCGCGGCGGCGTGCGCCAGGTCGGCGAGGCCGCGCTCGGTCATTTGGGGGTGATGTTCGAGGAACAATTGGATCACGCCGTCGTCGCCGCGCACCCGGCCGACGAAGCTAGCGGTAGCGCCGTGCCCGCCCGCGTCGTGGCGGTCGGTCTCGGTCGCAAAGTCGATCGCCGCGTCCTGGACGACGACGCGGATCATCCGCCCGTCACCGGCGGGAACAACGCGACGTCTTGGGCGCCGGCAAGCGCCGCGTCATTGCCCATCATCTGGCCGTCGATCGCGACGCGAATCCGCGCCGGATCGGCAAAGGCCCGGGCGCCGCGGTCGTCGCGCGCGGCGAGCCATGCGATCAGGTCGGACGCGGTCGCGACATTGGCGGGCGGTTCGACCTGCTCCTCGCCGCATCCCATGCGTTCGCGCACCCATGCGAAATAGGCGAGCTGCAGCGCCACCGGCGTCAGTCCATATGCCTCAGGCCGACGCGCAGATAATCCCAGCCGGTGATCATCGTCAGCACCGCCGCGCCCCACAGGGTCGCCAGGCCGACGCTGCGGACCCATTCCATAGCGGGCAGCGCGCCCGCCAGGATCAGCGCGCCGAACGAGACAAGCTGAAAGGTCGTCTTCCATTTGGCGAGCCGGGTGACCGGCATCGACACCTGCAAGGTCGCGAGGAATTCGCGCAGTCCCGACACGATGATCTCGCGCAGCAGAATGACGAGCGCGGCGATGACGTGGATGCCGGTGATGTCGCGCGTGAAGACGAGCAGCAGGATCACCGCCGCGATCATGATCTTGTCGGCGATGGGATCGAGGAAGGCGCCGAGCCGCGACACGGTGCCGCGCGCGCGGGCAACATAGCCGTCGAAATAATCGGTGATGCCCATCAGGCAGTAGAGGACGAAGGCCAGCGCATAATAGAGCGGCGCCGGCTGGTGCGTCCCCTCGCGCGCGCCCGGCCACAGCAGCGCCAGCAGGATCGGAACCGTCAGGATGCGCGAAAGCGTCAAGATGTTCGGTAGGCTGAGCATGACCCCTGATCGCGCGAAAGTTCCAAAATGGGCTTTGACCGTCCAAGCCCTAACCGATAAGCCCCCCGGGCGACAACCGAATTGCCCCTTTGGCGCGGCCGGGTCGCTATGTCGGACTGCAATGATGGAATTTCAATGACCGGATCCTTTGCGCTTTTGAAGCAACGCCGGTTCCTTCCCCTGTTCGTCACGCAATTGCTCGGCGCGTTCAACGACAATCTGTTCAAGAATGCGATGGTGCTGTTCGTCGTCTACGGCGTCTTCAACGACGAAGCGTCCGAAACGCTGTTCAGCGCGGTCGCGACCGGGCTGTTCATCCTGCCCTTCTTCCTCCTGTCGGCGCTCGCCGGGCAGCTTGCCGACACGCGCGACAAGGCGATGATCATCCGCATCGTCAAATTCTGCGAAATCCTCATCATGGCGGTCGGCGGCACCGGGCTCGTCCTCGCATGGATGGGCTGGGCGGTGCATCTGGTCGCCATTCCGCTGATGATGCTGGCGCTGTTTTCGATGGGCATCCACTCGACCTTCTTCGGTCCGATCAAATATGCGATCCTGCCGCAGCATCTGGAAAGCGACGAGGTGCTGGGCGGCACCGGGCTGGTCGAGGCCGGCACCTATATCGCGATCCTCGCGGGCACGATCCTCGCAGGTATCATCGACGTCGAATGGGCGGCGCTCGGCGTCGTGCTCGTCGCCTTCATCGGCTACTGGACCGGGCGCAAGGTGCCGCCCGCGCCGCCGCAGCACGAGGAAACGGGGATCGACTGGCACATCGTCCGCTCGTCGATCGCGCTGGTGCGCGGCACGATGCATATCAAGCGGCTCTATCTCGCGATCCTGTCGATCAGCTTCTTCTGGACGATTGGCGCGGTGCTGTTCATCCAGTTCCCGCCGCTGGTGAAGAATATCCTCCACGCCGACAAGAGCGTCGCGAGCCTGTTCCTCGCGGTCTTCTCGATCGGCATCGCGATCGGCTCGGTCGCGGTCAACCGGCTGCTCAAGGGCGAGGTATCGGCGCGCTACAGCCCGGCGAGCGTCGTCGTGATGGGCGCGTTCGTCGTCGCCTTCTATTTCGTCTGCCGCAACTGGGAGCAGGATCCCGCGGGCACGCTCTACGGCATCGGCGGCTTTTTAAACCACGCCGATGTCATCCCGCTGCTCGCCAGCCTGATGGGCATCGCGATCAGCGGCGGCATGTTCGTCGTGCCGCTCTATGCCTTCCTGACCACCACCGTGCCCAAGGACCAGACCGCGCGCACCGTCGCGGCGAACAATATCGTCAATTCGGGCGCGATGGTCGCGGGCTCGCTGCTCGCTATCGGGCTCGGCTTCGCGGGCGTCGGCGTCGTCGATCAGCTGTTGATGAGCGCGGTCATGTGCCTGATCTCGGCGTGGCTCGCGGTCAAGCTCCACCGCGCCTGCGACTGACGCCCGCCGCCCTCTTTCGCCTCAGCGCTCCCCCGCCGCCAGCCGCGCGCGCAGCGCCGCCAGCTCGCGCGGTGGCAAGGGGGCGAGCGCCGCCGCCGGCTTGCCCTTGCGCAGCCGAGCGCGATCCTCGTCGGACGGTTCGACCCGCCGCACGCGCACCGGCACCACGCCATGGCGGTGCGCGCCGAGAGCTTCGGCGGCGCCTTTCGACAGGTCGATGATGCGCCCGCCGCCGGCGAACGGCCCGCGGTCGTTGACGCGCACGACGATCCGCCGCCCGCTGTCGAGCGCCGTCACCTCGACATAGGTCGGCAGGGGCAGCGTGGTATGCGCGGCGGTGATCCAGCCGGGCCGGAATTTCTCGCCATTTGCGGTGCGATTGCCCGATTCGCTGCCGTACCAGCTCGCATAGCCGACGGCGTCATAGGCAGGCGCGGCGGCGGGGACATAGGTCGTTCCGCGGACCGCATAGGGCTTGCCGATCCGCACCGGAGTATCGGCCACCGGGCGATATTGGCCGCCCGCGCAGGCGGACAGCGCCAGCATGGCAAGGCCCGCCCCCGCCGCGCGCAGCATCGCCTATCCCATCACCCACTGGCGCCGCGCATAGCCCTGCGCCCACAAAAGCGCGGTCAGGTCGTGGTGGCGGATCGCCGCATCGGCGGCCGCGGCGGCGGCGGGATGCGGGTGATAGCCGATCCCGAGCCCCGCCGACGTGATCATCGGAATATCGTTCGCGCCGTCGCCGACCGCCAGCGTGTCGCCCAGCGTCAGCCCGCGCGCCGCGGCCTCGGCGCGCAGCGTTTCGAGCTTCGCCGAGCTGTCGACGATCGGTTCGGCAACCTTGCCGGTCAGCTTGCCGCCGGCGATCTCCAACTCGTTCGCGACCACCTTGTCGAAGCCGATCGCTTCGGCAACCGGCGCGGCAAAGGGCAGGAAACCGCCCGACACCAGCACCGACCAGGCGCCATTCGCCTTCATCGTCTGGACCAGCGTGCGCGCACCGCGGGTCAGTCTGACGCGTTCCGCCCGGCATTCGGCGATCGTCGCCTCGGCCATGCCGCGGAGCAGCCCGACGCGCTCGATCAGCGCGGCGCGAAAATCTAGTTCGCCGCGCATCGCGCGTTCGGTGATCGCGGCGATCTGCGGCTTGATCCCGGCATAGTCGGCCAGTTCGTCGATGCATTCGACGGTGATCATTGTCGAATCCATGTCGGCGATGATCAGCTTCTTCGTCCGGTCGCCAAGCGGCTGGACGACGACGTCGAGCGCGCCATGATCCATTTTTGCCAGTTCGGCGCGCGCGCTGACCAGACTGCCCTGAAAGAAGATGTCCGCCGCGTCGCCCTCGTCGATCCAGTGCGGCGCGCCCACCTCATGTCCTGTCGCATCGAGACGGTCGATCGCTTCGCGGACCACCTCGCCCGTCAGCTTCCCGGCTGCTATCAGCGTTGCAACGAACATGGCATCTCCTTCTTCTTCCTTCACGCACCGTCCACCGGTGGCGCTTATCGCTGGCCCCACCGCCAGCGGCAAGAGCGCATTGGCGGTCGCCCTCGCCCAGGCGCTCGGCGACGCAGAGGTCGTCAACGCCGACGCGAGTCAGGTTTATGTGGACATCCCCCTCCTCTCGGCACGGCCGGACGCGGCGGAGATGGCCGGCATCCCGCATCGCCTCTTCGGTCATGTCGATGGCGGGTACGCCCACAATGCGGCGCGTTGGGCCGAAGAAGCGCGCCGCACCCTGTCCCACGCGCACGCCGCGGGGAAGGTTCCCATCCTCGTCGGCGGCACCGGCCTCTATCTGCGCACGCTGCTCGACGGCATCGCCCCGGTGCCCGAAATCGACCCGGATATTCGCGAAGCAGTGCGCGCCGTGCCCGTCGCCGACGCTTATGCCGCGCTCGCCAAAGCCGATCCCGCCGCTGCCGCCCGGCTCAATCCTGCCGACACGACCCGCATCGCGCGCGCGCTCGAGGTGGTGCGCGCGACCGGCCGGACGCTCGCTGCGTGGCAACAGGAACGCAGCGGCGGCATCGCCGAGGCGATCACGCTGGTGCCGCTCATTCTGCTGCCGCCGCGCGACTGGCTGCGCGAGCGCTGCGACACCCGCCTTGTGCGTATGTTCGACGGCGGCGCGATCGAGGAGGTCAGCGCGCTGCTCGCGCGCGGGCTCGACCCCGATCTGCCTGTCATGCGCGCGATCGGCGTGCCGCAGGTCGCGGCGCATGTCCGCGGCGAAAGCAGCCGCGAGACGGCGCTCGAGGCGGCGCAAGCGGCGACCCGCCAATATGCGAAGCGGCAATATACCTGGTTCCGCCACCAGCCCCCCGCCGGATGGCCGCGCCACGAAGAGTCATTATCCATCGATTCTATCAATCAAATCGCAATATTATTACGTGATAGACTGTTGACAGGATAGAATCATATACCTATTGCCCGCTGCCTGCTGCGGCGCAACAAGGCCGCGGACAGGCTGCGCCCAGCATCGGGCCGCACGAAGAAAGGAGCGCATGTCGTGAAGGAAATGAGTGGTGCCGACATGGTGGTTCAGGCGCTGGTCGACCTCGGGGTCGATACGGTGTTCGGCTATCCGGGCGGCGCGGTACTTCCGATCTACGACGCCCTCTTCAATCATCCCTCGATCAAGCATGTCCTCGTTCGCCACGAACAGGCCGCGACCCACGCGGCAGAGGGCTATGCGCGCTCGACCGGCAAGCCCGGGGTCGTGCTCGTCACCTCGGGGCCCGGCGCGACCAACGCCGTCACCGGCATCACCGACGCGCTGCTCGATTCGATCCCGATGGTCGTGCTGACGGGTCAGGTGCCGACGACGCTGATCGGCACCGACGCCTTTCAGGAATGCGACACGGTCGGCATCACGCGCCACTGCACCAAGCATAATTATCTGGTCATGGACCCCGACCGGCTGGGCGCCGTGATTCACGAGGCTTTCTACATCGCGACGCACGGCCGCCCCGGCCCCGTCGTCATCGACATTCCGAAAAATGTTCAGGTCGCGACGGGCAGCTATAGCGTGCCCGAAAAGATCGAGCATCAAAGCTATCGTCCGCAGGTCGAACCCGATGCCGGCGCCATCGCGCAGGCGATCGGCATGATCGCCGCGGCCGAACGCCCGATCTTCTATACCGGCGGCGGCGTCATCAACGCCGGCCCCGACGCCAGCGCGGCGCTGCGCCAGCTCGTCAGCCTGACCGGCGCACCGATCACCTCGACCCTGATGGGGCTGGGCGCCTTCCCGTCGGACGATCCGAAATGGCTCGGCATGCTCGGCATGCACGGCACCTATGAATCGAACATGGCGATGAACCGCGCCGACCTCATCATAGCGGTCGGCGCGCGCTTCGACGACCGCGTCACCGGCCGCCTCGACGCCTTCGCGCCCGAGGCGAAGAAGATCCACATCGACATCGACCGCAGCTCGATCAACAAGATCGTCCCGGTTGACATCGCTGTCGTCGGCGATGCCGGCCGCGCGCTCGACGCGCTGATCGCGGCCTGGGCCGACAAGGGCCACAAGGCGCGCGACCTTGGCGAATGGTGGCGCCGCATCGACGGCTGGCGCGCGACGCGCTGCCTCGACTTCCCCGAAAAAAAGGACGCGGGCGCCGAAATCATGCCGCAGCGCGCGGTCAAGGCGCTCTTCGACGCGACCCGCGGCCGCGATCCCATCATCACGACCGAGGTCGGCCAGCACCAGATGTGGGCGGCGCAGCATTTCGGCTTTGCCGCGCCCAACCGCTGGCTCACCTCTGGCGGGCTCGGCACGATGGGCTACGGCTTTCCCGCCGCCGTCGGCGCACAGATCGCGCACCCGAACCGCCTCGTCGTCTGCATCGCGGGCGAAGCCTCGCTGCAGATGAACATCCAGGAAATGGGCACGGTCAGCCAGTACCGCCTGCCGGTGAAGATCTTCATCCTCAACAATGAATGGATGGGGATGGTCCGCCAGTGGCAGGAACTGACCTACGAAAGCCGCTATTCGAACAGCTATTCGGACAGCCTGCCCGATTTCGTGAAACTGGCCGCCGCCTATGGCTGGACCGGCCTCAGGATCGACACGCTAGGCGAGCTTGAGGACGGCATCCGGCAGATGATCGAGACGCCGGGTCCGGTGATCGTCGACTGCCGCGTCGCCAAGCTCGCCAACTGCTTCCCGATGATCCCGTCGGGCGCGGCGCACACCGACATGATCCTCCAGCCGAGCGACGTCACCGGGACGATGGACGACGAAGCGAAAGCGCTGGTGTGATGATGGCAGACGCTCTTCATCCCCTCCCGCCTGCGGGAGGGGCAGCAAGGCTTGCGAACTTGTTCGCTCGCCGCAGCGGGGTGGGCACCGCAACGCCGCCTGCTCGATGCGCTCGCACCCACCCCTCGATCCCCTCCCGCAAGCGGGAGGGGAAGGAATAACGATGAAAATCACCACCGAAACGGGCGAGCGCCACGTGCTCGCCGTCACCGTCGATAACGAGGCGGGCATCCTCGCCAAGATCACCGGGCTCTTCTCGGCGCGCGGATATAATATCGAAAGCCTGACCGTCGCCGACATCAGCGCCGATCATGCGCTGTCGCGGATCACCATCGTCACCTCGGGTCCGCCCGCGGTGATCGACCAGATCATCGCGCAGCTCGACCGGCTGGTGCCGGTGCATCAGGTCACCGACCTCACCGATCAGGGCGCGCATGTCGAACGCGAGATCGCGCTGGTGAAGGTCGCCGGCACCGGCGAAAAGCGCATCGAGGCGCTGCGCCTTGCCGACGTCTTCCGCGCCAAGGTCGTCGACACGACGCTGACGAGCTTCATTTTCGAAATCACCGGCAACAGCGACAAGGTCGACCGTTTCATCGCGCTGATGCGCGAATGCGGTCTGGTCGAGGTCGGCCGCACCGGCATCGTCGCCATCGCCCGCGGGCCGGAGGCGCTCTAGTTTCACTTTCGCGTTCCCCCGCGAAGGCGGGGGTCCAGTCAACGTCAAATGGGTCCCCGCCTTCGCGGGGACACACTATGGGGAAGAAGAAAATGCAGGTTTACTACGATCGCGACGCCGACCAGGATCTGATCAAGAACAAGAAGGTCGCCATCCTGGGCTATGGCAGCCAGGGCCACGCCCATGCGCAGAACCTGCGCGACAGCGGCGTCAAGGATGTCGCGATCGCGCTGCGCCCCGGCTCGGCAACCGCGAAGAAGGCCGAAGGCGCCGGCTTCCGCGTCCTGTCGAACAAGGAAGCCGCCGCCTGGGCCGACGTCATCATGATCGCGGCGCCCGACGAGCATCAGGCAAGGATTTATTACGACGATCTCGCCGACAATCTGAAGCCCGGTGCCGCGCTCGCCTTTGCGCACGGCCTCAACATCCATTTCGGCCTCATCGAGGCGCGCCCCGACATCGACGTCTTCATGGTCGCGCCCAAGGGCCCCGGCCACACGGTGCGCAGCGAATATCAGAAGGGCGGCGGCGTTCCCTGCCTGATCGCGGTTGCGCAGGAAGCATCGGGCAACAGCGGTAACGGCCACGCCAAGGCGCTCGCCCTCAGCTACGCCTCCGCCGTCGGCGGCGGCCGCAGCGGCATCATCGAAACGACCTTCAAGGAAGAGTGTGAAACCGATCTTTTCGGCGAACAGGCGGTGCTGTGCGGCGGCATCACCCACCTCATCCAGGCGGGTTTCGAAACGCTCGTCGAGGCGGGCTACGCCCCCGAAATGGCCTATTTCGAATGCCTCCACGAAACCAAGCTGATCGTCGATCTCCTCTATGAAGGCGGCATCGCGAATATGCGCTATTCGATCTCGAACACCGCCGAATATGGCGACATCAAGACGGGTCCGCGCATCATCACCGACGAGACCAAGGCCGAAATGAAGCGCGTCCTTGCCGACATCACCTCGGGCCGCTTCGTCAAGGATTTCGTCCTCGACAACCAGGCCGGCCAGCCCGAACTCAAAGCCAGCCGCAAGGCCGCCGCAGCGCATCCGATCGAACAGACCGGCGCCCAACTGCGCGCGATGATGCCGTGGATCGCCAAGAACAAGCTGGTCGACAAGGCGGTCAACTGATCGGCGACGGGGGAAAGCGTTCCCTCTCTTTCCGCTCGTGCTGAGCCTGTCGAAGCACCGTTCGTCCTTCTTCCATCGTCGAAGAATAGAACCGCCCTTCGACAGGCTCGGGGCGAGCGAATTTTCCTGTTGGGAGATTATCATCCTTGCCCCCACGGCCTGATCCCTTTCACGCCCACCGTGCCGACCTCGAAGCCCTCGCCGCCGCCGACCGCCGCCGCGCGCTCGCGCCGCGCGCCGGGATCGATTTCGCCTCGAACGACTATCTCGCGCTCGCGGGTTCCTACGCGCTCGCCGAAGCATTGGCGCAGGGCGCCGCGCGCGGCATTCCGGCTGGCTCGGGCGGCTCACGGCTGCTGCGCGGCAACCATGCCGAGCATGAAGCGCTCGAGGCGCATGCGGCGCGCCACTATGGCACCGAGGCGGCGCTCTTCTTCCCCACCGGCTTCGCCGCCAACGCCGCGCTGTTCGCGACGCTGCCGCAGCGCGGCGACCTGATCGTCCACGACGCGCTGATCCATGCGAGCGCGCACGACGGGATGAATCTCGGCCGCGCCGAGCGCACGGCGGCTGCGCACAACGACCCGCAAGCCTTTGAAGACGCGATCCTCCGCTGGCGCGCGGGCGGCGGTACCGGCACGCCATGGATCGCGGTCGAAAGCCTCTATTCGATGGACGGGGACAGGGCCCCGCTCGCCGATCTCGCCGTCCTCGCCGACTGCCACGACGCGGTGCTGATCGTCGACGAAGCGCATGCGACGGGCGTCTATGGCCCGGCAGGACAGGGGCTTGCCCACGCGCTCGCGCCGCGGGCCAATCTGATCACGCTCCACACCTGCGGCAAGGCGCTGGGCTGCGAGGGCGCGTTGCTCTGCGGCCCCGCGATCGTGCGCGACTTCCTCGTCAACCGCGGCCGTCCCTTCATCTTCTCGACCGCGCCCTCGCCGCTCATGGCATGGCTCGTCCGCCAGGCGCTCGAAATCGTCGCCGAACAGCCCGAGCGCGCGGCGCGGCTCTCGGGGCTCGTCCGCCACGCCGAAAAGCGGCTCGCGGCGCTCGGCATCGCGCCGAGCGGCAGCCAGATCATCCCCGTCGTCATCGGCGACAACGCCCGCACGATGCGGATCGCCGCCATGCTGCAGGCCGAGGGCTTCGACATCCGTGGCATCCGCCCGCCGACGGTACCGCAGGGCACGGCGCGGCTGCGCATCGCGATCACCCTCAACGTCTCGACCCGCGACATCGACGCGATGGTCGATGCGCTGTCGGCGGCGATGGCGGCGGCATGACCCGCTTCGTCGTCACCGGCACCGATACCGGCATCGGCAAGACTGTCTTTTCGGCCGCGCTCGCGGGCGCGCTCGGCCTGCCCTACTGGAAGCCGATCCAGTCGGGGCTCGAAGAGGAGACCGACAGCGAAGCCGTCGCGCGCCTCGCCGGCGTTCGCGTCCATCCCGAAGCCTGGCGCCTCGTCACCCCCGCCTCGCCGCACCTTGCCGCCGAAATCGACGGCGTGACCATCGACGCCGACGCGCTCGCCCCGCCGCCCGGCGACCTGTTGATCGAAGGCGCGGGCGGCGCGCTCGTCCCCGTCACCCGCACGATGCTCTACGCCGACCTGTTCGCGCGCTGGCAGATTCCGGTGATCGTCTGCGCGCGCACCGCGCTCGGCACGATCAACCACAGCCTGCTCACGATCGAGGCGCTGAAGGCCCGCCACGTCCCCATCCACGGGATCGCCTTTGTCGGCGAGGCGGCCCCCGACAGCGAAGCGATCATCGCGGCACTATCGGGCGCAAAGCGTCTCGGCCGCCTCCCCCACCTTGACCCGCTGACCCCCGAGGCGCTCGCGGCGGCTTTCGCGGCCAATTTCAACATCGCGGATTTCTCCTGACTCCAATTCCCGTTCGCCCCCGAGCTTGTCTAAGGGCCGTCCTTGTCTTTATCGGGCATCCGACGAAAATGCGGTGTTTCGACAAACGCAGCGCAAACGCAAAAGAGAGAAACCGCCAATGTCCCCCGTCTGGCACCCCTTCACTCAGCACGGCCTCGGCGAGCCGATCCCGCTGATCGACCGCGCCCGCGGCGCGCGCCTTTACGACGCCGAGGGCAATAGCTGGATTGACGCGATCTCAAGCTGGTGGGTGACGACGCACGGCCATGCGCACCCGCAAATCATGGCCGCGATCCGCGCCCAGACCGAAAAGCTCGACCAGCTCATTTTCGCGGGCTGGACACACGAACCCGCCGAGAGCCTCGCCGCCGAACTGATCCGCATCACCCCCGACCCGCTCACCCGCGTCTTCTTTTCGGACTCGGGTTCGACCAGCGTCGAGGTCGCGCTCAAGATGGCGCTCGGCTACTGGTTCAACATCGGCGAGGCGCGCAGCCGCATTCTCGTCCTCGACCACAGCTATCATGGCGACACGATCGGCACGATGTCGGTCGGGGAGCGCGGCGTCTACAACCGCGCGTGGCAACCTTTGCTGTTCGACGTCGACGCCATCCCCTTCCCCCATGAAGGCATGGAGCAGGCCACGCTCGACGCGCTCGAAGCCGCCTGCCTGCAAAAGCCCGCCGCCTTCATCGTCGAGCCGCTGATTCTCGGCGCCGGCGGCATGCTGATCTATCCCGCGTGGGTGCTCGCCGAAATGCGCAGCATTTGTGCGGCGCACGGCGTTCTCTTCATTGCCGATGAAGTGATGACCGGCTGGGGCCGCACCGGCACGCGCTTCGCCTGCGACCAGGCGGGGGTGATCCCCGATATCGTCTGCCTGTCGAAAGGCCTCACCGGCGGCGCGATGCCGCTCGCGGTGACGCTGTGCAGCGAAGCGATATTCGCGGCGCATTATTCGCCCGACCGCGCAAAGACCTTCTATCATTCGTCGAGCTACACCGCGAACCCCATCGCCTGCGCCGCCGCCAACGCCAATCTCGCCATCTGGCGCAACGAACCGGTGCAGCAGCGGATCGACGCGCTCGCCGATGCGCAGGCCGCGCATCTCGCGATGCTGGCGGCCGATCCGCGCATCACCAACACGCGCCACCTTGGCACCATCGCCGCGCTCGATCTCGTGGTTCCCGATGCGGGCTATCTTTCGGCGCTCGCTCCCCGCCTCACCGCCTTCTACCGCGATCGGGGCGTGCTGCTGCGCCCGCTTGGGAACAGCGTCTACGTCATGCCGCCCTATTGCACCGGCGCTGACGAACTCGCTGAAATATGGGCCGCCATCGCCGCGTCGCTCGATATCGCCTGAGCCCGGTTCGGCTTGCGTTCATCTTCGCGTGCCTATTGCGGATACGGGGATGGTCAGAGGGAACGCCATGTCGATTTCAACCGCCGCCCCGTCGCTGCTGCTCGCCGCTGCCATGCTGCTGGCCCCGCTACCCGCCGCCGCGCAGGACGAAAGCCTCGCGCAGCACAGCGAACCGCCCGAACGCATCTCCTTTCTCGTCACCTATGGCGACGACCATTGTCCGGTCGCCGAGGGTGAGGACATCGTCGTCTGCGCCCAGCGCCCTGAATCGGACCGCTACCGCGTGCCGAAGGAGTTGCGCGGCAAGGACGAGGACACGTCGGTCGGCGGCAGCGCCTGGGGCGCGCGGGTCGAGGATTATGACAATGTCGCCCGCCTGACGCGTCCCGACAGTTGCTCGGTGATCGGCTCTTACGGCTTCACCGGCTGCACCGCCGCGATGCTGCGCCAATGGTTTGCGGAGCGCCGCGCCGCGGGGCAATAACCCTCGCTTCCCGCCAAAGCCGCCCAAGCTCCCCAAAGCCCTCTACGCCCGATTTGCGCCGCGTCGCAATTTTGCCTAACCCTTTGGCTTCCGGCTTCGCCGCCTTGCCGGCGCGGCCGTTCGCGGGGGGCGGGATATGCGGCGGATGCGGACGATGCTGGCGGGGATATGGGCGGTGTTCTGGCTCGTCGCCGCGCTACCGGCCGCGGCGCAGATCGTCCCCGACCTGTCACCGGCGACCGCCGAGAAGGTTGCCGAGAATGACCGCAAGGAACTGGCGGCCGATCTTACCGACCGCGCCGCCATCTCCGAACGCACGCTCAAGCTGATCGCCGCCGACCGCGGCGAGAAGAGCGCTCCCTATCTCGCCAAGCTGCTCGTCCACGCGAATAATCTCAGCTGGGCGCACCGGGCACCCGAATCGCGGCAGGCGCTCGTACGCGCCGTCGAAATCGCCACCGCGCTGTACGGGGCGGGCACCTATGCGACCGCCGATGTCGAACGCCAATATGCGATCGCACTGCGCGTCAACGGCTACCGCGAAGAGGCGATCGAGCCCTTCTCCCACTATGTCCACGCGCTGACCGAGGAAGCCTATGGCTGCGGCCGCCGGGTCCCCGGCATGGTGATGGGCTGCGCGCGCGACGATACCGATCTTGGCGATACCCTGCTCGAATATGGACAGATGCTCAACGACGTCGGGCGCGGCGGCGAAGCCGTCGCCGCTTTCGATGCCGTCATCGCGCGCTTCGAACCGCGCTGGGCGGGGTGCGAGGGCCCGGCATGGGGCACGCGCTGCGACCGCGCGCGCGACAAGCGCGCCGACATGCTGTCGAGCTACGCTGCGCTGCTCGCCCTCGTCGGCCGCGCCGACGACGCCGGGGCGCTGCGCAAACGGCTGTTCGACGACAACCTCGCCGCGATCGATGCCTGCACCGGCGACGATTGCGAAGGCCCCGATTTCCGCCTCGTCCGCCGCTATTACGACTATCGCGCCGCGCTTGCGGGCGCGAACCACCCCGACGACGCGCTTGCCCTCGACGAACGCATCCTCGCAATCCTGGTCGCCAGCCCGCATTATACGAAGGGCAAGGCGGGCAGCGGCGAATATTTCGACAAGGATATGGTCAATGATGTGACCGGCATCGCCGAAGCCTATGCCAAGGCGGCGGTCGCGGCGGGCAAGGCCGACCGCGCCCGCGACCAGCTCGCCCGCTATGGTTTCGGTGCGCTCGTCGGCACCCAGCTCGCCGGGATCGATTTCGACGCCGAGCAAAAGGCGATCGAGGCGGAGAGACGCACCCTGTCGAGCTATGGCGACGAGATCGAACGCATCGCCAACAGCCGCCGCAAGGTGGCGCTGTTCGCCGGCCATTACGGCGAGGACAGCGACGAATATGCCAAGGCGCTGCGCGACCTTGCCTGGGATCTCGACGATCTGCCCGTCAATGATACCGAAGCCGAAGCCGTCTACCGCGAGGCGCTGGCCGTCGAACGCAAGGCGTTTGGCGCCGGTGATTTCCGTACCCTTCATGCGCTCGACAATCTGACCACCTTCCTCAAGAAGCGCGATCGCAGCGCCGCCGCGATCGCAGTGCTGGCCGATGTGCTGGGCGATCCCGCCAATGACCATCTCGCCCTCTATCTCGACCCCGACCGGCGCTCGGCGCGGCGCGGCAGCTTCGGCGATCCCGACGACACGCTCAACGCGCTCAAGGCCGATCTTTCCGAACTGCTGCTGCGCAACCGCGGCGATCCTGCGCTGGCGCTCGCCGCGGCGCGCCATGCCGCGCTCGGCATGACCAGTTTCCGCGATGCGCTCGGCTTCGACCGCTTCGACGAAATGAAGCTCGACTGGGTGACCGCCGATCCCTGGGCATGGCTCGGCGAACGCCGCTACGCCGATTATTTCCTGCTCTACGCCGACGCCCTGTGGGCGAAGGGCGTGCATGACGGCGCTGCCGCCGATCAGGCTTTCACCGCGTTGCAGGATGCGATGGCGGGAACGACCAGCCGGGCCGTCGCGCGCGCCGCCGCCGAACGCGCCGCGGCGCGCGCTTCGGTCTCGCCGCTCGTCGAGGAACGACGCCGGATCGATGCAGAGATCGCGGCGCTCAACACGAAGCTCGAAACGCTCCCCGACGACCCCGCCGAACGCCAGCGTCAGTTCTCGACGCTGCAATCCGAAATCGCGCGCAAGGACGATCGCCGCGCGCAGGTCGATGCCGCGATTGCCGCGGCGACACCCGACTATTTCGCGCTGATCCGGCCGCGTCCGCTCGCCATCGCAGAGGCGCAGGCGCTGCTCGCGCCCGACGAAGCCTTCGTCATGCTCGTGCCGTCCGAATTTGGCACCCATGTCCTGCTCGTCACCCATGACGCGCTGCGCTGGAATCGCGCCGACATGCCCGCGGCAGAGGTCAACGCGCATGTGCGCCGCCTGCTGTGGGACGTCGGCGCCAGTATCGACGTTACCGCCGAAGAGGATGCAAAATGGTCGGCCGAAGGCGAAGGCGATTTTCCCTTCGATCGCGGCACCGCCTGGCTGCTCTACGACCGGCTGCTCGCGCCCTTCGCCGCCGATCTTGCGGGCAAGCGCCATCTCTTCACCGCCGCGACCGGGTCGCTTTCCTCGCTGCCGCTCGGCATCCTCGTCACCGAAAAGCCGACCGGCGCCGATGGCGATCCTGCGGTGCTGCGCGCGACGAAATGGCTCGCCGACGGCCCCGCGCTGCTTCAGCTTCCTTCGCTCCAGTCGCTGCAATTGCTGCGCGCGGTCGCGGCGCGCGACGAGGGCCAGGCGGGCACGCGCATGGTCGGCTTCGGCGATCCGGTGCTCGAGGGTCAGGCGGCCGCACGCGGCATTGCCGGCGCCCGCGCGCGCGGCACGCGCAGCAGCGGACTCCCCGTCACCGCCGGGCTGCAACCCGCGATCGGCGATGCGCAGCCGCTCGCCGATCCCGCGGCGCTGCGCCGCCTTGCCCGGCTGCCGGGGACCGAGGCCGAATTGAAGGCGATGCAGGCGCTGCTCGGCGCCGACGCCGCGCGCCTCTATCTCGCCGGCACCGCTACCGAAACGAATCTCAAGCGCAGCGATCTCGAACATCTCTCGGTGCTTTTTCTCGCGACCCACGGGCTGATCGCGGGCGAGGTAAAGGGGCTCGCCGAACCCGGCCTGGTCTTCACCCCGCCCGCCACCGCGACCCCGCTCGACGACGGGCTGCTTACCGCGTCTGAAGTCGCGGGGCTGCACCTCGGCGCGCGCTGGGTCGTGCTGTCGGCGTGCAACACCGCCTCGGGCGACGGCAGCGAAGGGGCGCCGGGGCTGTCGGGGCTGGCGCGCGCCTTCTTCTTCGCGGGCGCCGAAAGCCTGCTCGCCTCGCACTGGCCGGTGCGCGACGACGTCGCCTCGGTACTCACCGTGCGATTGTTCGAACTGATGCAGAAGAACCCCGGCCTCTCGCGCGCCGAGGCGTTACAGCACGCGATGCGCGATATCCGCAACGATCCGCGCGCCGACGACTTCCTCAAAAGCTGGTCGCACCCCAGCGCTTGGGCGCCCTTCTCGCTGATCGGCGACGGGATCGACTGAGCGGACGAAACGCTGCGTTTCCGGGCGACGCGATTGACGGCGACGCGCGCCCTCGCCTAGCATCGCGTCTCCCCAACAGGAGGCTCCCGCTCATGCGCCGTATCGCATCGCTCACCACGCTTTTCGCTCTTGCCGTCGTTGCCGTTCCCGTCGTCGTCGCCCAGGCGCCCGGCGCCCCCGGCGCGCCCGACAAGAGCCGCGTTACCGCCGGCACCTACGCCGCCGATCCTGCGCACACGATGGTCGTGTGGCGCGTCGATCACCTCGGCTTCAGCAACTATACCGGCATCTTCGGCGACGTGACCGGCACCCTCGTGCTCGATCCCGCCAACCCTGCCGCCGCAAAGGTCGACGTCGTCATCCCGGTGTCGAAGGTCACCACCGCCAGCGCCGGCTTGACCGCGCATCTGCTGCGCGCGGGCAAGGACGGCGGCAAGCCCGACTTCTTCGGTCCCGCCCCCGCCGACGCCCGCTTCGTTTCGACTGCGGTCGTCCTCGACGACGACGGGACAGAGGCAAAGGTCACGGGCAACCTCACCCTCAATGGCGTTACCCGCCCCGTCACCCTCGACGTCGAATTTCACGGCGCCGGCATGGGGATGAGCAAGAAGGATACCGTCGGCTTCGAAGCCGAAACGACGATCAAGCGCAGCGATTTCGGTGTCCTCTACGGCATCCCCTTCGTCAGCGACGAGGTGAAGCTCGACATCCACGCCGCCTTCGAAAAACAGTGACGCATCAATCTGTCACACAGCGCCGCTAGCCAGGGGGCGGGGTCCGGTTGGGGTCCCGCCCTTTTCGCAGGAGTCGGCACGATGAGCGAACTGGTTCGCGAAATAGTCGAGGTGGCCGCCATGGTCGGCGGCGATGCGGACGATCCGCTGCTGATTGTCGAGGCCGACGGCCTCGCCCCCACCGCCGGATGGACGCATGTCCGGCTCGAACCCCATGTCTACATCACCCCGCCCGACGACGGGGTGCAGGATTTCGACCTTGTCGGCGATCGCCCGGCGGGCAGCGCCGCCGATGCGCTCGCGCCGGTCGAGGCGGGCTGGGAAGGCCCGCTTGCCGACTGGCTGATCGGCGTGCGCATCCACGCCGCTGACAATATGGTCGAGGAGGAAGTCTTCGAATTCGGCGATGATTTCGATGACGATGACGACGACGCGCGCGATCCCGACGAAGGCCACGTCCGCGACAACGAAGACGCCTGAGGGGGCAACGCCCTCTCCCACCGTTAACCCCACCCTGCGCCGGGCCGCCCCCATCCTCCTGGATGGCGGTCCGGCGACATTTTCGCACGTTCCCCTTGCCAAGCGCGACATTATGCATCATGGGGGCGCCATGCGCGGCAACGCTCTTCTTCTTCTGCGACTTACACGCCCTTGGGCGTGACACTGGCTGCGCGTTAGTCGCGGCCACCCGCTCAAGGGTCCGATCGACACAGCCAGCCAATCCCAGCAGAAGAATTTCACCCCATGACCATGCTCCGCGACCCTTCGGTCAAATACCGCCCCTTTCCCCAGATTCCGCTGACCGATCGCCAGTGGCCCTCGCGCACGATCACGCGCGCGCCGATCTGGCTGTCGACCGATCTGCGCGACGGCAACCAGTCGCTGATCGATCCGATGGATGCCGAGAAAAAGACGCGCTTCTTCGACCTGCTCGTGCGCTGCGGGCTGAAGGAGATAGAGGTCGGCTTCCCCGCCTCGGGCGCGACCGATTTCGACTATATCCAGAACCTCGTCCGCTCGGGCCGCATCCCCGATGACGTCACGCCGCAGGTGCTGACGCAGAGCCGCGCCGACCTCATTCGCACCAGCTTCGACAGCCTCGCGGGCGCGAAAACCGCGATCGTCCACGTTTACAACGCCGTCGCGCCCGCGTGGCGCAAGATCGTCTTTGGCATGGACAAGGCCGATATCAAGGCGATCGCCGTCGAAGGCGCGAAGCAGCTGCGCGACAATGCCGCGCGCCTGCCCGGCACCGACTGGCGCTTCGAATATAGCCCCGAATGCTTCTCGACGACCGAGATCGATTTCTCGATCGAGGTCTGCGCCGCGGTGATGGACATTCTCCAGCCCAGCGCCGACAAGCCGATCATCCTCAACCTGCCCGCGACGGTCGAGGCGGCGACCCCCAATATCTACGCCGACCAGATCGAATATTTCGGCAAGCATCTGCCGAACCGCGACGCCGCGCTGATCAGCCTGCACACGCACAACGACCGCGGCACCGGCGTCGCCGCAGCCGAGCTCGGCCTGCTCGCCGGCGCCGACCGCGTCGAAGGCTGCCTGTTCGGCAATGGCGAGCGCACCGGCAACACCTGCCTCGTCACCATCGCGCTCAACATGTACACGCAGGGCGTCGATCCCGAGCTGGATTTCTCGGACATCGATCAGGTCATCCAGACGGTCGAATATTGCAACAATATCCCCGTCCACCCGCGCCATCCCTATGGCGGCGATCTGGTCTACACCGCCTTTTCGGGCAGCCATCAGGACGCGATCAAGAAGGGTTTTGCCGCACGCGAACGCCAGAATGACGAAGCGTGGGAGGTGCCCTATCTGCCCATCGACCCCGCCGATCTGGGCCGCAGCTACGAAGCGGTGATCCGCGTCAACAGCCAGTCGGGCAAGGGCGGCGTCGCCTGGGTGCTTGAACAGGACAAGGGACTGAAGCTGCCCAAGAAGATGCAGGCGAGCTTCAGCCACGTCGTCCAGGCGCTCGCCGACGAAACGAGCCGCGAACTCGCCGCCGACGATATCTGGCAGGCGTTCGAACGCACCTATCTCGCCACCGAAGGCAAGCGCTTCCAGCTCGTCGACTGGTCGGAGACCCATTCGGGCGCCGACCGCATCTTCGCCGGCAAGCTAACCATCGACGGCACCGAACGCAGCGTCAGCGGCCGCGGCAACGGCCTGATGAGCAGCGTCATCGCTGCGCTCGCCGAATCCGGCGGCCCGCTGATGGACATCGTCGATTACAGCGAACACGCGATCGGCCAAGGCAGCAACGTGCAGGCCGCAGCCTATGTCGAATGCCGTACCGCCGACGGGAAAAGCCTGTTCGGCTGCGGCCTCGATACCGACGTCGCGACGGCGAGCGTGCGGGCGATACTTAGCGCGGCGAATGGAGCTTAAAGAAGTCATTCATCACTCGCCTCCTCGCAATCTCCCACTGGAAAACTCAGCTTCAGCGGGCGAAGGTCGGCATGTCGCCGTCCGCCGCCTATCAGTTGAAACAGCGGCCCTAAGGGGCGACGTTTCGCATCGGCTGCGCGGCGGCGGTGCTGATTGCGCGGACGCGGCTCGCCGACGAGTTTCTCGACTGCGCGATCCGGGGCATGACGAGCCGGTGGAGATGCTGCGCGAAGAGGGGCGCAGTTTTGCCAAGCGCCGCCGCACCGACGCGCGGCTCGACCGCATGGTCGAAACGCGGGCGCGCGCGAACGATCGCGCGGTCGGTCCGCCCCCCGCCGCCGGGCGCGCGGCGCACGCCACGTAAAACGGCGCTGCGCGGCTGAATAATGGCGAATATTGTGGCGATCGTGGAAAATAGAATGGCGCGTCTTGCTTATATTCCGCCGGCTCGGGATGACTTAAAATCGGGGGGCGTTGCGGCGCGCAATTTTACCGCCATTTGCGCGGCACCTTGACTTTTCGGGAACAATCCTCCATATCGGCCTCGCTAACGTCGCCTGCGACGGAATTTGACGGCCCCTTGGGGCAGACTCTTCCCTTCACACGCTACCAGCTCCTCCGGTGCTTTTGCCGGGGGATTCCCGTTTCTCGTGAAAGGAAACACCCTATGCCGATCGGCACCGTAAAATTCTTCAGCCAGGACAAGGGCTATGGCTTCATCGAAAATGAAGATGGCTCGGGCGACGCATTCGTCCACATCACCGCCGTCCAGAACGCCGGCATGACGACGTTGGACAAGGACCAGCGCGTCCAGTTCGAACTCGAAACCGGCAAGAACGGCAAGACGTCGGCAGTCAACCTCCAGTCGGCCTGATCTTGGCCAAAGAGGAAGTCATGACCTTCGAAGGGCAGATCAACGAGATCCTGCCCGACGGGCGCTTCGGCGTCACGCTCGAAAACGGTCATCGGCTGATCGTCTATACGGCGGGCCGGATGCGGCGTTTCCGCATCCGGTCGGTCGTCGGCGACGCCGTGCGCGTCGAAGTGACGCCCTATGACCTCAGCAAGGGCCGCCTTGTCTACCGCGAACGCGGCGGCGGGCCGGTTCCGCCCAGCCAGCGCAAACGGCGCGGGCTCTGATCCTTCAAGGGTCAAACGATACGGGATCGGCGCAGTGGCGCCGGTCTCCAAAAACCACAACATCCAAAGCAAAGATAAAGATGATGACGAACTTCTATAACAACCCTTCGATTTTTCCCGCTCTGCCCGCGCTGTCGCTGGCCGGCCGGGCGCAGACGGCCCGGATTTCTCCGGCCCGCGCGCCGCGCCGCCGCCCGACGCTGTCGCGCCGCGAGCTTCGGCGCCTGATCGCCGATATGGTCGATTGATCGACCGTAACGGACAACCGTACAAGGAAGAGCAGCCATGTCGGCCACCACCGAATTCTACATCGCCCAGGCGGACAAGTGCCGCACCGATGCCGACGCATCGTCGTTGACGCAGGTGCGCGACCGCAATCTGCGCGCCGCCGCGGCGTGGCAGGCGATGGCCGACAAGCTGCTCCACTCCGAACGCCTGCGCGCCGAAAAGGAAGCGCGGGTCGTGGAGGAGGCTGAAGCCAGAACGACCGCGCCCGCGCCCTGACAGGTGCGCCGTGCGAGGCGCCGCTCAGCCGATGGTGCGCCACTCCTCATGCACGATTTCGCGGGCAATCCGTCCGCCGCGCATGTGAAAGACATGCACCAGCCGGAGCTCGACCCGCGCCCCGATCGCCACCGGTGCATTGACCATCCCGTCACCCGTCAGGCGAAAGCGCACCTTCATGTCATCGACGACGCGAGTTTCGGTGGCAAAACGGTCGAGCGGCTCCAGTTCGACCTCAGCCAGCGAGGCGAACATGCGGCGGTAATTGGCCTCGATTGCCGACTTGCTGTCGAGATATAGCCCCCGTCCCGGCACTTCCAGGACGATGTCATCGGTATAAAGATCCATCACCGACGCCGGATCGCGCGCCTCATTCTCGATATGCTCCGCCGCCACCGCCAGATTGCGGGCCACCATCTCGTCGCTGCGGTCCATCGCGGCCACCACCTGCTCCATTGCCGTCACTTTCTATCACAGCCTCCGGCGGATCGCCGATATAGGCAGTTATTCTGTCTAATGGTGCAATAGACAGTTAATCTGTCTTGTGTCAAGAGGCTGCAATGACCGAAAATCTCCCTCCCCCGCTATCCGGCGACGGCCAACGCCTCGCTCAGCTCTTCCACCTTGCCTACGACCGGCTGCGCACCCGCATCTACGGCCAGGCCCGCGACGCCGGCTTCGCCGACCTCCGCCCCGCTCACTCCAGCCTGCTACGCAACATCGACCCCGCCGGGTCGCGGGTCGTCGACCTCGCCGAGCGGGCCGGCATGACGAAACAGAGCATGGCCTATCTGACCGACAGCCTGGCCAAACTCGGCTATGTCGCCGTCGGCCCAGATCCCGACGACGGGCGAGCGAAACGGGTTGTGCTTACCGAACGAGGCAAAGCCGCGGTCGACACCCTTGCCCGTCTAAGCCGCGAGGCCGAGGCCGAACTGACGAAAACGCTGGGCGAAACGGAAATGATGCGGCTTCACGCCACGATGCGCCAGCTGGTCGCAGCGCTCCACTGATGCAGCGCCGGACTAATCGACCGACCAGTAATCCGCGGCCCCCAGTGCCCCGCCGCGGCGGCAGATGAGCACGCCTTCACCATCACTAAGCTCGGCCCAGCTACCAACCGGCTCGCTCTCAGCTAGGGCTAGCGCTGCAACGAGATCTGCCGCCTCGAAAGCGACGTGCTTCTCGATGCCGAACCATCGATCTTCGTAACGCAGGACGTATGTGTTTGGCGGCGGCATAGCGGGCGCATCACCGGCCGGTAGCGGCAGGCAGTCGCAACCGCCGCGCGGCACACCGTTATTTGGGGAGGGGATAGGCATGGTATAAATCCTTCGGCGGGGGGAAACGAAGGGGTCCGGCAGGCTTGTCAGGCCAGCCCGCGACCTGGGCAGGGCAATAACTCGACGCGCGAACTCCGAATCGCATACCGCCCAACCGGCACACGCTTAGTCCAACTTATAGAAAGATAGAGATATTTTTGCTTTATCTACTAAGCATCGTCTCTTCGACGGGCCGACGCTGCGGCTCGACGAACGACGGCACCATCCTTCCAAACAACGGCGCAAGTCTGTCTTGATGCCCAACACGCTCGATGTCCCCAGACGCGGCTACGCCAAGCAGAGCGCGGCGCTTCATGCTTGCGCCACCTTCCGTTTACGTTAGGGTAAGCTCAAGACCATCTTGGAGAGACTGATTCATGGCCCTTCCCCCGATTTTCGACCGCCTGCGCCTGCCCGTCATCGGCTCGCCGCTGTTTATCGTTTCGGGCCCCGATCTGGTCATCGCGCAGTGCAAGGCGGGGATTGTCGGCAGCTTCCCGGCCCTCAACGCCCGGCCGCAATCGCTGCTGGACGAGTGGCTCCACCGCATCACCGAGGAATTGGCGGCATGGGACCGCGCCAACCCCGACCGGCTGTCAGCCCCCTTTGCCGTGAATCAGATCGTTCACCGCTCGAACGATCGGCTCGAGGCGGATATTGCAACCTGCGAAAAATGGAAGGTGCCGATCACCATCACCTCATTGGGCGCCCGGGAGGAATTGAACCAGGCGGTCCACGGGTGGGGCGGCATCACCTTGCACGACGTCATCGACGACCGCTTCGCGCGCAAGGCGATCGAAAAGGGCGCCGACGGACTGATCCCCGTTGCCGCGGGCGCCGGCGGCCATGCCGGCACCCAGTCGCCCTTTGCGCTGGTGCAGGAAATCCGCGAATGGTTCGATGGCCCGGTGGCGCTTTCGGGTGCCATTGCCCACGGTCGCTCGATCCTCGCTGCCCAGGCGTGCGGCGCCGACCTGGCCTATATGGGCAGCGCTTTCATCGCCGCTGCCGAAGCCAATGCCGACGACGGCTACAAGAACGGTATCGTCGAAGGGCGCGCGGCCGACATTGTCTATTCAAACCTCTTCACCGGCGTGCACGGAAATTATCTGCGCCAATCGATCGTGGCCGCGGGGATGGATCCCGACAATCTGCCGGAAGGCGACCTCAAGACGATGAACTTCGGGTCTGGCGGCAACACCAAGGCAAAGGCATGGAAGGATATCTGGGGCTCGGGTCAGGGGATCGCCTCGGTCCGCGGCGTGCGCCCGGTCGCCGAATTCGTCGCTGAACTCGAAGCGCAATATCAGGACGCATGGTCCGAATTGCAGGGCAAGGTGCGGCTCCAAGGCTAACGGAACAGCCGCGTGATCGCTTCGTCAAGATATGGGCGATCCGCGAACAAGCGCATCGGATCGCGCCGGTTAAAGCCGGTGCCGCGGCGGTCGGTGAGCGCGCGGCGCAAGCTGTCCTGCAGCAACGCCGGACGCATCGCGGCCGTGCGCCGTGCCGCGGGGGCGTCGCGATTGATCTGCCGCTCGAAACATATCCGGATCCTATCGACCCGCGCCGTCATCACATCATGATAACCATGGTGAGGGCCGCGGCTTTTGGGCATGGCCGCACGACAGCGCCAGCGGCTCCGAGCGAGGCGCCGTATGACTCAGCGCGACTTCGGCGCCCCCCGGCAGGGTCGAAAAGTCATTTCCCGCAATCAGCGCGAAGGGCGCCGGCGCGGCGGGCCGTAACGAGGCGGAGCTAATCCCTGCTTGCATGTCGCGCGTCCCGATGGGTTCGCCCCAGCATCGCACGACGCGCGCCGATGTTCAGACGCCTGTCTGTTCAGAGCTGACGATCAGATGGCAACCTGGCTTCCCAGTTCGACCACGCGGTTGGTCGGCAGACGGAAATACTCCATCGCGCTTTCCGAATTGCGCAGCATCCATGCGAACAGCTTTTCGCGCCAGATCGGCATGCCGGGCTTCTTGGCGGCAATCAGCGTCTGACGCGACAGGAAGAAGCTCGTCTCGATCATCTTGAATTCGCCGCCGCACGCGGTCGTGCGTTTCAGCGCATCGGGCACGTCGACCGGCTGCATGAAACCATAGTGCAGGATCAGTCGGTGAAATCCCTGCCCCAGATCGTCAAGCTGGCAGAGTTTCGTTTCCGGCACGAACGGCACGTCGGCAATCTTGATGGTCAACAGGATGATGCGTTCGTGCAGCACCTTGTTGTGCTTCAGATTGTGAAGCAGAGCGTGCGGCACCCCATCGGAGGTCGACGTCATGAAGACAGCGGTGCCCGGAACGCGCGTTGCGCTGTTCGCCGCGGACTTCACGAACACCGGGATCGGCATCGCGCTTTCCGCCATTTCCTGCTGCATCAGCTTGCGGCCGCGGGACCAGGTCGTCAACATGGTGAAGATCGTCAGACCGATCACGAGCGGCACCCAGCCGCCATCGGGCACCTTGATCAGATTGGCGCCGAAATAGGCGACATCGACGATGAAGAATACCGCGAGCACGGGCAGCGCTTTCCACGCCGGCCAGCGCCACAGGCTGAACAGCACCACGCTCATCAGACAGGTGTCGATGAACATCGCGCCGGTCACGGCGATACCATAAGCCGCAGCCAGATTGCTCGACGAACCGAAGAACAGCACGAGCAGAATGACCATGACCATCAGGCCCCAATTGACGACGGGAATGTAAATCTGCCCCTGCGCCGACGCACTGGTATGTTCGACCCGCAGGCGCGGCACGAAACCGAGCTGGATGGCCTGCTGCGTCAACGAAAAGGCGCCCGAAATGACGGCCTGACTGGCAATGATCGTCGCCAGCAGCGCGAGCAGCACGACGGGGACGCGCCACGCGTCGGGCATCATCAGGAAGAAGGGATCCTGGATCAGTTGCGCCGTAGGTGCGACCTGTCCGGCAAGCACCATCGCGCCCTGCCCCATGTAATTGAGCATCAGCGCGGGTAGTACGAAACACAACCAGCTCAGCCCGATCGGCGCGCGGCCGAAATGGCCCATGTCGGCATAGAGCGCCTCCGCCCCCGTTACCGCGAGGACGACGGCCCCAAGCGCGATGAAGGCGGTGAAGCCGTCATAATAGAAAAAGCGCATCGCGTTGATGGGGTTCAGCGTGTGCATGACGATCGTCGGATGATCGACGATATGCATGACGCCCAACACCGCGAGCATCACGAAGTAGCCGAGCATGATCGGCCCGAAAAGCATCCCGACCTTCGCGGTTCCGCGCGACTGGATCGCAAAGAGGCCGATCAGGATCGCAAGCGCGATCGGAACGATATAGGGTTCGAAACCGCGGCTGACATATTGCAGCCCCTCGGTAGCCGACAACACCGACATCGCCGGAGTGATCATGCTGTCGCCGTAAAAGAGCGCGGTGGCAAAAACGCCGAGCAAAACGATCGGCCAGGTCCAGCGAGCACCGCCCGACGAGCGACTTATCAGCGCGAGCAGCGCCAGACTGCCCCCCTCGCCCTTGTTGTCGGCTTTCATGATCGTCATCACATATTTGAAAGTGACGACCAGCATCATCGACCAGAAGACGAGACTGAGCACGCCATAGATGTGCAGCTGGTCGGCTTCGATCGAATGATGGCCGGCGAAGGTTTCGCGGAAAGCGTAGAGCGGGCTGGTGCCGATATCGCCGAAAACGACGCCGACGGCGCCGACCGCCAGCTTCAGCGTGCCGTCACCGTGATGGCCGTGACCCGTTTGGCCCGCTTCGATTCCGGTGGGCGCGGCGCTTTCGGCGCTTGCCTGACCCTGTTGCGACTCGACAGTCATTGGCGCGCCTTAGACCAGCGGGAGAGACAGGAATAGCATTGAATCAAGGCCCGGTCGGCGCATCGGGGGACAGGTCCGGCCCCATCGCCTGTCGCAATTGGGCCAGCCGCATCTCGAGGTCCGCGCGCCACGGCGCATCGGGCGGGGTGCGCGCCAGAAGCTGGCTCCATACCGCGTCCGCACCCTTCAGATCGCCGCTCTGCGCCATCGCAAGGCCTGCAAAGAAAGGCGGCGCGGGATGGTTCGGGTCGCGCTTTGCGGCCTCATCGAACGCGAGCGCGGCGGCGGGCGACATCACGCCTCCGCCATGCGCAACAAGCGCATTGCCCAAGCCGACCCAAAGATCGACATTGTCGGGATAACGCTCCAGCCCCTTTTCAAGCGTTTGCGCAGCCAGCGCCGTCTTGCCGGTTCGCGCAAAGCCGTCCGACATCGCGATCCATTGTGCGGCCGGTCCAAAACGGTCGGCCATACCCTGCTGACGATCGGTGATCGCCTCGCCGAACCCTTCAAGCTGTTCGGGCGCCACGATCGGCTTGCCGGGCAAGGATGGGCTACCCTGCAGAGCATAACCGGCGACGCCCACCATGACCGCAGCGACAGCAAGCGGCCGAGCCGCCGCCGGCAGCTTGCCGAACAAGAAGATGGCGCCCAGCGTGACCAAGCCGACAAGCAATATCCACATCCAGATCATGGAGCGTTCTCCGCATCGCCTGCGTCGCGGCGGAAACGCCCGAAGGCCAGCCATCCTCCGAGCAACAGGAAAGCGAGCGGCCCGAGCCACAACAGGGCGGTGGCCGCATCGAACGGCGGATCGTAACTGACCCAATTGCCATAGCGCGCCACCAGCCATTGGCGGATCGCATCGGGGCTTTCTCCCGCGGCAATCTTGGTGCGCACCTCATGCCGCATGTCGCCGGCGAGCGGCGCATCGCTGTCGGCGATCGACTGCCCCTGGCAGACGAGGCAGCGCAACGTTTCCATAAGTGCCTTGGCTTTTTCTTCCTGCGCGGGATCGGGAAGCTGCTGATAGGCATAGGGCGCCGGCGGCAGGCGATCCTGCGCGGCCGCAGGCGCAGCGGCCAGAACAAGCGAGGCGAGCAGGATGGTCCAGCCCCTCACTTCATCTTCTCCAGCTTGGCGACGATTTCCGGCACCTGTTCCTGAAGGATTACGCCCTGTATCTGTTCGCGGATGATCCCCTTGCCGTCGATCAGGAAGGTTTCGGGGACGCCCGACGAGCCGAGCGCGATCTGGACGCTGCTTTGCACATCCGACCCGATGCGGTCGAAGGGATTGCCATTTTCCCGCAGGAATTGCGCCACATCGTCGGGCCGGTCGCGGATCGCGATGCCGTCGATCGGAACGCCCGCGGCCTTCAGCGCCTCAAGCTGCGGCGCCTCGGCACGGCACGGGATGCACCAGCTGGCAAAGACGTTGACGAGGCGCGGCCGCCCGTCGGCGAGGTCGCTGCTTTTCAGGCCCTCGACGCCGGCGGTTGCGGGCGGCAGGTCGAACAACGGCATCGGCTTGTTGATCCACTGCGACTGGATCAGCGTTTCGGGCGGAGTCGTCAGGCGATAGATGAAGGCCCCAAACAGCAGCGCGGTAATCGCCAAAGGCACAAACAGGATCCAGCGGGTCTTCATGGGTAGCGCCCCTCGGCCTTGCGCGCGCGGTGACTGCGCCACAGGGCCAGCAATTGCGCACGGCCGAGCAGCGACAGCGCCGCGCCGATCGCGATCAATGCCCCACCCAGCCAGATCCACCAGACGAGCGGCTTCCACCACAGGCGAAGCTGGTAGCGGTCGGCGTGGCCATCGGCGCCCGTGACCGGCTGGCCGAGCACGGCATAAAGCTGTCCGCCCGGCCGCGTCAGCAATGCGGCCTCATTGGTTTCGGTTGGCGCGCCGCCCATCAGGCCCGGAAAAGTTCGCGCCTCGGGCCGCAGGGTGAAGCTGTGTCCGGAGGGCGATGTCGCGATCAGCGTTCCTTCGACCGCGGTGTAATTGGGGCCAGCGATCGGGCGGACGCCGACGAACTTCACCGTGAAATCATCGACGGTGACCGTCTCGCCCGGCGCCGCAGCCACCAGCCGTTCCTTGATGAAAGCGCTTTCGGCGGCCATCCCGGCAAGCGCGACCGCGACGCCGAAGTGCGCGATCACCATGCCCCATGTCGGCAGCGGCGTCCGGCGCAGATTGCGGCCCCACAATGGCGCCAGGCTGGCAACCGCGACGATCCCGGCGACCGTCATGCCAAGCAGCGGCAGCACGCCGACCTTGCCGCCGAACAGGATCAGGCCGAACAGCACCGCCGACCCGGCAAGAATCGCGGCAGGAAGTCGCGACCACAGCTTGCGCCCGTCGTCCTTGCGCCAGGCGAGTAGCGGACCGGCCACCATGACCAGACACAGGATCAGCGCGAGCGGGCCCGCAACCTTGTTATAATAGGGCGGTCCGACCGAAATCTTTTCGCCCATGGCCTCAGCCACGATCGGATAGAGCGTACCGAGCAGCACGAGCGCAAGGATCGTCGTGAGCAGCAGATTGTTGATGACGAGCGACCCCTCGCGACTGAGCAGCGCGAATTTCTTGCCTTCGGCGACGCTGCTGGCGCGCAACGCGAACAGCGTCAATGCGCCGCCGATGTAGATCGCCATCAGCGCGAGCAGGAAGGTTCCGCGTTCGGGGTCGACGGCAAAGCTGTGCACGCTGGTCAGCAGGCCCGACCGCACGATGAACGTGCCGACCATTGACATGGAGAAAGCGACAACCGCGAGCATCACCGTCCATGCGCGCAACGCGTTGCGCGTCGCGGTCACGCTCACCGAGTGGAGCAGCGCCGCGCCTGCAAGCCACGGGATGAGCGACACATTTTCAACCGGGTCCCAGAACCACCAGCCGCCCCAGCCCAGCTCGTAATAGGCCCAATAGCTGCCGGCGGTAATTCCCAGAGTCAGGAAAATCCAGCTTCCCAAGACCCACGGCCGCATGGCGCGCGCGAAGGCCGGGCCGATCTCGCGCGTGATCAGCGCGCCGACCGCAAAGCTGAAGGCGACCGACAAACCGACGTAGCCGACGTAAAGCGTCGGCGGGTGAAAGGCGAGCCCGGGATCCTGCAACAGCGGGTTCAGCCCCTGCCCGTCGGGCGGCGCGATCGGCAGCCGCTTGAAGGGGTTCGATGAAAAGAGCAGAAACGCAAAAAAGCCGAGGCTCAGCGCCGCCTGCGCAGCAAGCGTTGCGACCAGCGTATCCTCGCGCAGCCGCTTTTCGAAGATCGCAACGAGCGCGCCCGACAGGCCGAGGATCGTGAGCCACAGAAGCATCGATCCTTCATGATTGCCCCAGGCGCCCGCGACCTTGAACAGCATCGGCTTCAAACTGTGGCTGTTGCGCGCCACCAGTTCGACCGACATGTCGGACCGCACGAAAAGCGCGATCAGCATCGCGAAAGCCGCCGCGGTCAAAACGCCCTGCGCGACGCTCGCCGGCCGGACGAGGGCTGCAAGATCGCCTTTGCCGCTCCGCAGATAGAGGCTGCCCGCGACGAGCGACAGGCAGGCGAGCGCCGCAGCCATCCACAACAGCGCGAGACCCAGTTCGGCGATCATGCTTTCGGCGCTGCTTTCATAGCCTTGGGCATATCGCCCATTTGCGGCGGCATATAGCGTTCGTCATGCTTGGCCAGGATACGGTCGGCCACAAAGGTGCCATCGGCCCGCATCCGGCCGTCGGCGACCATTCCGGCATTTTCGGCAAACAGATCGGGCACGATGCCCTTATATTCGACGGGGATCGATGCCTTTCCGTCGGTGGCGACGAAGCGGATCGTCACGCCGTCGGGCTGATGCCTGATGCTGCCGGCCGCCACCATTCCGCCCAGCCGCATTGCTTCGCCCACTTCGGCTTTGCCCGCTTGAATTTCGGCAGGCGTGCGGAAATAGGCCGCCTCGTCGCGCAGCGCGCTCGCCGCGAGAACCCCCGCGCCGCCGACGCCGCACAGCGCCACCGCCGCCAGGATCAGTCGTTGATGTTTCGCCTTCATGTCCGGTCCCTGCGCAGCGCAGCGCTGCGCTTTTCAGCCTTCGTCATCGTCCGCCAGCTATGCCAGACCACCGCTCCGGTCAGGAGCGCGGTCAGCATATAGGCAGCCGCGACATAGGCCCATTGACCGTTTCCGGTTATGACGCCGGTCAAAATTCGGTCCCCTCATCGTCCGCCAACCGGCGCAGGCGCGCCGCGACGCGATTGTCGGCAATGATTCGCCGCATGCGCATCAATACGATCGCCCCGAATAGCAGCGAAAATCCGGCCAAGGTCAAGCCCAGCGGCCACAACAGGCTGCCGTCGATGCTCGATCCGCGCATGGTGATGCTCGGCCCTTGATGCAGGCTGTTCCACCACACGACGCTGCGATTGATGATCGGGATGTTGATCGCGCCGACCAGCGCATAAATCGCCGCAACGCGCGAAAGCGTTCCGCCCTGCCGCTCGCTTTCGTCGCCCGTCGTCAACGCGACGAAACCGGCATAGAGAAAGAGCAGCACGAGCATCGACGTCATGCGGCCGTCCCATTCCCACCAGGTCCCCCAGGTCGGCTTTCCCCAGATCGATCCGGTCGCGAGACACAGTGCGGTGAACAGCATGCCAGGAACCGCGATCGCGCGCGCCGCAATCCCTGCCAGCGGGTGCCGCCACACGAGCTGCACCAATCCTGCAAGAGCGAGCGACGTCCAGCCCCCCATGCCGAGCCAGGCGGCGGGAACATGAACATAGAGAATGCGCGCCGTCTCGCCCTGCTTCGCTTCGCCCGGCACCATCGTCAGTCCGGCCCATGCCCCGGCGAGCAAGAACGCCAGTCCCAGCCACAGCAGCCACGGCGTCAGCGGACGCGCAATGGCCAGAAAACGGGTCGGATTCGCATAGGCGTGCATCGCGCGCCGAGCCTTAGGCGAGCGCACGGCCGCGGTCTAGACAATTGACGCCATCGGCGTCACGCACGAATGATATCGATAGCAATGGTGGGAAGACATAAAATTACTTAGCATGCGGCGATTGTGTGGCTCAATTGCCACATATGTCACCAAAACGAAATAATAGCGCCCCGCTCGGCCGCGTGAGGGGTGGAAGCGTCGGCATTTCTCATCAAACCTGTGCAGGTCGTTTCTAGGGGCAATCAACAGGGAAAGATGACCATGAAAAACACGACCCAATTATCGAGCCTCGCGCTCGCCACCGCTCTTGTCGCAAGCGGTTGGACTGCGCCGGCTTTCGCACAGGAAGGCGCCAACGACGCGGATGCGAACGAAACGATCATCGTAACCGGCACCCGCCGGACCGACCGGACGATCGCCGACAGCACCGTGCCGATCGACGTGATCTCGAGTGAATCGCTGCAGAATAGCGGGACGACCGAAACGAACCGGCTACTCAACCAGCTCGTTCCTTCGTTCAATTTCCCTCAGCCGTCGCTGACCGACGGCACGGACTCGCTGCGTCCGGCCACGCTGCGCGGCCTCGCGCCCGACCAGGTGCTCGTGCTCGTGAACGGCAAGCGCCGCCATCTTTCGTCGCTGCTCAACCTGAATGGCTCGATCGGACGCGGCTCGGCGGGCGTCGACATGAACACGATTCCGCCGCTGGCAATCGAGCGTATCGAGGTGCTGCGCGACGGCGCGTCCTCGCAATATGGCTCGGACGCGATTGCTGGCGTTATCAACATCCAGCTTAAGAAAAGCGTCGGGGGCCGTGCGCAGATCAGCTTCGGCAAATATATCACGACGATGGAGGATGTCGCGCAGGTCGCCAGCGTCGCACCGACGACGGGCGCGTCCGACGATCCGGCAATCACCTACACGGGCGAGGATCGCAAGCGCCGCGACGGCGACACCTGGACCATCGGGACTAATATAGGCCTGCCGATCGGCGATGCGGGCTATTTCAACTTCACGGCCGAATATAAGGACCGTTCGCCAACCAACCGCTCGGGCCCCGATTTGCGGCGCAACTATGCCGCTGCGGGGGATCCGCGCGAGGTGACCTTCAACCGCTACGAACACCGCTTCGGCGATGGCGAATCGAAGGACATGAACTTCTTCTTCAACGCCGGGATGGATGTTGGCGAAAGCTTTGAGCTCTACAGCTTCGGTAGTTACGGCATCCGTGACGCCAATGGCGCGGGCTTCTATCGCCGCTCGCTCGACTCGCGCAACGCCGACTGGGACAATGGCGGCCAGCCAATCTATCCCGACGGCTTCCTGCCGCTGATTACCAGCACCATTCAGGATATCGCCATCGCCGGCGGGCTGCGCGGCGAAACCGCAGGCTGGAACCTCGACCTGTCGGTCAACTATGGATCGAACCGGCTCGACTATGGCGTCGAGAACAGCGTGAACACCTCGCTCGGCAGCCTGCACAGCCCGCGCAAGTTCGACGCAGGCGGTCTCCGCTCGGGGCAAACCTCGGTCAACCTCGACGCAAGCCGTGACCTGAACCTCGGTATCGGCAGCACCACGCTCGCGCTCGGAGCGGAATGGCGGAACGAGAATTACCGCATCGTTCCGGGGCAGCTCGAAAGCTATATCGCCGGTCCTTACACCTTCTCCAACGGCGCGGCGCCGGGTTCGCAGGTGTTCCCCGGCTTTTCGCCGACCACCGCGATCGACAAGTCGCGCGACAGCTTTGCCGGCTATCTCGAACTCGATGCCGATATCAGCGATATGTTCAACGTCCAGGCCGCCGGCCGCTACGAACATTTCTCGGACTTCGGCGACACGGTGAACGGGAAGCTTGCGGCGCGGTTCGAGCCCATCGACGGTCTCGCTTTCCGCGGGTCGGTTTCGACCGGTTTCCGCGCACCGGGGATGGCCCAGCAGTTCTTCTCGACCACCTCGACGAACAATGTGAACGGGACGCTGATCGAGATAGGCACCTTCCCGGTTGCATCGCCGATTGCCGTCGCACTCGGGGCGCAGCCGCTGAAGCCGGAAAAATCGGTCAACTTCGGCGGCGGCTTCGCCTTCAACATGGTTCGCGGACTCAGCCTGACAGTCGATTATTACCGCATCAAGATCAACGATCGCATCACGCTCACCGAAAACCTGCAGGGCGCAGACGTCGTCGCGATCCTTCAGGCAGCCAATGTGCAGGGCACATCGGCACGCTTCTTCATCAACGGGATCGACACCCGCACGCAGGGTGTCGATATCGTCGGAAGCTATCGCCTGCCCGATTTCGGGATCGGCAAGGTTACGCTCACTGCCGGCTATAATCTCAACGATACCAAGATCACTGATCGCCGTACGTTCAGCGGCTTTACGGCGCAGCGGCTGTTCGCTCGCCCCGAAAGCTTCCGCCTGACCGACGGCCAGCCCTCGAACAAGCTGAACGTCGGGGTCGATTGGGAGGCGGGTCCCGCCGGCATGACGCTCCGTGCCAATCGCTATGGCAAGGTCTTTCTGCCCGGCCCCAGCCTCGACATCACCATCCCGAAGGGTGCCGCTCCTGGCGATATCACCCTGACCCCGAAATGGGTTGTCGATCTGGAGTTCCGCTTCCGCCCGATCCAGCCGGTGCAGATCGCCGTCGGTGCCAATAATCTGCTCGACGAATATCCGGACCGCCTGCCGTTCGGGGTTGTCGATGGCTATAACTATGGCCTGAACAACAGCTTCCTGCCCTATTCGTCGCAGTCGCCGTTCGGCTTCAGCGGTCGCTTCGTCTATGGGCGTGTGTCGGTCGACTTCTAAGCTCGGACGACATTGCTGAAAGGGACAAGGCCGGGGGCTATGCCTCCGGCCTTGTCCATATCCAGCTTCCCGTTACGACGGCCGCGATGATCGGCGCCATCATCCACGGCCAGGGCGCAAAGAGCAGCGCCAGCGCAATGCTGAAAACAAAGGCGGCACTTGCAGCAAGCTTGCCGCGGCGACTGATCGCCCCCTCCTCGCGCCAAGCAACAATGTGGTTTCCAAAGGTCGGATGCGTGAGCAGCCAGGCCTCGAGGCGCGGCGACGAGCGCGCGAAGCAGAAGGCGGCTAGGATCACGAAGGGCACGGTCGGCAACAGCGGCAGGAACGCACCGAGCGCGCCGAGCCCCAATGAGGCCCATCCCGAAACCAGATAGAAATGCCGCTTCATGGGAGCGGCTTAGCGCGTTTTCGCGCGCGCGCCATCCCATGTTGCAACCGGCCGCTGGTCAGCGCCGCCCGATCAGCTTTTGCGCCATATGATCCGCTACCGTCGCTGCCGGCGTGCCGCTTGCCTTGCTCTCGGCCCAGATCTCGGCGAGGCGACCCGGAATCAGGTGGATGCGGCTTTCGACCTCCTCCTGACTGCCCTGCCCCAGATATTCGAGCGCCACGTTGATGATGCCGCCGGCGTTGATCACATAATCGGGCGCGTAGACGATGCCGCGATCGTGGATGCGCTGCCCGTCGGCGGCGGTTGCGAGCTGGTTGTTCGCGCCGCCCGCGACGATCGGCACGCGCAACTTTTCGATGCTGCGTTCGGTCAGGATCGCCCCCAGCGCATTGGGGCTGAGCACATCGGCTTCGATTTCCATGATAGCCGCCGAGTCGGCGAGATCGGCACCCAATTCCTCTGCCAGTGCTTTTGCGCGCGCCAGATTGACGTCGGCAAGGGTCAGCTTCGCGCCTTCGGCCGCAAGCCGCCGCGCAACGCCGCCGCCGACGCTGCCGACGCCCTGGATCGCGATCCGCACGCCCGCGGCGCTGTCGGTACCCAGCCCTTCGCGGATTGCCGCCTTGATACCCAGATAAACGCCAAGCGCGGTATAGGGACCGGGGTCGCCCCCGGCCTCGCCGCTCGCGACCGGAAGGCCGCTGACATGTTTGGTCTTCTTCGCGATCTGGACCATGTCGGCGTCGGTGATGCCGACATCTTCCGCGGTCACATAGGCGCCGCCCAGCGATTCGACCGCCCGACCGAAGGCCGCAAGCAGTTCGGGGGTCTTGGTGCCAGCTTCGTCGGCCAGGATTACGCCCTTGCCGCCGCCCATCGGCAGCCCCGCCATCGCATTCTTATAGCTCATGCCGCGCGAGAGGCGTAGCGCATCGACGATCGCGGCCGACCGCTGCGGATAATGCCAGAAGCGCACCCCGCCCGCACCGGGGCCGAGGTGGGTCGAATGCACGGCGATGACCGCCGTCAGTCCGCTGTCGCGATCGCGGAACATGTGAACATGTTCATGATCGTCGAAATCGGCGAAATCCCAGACTGCGGACATGGCGTCACCCTCGCGTTAAAAAATTACGTAGGGGCGTAATAATGAAATAGCCGGCGCGAGTCACCCCCAAAGGGATCGCCACGGTTCCGATCAACGAAAAGCTTTGAAAATGGGGCGATCGACGGGACTTGAACCCGCGACCCCCGGTACCACAAACCGGTGCTCTAACCAACTGAGCTACGATCGCCATATGCCGGGCGAGACCGCCTGCGACAGCGCGCGGCGATAGGCGTGACCACCCCTTTCGTCAAGCATTGTTCGCATGGTCAACGCCGCCTAAAAGAGGCCATGTCCGGAAACGAGCATGTCGATATGGCGCTGTCGGGCGCCGACCGTACCGCCGAGCGGCTGGCGCTGCTTCCCGGCATCCGGCGCGCACCGACGCCCAAGCTGCAGCAATTCATGCTGGTGGGTTTTCTCGATCCCGCAACATGCGCCGGGCTGATGGCGCAGATCAACCGCGACGTGCGCCCTTCGACGATCGCCGATCCCAATGGTGACGAAGCTTTCCGGACCAGCACGACCTGCGACCTCGATCACCGCGATCCGCTGGTGCGGGCGGTCAACGCGCGGCTGCATGATATCACCGGAATACCGCTGGATCATGGCGAGCCGCTACAGGGGCAGCGCTATGATGTGGGGCAGGAGTTCAAGGCGCATACCGACTATTTCGACCCGCACGGCGCCGACTGGGAGACCTATTGCGCGATTCCCGGACAGCGAACCTGGACGTTGATGGTCTATCTCAACCAGCCCCAGGCGGGCGGCGCGACGCGCTTTCTCGCCACGGGCAAGATGCACCAGCCTGAAACGGGCAAACTCGTCGCGTGGAACAATGTCCGCGCGGACGGAAAGCCGAACCCCGAGACGCTCCATCACGGAATGAAGGTGCGCAAGGGCCGCAAATATATCATCACCAAATGGTTCCGCGAACGCACCTGGCCATGGGCCGAGGGCGAGCTAGGCTGATCCGGCCGACCGTGCCTCGGCGTCTGCCGAGACACGGCCCAGACCTTTAGCGTACCAGCCGATACTGGAAACTCAAAGTCAACGTGTTGCCGACCTGACCCGGCTCGACCGGCGTCGATTTGGCCTCTGCGGCCATCATCTGCACGCGCGGCATGGGGACCGGCCCGCCGACAGCACCGCCTTCGCTGATCGAAACCAGCTCGGCGGCGCGATAGCCGGCCAGCTTGGCATAGTCCGCCGCCTTCGCTTCGGCAGCCTTGATCGCCGCGCCGCGAACGCCGACAAGCTGCGCATCGGGATCTTTCATCGCGAACCAGGGGCCATCGATATTGGTCCCGCCCGCCGCGACGAGCGCATCGAGCAGCGGCCCGATATCGTCGATCTTCGGCGTCGTCGCGCGCACGCTGTTGCTGACCTGATAGCCCAGGAAGCGCGGCGGCTGACCGTCGCTACGATTATTATAGTCATATTGCGGCGACAAGCTGATGCCGCTTGTCTGAATATCCTCGGCCTTGATCCCGCGCGCCTTGGCAGCGGCGATCAGCTTGTCCATCGCGGCGGCGTTCAGCCGCATTGCTTCGACTGCGGTCGGCGCGGTCGTCGTCACGCCGGCGCCCACCGTCGCCTGATCGGGCCGCGAACGGACCTCCTCGCTCACGCTGAAGCTCAGGATCGGGCCTTCCGTCGTTGCTGTCGTCACCGTCGAACCTCTCTGCTGTGCAATGGCCGGCGTCGCAGCCAGCAGCGCGATGCCGGTCGCCATGGCGGTGAACATATGCTTGGTCATATCAAACTCCTGTAGGCCGGACCCCCGGCCGATCGTGGATACCCACCCCATACGCAGGACGGAGTGGGCCCGTTCCCGCCTTTGGGCGCTCGGCGCTTGCATGACGCTGAACGCCTATGTAGCGAGCCGTTCATCATGGCAGCTCCCATTCTCTCTTACGAAGGCCTGGCCCTGGTGCAGGGCACCGGCTGGCTGTTTCAGGATCTCGACATCTACGTCGGCGCGCGCGATCGGCTTGCACTGATCGGCCGCAATGGTGCGGGCAAGACGACGCTGCTCAAGTTGCTCGCCGGACGTATCGAGCCCGACAAGGGCAAGCGGACGATTGTCCCCGGCACCCACGTCGTGCTGCTGGAGCAGGAGCCCGATTTCACGGGCTATGCGACGCTGATGGACTATGCGATCGGCGGCGCGAACCCGCCCGCCGAACATGAGGTGGCGGCGATCGCCGACCAGCTTGGCATCGACATGGCGCGCGAAGCGGCAAGCGCCTCGGGGGGCGAGCGTCGCCGCGCCGCCATCGCGCGCGCGCTGGCGCAGAACCCCGACGTGTTGCTGCTCGACGAGCCGACCAACCACCTCGACCTAGCGGCGATCGACTGGCTCGAAGGCTGGCTGTCACGCTTCTCCGGCGCCTTCGTCGCCATCAGCCACGACCGCACCTTTCTGACGCGCCTGACGCGCCAGACCCTTTGGCTCGACCGCGGCGGCATCCGGCGCAAGGAAATCGGCTTCGGCGGCTTCGATGCGTGGATGGAGGCCATCTATGCCGAAGAAACGCGCGCCGCGGAAAAGCTCGATGCGAAGCTGAAGCTGGAGGCACACTGGCTCCAGCGCGGCGTGACCGCGCGCCGCCGCCGCAACCAGGGCCGGCTCGAAAAGCTGATCGAGATGCGGGCCACGCGCGCGGCGATGATCGGCGGCCCCGGCGTCGCCAAGCTCGGCCTCGCCAACGACGACGTCCGCTCGAAGTCGGTGATCGTCGCCGACCATATCAGCAAGCGCTTCGGCGATCGCACGATCATCAAGGACTTCGACTTTCGCGTCCAGCGCGGCGACCGCATCGGGATCGTCGGCGCCAATGGCGCGGGCAAATCGACGCTGCTCAAGCTGCTCACTGGCGAAATCGAACCCGACAAGGGCAAGGTCACCCTCGCCCCGACGCTCGATGGCATCGTCATCGATCAGCAGCGCAGCCTGCTGTCGCCCGAAAAGACCGTGCGCGACATCCTCGCGGACGGCGGCGACTGGGTCGAGGTGCGCGGCGTGAAGAAGCATGTCCAGGGTTACCTCAAGGACTTCCTCTTCGATCCTTCGGTTGCCGAGGCCAGTGTCGCCGCGCTTTCGGGCGGCGAACGCTCGCGGCTTCTGCTCGCGCGCGAATTCGCGCGCGAATCGAACCTGCTCGTCCTCGACGAACCGACCAACGATCTGGACCTCGAAACGCTCGACCTCTTGCAGGAGGTCATCGCCGACTATGCGGGAACCGTGCTGTTGGTCAGCCACGATCGCGACTTCCTCGACCGCACCGTGACGGTCACCCTCGGCCTCGACGGATCCGGCAAGGTCGATATCGTCGCGGGCGGCTATGCCGACTGGGAAGCCAAGCGCAGCAAGCCCTCGTCGGCGAAAGCCAAGGGGGCCGGCGCCGATACCGCGCCGCCCCCACCGCCCCAGGCACGCCGAAAACTCTCCTACAAGGACCAGCGCGACTATGACCTGCTTCCGGGCCGTATCGAGGAGATTGAGAAGGAGATGGCCGGCATCGAAACCGAATTGTCCGACGGCAGCCTGTTCACGCGCGACAATGCGCGTTTCAGCGCCCTGACGGCAAAGCTCGACGCGTTGCGCGCGGAAAAAGCCGCAGCCGAGGATCGCTGGCTGGCGCTGGCCGAAGAAGTCGACGCGCTGGGATAAGTCCTGCACCACAGGCAAAGAAAAAGGGCACCGCGTTGCCGCGGCGCCCTTCTACGAAACAGGATTTCGTATCGAAGACGGTCTTACTTGATACCGTCGCGTTCCATCCGCTTGCGCTCCATCTTGCGGGCGCGGCGGACGGCGGCGGCGCGTTCGCGCGCACGCTTTTCGCTCGGCTTTTCGTAGTGACGGCGCAGCTTCATTTCGCGATACACGCCTTCCCGCTGCAGCTTCTTCTTGAGCGCGCGGAGGGCCTGGTCGACATTATTGTCGCGAACGATGATCTGCATACGCCGTGTCGTCTCCTGTTCGTCAGACGGCCGAGGCTTCCGGCGGAAATCCGGGTTGCCATAGGTCGCCGATATTCGGGCAATAAAAAGAGCGTCGCAAAGGCGCGACGTTCCGTTGGGGCGGCCACTAGAGAGATTCGCGCCAAAATGCAAGCCCCCACGCGGCAAATCGTCGCTCTTCCGCGCGCGGATGCCCGCCGCCGCCATTGCGCGCGCCCGCTCGCCTGTGGCATAGGTAGCAAGACGAAACCGACAGGAAGAGGATCGCCCGATGGCAACCCAGCTCAAGCGCAACAGCAAATATAGCGAAGCCGAATGGACGGCGCGGCTCGAACTCGCCGCCTGCTACCGAATTTTCGCGATGATGGGCTGGGACGAAATGATCTTCAACCACATCACGGTGAAGGTGCCGGACGAGGACGGCAGCTACCTCATCAACCCCTATGGCATGCACTTCAGCGAAGTGACTGCGTCGAGCCTGATCAAGATCGACATCGACGGCAACAAGGTCGACGTGGATAATCCGTGGCACGTCAACAAGGCGGGCTTCGTCCAGCACAGCCTGTTCCACCGCGTGCTGCCCGACGCCCATGCGATCATCCACACCCACACGACCGCGACAACGGCGGTCTGTTCGCTCGAGGGTGGGCTCCAGCCTGTGAACTTCTATGCCTGCAATTTCATGGGCCAGCTTGGCTATCATGATTTCGAGGGTGTGACGGTGCGCGAGGAAGAGGGCGAACGCCTCGTCGAAAATCTGGGCGACAAGCGCATCCTGATGCTGAAGAATCACGGTCCCGTCGTGATGGGCAAGACGCTGACCGACGCCTTCATCAAATATTGGGCGCTCCAGCGCGCCTGCGAAATCCAGCTCGCAACGATGAGCATGGGCAAGCCGATCACCGTCCCCGAAGACGTGATCAAGGTCCATCAGCGCGACCTATACATGGCCGCAATTCCCGGCCAGTCGGGCAAGGCCGAATTCGACGCGATGGTGCGCAAGGTCGACAAGATCGACACGAGCTGGCGTGACTAATCACCGCGTTCGGCTAAGACGGGCGGCATGACAAAATTCTCGGTCAACGACCGCCCGGTCGAATATCGCATGGATCCCGAAACGCCCCTGCTCTGGGCGCTGCGCGATGCGTCGAACCTGACCGGGACCAAATATGGCTGCGGCACCGGCGACTGCGGCGCCTGCACCGTCGATATCGACGGTGAGGCCATCCGCAGTTGCCTTGTGACCATTGCCGAATGCGAAGGCCGTTTCGTCACCACGATCGAGGGATTGTCACGCGACCGCAGTCACCCGGTCCAGCAAAGCTGGGTCGCCGAACAGGTGCCGCAGTGCGGCTTTTGCCAGTCTGGGATGATCATGACGGCCGCCGCGTTGCTGCGCAAGAACAGCAACCCCAGCGACGCCGAAATCGACGCCGCGATGACGGGCATTTGCCGCTGCGGCAGCTACCCCCGCATGCGCGAAGCGATCCGCCGCGCCGGCCGGGTGATCCGGGGTGAGGAGCGCATCGCCGCCGCACCGCCGCCGGGCATCCGGCCCGACGACGCTGCTCGCGCCGTCCCGGCGCTGCGCCCGGCGGAGGGAAACTGAACGACAGGCAACAGTCCGGTTCAGCGCTCACTCATCTGATCGGCGGTAATTTCCGATTCATCATCCCGATCGGCCGGGTGCCGCATGGGACATGGATCTGGAGTGTGCCGAAATGAAGAAGACATTCGGAGGATTGCTGATCGCAGCGACGATCCTCACCCCCATCGCGCCCGCCGCCGCTCAGGCGAATGGCGAGCGCATTCAGATTGCCCAGCGCGGCGATCGCGGCGACCAGCGCGGCGATCGCGGTGACCACCGCGGCTCGCGTGGGACCGATGGCCGCCGTGGCGACTGGAACGGCGGCAATCGCGGCCAGAACCGGACCGCCCAGCCCGCACCGCAACCGCAGGCCCAGCCGCAGCAGCGCAATTACCGCACTGACCGGCGCGCGCCGCAGGGGCAGCAGTGGCAGGGACAGCGCAACGATACGCAGCGCCAGCAGCAATGGCAGGGTCAGCGCGGCGAAAGTCAGCGCCAGCAATGGCAAGGCCAGCGCGGCAACACGAGCGACCGCAGCCGAGATCGCAGCGGCCAGCCCGACCGCCGTTTCTATCGTCAGGACAATGACCGGAACGACCGGCGTTACGACCGCAACGATAATCGGCGCTATGACCGGAACGACAACCGCCGGTACGATAACAACCGGCGCTATGATAACGACCGTCGTTACGACAATCGGCGCGGCAGCAACTGGAACCGAGACTGGCGCAGCGACCGTCGCTACGACTGGCGCGGGTATCGCGACCGCAACCGGAGCTATTACCGGATGCCGCGCTATTACAACCCGTACCGGGGCCGCAATTACACGCGCTTCAGCATCGGTTTTTCGCTGGGTTCGCTCTTCTACAGCCAGCGCTACTGGATCAACGATCCCGGCTATTATCGCCTGCCGCCCGCTTACGGTCCCTATCGCTGGGTGCGCTATTATGACGATGCGCTGCTCGTGAACACCTACACGGGCCAGGTGGTCGATGTGATCTACGACTTCTTCTGGTAATATTCCTTTCGGTTATCAGAAGCCAAACTGAAGGGCCGGTTCGTCCGGCCCTTCTTTTATGCACCCTCCCCTTGCCCTCGCGCTCCGGCCGCGCCACGGTAGGCGAAAGACAGGGGAGATATCATGCTGAAGAAAAGCCTGCTCGCCGCCGCAGCGGTTGCCGCCATGCTGGGCGGCGTTGCCGCCGAAGCCAAGACGACGCTCATCTATGCCGCGCGCGTCATCACCGATCCCGACAAGCCCGCGCTTGGCCCGTCGACCGTGACCGTCACCGATGGCCGGATCATGACGATCGAGCCGGGCCGCGCCGCCACTCCGGCAGGTGCCGAATTCATCGATCTCGGCGACAAGACGCTGCTTCCCGGCCTGATCGACCTCCACGTTCATCTGACCGGCGATCCGGGCGGTGATTTCCGCAACGAAGCGGTCGATCCCGACGAATGGGGCGTTGTCGTCGGCGTCAAAAATGCCGCGATCACCCTGCGCGCCGGCTTCACCACGGTGCGTGAGGCGGGGTCGGGGCAATATACCGCCTTCTCGCTGCGCCGCGGTACCGCCGAAGGGTTGATCGAAGGACCGCGGATCATAGCCGCCGGTGTGCCCTTGTCGATCATCGGCGGCCATGGCGACGTCACGGGCTTCCGCGAAGATGTCCACGCCATACTCGATCAGGGCTATACCTGCACGGGCGCCGTGGAATGCGCCGAAAAGGTGCGCAAGGCATCGCGCGCCGGCGCCGATGTCATCAAGATCACCGCGACCGGTGGCGTCCTGTCGCAGCAGGGCCGCGGCCTCGGTGCGCATTTCTCGAATGCTGAACTCGTCAGCATCGCCGATACCGCCCATTCGCTGGGCCTCAAGGTCATGGCGCACGCGCATGGCGAGCGGGGGATCGAGGCCGCCGCCGCCGCCGGGATCGACAGCATCGAACATGGCACCTTCGCCGATGATGCGGCGCTCAAGGTCATGAAGGCCAAGGGCACCTATCTCGTCCCGACCCTCATGGCGTTCGAGGGCGTGCGCGAACGGCTCGGCAAGGGCATCTACACCCCCACTGTCGAGGAAAAGGTCCGCATGACGCTCGGCCGCGTGGGTCAGGCCGTGACGCGGGCAAAGGCGCTGGGCGTGCCGATCGCGTTCGGCACCGACGCCGGTGTGTTCGAACATGGCCGCAACGCTGGCGAGTTCGCGCTGCTCGTCAAGGCGGGGCTGACCCCGCGAGAGGCGTTGGCGAGCGCGACGACCACCGCCGCCCGGTTGCTGTCGATGGAAAACGAGATCGGCCGCATCGCACCGGGCATGTCTGCCGACATGATCGCGGTCGATGGCGATCCGCTCGGCGATGTGACGACCCTCGAACATGTGCGCTGGGTCATGGCGCGCGGGCGTATCGCCGACTGACGACAGGAGATCAGGCGGCGCGGTCGATCCGCCCGCCTGTCCGGCGTTCCTTCGCCCCGGCGCCGCCGACCAGCGCGCCGATGTCGACCATTTGTGCAAAACGGACGCCGACGCGGTTCCCGTCGGACCAGCGCGCTTCGGCGTCCATCACCACATCAGCGCCGAATTCGATCAGCAGCGACGTTCCTGCGGGGACATTCCACAAACCTTCGATCAGCGCGCCGCGCGACGACAGATTGCGCACAATCGCTTCATAGCGATAGCCGCCGCTCGCGATCTGGATCGTCCGGAAGGTCCGCATCCGCGCTTCGCGCGCGCTCTTGTAACCCTGCGCGACAGCCTTGCCATTGCCGTCGGCAAGCAAAGCCAGCACTTCCTCGACGGTCATCGGCTTGCCGTAGATATAGCCTTGGACATGGCTGCAGCCGAGGCCGCGGATCAGCGCCAGATCGTCGTGCGTTTCAACCCCCTCGGCGGTGGTTTCCATCTTGAGCGCCGTCGCCAATCCGACAATCGACGAAATGATCGCGGCATTCATGCTGCTGGGATCGGCCGCGCCGAGCACGAAGCTCTGGTCGATCTTGATCTTGTCGAACGGCGCCTTCTTCAGATAGCCGAGCGCCGAGTAGCCGGTGCCGAAATCGTCGAGGGCTAGCCGTACCCCGGTGCGCTTCAACCGTTGGAACATCTCCAGATTTTCGGGACTTTCGTCGAGAAAGACACCTTCGGTAATTTCCAGCTCGAGCTGATCGGGACGAATACCCGCGGCCGCGACCGCGCTGAGGATCGTCGCGGGCAGTTTTTCATTGGCAAACTGTCGCGGCGACACATTGACGGCAACGCGATACTCCTGCCCCAATCGCGCAATCGTGGCGCAGGCGGTGCGGATGATCCATTCGCCGATCGGGACAATCAGGTTCGATTCTTCGGCGATCGGAATGAACTTAGAGGGGCTGATGACCGCATCGCCGCCCTGTTGCCAGCGGATCAGCGCCTCGAAGCCGCTGATGCGTTCGCTGCAGACATTGACGATCGGCTGGTACAGCAGCTTCAGTTCGTCCTTCGCCAGCGCATCGCGCAGCGCATCTTCGATCGCCTTGCGCTCGCTTGCCTGATTATGCATCGCGTCGGCATAGAAGCGATAAACCCCGCGCCCGGCGTCCTTCGCCGCATAGAGCGCAAGATCGGCGTTGCGCACCAGCGCCGACGAGCCGATCCCGTCGCTTTCCGAAATGGCGATGCCGATCGACGATCCGATGCGGATGCGCTCGCCCTCGATCAGAAAGGGCTTGGCAAGGCTCAGGATGATCGCATTGGCGATCCCCGCGAGCTTTTCGACCTGGGTGATCTGGGGCAGCACGATCTGGAACTCGTCGCCGCCCAGTCGTCCCACCTGCCCTTTGTCGCCGACGACCTGCGTCAGTCGCGCCGCGACCTGTTGCAGCAATTGGTCGCCGACCGGATGCCCCATCGTGTCGTTGACCGCCTTGAACCGGTCGAGGTCCATCAGCAGAAGCGCGCAGGGCTGCGCCTGCCCGAGATGATTCTTGAGCGCGCGCTCGAGCAGATCGGTGATGTGCAGCCGGTTCGCGAGGCCGGTCAGCGTATCGTACCGCGCGAGCTGATTGATCTGCTGTTCGGACTTGCGCTTTTCGGTGAGGTCGGTGCCGCTGCCGCGAAAGCCCTGGAAATTGCCGAGCGCGTTCGAAATCGGATGGCCTGAAATCGACCACCAGCGCTCCTCGCCCGCGACCGCTGCCTGGACCGTCAGGTCGTTGAACGGCGTCCGCGACGACAGGCTGAAGCCCAGCGTGCGCTCCTCGCTCTCGTCGGCGCCGCCGCGCTTGCGGATCATGTCGGTAAACGGGCGCCCGAGCAGATCTTCGGCCGGCCGATCGAGCTTCGCCGCGACGGTCGGCGAAATATAAACGAGGTCGCCGTTGCGGTCGGTTTCCCAGAACCAGCCGCGTCCGGCACGCTCGAAGTCGCGCATCAGCCCAAGCGCCCGCTGCTGCTCGCTTCCCGACTGGCGTCGCACGCGCGTCGCGCGCCGCTGATGCCGGACATCCTCGCGCATCATCACGACCAGCATTCCCAGGAAGATGATACCCGCAATCCCGAACGGCCAGGACGCGATACCGACCGCGCCGCCGATCGCGGTGCCGCCGGCAAAGGCAAAGAAGGCCGGACGCACAATCGCCGCCGCGGCCGCGGCTACGAGGACGGTACCAAGCCGGATTGCCGAAAAGGCATCGAGGTGGGACAGCGCGTCAGGCGTCGCGAGTGCTGCGAAGGTGCCGATGGAAACGAAGAATGTTCCTGCGCCGACCAGCGCAAGCGAGGCGGCGGCAAGCGTCGGCAGCCATTCGGTCCGGTGCGCCCAGCGCAAGCGCGAGCATTGGCCGATCACGGTAAGCGCGACATCGCACAGCAGTCCAGCCACCAATGTGGCCCATTGCAGCGGATGCGATAGGAAGCCCGACAGGCCGGGGACGAAAGCGAAAGCGAAGAAGGCCACGGTCCGGCCGATCAGCACATAGTGCCACAGCTGCGCGACGCGCATCATGCGCCCCACGAATTCGGGGGTCTGCAACAGCGATTCGTTGTCGGATGACCCGCCGCTTGCGCCCCGGCTGATGCTGTGCCTAACCCCCAATGTGTTTGCCAATCCCGCTATCTGGTTCCGCCAGCCGCTCTGTCGCCGACGGGGTTTCCAAATCCTTACCGCGGGTGGATCGTTAACCCCATTGCTGTGCCAAAATGGAAGGGGTTGGGTTTCGCTTCGCAACGGGCTACACCGGGACATGCCCGCCGTCCGCCTCTTGCCGCCCGATCGCTTTTTCGACCGCCAGCAGTGGGCGGCGATCACCAAGCCCTCCGCCTGGTACGGTATCTGGCTCGTCGCGCACGGCTGGATCGTCAGCGTCGCTGCCATCGGCTTGGCGGCGTGGAGCGGCAATCCGCTGGCCTGGCTGCTCGCCATCATCATTGTCGGCGGACGCCAGCTCGGCTTTGCGATCCTGATGCACGACGCCGCGCACGGCGCGCTGCACCCCGATCGCAAGATCAACAATTTTCTGGGACAGTGGCTCACCGGAGCGGCGGTGGGGTCCGATCTGATCGCCTATCGCACCTATCATCTCCAGCACCACAAATATACGCAGCAGGCCGAAGACCCCGACCTTGCGCTGTCCAAGCCATTCCCGACCACCCGCGCCAGCCTGATGCGCAAGATCAACCGCGACCTGACCGGACAGACATTTTTCAAACAGCGCGTCGCCCAGTTCCGCTTCGCGCTCGTCGGATTGAAGGCGATGCTTCGCGGCGAAAGGGCGGAGAAAAGAGGCGCGAGCACCAAGGCGGGCACGCCGTTCAACAAGCAATCCGACGACGGCGTAACATCGCCCATGATCGATCTTGCCGGCGCGATGACGGTCACACGGTCCGTCGGCCGCTTTCTACTCGTTCAGGCCATACTGCTCGCGGCGTCGCTGCTGCTCTACGGCTGGACGCCCTATCTGCTCTGGCTTGCCGGACTGGCGACGACCTTTCAGCTCTATCTGCGCATCCGTAACATCGCCGAACATGCCTGCACCGCGACGGGAAGCGACGATCCCTTCAGCCACGCGCGCACGACGCACGCCGGCTGGCTCGCGCGCGCGACGGTTGCGCCCTATTGGGTGAATTATCATGCCGAGCATCACCTCTTCATGGGCGTGCCCTGCTATCGCCTTCCGCAAGTCCATGCCGCGCTCGGCCGCGCCGGCAAGCATGATGCGATGACGATCGCGCCGAATTACGCTGCGGTACTGCGTCAAGTTGCCCCTGCGGCCTGATCGGCCAGTATCAGCACGCCGTCGGCAAGCCACCGGGCGAGCAGCGCGGCCAGAGTTTCCATCGCGGTCGCCTCCCCAACTTCGTCCACTAAATGCGCGCTGATATCCGCGAAACTGGCGCCGCGCCCGATCCGCACCAGCGCAGCCGCCTCAACCCCGGCAAGGCTGCGAAACTGCGGCTGCAGCCCGCTGCGCCACACCAGCACATCGACAGGCGGGTCAAGGACCGCGAGCGCCGGAGGGGCTTCGCCGGCGCCGAGGGCGCTCCACAGGGCGGCGCTGTTATGGTGCATGGTGAGCAGCCGCGCCGAGGGATGCAGCGCTAGGCCGGCCCCGATCCATCCGTCGCCGAGCACGCCGATCGCGCCGGCATCGAGCGGCGATGCGTCGGGCGCGTCGAAGGCGTGGCGCAGGGCCCAGTCCAGCCGGGCAAGTTCGGCCAATTCGCCGTCTTCCGGAAAATGATGCGCGATAAAGCCGGGCAGCGCGGCGCCGTAATAGCGCAGATTTCGGGTCGTCGACGGGTGCGCCTTTACATAGGCATCGGCGATATGGCCAAATTGCGCATCGCCCAGATAGGCATGCAGCCGCTCGAAATGATCGGCGAGGACGCCGGTCAGGCTCACGCGGTAATTGTTGCGATAAATGCCGATCCGGCGGGCCGCGCCGACGCGCGCGTCATCGACAATCAGGGCTTCGGCATCCGCATCCTCGCCCATGATCGCGGCGAGAAAGCGTTGCTGGATGGCGTACAGTGCGTCAGCCACCGACCGGCTCCAGCGCCGCCTGCGCCAGCTTGCGGGCCCGTTCGAGTTCGGACAACAGCGCCGCCAGCGGCGGAATGTCGTCATCGCGTTCGATCATCGTCGCGACGGGGCCGACCATCGCAATGGCGCGGGCATAGAGATCCCATACCGCATCGCATACCGCTGCATCGTGCGTGTCGATGACATAATCGCCCATGTCGCTGTGGCCCGCGAGATGGATTTGCTGGATACGCCCGGCGGGCAAGCCGCTCAGATAGTCCAGCGGACCGAAGCCATGGTTACGCGCGCTGACGTAGATGTTGTTGACGTCGAGCAGCAGCAGGCAGTCGGCGCGTTCCGCCATTTCAGCCAGAAAATCCCATTCGCTGCGATCGGAGGCGCGAAAGCTGACATAGCTCGACGGATTTTCGATCAGGATCCGCCGCCCCAGATAATCCTGCACGCGGCCGATATTGTCGACGACGCACTGCAATGTCGGTGCATCATAGGGCAGCGGAAGCAGATCATGGCTGTTATGCGCGTTGATCCCGGTCCAGCACAGATGATCCGAAATCCAAAGCGGATCGACCCGATCGGCGAGCGCCTTCAGCGCTGACAGATAGATGTGGTCGAGCGGCTCGTCGGACCCGATCGACAGCGACACACCGTGCATGACGATCGGATAATCGGCGCGAATCCGGTCGAGCGTCGCCATCGGGCGTCCGCCCGGCACCATATAATTTTCCGATATGATCTCCAGCCACTCGACCGGTTGGCGCCGCGCCAGGAAATCGGGATAGTGGGCGGGGCGCAGTCCCAGACCAAAGCCGGGCGAAGGGATCGCGATCTGCTGATCTTGAGACATGACCGGGCTCGATTATTCCCTCCCGCACGGAGCCGGAGCGCCGCGCGGGAGGGAATGGCATCAGCCGACGTCGCCGATGACGCCGCCGCCGGTCAGGCACTTGGCGGCGGCCATGGCCTTGAAACCATGGCCCTTGCATTCATTCTGACCCTTGCATTCGTTGGCCGAGGTCTTGCAGTCGGCCGTGCCCTTGCAGCTGTTGACGCCATAGCAATGCACGGTGTCCTTGGCGCCGACCGCGGCGCCCGAGCTGCCGGCAGGCGCCGGAGCGGCCAAAGCGGCGCCGGCAAGCGCGAGGGCGGTGGCCGAAGCGGCGATGGCAGCGGCGAATTTCGTGTTGGTCATACTATCCTCCGAAGACGGGATGGAGGGACAATATGTCCGTCCATGCTCCTATATTCGGAGACGCGCGCGCGAGGTTACAGCCGGGGCTATTCGCCCGCCGCGACGAAACGGCCGCCCGCGCGGTCCTTCACCGTGGTCTCGGGATCGAAGATCATGCCGTTCATCGCGACATAGACGCCGGGCGGCAGCGTCTGCACTGCCGCCAGCGCAAAGCCCACATTGAACTCAGCGTCGCTTGCCCGCACCGATGCGGGCTGCATCGCGCCGGTCAGCACAATCGTCTTGCCCGCGATTCCCGCCAGCGCCCGGCCGGTCACGACCATCGTGTCGGTGCCATGCGTGACGAGAACATGTGCCGAATCGCTCGCGGCGACCGCAGCGCGGATCGCCTCGCGGTCGGCGTCGGTGAGTTCCAGGCTATCCTTGCGCATCAACTGGGTGACGCGGTGGGGCACATGGACATTATTCTCTCGCAGCATGTCGGGGATCGCCGCCGGGCCGATCTGGAACTCTGACAGCGCGTCGAAATAGACTTTGTCGATCGTCCCGCCGGTGGTGAAGATGTCGATCACGCCAAGGCTTCCGCAATCAGGCGCCGCGTGTTGTCGATCCCGAACAGCGCGATGAAGCTGCCCATGCGCGGACCTGCGCTCGACCCGAGCAGCGTTTCATAAAGCGCCTTGAACCAATCGCGCAGATTTTCGAAGCCATAGGCTTCGTTCTTGCCGATCTCATAGACGATATTCTGGATATCGTCGGCCGACGCATCGACATGCAGCGCCGCGAGCCGCTCGTCGAGTTCCTTGAGCGCAGCGCCCTCGCCCCCCACGGGCTTGCGGCGCTTCAGCGTCGGGGCGACATAGTCGCGATTGTACGCCATCGCATTGTCGATCAGCCGGTCGAGTTCGGGCCAGGTCGCCGCGTCGGCGCCCGCGACATATTGACCGAGGTAGCGCCAGATTTGGTCCTTCGCCGCATCGGCGCCCATCACGGCGACAAGGTTGAGCAGCAGCCCGAAGGTCACCGGCAGCACCGCGTCGGGCACATCTTCGCCGCGCGCGACATGGACGTGATGCACGGGGTTACCCAGCTTCTTGTCGGGTTCCTGCGCCGGATAGCTTCCGCGCATCTGCAGATATTCGTCGACCGCCTTCGGGATGACGCCGATATGAAGCTGCTTCGCCGCCTTGGGCTCGCGATAGGCATAGAAAGCCAGGCTCTCTTCGCTGCCATAGCTCAGCCATTGTTCGATCGACAGGCCATTGCCCTTCGACTTCGAAATCTTCTCGCCCTTTTCGTCGAGGAACATTTCGTAGATCAGCCCCTCGGGCTTGCGTCCGCCTAGCGCCTTGGCGATCTTGCCCGACTGGATGCCGCTGTCAGTCAGATCCTTGCCATACATCTCGTAATCGACGCCGAGCGCGACCCAGCGCATCGCCCAGTCGACCTTCCACTGCAGCTTGGCACCGCCCGACAGGATGCTGTGGGTGATCGTCTCGCCCTCATCCTCGAACGATACGAGCCCCGCATCGGGATCAACAACCGTCACCGGCACCTGCAGCACGATCCCCGACTTGGGGCTCACCGGCAGAATCGGCGAATAGGTCGCGGCGCGCTCGGCACGCAGCGTCGGCAGCATGATGTCGAGAATATCCTGATTGTGGCGCAGGACATTCTTCAAAGCATCGTCGAACGCGCCCGACCGATAGCGTTCGGTCGAGCTGACGAATTCATATTCGAAGCCGAAGCGGTCGAGAAATTCGCGCAGCATCGCATTGTTGTGATGCGCAAAACTCTCATATTTGCCGAAAGGATCGGGAATCGCGGTGAGCGGCCGACCCAGATGCTCGCGCAGCATGTCGCCGTTCGGCACATTGTCGGGAACCTTGCGCAGCCCGTCCATATCGTCGCTGAACGCCACGAGGCGCGTCGGCGCGCCGCCCGTCAGCGTTTCATAAGCGCGCCGCACCATCGTTGTGCGCAGCACTTCGTTGAAGGTGCCGATGTGCGGCAGGCCCGACGGACCATAGCCGGTTTCGAACAGCACCGGCGCGCCGCCCGGCTTGCCGTCGGGATAGCGTTTGATGAGCTTGCGCGCTTCCTCGAACGGCCAGGCCTTGGACGTTTGCGCGGGCCCGCGCAGCGAAGGATGAAGGTGCAAGTCGGTCATCGGGCGCCCATAGCGGCAAGCGCCCCCGAATCGAAAGGCAAAATTGTCCGCACACGGCAACGGAACCGCGCCAGACATGGTTACGCCAAATTAACCACGTCCGTCCTAGCCTCGGGCCATGACGAGTCCCCACGCTCCCATCACCCGCGCTCACAAGCGCACCCCGGTCACGATCGAGGTGATCGTCAACGGCGTGCTCAACCAGATCGAAGGGCGCATCTGCGACCTTTCGGAAGGCGGCGCCCGCATCGACGGCGCGAGCATGCCGGCGCGATCCCGCTGCGAAATCCACTATGGGGGCCAGGTCGTCTATGCGATCGTCATGTGGTCCGAATTCGACCGCATGGGCGTGCGCTTTCCCTACGAGCTGTCGCACGGACCGCTGTTCAACGCACTCGAACGCGCGCGCGGCGCCGCCAGCGCGCATCCTGCGCAGATATTTCTGTCCAACCGCAGCGCAGGTTTCGGACGGCGCGGGCTGAGCTGAGCGATCAGAAGGGCGCGATGGTAACGCCGTCGCGCTCATTGTCCCAGATCATCGCCATGATACGCCACCCGCGTTCGGGATCTTTGAATAGCTGGATCGAATTGATGCCGCGCCTCTCGGGCAGGGGGTCGTCGAGCGCCGAACGCGCTTCATAAGCGCTCCATACGTGCGCCATGTTGCCGAGTACGTCGATCCGCCGCGCAATTTCGAGCTCAAAGAAATCATTCTCGGCAAAGAAGGGCGTCGTATCGCGAGCATAGTCGGCGAGGCCCATACTACGAAATATCGCGCGGCCATCAGCATCAACGCCCGTTCGTATCTGACGCGCATCGGGATGGAAGCAATTATCCTGGCGCGACCAGTCGCGCGGCCCCTTCGGGCCCGAAATCATCGCATACATTTCGTCGACCACCGCGCCGATCGCAGCCTCTTCACCCATTGTGTCGCCCCTCTCATCAATCGCCCGCCGAAGGATGGTCGTTTTTCACGCCGCTGCAACCCGAAAGCGTGTCACATTGATTGCCCGCCTTGCCGCGTTCGCCTTTTGTGCCTAGCGTGGGGCAATGGCGCCCGATCCGCTCTCCCTCCCCGCAATCCACGCGAGCCATGTCGGCATCTGGATCGCCGACGCCTCGGGCCGCGTCCAGCGCGTCGGACGCGGCGAAGCGATCGCGGCGGTCGCCGCAACTCCGCATGTCCTGCTCGGCGCGACGCTGACAGGCGACCGGCTCGGCTATCCCGAGCTGTCGGGGCTCGATCTGCTCGAACTCTTCGCCTTCCTGTTTCCCGCGCGCTTTGCGGTGCCGACGCCGGCGGGCATCGCCGCCGCGATGGACATCGCCCCGCCCGCTAGCGAAGCCGATGTTGCGGCGTTCCTGCCGCGCGCCGCCGCAGCGATGCTCGATCGCGCGGGCGATGCCGCGTGGCCCGAGCGCGAGGGCGCGTGGCACGGCCTGCAGGCGCTGTCGCGCCAGCGCTGGCCGTGGGCGCCGCTTCTGCAGCCCCGCATCGGCGCGCCCGAACGCAGCGAGCGCTGGCTGTTCGCGCGGCTGCCCGAATGGGAGGAAGCTGCCCCGCGCCCGCAGCCGCGCCAGGTAACGGTCAATCCCGACGATGTGACCGCCCGGCTCGACCGGCTCACCGGCGATGGCGCCGAACGCCGTGCGGGACAGCGCGACTATGCCCGCGCCGCCACCGCGATCTTCGAACCGCGCGAACGCCGCGATCGACCGCAGATGCTGGTCGCCGAGGCGGGCACGGGGATCGGCAAGACGCTGGGCTATCTCTCCCCCGCCAAGCAATGGATCGATCAGTCGGGCGGCAGCGTCTGCGTGTCGACCTATACCAAGGCGCTGCAACGCCAGCTCGCGCGCGAGACCGAGCGGTTGTATCCCGATGCACGCACGCACCGCGAAAAGGTGGTGGTGCGCAAGGGACGTGAAAATTATCTCTGCCTGCTCAATCTCGAGGATGCGCTGCAAGGCGGCTTCTCGGGCCGCGCGGCCGTTCTGGCGCAGCTCGTCGCGCGCTGGGCCGCGTATACGCGCGACGGCGACATGGTTGGCGGCGATCTGCCCGGCTGGCTGCCCGCGCTGTTCCGCCGCAACGGCACGACCGCGCTGACCGATCGGCGCGGCGAGTGCATCTATGCGGGCTGCCCGCATTTCCGCAAATGCTTCATCGAACGCTCGACCCGCGCGGCAGCGCAGGCCGACATCGTCATTGCGAACCATGCGCTGACGATGGTGCAGGCCGCCCGGCCCCGCGACGGCGGCGCCCCCGCAACGCGGCTGATCTTCGACGAAGGCCACCATCTGTGGGATGCCGCCGACAGTATGTTCGCCGCTGCGCTCACCGGGCAGGAAGCGATCGAGATCCGCCGCTGGGTGTTGGGGCCGGAGGGCAAGTCGCGCGGCCGCCGCCGCGGTCTCGCGGCGCGGCTGGCCGATGTCGCAAGCTATGACGAGGCTGGCGACAAGGCGATTCACGCGGCGATCGAGGCCGCGGGCCAGCTTCCCGGCGACGGGTGGCTCGCGCGCATTGCCGAGAGCGACCCCTGGGGCGCGATCGAGCGGCTGCTCGTCGCCGCACGCGGGCAAGTCTATGCACGCGGCACCGATCCGAAAAATGCCGACAGCGGCTATGGCCTTGAAACCGAACTTGCCGATCCCGGCCCCGATCTGGTGGCGGCTGCCGCCGACGCGAGCGATGCGATCGAGGCGCTGCTGCGGCCGCTGATGACGCTCGGCAAGCGGCTCGACGCGTTGGTCGATGATCCGCCCGACTGGCTCGACGGACAGGCCCGCGCCCGCGTCGACGGCGCCCGCGCCAGCCTCGGCACGCGCATCGACACGCTCGGCGCGTGGCTGTCGCTGCTCGGGCGCGTCGGCGGCCCGGCCGATCCCGACTTTGTCGACTGGCTGGCGGTCGACCGCTTCGACGGGCGCGAATATGATATCGGCCTGCACCGCCACTGGCTCGATCCGGCGCGCCCCGTCGCCGATATCGTCTACGCGCCGGCGCAGGGCGTGCTCGTCACCTCGGCGACGTTGCGCAGCGGCGCGCAGGCGACCGGCGATGCAGGAAGCGGCTGGACTGACGCGGATATCCGCACCGGCGCACGGCACATCGACGGCGGCGTCCGCCATTTCGCGGTCCCGAGCCCGTTCGACTATGCGCGGCAGGCCGAGGTGCTGATCGTCACCGACATCGCGCGCGGCGATCTTCCCGCCCTTGCCGGCGCCTACAGCCGCCTGATTGAAGCATCGGGTGGCGGCGCGCTCGGCCTGTTCAGCGCGATCCGCCGGCTGCGCATCGTCCACGCCCGCATCGCCGACCGCCTCGCGCGCGCCGGGCTGCCGCTCTACGCCCAGCATGTCGACCCGCTCGACACAGGCACCCTCGTCGACATCTTCCGCGCCGATCCGCACGCCTCGCTGCTCGGCACCGACGCGCTGCGCGACGGAGTGGACGTGCCCGGTGAATCGCTTCGGCTGGTGATCATGGAAGGGGTGCCATGGCCACGCCCGACGATCCTTCACGCGGCGCGGCGCGCGGCGCAGGGCGGCGGCGCCTATGACGACGGCGTCATCCGGGCCCGCATCGGGCAGGCGTTCGGCCGCCTGATCCGCCGCGCCGACGATTTTGGACAGTTCGTCATGCTGTCGCCCAGTTTCCCGTCGCGGCTGCTCAGCGCCTTTCCCGCCGGGACGCCCGTCCGCCGCCTGCCGCTCGACGAGGTTGTGAACCATGTTGCGGCGGCGAACGGCGAACAGCGGAAAAGAGCGTTTGCTGCCTTTTCACCGTCATGAGTTTCCGGCAGAAGGCAGCGCAGCAAGGCTATTGGGCTTAGGGGCTGGCGCAGCGGCGCGGGGAGAGATTTTGAAGACTTTGACTATCCTGCGTCATGCGAAATCGGGCTGGGACGCGACCGTTGAACGCGACTTCGACCGCCCGATCAACGCGCGCGGCCGTCGCGGCGCCGAACTCGTCGGCCAATATGCACGGCGGCACGCGATGGCGATCGACCGCATCATCGCCTCGCCCGCGGTGCGCGTGACTGAAACGCTCGATCTGTTTCAACCTGCCGCGGGAATCGATGCAATCGAACCCGATTGGGACCGCCGCATCTATCTTGCCTCGTCTGCGACGCTGATCGATGTAATCCGCGACATGGGCAAGGACTCGCAGAATTTGCTGATCTCGGGCCATAATCCGGGGCTGGAGGACCTGATCCTCGAACTCGTCCCCGAATCGCCCGACGACGAACTGCGCGCCAAGGTCGAGGAGAAACTGCCGACATCGGCACTCGCCCGCCTCGAACTCGACATCGCCGACTGGCGCGACCTCGATACAAAGAGCGCGCGTTTCGTCGCTTTCATCCGACCCCGCGACCTCGACGCATCACTGTCCCCCGCGATGGACGACGACTAAGGGATTTGACAATTGTGGGGTGGAGAACCGCCACAAGCCTTACCTTCAGTTCGATCTCATGCAATTCCGTGTTCGGCGACTTTGATTAGCAGGTCGGCACCTTCTTTACGGTTAGCTGTTTCTGGCATTCCCTTGCTTATGAGATCGCCAAGCTTCTCTGCGAGAGGACTGGATTTCTGAAAGCGATACAGATTCGCTTCACCGTTTGCAGGTTCAATATCGGTGGACCGCCAACCCGCTCTTTCCATGTCGCTTTTCAAGCACTTCCAATGGACTTCGTGTGCCTCAAACACGACGAAGTTGCTTTGCTGCATTTTTGAGCCCGCAAAATGTTCAAATAGTGGTCTAGCAAGCCAGATAACCCCGACTGCCAGCACTAGCGCCAATGCCACGACCAGTTCGATCCAGTCGATTAACAGTTCCATCACATCGAGACCTCTTGTTAATTGGCTACCCGTATGACGACCAAGGACTAAGGATTTCCTACGTCAGCAATCTGCCGATACTGTTGAAAAAGTCAGCCGCGGCGAGGCGTCCGTCGAATTTCAGTAGGAATGATTTATGAAGCCTCGCTGCACGAACGATCGACGGCGGCGGTATCCGGATGATAGAGGGCGACGGGCAACTTCGTGTCGCCTTCTGTCACCTTCCCCGATGGATGCATCGTTCTCCCCTGCCGTGACGTAACTTCTTGTCGCGCCGCCGCCCCACCGGCATTGCACCGCCCCCCTGCTGTGCTAACCGGTTGCCATGACCAGTATCGAATTGCTTGACAGCGCCTTCGCCACCCTGCCCGACCTCGTTCGCGCCCATGCCGCCGAACGTCCCGATGCCGTAGCGGCCGCAGACCCGGCGCGGCGATTGAGCTGGTCCGAACTGGATCAGATGGCCGACCGAATCGCCGCGCGGTTGCAGCAGGATGGGCTGGCGAAGGGCGACCGGACCGCGATTGCGGGCCTGAACAGCGTCGAACAGATGGCGGTCATTCTCGGCACGCTGCGGGCCGGCGGCGTCGCCGGGCTGATCACCAACAGCGCGACGGGCGAGCAAATGGCAGCGATGATCGCCGATACCGGCGCGCGCCACCTCTTCCTCGACAGCGCGGCGTCCGCAAGCCTCGAAGGCCAGACGGTCACTGCCAGCGATCGCATCGCGATGGACGGCAGCGACGTCGGCGTCGCGCTGGTCGAATGGATGGCGCCCGCAGGCACCACACCTGCAGCGGTCCCGATCGATCCGCTCGACGGCTTCAACATCATCTATTCGTCGGGGACGACCGGAACGCCGAAAGGGATCGTCCACAGCCACGCGATGCGCTGGCAGCACATCCAGCGCGGTGTCCCGGCCTATGGCCCTGACGCGGTGACGATCCTGTCGACGCCCCTCTATTCGAACACGACGATGGCAAGCTTTCTGCCCACGGTCGGTTCGGGCGGTCAGGTCGTGCTGATGAAGAAGTTCGATGCCCGCGGGTTTCTGGAACTGGCAGAGCGCGAACGCGCCACGAACACCATGCTCGTTCCCGTCCAGTATCGCCGCATCATGGCGCTCGAAGATTTCGACCGTTTCGATCTGTCCAGCTTCGTGATGAAATATTGCACCTCGGCGCCCTTCGCCGCCGCACTCAAGGCCGATGTGCTGAAGCGCTGGCCAGGCGGCCTCGTCGAAATCTATGGGATGACCGAAGGCGGCGCGGCCTTCATTCTCGAGGCGCATCAATTCCCCGACAAGCTGCACACCGTCGGCAAGCCCGCACCGGGCCATGTCGCAAAGGTCATCGACGAAGAGGGGCAGGAACTACCGCAAGGGTCGGTCGGCGAAATCGTCGGTCGCAGCCCGGCGATGATGACCGGCTACAACAACCGTCCCGATGCAACCAAGGCGATGCACTGGCACGATGCGGAGGGGAATCTTTTTTATCGTCATGGCGACATCGGCCGCTTTGACGAGGACGGTTTCCTGACGCTGATGGACCGCGCCAAGGACATGATCATTTCGGGCGGGTTCAACATCTTCCCGAGCGACCTCGAGGCGATCCTGCTTGCCGACGAGCGCGTGGTCGAGGCGGCGGTGGTCGGCATGCCGAGCGAGGAGTGGGGAGAAACCCCCGTCGCTTTCGTTGTGCTGAAACCCGACGCCGATGCGGAAAGCGTGCGCGCCGATTGCAACGCCAAGGTCGGCAAGACCCAGCGGCTGAGCGCGATCACCACCGTCGACGAACTGCCGCGCAGCCCGATCGGCAAGGTGCTGAAGCGCGAATTGCGCGACGCCTACGCCCGATAGGCGGGCCGCGGGTCGTTCAGATGGGGCTTGGCTGGCTCAGCGCAGTGCAGCCGCCAGCCGCTCCCGCAGTGCCACCAGCGCCGCCACCGGAATGCCCTTCGCTTCGCTGTGCGTCGCCCGCGCGACCGGGACATCGCGGGGTGTCGCGGCAGCGCCGTCGGGTTCCGACGACAGCGCCTTGCGGGCGCCATCGACCGTATAGCCCTTGACGTGAAGCAGGTGATGGATGCGCTCCGCCAGCGCAATATCATCGGGCCGGTAATAGCGCCGACGGCCCGACCGCTGGAGCGGCCGAAGCTGCGGAAAGCGCGTTTCCCAGTAGCGCAGGACGTGGGTCGGCACCCCGATGCGGTCCGCGAGCTCGCCAATGGCAAGCATCGCTCCGACCGCCTTGCCGTCCCCGTTGCGGCTATCGTGATCGCCCATCGGATACGACCGGCTTATTTGCCCGCAACGCGGGCGCGCATCGCCTGGCTGGCGCGAAAGGTCATCACCCGGCGCGGGAGGATCGGAACCTCGATCCCCGTCTTGGGATTGCGGCCGACGCGTTCGGCCTTGTCGCGCAGCACAAAGGTGCCAAAGCCCGAAATCTTCACATTCTGGCCCGCGGCCAGCGCGTCCGACATATGCGCGAGAATCGATTCGACGATCGTCGCCGATTCGTTTCGCGACAGGCCGACTTGCTGATTGATGCGCGCGGCAATGTCGGCGCGAGTAAGCGTTCCTGCTGTCATAATTGACCCCTCCCCTCCTGAAGCGGATGCACAAGAGGAACCCAGACAGCCCCCACCGTCGCGAGTCCCAAGATTATATGTAACAAAAGCGAATTAATCCGCCAAACTTAAACGGATGGAGCGTGGAGTTGATGCGACGAGCGTCGAACGCCCGTTCGTGGACTGCAAAAACTAGACGCGCAGGACCGCCGCACCCCAGGTAAAGCCGCCGCCCATCGCCTCCAGCACGACCAGATCGCCGCGCTTGATGCGCCCGTCGCGTACCGCAAGATCGAGCGCCAGCGGGACCGACGCCGCCGACGTATTCGCATGCTGATCGACCGTCAGCACGACTCGGTCGGCGGGCAGGCCCAGCTTTTTCGCGGTTGCGTCGATGATGCGCTTGTTCGCCTGATGCGGAACGACCCAGTCGATATCCCCCGCCTTCAGCCCGACGTCGGCCAGCACCTCGCCCAGCACACTGGCAAGATTGGTGACGGCATGGCGGAACACTTCGCGGCCCTGCATCCGGACATGGCCAACGGTGCCGGTGGTCGAGGGACCGCCATCGACATAGAGCATGTCGCAATATTGCCCCTCGGCGTGCAGCCGCGTCGCGAGGATGCCCCGGTCGTCCGCCACGTCCTTTGCCGACAAGATCACCGCCCCCGCACCGTCGCCAAACAGGACGCAGGTCGTGCGGTCCTCCCAGTCGAGGATGCGACTGAAGGTTTCGCTGCCGATCACCAGCGCATGTTCGGCCGCACCGGTGCGCAGCATCGAATCGGCGACCGAGACGGCATAGAGAAAGCCCGAACAGACCGCCGCCACGTCGAACGCGATGCAGTCTGGCGCGCCGAGGAGCGCCTGGACCTTGGTGGCGGTGGCGGGGAAGGTGTTGTCGGGCGTCGCGGTCGCGACAATGAGCAGGCCGATGTCCGCAGGCGACAAACCCGCCGCCTTCAGCGCCTCGCGCGCCGCATCGGCGCCCAGCGTCGCTGTCGTTTCATCGGGTTCGGCGATATGGCGAAAGCGGATACCGGTGCGTTCGACGATCCATTCGTCGCTGGTATCGACGCGTTCGGCCAGTTCGGCGTTGGAAACGCGGGTGCGCGGGAGCGCCGAGCCGGTGCCGGCGAGGACAGCGCGCCGGGTCATGCCGCGGCGTCGCTGCGGAAATTGGCAAGATCCTCGGTCACCTGGCGTGTAATGTCCTTTTCGACGAGTTCGGCGCACAGATGCACCGCGTTCGCGACGCCCTTTGCATCGGCGCTGCCGTGGCTCTTGAGTACCACGCCGTTGAGGCCGAGGAATACCGCGCCATTGTGATTATTGGGGTCGAGATGGTGGCGCAGCAGTTCGGTCGCCGGCCGCGAGATCAGGAAACCGATCTTCGACCGCACCGACGAGGTGAAGGCGCGCCGCAGCAGATCGGTCACGAACCGCGCGGTGCCTTCGATCGTCTTGAGCGCGATATTGCCCGAAAAACCGTCGTGGACGACGACGTCGACATTGCCGCGCGACAGCTTGTCGCCCTCGATGAAACCCGCGAACTCCATCGGCAGCCCCGTAGCATCGCGCAGGATCGCGGCGGCGTCGCGAATTTCGTCGGTGCCCTTGAGCTCTTCGGTGCCGATATTGAGCAGCGCGACGCGCGGACGCTCCAGCCCCATCGCGGTGCGCGCATAGGCAGCGCCCATGACCGCGAACTGGACGAGGTTGTTGGCGTCGCAGTCGGTGTTCGCGCCGAGATCGAGCATGACGACGTCATTGTCGCCGAGCGATGGCAGCAGCGCCGCGAGCGCCGGCCGGTCGATGCCGGGCATAGTGCGCAGCGCCAGCTTCGACATCGCCATCAGCGCGCCGGTGTTGCCCGCCGAAACGGCGCCGCCGGCATCGCCGCGCTTCACCGCATCGATGGCGAGCCCCATCGAGCTGCCGCGGCCGCTCCGTAGCGCCTGGCTGGGCTTGTCCTCGCCGGACACGACCTTGTCGGTGTGGATGATGTCCGACGCGGCGCGCAGATTGGGGTGATTGTCGAGCGCAGCCTTGATCTGCTGCTCGTCGCCGACGAGCAGAAACCGCAGGCCGTCGTGCCGGTGGCGCGCCATGGCCGCGCCGGCGAGCATCACGCGCACGCCGACGTCACCGCCCATCGCATCGATCGCGATTCGCGGTGTAAGGCTCATACCAACGCCCTCCGGCTAATGCTTAGGCGCCAGCCGAAACCACTTCGCGGCCGTTATAATGGCCGCAGGCGTTGCAAAGGTTGTGCGGACGCTTCAGTTCGCCGCAGTTCGGGCATTCCTGATAGGCCTCGACCTTCAGGCTGTCGTGGCTGCGACGCATGCCGCGCTTCGAGGGCGAGGTTTTTCGCTTGGGGACGGCCATCTTATATCCTGCATTCTCAAATGTTTATACGAATCGGCAAACCCGGTGTTGTCACCCCCCGATGCCGGGGAATGACTGGCCCGCCCGCCGCGCCGAAAACCATAACTGCCTTGGAACTGCAGTATAATCTTCCGCCGGAAGGTGCCTCAACGCCTGATGGTGTCGGGTGCCGGATCGGGCGCGGCTATAGCGTTTTTGCCCGCAAAGGCAACCCCCTCGCCGCGCGTCGGAGTACGGGCGGATGCTCCTTCCCCGTCGCCCCTTGCCGCGGACGCGCGCCGGTGCCACATCTGCACCCGGTCGCGCCAGCACGAGCGCCGGCCGATAACAAGAGGGGGAATTTCATGTTCATGTTGCCGATCAGCCTGACCATCGCCGCGGGCGCCGCCCTGCTCAATCTCTGGCTCGCGACCCGGGTCGGGCGCGTGCGTGGACAGGAAAAAGTCTCGATCGGCGACGGCGGCAACGACAGGCTGATTCGCCGCATGCGCGCGCAGGCCAATTATGTCGAGAATACGCCCTTCGTCCTGATCCTGCTTGCGCTGATCGAACTGGGGATCGGCTCGTCGATCTGGCTGTGGGCGGTGGGCGCGCTCTATCTCGTCGGGCGCATCCTGCACGCGGTCGGCATGGACGGCATGATGTGGGGCCGCATGGTGGGCACCGTTATCACCATGCTGACCCTGCTCGGGCTTGCGATCGCCGCGCTGCTGTCGGTCTATCTGACCCCGACGAAATTCGTCAGCACCGAAGTCACCGAAACCGTCGCCATCCAGCCGCAATAGAATGACGCAAGCAGGGCGGCCGCTTCAGCCGCCCACAACGCCGTCGGCGACATAGGGATTGGTGCGCCGCTCCTGCGCAAAGCTGCTGTGCGGACCATGGCCGGGCAGGAAGATGGTATCGTCGCCGAGCGGCCACAGCTTGCCGGTGATCGAATCGATCAGTTGCTGGTGATCGCCGCGCGGAAAATCGGTGCGGCCGATCGACCCCTGGAATAGCACGTCGCCGACGATCGCGAGCTTCGAGGGGCCATGATAGAAAACAACGTGGCCGGGGGTGTGACCGGGGCAATGGATGACGTCGATCGTCAGATTGCCGACCTTCACCGTATCGCCATCGACCAGCCAGCGGTCGGGCTCGAACACCTCGCCCGTCATGCCGAAGCGCGCGCCATCCTCGCCCAGCCGCTCGATCCAGAAACGATCGTCCTCGTGCGGCCCTTCGACCGGCACGCCCAATTCCCGGGCGAGCACCCCCGCCTGCCCGCAATGATCCATATGACCGTGGGTGACGAGAATCTTTTCGACCTCCACCCCCGTCTGCCGGATCGCCTCGCGCAGCTTGGGCAGGTCGCCGCCGGGATCGACGAGCGCCGCCTTGTTGGTTTCGGTGCACCACAGGAGAGTGCAATTCTGCTGAAAGGCGGTGACCGGGATGATGGCGGCCCTGAGCGGCGGGTTGGGAGCGTTCATGCTCGCAGATGTGGGGAAATGCCGCGCAAATGGCAAGCAGGCGCGAGCCCTGAAGAAGAACCGCCCGCGACCGATGCCGCTGCGTCAGGACTTGAAGGTTCCCGGACAGTCCCCATTTATCCGGTGCGGGCCGGGCCCCTCTGGCGATCCCAGGATCGTGATGTCGGACCGCATCGAGCGTGCTCGGTGCGTGATCGGCCATGGCCTTCGCTCTCCGCGCATCCTCGATGGATCGAAATCTTTCCACGAGGTGACCATGACATCTGCCCACAATATGCCCTGCCCCATCTGCAAGGTTCCGCTCGCGATGAGCGACCGGCAAGGCGTTGAAATCGACTATTGCCCGCAATGCCGCGGGGTATGGCTCGATCGCGGCGAACTCGACAAGATCATCGAACGGAGCGCTGCCGAAGCCGCGCCCCGCCCGGCAGCGCCGCAGGCCACGCCGCCGCCAGCTTACGGCCATGGCAACGACTATCGCCGCGGCTACCCCAAGCGGCGCAAGTCATTCCTGGAAGAATTGTTCGACTGATTCCCGGCGACGGGCGCGCCATTCGGATGGCGCGTCCGTCGTACTTTAAGCCGACGGCGAATACCCGGCGACTGGCTTGGCGTCCTAGCGCAGCGTCATTGTGTCGCCTTCGACATTCACCGCAGCGAGCTTTGCAAGATAGCTTTGGCCGAGCAGCGACACCCCCATGTTGGCATCGACCACTGCCGCCTCGACATTGCGGATCGTGATGCCGTCGACCTCGACACTGTCGAGAAGGACCGTCCGCATCGGCACCGTGCCACCCGCGGTCTGGGCGGTGCCGCCGATCGGCAGACGGTCGACATCGATGCCGATCGCCTCGGCATCGTTCCGCGTCAGCGCGACGAGCGATGCGCCGCTGTCGACCAGCATGCGAACCTGCCTGCCCTGGACACGGGTGTCCGCATAGAAGTGCGAATCGGATGCCCGCCGGATCCGGACTTCGCTGGGCCGCGAGGCGGCGTCGCTGGCAGTCACGGCGGCCTTATCGCGCGCGCCGGTCGTCCAGTTGCTCTCGCCGGCATAAGGATCCACAGGCGCTTCGGGCACATCGGCGACCTGCCGGCCGGCGATGCTCGCCATGCCGATCGATATGCCCGCGATCCCGGCTACCAGGGTAATGAAACGCCTCACCATGCCCGGTTTATTCGCAAATCGGGGTTGGAGAATGGTTAAATGGCGCCGCGATTTTGTGGTTCGGCAAGACCGCCTTCCGCCTGATCGATGAAGGCGCGCCATTGCGGCTCCCCGCCGCGGATGCTGTAGGCGATCCGCGCGCAGGCATAGGGGCGTCCCGGCCGGTTGTCGGCATCGAAGGCGGCGATCGGCCACAGGCGTTCGGCATCGACACGATCGGACCAGCACACGATCGCCTCGGCCTCCTGTCCCGCATCGACCAGCGCCCGTTCGCCCGCATCGAGCGTGGCCGCGTCCCAACCCAAAATCACGCGCTGCAGCTTCGCCGGAGCGCGCAACGCCGATGCAAAGGGGCTTGCCTGCGCGCCGAGCAGGCGCTCGACCCGCGCGCGGTCGGCGGCGGCCAGCCAGCGCCCGCCAAGCAACGGCACCCATTGCTTCGGATCGCCCGAGCGCAACGCGGGAAACAGCGCATCGGCCGCCGCGGAAAAGCGCGCCGTCCACGGCGAATCCGCAGCAAGCGGGCGAAGCTTCCATGCAGCCGGCGCGACGTCGGCGCGCAGTCGCCGTTCCACCGGCCGGTCACGAACCCTGTCCGCCCCCACGATGTCGAGCGTCGGCGCCGCTTCGGCCGCGCATTGCACGCCCGTGCAGCGCGCCGTCAGCGCGGTCAGGTGCAGCCATTGGGGCATCGACGCACGCGGCGCACCGGAATTTCCCGCATCGACAAATTCGCGCGAGGCCGGGTCGAAGACCATCCGCGCGGGCCCGCCGCGCATAGGGCGGCCCGGTACGTCGCCGCGATAGGCGATCGACGCCCCGGCATAGATGGCGCCCACATCGGCGTAGAGGCGGCCGTTCCACGCGATGGCCTCGAGCTGCACGCAAAGCCCCGGCTCCGCCGCAGCGGCTTCGGCCAGCGTCATCGTGCGCGCATGATCGTCCGGGCAGGAGGCCGGACCGGCGGCGGCCAGCGCGGCGGGAGCAAGCAGGGCGAGCGGCGCGATCATCATTCCCCTCTACCCCGCCCGCGCTGCACCGGTCATGAACCGGGCGAAAGAAGGGCGCTGTGCATCCAGGCGGGTGCTTTCGCCGGATCAATGCCCTCGACGCGCCGATGCTCCACCGACCAGCCGAGTTCGGGATAGGCAATGACCTGACGCTTTTCGTCGGCTTCGGCGATCGGCACGACTATGAGTCGACGATTGACCTTCTGCCGCCAGTTCATCCGCGCGGTATTTTCCTGTCCCACGTAGCAGCCCTTGGAAAAGCTGACGCCGTTCAATTCGGCGGCATTGCATTCGAGCCACAGCGTCGTGCCGTCGCCGAGTTCGGCCCGCCCTTCGGTGAGCCCGAGCGCCAGGCGGTGCGCGCGCCATGCCGCCTCGACGCCCGCCGCGCCGCCTTCGTCGGCGGGAGCGAGCCAGCGCTGCCCCAATTCGGCAAGCCGCGGGTCGACGACGCCAAGATCGCCCTCGGGCGCCCAGTGAACCCGCAAAACCTCCTCGCGCTCGATCGTAATCGCGCGGCGCAGGCGATAGAGCGTCAGGCGCCGGGTCAGATCGTCCGCTGCCGCCGCCTCGCAATCGATCAGCACATCCGCCTCGTCGGCCCAGATCAGAAAATCGAACAGCGCCTTGCCCTGTGCGGTCAGCAGCGCCGCCCAGACCGGCAGATTGCCCGACACATCATTGGTGACAAGGCCTTGCAGAAAGCCGCGGACATCATCGCCCGACAATCGGATCAGCGCGCGGTCGTTGAGGGTGGTATTGGCCATGCCGATAATTTAGGGGCGGGGCAGCCAAAGCCAAGCCACGATTTGCCCGAGGGCCCGCCATGACCGATCGCCTGACCATACGCCGCCCCGACGACTGGCACGTCCATCTGCGCGATGGCGCGATGCTGGCGCATGTCACGCCCTATACCGCACGCCAATTCGCGCGGGCGATTGTCATGCCCAATCTGTCGCCGCCGGTGACGACCGTGGCCGAGGGCCGCGCCTATCGCGAGCGGATCGTCGCAGCGATCCCCGCGGCGCTCGATTTTACCCCGCTGATCGTCGCCTATCTGACCGATGGCACCGATGCGGAGGAAATGGCGCGCGGCCACGCCGAGGGCGTGTTCACCGCCGCCAAGCTCTACCCCGCGCATGCAACGACGGGCAGCGCCCACGGCGTGACCGATGTCGCGAACATCATGGGCGTGCTCGAACGCATGGCCGATATCGGCATGCCGCTCCTGATCCACGGCGAAGTCACCGACCATGACGTCGATATCTTCGACCGCGAGGCGGTATTCATCGATCGCACGCTCGCACCGCTCGTCGCGCGGCTGCCCGAACTCAAGATCGTGTTCGAACATATCACGACGGCGGAGGCGGCGCAGTTCGTCGCCGATGCGCCCGCCAATGTCGCCGCGACGATTACGCCGCAGCATCTTCACATCAACCGCAACGCGATGCTGGTCGGCGGCATCCGTCCGCACGCCTATTGCCTGCCCGTCGCCAAGCGCGAGCATCACCGGCTCGCGGTGCGCGCCGCCGCGACCTCGGGCTCGCCCAAATTCTTCCTCGGCACCGACAGCGCGCCGCACGCGGTGCATACCAAGGAAGCGCCGTGCGGCTGTGCCGGCATTTTCAACGCCCCCTTCGCGCTCGAAAGCTATATCGCGGCGTTCGACGAAGACGGCGCGCTCGACCGGTTCGAGGGTTTTGCGAGCGAACATGGCCCGCGCTTCTATGGCCTGCCGCTCAATCAGGGCACGATCACGCTCGAACGCGGCGCGACCGTGGTTCCCGACCGGATCGGCGATGTGGTGCCGTTCCATGCCGGAGAAACGCTCGGCTGGCGGATCGTCTAAACCCTAGGCGATCTCATAGGCCCTAGGCGATCTCGACCATCCTGTCGGCGCGCATCTTGCGCCACATGTCGAAACTGAACACCGCAATGCTGATCCAGATCAGCAGGAAGCACGCCAGTTGCACGGGCTTCAGCGGTTCGGCGAAGACGAACAGGCTGAGCAGGAATTGCAGTGTCGGCGCCAGATACTGGACGAAGCCGAGCGCTGCATAGCTCATCCGCCGCGCGGCGGTGGCGAAGAGGAGCAGCGGCACCGCGGTGACGATTCCCCCGGCCATCAGCAGTAGGCTGATTTTCGGGTCCGATCCGAAACCGCGCCCATCGCCGATCCACAGATACCAGGCCGACGCCGCGAGCGCCAAGGGCATGAGCAGCGTCGTTTCGATCGCGAGGCCGGGCAGCGAGCCCACGGGCACCACTTTTCGCAGCAGCCCATAGAGGCCGAAACTGAAGGCGAGCGTCAGGCTGATCCACAGCGTATCGAGCGCACCGCCGAGCAGGATCGCCACCCCGACGGCGGCGATCGCGACCGCCACCATCTGCAATCGCGACAGGCGCTCGCCCAGGAAGACCATTCCCAGCATCACATTGACGAGCGGATTGAGATAATAGCCGAGGCTGGCGGCGAGGACATGATCGGTGAAGATCGAATAGATATAAACGAGCCAGTTCACTGCGATCAGCAGCGCGCTCGCCAACAGCATGCGCAGCACCCGCCAATCGCGCAAGGCGACAAGATAGTCGGCGATCTGCCGCCGGAATGCCATGATGAAGAAACAGAGCGGCAGCGACCAGACGATGCGCTGCGCCAGCACCTCGACCGGCGGCACGCTCGCAAGCAGCTTGAAAAACAGCGGGACGAAGCCCCAGATGCCATAGGCGGCGAGCGCGAAGGGCAAGCCGTTCTGCTGGCTCTCCGACGGAGCGGCGGGCGCTGACATTCTATGCGCGCTTAGAGCAGACCGCCGCCGAGCATCAGCCGGACGACGCCGACGACGATCACGACGATGTTCAGATTGCGCCCGCTCGTGCGGCTCGACATCGCGCCAAGCGCGAGCCCGACCACGGCGATCGGGATGATGACCCAGTTCGCCCAGCCCAGAAACGGAATGAATGCGGGGATCGCGAGAATCAGCGCGACCAGACCGATGAAAATCGAAGCAATGTTCAGCATTTCCAATGTTTCGCACGCCGCCGGACGGCGGACAAGTGCTTTCGGTTCGTCGATGACAGCACTCATTTCGTCTTGTTGCCGAAGGTTCATGCAACGCTGTGCGGACCCTTCTCGTTGTTTCGGGTGAAGCGCTCGTTCCTGAACGGTCGAGGCGCGAACCAGGAAAGGACAGGATATGGCTATTCTTACCAAAGGCATGATGGGCGCAATTGCGGCCGCCAGTGTCGTCGCGACCGCCCCCGCCTATGCCGGCATGGCAAGCGCCGTTCCGGCGCAGGGCTTGCACAAGAGCGAAATCACCGCTGACTTTTACAAGCGCAAGCATCACGACCGTCGCTATTATGCGAGCCGCGACCAGCGCGTCGGCGCCAACACGCGGATCTGGCGCGGTAACGACGGCCGATATTACTGCAAGAAGGACAATGGCACCACCGGCCTGCTGATCGGTGCCGCGGTCGGCGGCCTTGCCGGTCACGAAATCGCTGGCCGAGGCGACAAGCTGCTCGGCGTGGTTCTCGGCGCAGGCGCCGGTGCGCTCCTCGGCCGCGAGATCGACCGCGACAAATATCGCTGCCGCTAATTGACAGAAACCGTCCGGGTGCGGGTCCGAGACCCCTCCATCCGCACTCTGTGATGGCGAGGGCGTCGGTTCGAACCGACGCCCTCAAGGCCGATCGCGCGTTCGCGGTGCGTGTTTCAGCTTACCCGCCAGCCTCCTTTCTCCCAGAAGCGTTGGCCACTGCTGCGGGAGAATATCGATGCTAAACGGCCCTCTGCTCGTTACCGAGCGGCTGATCCTCCGCCCGCCCGCGACTGAAGATTTCGACGCTTTCGCCGAAATGTGCGCCGAAGAAGACACGATGACCTTCATCGGTGGCAGCTGCGCCCGATCGCAGGCGTGGCGCCAATGGTGCACGCTCGCGGGGGCATGGCATATCCGCGGCTTCTCGATGTTTTCAGTCCTCGAACGCGCAAGCGGCGAATGGGTCGGGCGGCTCGGACCGTGGGAGCCGGACGGCTGGCCCGCGCCCGAGATTGCCTATGGCGTGCGCGCCAAATTCGCCGGGAAAGGCTATGCGTTCGAGGGGGCGGTCGCCGCCTGCGACTTCGCGGTCGAATTCCTCAAATGGCCCGAGCTGATGCACAGCATCGCCCCCGACAATGTCCGCTCGCAGGCGCTGGCCAAAAGGCTGGGCGCGACCAACAGCGGCCCGACGCACCTCCCCGCCCCGTTCGAACAGACCCGCGTCGACGCCTGGACGCAGAGCGCCGAGGCATGGCGGGGCAAACGCAAGGAGTTCCAGCCATGAGCGATCGTCACATCGACCCCGAACGCGCGCAGTTCGACACTTTCAAGGCATTGCCGCGCGATACGCCGATCCACATGCTCAACCTCGTCCGCTTCAAGGATAGGGCGACTTATCCGGACGATCACCCCCTCGCCGGCAAGGCACTGACCGGCGCGGAAGCCTATGCCAATTATGGCAAGGACAGCAGCGCCGTTTTTTCGCGCGTCGGCGGCAGTGTCGTTTGGAGCGGCATGATGGAGGCGATGGTGATCGGCCCAGCAGATGAACATTGGGACGCGATGTTCATCGCCCGCTATCCGAACAGCGGCGCCTTCATGGAAATGGTCACCGATCCGGTCTATCGTCAGGCGGTTGTCCACCGTCAGGCGGCGGTCGAAACCTCTCGCCTGATCCGCTGCGCGAGGAATCCGTCTCGGTCCGAGACAGTTTTCGGCTAACAAAGTCTTACCAATTAACGCTTTTTGCTCACATCTTCTTAACCAGCTTCCGGCAAGTCCGGGTGAGAGATTAAGGGAGTGTTAGCAATGATCGTCCGGGGAAAATGGCTGATTGCCGGCCTGCTGATGGCCGCGGCCCCGCTCGCGGGGTGCCGCGACAATCCGCAGGCAAAGGCCGACCTCAATCCGCTCGACGACGGGCTGACCAATGAAGACCCCGCGCTGAAGGGCGCGCTCGAAGACAAGATCATGGTTGACCCCAAGCTGGCCGGGCAGGCGAACCGCAATGCGGCGACGCCGGGCAACCGGCCCGTCGACGGCGGCGTTCCGGGCGTGGCGAGCGGCAAGGCGGCCGCGGCGGCCGAAGCGGCGGCGGCGCAGGCTGCGGGCAAGCTGCTCACCGCGCCCAAGGCACTGCCGTTCGAGGAAGGTTGCAACGGCGATTGCGCCGCCAAGCGCCCGGTCACCATCGGCGCGCTGGCGCGTGAACAGCAAAAGGGCAGCTGCCACGCCAAGCTGACCTACGGCAACCAGTGGGCCGACCGTCTGCCGCCAGCGTTCAAGCTCTATCCGCGCGCGACGCTGCGAGAGGCGGCGGGGGTGGCCGGCGGAAAATGCAACATCCGCGTCGTCAATTTCCAGACCGCCGCCTCGATCCAGGGCGTTCTCGACTATTATCACACGATGGCGGTGCGTGCGGGTTATACGAGCGACCACCGCGTGCGCGGCAACGAACATATTCTGGGCGGGACAAAAGGCGACCTCGCCTATGTCCTGTTCCTGCGCACCGACGGCGGGATGACCGACGTCGATCTGGTCGCATCCGGCGGCAAATAACGCCGCGTTCCCGAACCAGCAAAAAGCCCCCGGGATCGCTCCCGGGGGCTTTTTGTTGGCCGGTGGCCAGAGCGGGTCGGTCAGACCTTGTCGCCGAGCGCGCCCTGCACCTTGCCTTTGATGTTCTGGGCTTCGCCCTTGCGTTCCTGAAGGTCGCCTTCGGCGCGCAGGCGTTCATTGTCGGTCGCCTTGCCGATCGCCTGTTTGGTGTTGCCGATCGCTTCGTTCGTCAGGCCTTTCGCCCTTTCCGTCAGTTCGCCCATGGGGAGTCTCCTTTGCTGCAAAGAGGCGATCGCGCCTCTCGTCAAATCAACGACTTGCCACCCCTCATTGTTCCTTGGTCGCGGGACGAAACGAGACGAAGCGTCGACCGAGGGGCTTAGGCTGCACGCGCGTCCCGCTGCTGCATGAGTAGCGCGCGCAGGCCCATCCGAACCGGCGGCAGCGCGCCAAGCCGCAGCGCCGCATGGCGGAGCGCCATCGCCGGATGGCGGTTGTCGGTGAAGAGGCCAACGATCGCACGCGTCGCCTGAAACAGCGGCCAGGTCTCGGCACGATGCGCGGCAGCGTAGCCCGCAAGGCGGCGCGCATCGCCGACATCATCCGCAAACGCCAACAGCTTCGCGAGCCGGACCGCGCCCGCCAGCCCGAAGTTGAAGCCATGGGCGGTCACCGGATGCATGCCGACCGCCGCATCGCCGATCAGAACCGCACGCGGCGCCGCAAAGCGATGCGCGAAGGTCGTCGTCAGTGGATAGGCATGAAAATCACTCGCCAACGCGACCGCGCCCCATCTGCCGCGCGTCATCGCCGCAATCCGGCGCGCCTTTACCTCGCCGGATTCGGCCATGAGGGCATCGGCGGCTTCGGGCATCAGGGTGATGACTGCCGACGAAAGCCCCTCCCCCAGCGGCAGCATCGCCAGCGTGTGGTGCCGGGCGAACCATTCGGTCGCGACGCCCGCCTTGCAGGGCGCGTGACCTACCCGGCCGACGAGCATCGTCTTGCCGACCGGCCTGACGTCCACGCCGATGCCGAGCTGGTCGCGTATTGCCGAAAAGCGCGAGTCCGCCGCGACCAGAAGATCGGTCTCGATCACAGCGCCATCGGCAAGGGTCACGGTGACGCCGCCGCGCCCTGCCTGAACGCGCTCCACCGCGCATCCCGCGCGCAGATCCATATTCGCCTGTCCCGCAACGCTTTCGAACAGCGCCCGGCGCAAATGATGGTTCGACACGAGATGGCCGAGCGGCCGCGCGTCGCCGGCCCCCGGATCGATCCGCATCGCAAACCGCGCCCGGCCGCTCAGCACCTCGGCGCGGTCAAGGCGGTGAATGTCCGCCGCCGGAATCCGCGACCAGGCATCCAGGTCGCGCAGCGCGCGTTCGGACCGATGCGTCAGCGCAATCTCGCGCCCGTCGAAGCGCGGTTCGGCCAGTGCGGCAAGCGGCGCGCGCTCGATCAGCGTAATCTCGGCGGGCGTATCCGCCAGCGCGCGCGCGAAACTCAGCCCCGCCGGTCCCGCCCCGACGATGACGATCCGGCGCCGCGTGCCACCCATGCCCATGCCTCCTTGTCAGAGACACGGGCATGGCAGCGCCGCGCGGGCGGCGCATTGCGCTCGATCAATATCAGATGAGCCCGGCGAGCGGGCTCGACGGATCGGCGTAGCGACGCTGGCCCATACGGCCGGCGAGATAGGCATCGCGCCCCGCCTCGACCGCGAGCTTCATGGCGCGCGCCATGCGGATGGGGTCTTTGGCTTCGGCGATCGCGGTGTTCATCAGCACGCCGTCGCAGCCGAGTTCCATCGCCACCGCCGCATCGCTCGCCGTCCCGACGCCCGCATCGACCAGCACCGGCACCGACGCCCCCTCGACGATCAGGCGGATCGTCACCCGGTTCTGGATGCCCAGCCCCGACCCGATCGGCGCGCCGAGCGGCATGATCGCAACCGCGCCCGCATCTTCCAGCTGCTTGGCGGCGATCGGATCATCGACGCAATAGACCATCGGCAGAAAGCCTTCCTTGGCCAGCACCTCGGTCGCCTCCAGCGTTTCGCGCATATTGGGATAGAGCGTCTTCGCTTCGCCCAGCACCTCCAGCTTCACCAGATCCCAGCCGCCCGCCTCGCGCGCCAGCCGCAAGGTGCGGATCGCGTCGTCGGCATTGAAGCAGCCGGCGGTATTGGGAAGATAGGTGATCTTCTTCGGGTCGATATAATCGGTCAGCATCGGCGCGGTCGGGTCCGACACATTGACGCGCCGCACCGCAACGGTGACGATTTCCGCACCCGACGCGGCGACTGCCGCCGCGTTCTGCTCGAAATCCCTGTACTTGCCGGTGCCCACGATCAGGCGCGAGCTAAAGGTCCGTCCGGCAACGCTCCACTGGTCGGTCAACAACCGCCTCCTACAAAATGAACGATTTCCAGCGCATCGCCCTCGGCAAGCGCGATGTCGGCGAGCGTCGAGCGCGGTACGATCTCGCGATTGCGCTCGACCGCGACCTTCTTGACGTCGAGGCCCAGCGACGCGACCAGATCGGCAATGCTGCCTGCGCGCACCTGCCGCGGATCGCCGTTGAGAATGATGGAAATCACGAGTCCCGCCTGCTTTGCCTTTTGACGTGCAGCCCATATAGGGGGAGCGACCCGCGTCGCAACCGAAAGACCGTGCCCTTGTCCAACGAGTGTTCCGAAACGCCCGCCGTCTTTGTCCTTTCGGGCCCCAACCTCAACCTGCTGGGCACGCGCGAGCCCGAAATCTATGGGCATGACACGCTGGAGGACATCCACGAGCGGCTCGCCGAGCGTGCGGCGGCACTGGGTCTGCGCGTCGATTGCCGCCAATCGAACCACGAAGGCACGCTGATCGACTGGCTGCACGAAGCGCATTTCGCCAGCGCCAAGGCGGTGCTGCTCAATGCCGGGGGCTATACGCACACATCGGTCGCGCTGCACGACGCGATCAAGTCGATCCGCGTTCCGGTGATCGAGGTCCATCTGTCGGACCCGATGAAGCGCGAATCCTTTCGCCATATCAGCTATATCGGCATGGCGGCGGCCGCGCATTTTGCAGGCCACGGCGCAGACAGCTATATGCTGGCGCTGGACGCCGCCGCGCGCTTCTGACAAGAGGCGCGATCAGAAACGGGGTCAAGGCACGCGATCAACAGTGCCGCAACAACAGGAAATATCTCATGGGTGACCATAAAGAGCACGGCATCAACATCGATCCGGCCTTCGTCCGCGCGCTCGCGGAACTGCTCGACGACACGCAGCTTTCCGAAATCGAGGTCGAGGACGGCGAACGCAAGGTGCGCGTTGCGCGGACGCTGACCGCCGCCGCGGCGCCGGTCGCTTTCGCGCCGGCCCCAGTTGCCGCGCCCGTCGCTGCCGCACCCGCGGCCGCCGCGCCGGCCGCCATAGCTGCCCCCGCCGCCGACAGCTTCGCCGACGCCGTGAAGTCGCCGATGGTCGGCACCGTCTATCTTGCTGCCGAACCGGGCGCGCCCAATTTCGCGAGCGTGGGTTCGGCGGTGAAGGAAGGCGATACCATCCTGATTATCGAGGCGATGAAGGTGATGAACCCGATCACCGCGCCTACCTCGGGCACGCTCAAGGCCGTGCATGTCGAGAACAGCCAGCCGGTCGAATATGACCAGCCGCTGTTCACCATCGGCTGAGGGACCGCCGATGGCCATCGAGAAACTGCTCATCGCCAACCGCGGCGAGATCGCGCTGCGTATTCACCGCGCCTGCCACGAAATGGGCATCAAGACGGTCGCGGTCCATTCGACTGCCGACGCCGATGCGATGCATGTCCGCCTGGCCGACGAAGCCGTCTGCATCGGCCCGCCGGCGGCGAAGGACAGCTATCTCAACATCCCGGCAATCATTTCGGCTGCCGAAGTGACGGGCGCCGACGCCATCCACCCCGGCTATGGCTTCCTGTCGGAAAATGCGCGCTTTGCCGAGATTATCGAAGCGCATGACATGATCTTCGTCGGGCCGAAGCCCGAACATATCCGCACCATGGGCGACAAGGTCGAGGCGAAGCGCACCGCTGTCGCGCTCGGTCTCCCGGTGGTGCCGGGTTCGCCCGGCGCCGTCACCTATGGCGAGGAAACGAAACGGATGGCCGAGGAAATCGGCTATCCGGTGCTGATCAAGGCCGCGTCGGGCGGCGGCGGCCGCGGGATGAAGGTCGTCCCCGACCCCTCCGGCCTCGAAAGCCTCATGGGTCAGGCATCGAGCGAGGCTGCGGCGGCGTTCGGCGATCCGACCGTCTATATGGAAAAATATCTCGGCAACCCGCGCCACATCGAATTTCAGATTTTCGGCGACGGCAAGGGCAACGCCATCCATCTCGGCGAACGCGACTGTTCGCTGCAGCGCCGCCACCAGAAGGTGCTCGAAGAAGCCCCCTCGCCCGTGATTTCGGCCGAAGAGCGCGCCCGCATGGGCGGCATTTGCGCCGATGCGATGGCAAAGATGGGCTATCGTGGCGCGGGGACGATCGAGTTTCTGTGGGAAAATGGCGAATTCTATTTCATCGAAATGAATACGCGCATCCAGGTCGAACATCCGGTGACCGAGATGATCACCGGCTTCGACCTCGTCCGCGAACAGATCCGTATCGCCGACGGCATGGGTCTTTCGGTGCAGCAGAACGAGCTGGAATTCCGCGGCCATGCTATCGAATGCCGGATCAACGCCGAAGATCCGCGTAACTTCCTGCCCTCACCGGGCAAGGTGACCAATTATCATGCCGCCGGCGGCATGCATGTGCGCGTCGATAGCGGGCTTTATGCCGGCTATTCGATCCCGCCTTATTACGACAGCATGATCGGCAAGCTGATCGTCTATGGCCGCACGCGCGAAAGCTGCATGATGCGGATGCGCCGCGCACTCGAGGAAATGGTTATCGGCGGGGTGAAGACGAACATTCCGCTGCATCAGGCGCTGCTCGCCGATCCCGACGTCATCCACGGCGATTATACGATCAAGTGGCTGGAGGAATGGCTGGCGAAGCAGGATGCCGACAACAAGGCCTGACGCTGCCCCCATCGACGCCGGGTTCGCGCGCGGACACGACGGATTGTGTCCCAGCTCACTTTCGCACGGGGGGATTATTGGCTATGGGCCTTAACCATGGCCAGAAATCTCCCCCTTTACGTGCGCCCGGCCGCGGCGCTTATCCTCCCGCTGACCCTGCTTGCGGCGCCCGTCGCCGCACAGACGAGCGTCAAGGAGGACTCGGTCGTTCTGCAACCCGACAAGGTGACCGATGACGCGCCCGAGATCGAAACGGTCGCCGAGGCCAATCTGCCGAGCTGGAGCGTCGACAATGCCAGGGCGCTGCTCGCCTTCATCCAGTCGGCGGGCGATGAAGGCCTGTTCCCCAAGGATTACAATCCCGAAGCGCTGAAGGCCGCGATCGACGGCGGCAATCAGATCACGCTCGACAAGGTCGCGACCGATAGCTTTCTGCTGCTCGCCACGCACATGCGCGACGGCCGCACGCCCAATGCTGCGCGCAAACAATGGTTCATGACCGATGGCGACGCGCAGACCGAACCGCTGATCCCGCTGCTCGGCAGCGCGCTCACCGCGAACGACGTCGCGCAGGCGCTGGTCAGCCTCGACCCCGTCCATCCCGATTTCGCGGTGCTGAAAGCCGCGCTCAAGACCGCAAAGACGCCCACCGACGCCAACGCGATCCGCGTCAACATGGAACGTTGGCGCTGGATGCCGCGCGATCTTGGCGAAGGCTATGTTGTCAGCAACGTGCCCGAATATCTGACCCGCGTCGTCCATGACGGCGTCGTCATCGCGACGCACAAGGCGGTCGTCGGCAAACCGTCGACCCCGACGCCGCAGCTCAACCCCATGGCGACGGGGATCATCGTCAACCCGACCTGGACGCTGCCCAAGAGCATCATCGCCGAAGGCATCGGATCGACGATTGCGACCAATCCGGCGCGCGCCCGCGCGCAGGGCTATACCTGGACGGGCAGCGGCAAGGCGCTGTCAGTGGTGCAGCAGCCGGGTGCCAACAATGCGCTGGGCGTCATGAAGCTCGAAATGCTGAACCCGCACGCCATCTATTTGCACGACACGCCCTCGAAGGGCGCGTTCGCCGCGGATTCGCGCGCCTTCAGCCACGGCTGCATCCGCACCGAAAAGGCGCTGCATTTCTCTGGCCTGATGGCGGTGATGTTCGCCGGCCGCACGCCCGAGGAATTCGGGGATGTCGTCGCTAGCGGCAAGACGACGCGCTTCGGCTTCGAAAAGCCCTTCCCCGTCTATGTCGCTTATTGGACCGTCGTCCCCGACGGCAAGGGCGGCATCAAGAAGCTGAACGACCTTTACGGCCGCGACGCGCCGGTGGTGACGAGCTTCGCCAAGCCCGGCCGCGCCGCTGCCGTGGTGATTTCGCCGACGCCGCCCGCGGTCGTTCCGACGACGCAGACGGTGCAGGCGCCCAAACCCGAAAAAGGCGCAATCTACTGATCAAGCGGCGACCGGGCGGCGATGCCCCCGGCTCCGTTCTTCCTTTCGGAATCGGATGACATTGCGTTGACATCCTCGGGCATGAAACCCGAGAATTCTCAATCAGCCTTGGTCGGCATCGATCCCTGGGTGGCGCCGGTGCGGATGATATTGTCGGCGACCGGCGGCAATTCGAAGGGCGGCGGAGACGCGGGCGCTAAGCTCAGCTTGTCGGCGTAGAGCAATCGGCCCGGCCCCAGCTTGTATAGAATTTGCGGCAGCAACTCCTCTCCGAACACGAAACAGCCCTCGCTGCGCCCCAGCTTGCCTTGCGTCGCGATCAGCGACGGCTCGGCGTACCAGGCGCCATGCACGACGATCGCGCGCATGTCGGCATTGCTGTTGTCGGCCTCCAGCCCCGCGAGCCGCATCGACGATCCGTTCGATCCCCAATAATAATCGCTCGTGCGATAGGCGCCGCGCGACGAGGCGAGTGAGCCGGGGACGTTCGAAAAGGTCTTGAGCCATCCGTCATGCTGCGGGTCCGATCCGCGGCCATGGGTGACCGGATACATGTCCACCTTGCCGGCGATCAGATCGACGAGCGCAAAGCGCGGGCGATAGGAGGGCAGCCCGAAATCGACGATCCCGACACGGTCGGCCTGCGCGATCCGGTTGCCCTGCCGCGCCAGCTGTTGCCGCGCGACGGCCAGATAGTCGACCGGCGGCGGTGTCGCCGCCTGCCCATGCCCGGTGATCCAGTCCGGAAGTGGGGCTGCGCGCGCCGATGTCGCGGCCAGCGCCCCCGCGCCCGCCATCGCCGCCAGCATAGCCCTGCGATCGATCAATTCTTTCACGTGCAACCCAGCCCTCATTGCCGCCTTTGGCGGTCCCTCGGCAGACTATAAGCCGTGGTTCGGGCGCCAAAGGCAAGGAGTCCAAGCCTCTTCATGCGGGCAAATGTGCCATATATGCCATGAATAGTGCGTTTACGTTCCATTACGCTCCCGTTAGGAACTGCGCCATGAAGGCAACCATCTGGCATAACCCCGCCTGCGGCACTTCGCGCAAGACGCTGGCGATTCTCGAGGAAACCCCCGGCGTCGATGTCGAGGTGATTCAATATCTGACAACGCCCTACAGCGCCGACAAGCTGCGCCAGCTGTTTCGCGACGCGGGTCTGAGCGCGCGGGACGCGCTGCGCCTGCGCGGCACCGATGCCGAGGAACGCGGCCTGCCCGACGCCGACGAAGAAGCAATTATCGCGGCGATGGTCACCAACCCCGCCTATGTGAACCGCCCCTTCGTCGAAACCGACAAGGGCGTCCGCTTCTGCCGCCCGCAGGATGTCGTGCGCGAGATTCTCTAGCAGTGTGGCCCGATCGGCGGTCCGCCGTCAGATCAGGAACATCATCGCCGCGGTAAAGAAGATCGCGAAGCTTTCCGCGAACAGACGAAAATCGCTGTCGCGCGACCAGAGCGCGGGACGCTCGCGCTGCGCCGCAAGCGCGCCACGCAATTCGCCCTGCCAATCCTCCGGCGCGCTCAGCCGCGCAAGGACCAGTTGCCGGGCGCCATAAGCGCGGATGCGCTCGCGGATGTCGATATGCTCGTCCGAATCCATGCCCGGCAGGCTAGGCGCCCGTTAACGAGTCGATAAGGTTAAAAGAGTGTTAACATCGCCGCCGTCCCGGCGCGGGACGCCTTGCCCTGCAGGTGTTAATCCATCGGCCGCACGCGCACCGCGCGCGCATCGGCGAGGCCGCGCCGAAAGGGTTTGCACGCCTGCGGCCGCATCCGCGGCCCCAGGCACAGCCGTACCTCGGTCAGCCAATCGCCGCGATCGGTCGCGACCGCGATCATCCGCTCATCGATGCCGCGATTGACCTTCGCAAAGGCGCGCCGCACGTCGCCCGCGGTGCGGACGTGCCCCGACAGCGCCTTCATGTCGGGAAAGCGCACGGCGCGGAACAGGATTTCGGCGGCGCGAAAATAGGCGGCGGGGTTGGAACTCATGCAGGTGCCGTGCTTCGCCCATTCATGCTGCAAAAGCTGCGCCGAAGGGGTCATGCACATATGGCGGCGCAGCACTGGCGCGGCGACGATCTTCGCGGGACGGCACCATTGGGGATAGGCCGGTGTGTCGGTCTCGGGCCACAGACCGTGGAGCACCCATCCGAAACGCCCGTTTTCGCCCGAACATTGGAACCGGTCGCGTGCATCCTTGGGATTGCGCGCGCCTGCGCAATGCTGCGGGGACCAGCTCATGCTCAGCAGATAGCCGGTCGTCGGCGGCTTGCGGACGGGTTCGCCGCGCGCGGGCCGCTCGATCCGCGGCACCGGCGTCCGGTCGGGCGCGGCACAGGCCAGCGATTGCGCCTGCGCCGCCGCGGGGGCGAGCAGCAGAGTCAGCGCCAGAAGCGCCTTTCCTATCTTCCGCTCGTGCTGATCCTGTCGAAACACCGTTCTTCCTTGCCAAGGATGATGAAGGTCCACCCTTCAGACAAGCGCAGGGCGAGCGGATAGGGAGGGCGTATCAGACGAGCGCAAAATCGAGCCCGATGTCGGCCGCCGGCGCCGACTGGGTCAGGCGCCCGACCGAAACAAAGGTGACGCCGGTCGCGGCGATGGCGCCAATCGTGTCGAGCCGCACCCCGCCCGACGCCTCGGTCGGAACGCGCCCGGCGACGATCACCACCGCCTCGCGCAGTTGGTCGGGGGTCATATTGTCGAGCAGCAGATGCGTCGCGCCCGATGCCAACGCGGCCTCGACCTGGTCGATACGGTCGACCTCGACGATGATATCGGCGATTCCCGCCACCACCGCGCGGCGCACCGCCTCTTCGACCGATCCCGCGACCGCGACATGATTGTCCTTGATCATCGCCGCGTCCCAAAGGCCCATGCGGTGATTGGTCGCGCCGCCCATGCGGGTTGCATATTTCTCCAGCACGCGCAGGCCGGGGATCGTCTTGCGCGTATCGAGCAGCGTCGCGCCGGTGCCGGCGATCGCATCGACATAGCTACGCGTCATCGTCGCAATGCCCGACAGATGCTGGACGGTGTTGAGCGCCGACCGTTCGGCGGTCAGCATCGCCCGCGCATTGCCCGAAAGGCGCATCAGGTCGGTGCCGGCGGGAACGCATGCGCCCTCCTCGACCAGAATCTCGATGACCATATCGGGCGCCAGCGCGCGAAAGAATCGCTCGGCGATCGGCAGCCCCGCAACGCTAATCGCATCGCGGCTGTCCATCACCCCGGTGAAAACGGCGTCGGCGGGGATGACGGCCATCGACGTGATGTCGCCGCCGCTCCCCATATCCTCGGCAAGCGTCGCACGGACGAAGGCGTCGAGGTCGAAATCGGGTAAGGAAAATCCGGTCATGCCCCGGCGATAAAGCGTGGCGGGCGCAAATCAACTTGACGTTTACGTCAACTGGCGCTGACATGGGTGCAAATAGCAAATTGGAGAGAGAGACATGCAATCGCCCATCTGCGCCATGCTCGGAATCGAATTTCCATTGCTCGCCTTTTCGCATTGCCGGGACGTCGTCGTCGCGGTGTCGAAAGCCGGCGGCATGGGCGTGTTCGGCGCCGCTTCGTTGCCGCCCGAGCGACTTGAGGAAGAGCTTGCGTGGATCGACGCGCACATCGGCGGCAAGCCCTATGGCGTCGACCTGATCGTCCCCAACAGCTTCGCCGGCAAGGGCGAGGCACCGGCGGCGGGCGCGGCGCGCGTGCCCGAGACGCATCTCGGCTTCGCGGCCGATGTGCTCGACAAATTCGGCGTCGATGCGGCCGGCCTCGACGGTGCGACCGAAGCGCGGCAGAGCTTCGGCGACAATATGCATGAAGAAGGCGCGGCGAAGCTGCTCGAAGTTGCGTTTCGCCATCCGATTCGCCTGATCGCCAACGCGCTCGGCGTGCCGCCGCAACTGATGCTCGAACTCGGCAAGCGGCACGGCGTGCCGGTCGCCGCGCTCGTCGGCACCCGCGATCATGCGCTGGCGCAGGTCCGCGCCGGGGTCGATATCCTTGTCGTTGCGGGCGGCGAAGCGGGCGGCCATTGCGGTGAGGTCGCAACGATGGTGCTGGTGCCTGAGGTGGCTGCGGCGCTCGATGCCGTCGGCGCGACGACGCCGATCCTCGCTGCGGGGGGCATCGTCACCGGGCGTCAGATGGCCGCAGCGATGGCGATGGGCGCGCATGGCGCCTGGTGTGGATCGGTGTGGCTGACCACGTCGGAAGCCGAGACCAATCCGGTGGTGAAGGAAAAAATGCTCGCCGCCTCGTCGCGCGACACGGTGCGATCGAAGAGCCGGACGGGCAAGCCCTCGCGTCAGCTCCGCTCGCCCTGGACCGATGCGTGGGAGGCCGAGGGCGCGCCGAAACCGCTCCCGATGCCGCTGCAATCGCTGGTCAGCGAACCCGCGCTGCGCAAGGTCGACAAGCTGTCCGAAGGCGGTCACGAAGGCGCCAAGCAGCTCGCAACCTATTGGGTCGGCCAGGGCGTCGGCCTGATGAACGAGGCGATGAGCGCGGGCCAGGTCGTCCAGGCGTTCAAGGAAGACTGGATCGCCGCTTGCGAACGGTTGAACGGGTTCGTGGGAGAATGATGAAAGCCAAATCGTCATCGCGAGCGCCCGCAGGGCGCGTGGCGATCTCCAGCCATCGTAACGTCATGCCGACAGCTGGAGATTGCGTCGTCGCCTGCGGCTCCTCGCAATGACGGAGCGAGTTACGCAACCGTCGCCTTGACGATCTTGCCGGGCTCGCGCGGCGGCTCGCCCTTGGGCAGCGCGTCGACATTTTCCATGCCTTCGATCACTTCGCCCCACACCGTATACTGGCGGTCGAGGAAGCGCGCATCGTCGAAGCAGATGAAGAACTGGCTGTTCGCGCTGTTCGGATTCTGCGCGCGCGCCATCGAACAGACGCCCCGGACATGCGGTTCGGCGTTGAATTCGGCGGGCAGGTCGGGAAGCTTGCTGCCGCCCATGCCGGTGCCGGTCGGATCGCCGCCCTGTGCCATGAAGCCGGGGATGACGCGGTGGAAGACGACGCCGTCGTAAAAGCCTTCCCGCGCGAGTTGGGTGATGCGTTCGACATGCTGGGGCGCGAGGTCGGGGCGCAAGCGGATGACGACGTCGCCGGTCGACAGCGACAGGGTAAGGGTCTGTTCGGACATGGTGTCTCTCCTTCGAATGAGTTGGCGCCGCCATAGCGGCGCGCCGCGCCAATGCCACGCACTAAATTCGGCTGCAGCGTTGCCATGACGCGCGTCCGCGACTAGTGGAGGGCCTTCGACGCCGTAGCAGCCAGGGAGGACCGCGCGATGGACAAACGCGAAGATTCCCTGCCGCCCGAAGACGTGCTCACCGCCGACGGGCTCGATCATGACCCCGGCCATCCCCCGCGCGAAACCGAAACCGAACTCGACGAAGACGATCGCCTGAAACCCGCGTTCGTGCGCGACGTCATCGATCTTGCCGAAGAGGGCGAGGTCGAGGCGGCGCGCGAACGCGTCGGCCGCCTGCACCCTGCCGACATCGCCGACCTTTTCGAGCTCGTCTCGGACGAAGACCGCCCGCTCCTGGCGCAGGTGCTCGGCGACCTTCTGTCGCCCGACGTGCTGGCGGAAATGAACGATTATGTGCGCGAGCGGCTGATCGATCTGCTCGCGCCCGAACAGGTCGCCGAAATCGCGTCCGAACTCGACACCGACGATGCCGTTGCGATCATCGAGGATATGGAGGAGGACGAGCAGCAGGCCGTTCTCCGCGCCATGGAGCCCGAAGATCGCGCCGCGATCGAGGACGCCCTCTCCTTTCCCGAGGAGTCCGCCGGGCGCCTGATGCAGCGCGAATTCGTCGCGGTGCCCGAACATGTCACCGTCGGCGACGTCATCGACCGGCTGCGCGAGGATGTCGATCTCGCCACCGACTTCTGGGAAATCTTCGTCGTCGACCCGATGCACCGCCCGGTCGGCACCTGCCAGTTGAGCTGGATATTGCGGGCGCCGCGCAGCGTCGCAATCAATGACATAATGAAGCGCGAGCAGACGCTGATCCCGGTCGACATGGACCAGGAAGAGGTCGCGCTGCGCTTCCAGAAATATGCGCTCATCTCGGCCGCGGTGGTCGACAGGGCGGGGCGGCTCGTCGGGATGATCACGGTCGACGACGTCGTCCACATCATCCAGGAAGAGGCGGGCGAGGATATTTTGCGCCTGTCGGGTGCCGGCGACGGCGACATCAACGAACCGATCACGCTGACCATCCGCACCCGGCTGAGCTGGCTGGTCGTCAATCTCGGCACCGCGATGCTCGCAGCATCGGTCGTCGGCATCTTTGAAACCGCCATTGCCAAATATGCGCTGCTCGCAGTGCTGATGCCGATCGTCTCGGGCATGGGCGGCAATGCCGGAACCCAGACGCTCGCCGTGACCGTGCGCGCGATCGCCACCAATCAGCTTACCGCGTCGAACACCATGCGCATGATCCTGCGCGAATTTCGCATCGCGACAGTCAACGGCCTCTCGCTCGGCATTCTGATCGGCGCTGGCACCGCGCTCATCTTCGGCAACCCGCTTCTGGGTGCGGTGATCGCCTCCGCTATGCTCATCAACAATCTGGTTGCGGGGCTCGCGGGCATATTGGTGCCGGTAACGCTCGACCGCTTCGACATCGATCCGGCGGTATCGTCGGCCGTCTTTGTAACGACGATGACCGACATGATGGGCTTTTTCTCGTTCCTCGGGCTTGCGGTGCTAAGCGGCCTGACGGCGATGGGCTGACCCAAATCGCTGGATTTGCACGCTTCGCCGGGCTCCCCGAAAATTTTTTCATCGCGGCGATTTTTTTGCGGAACTTATCCCTCGCAACGCGGGTTTCCCATTTGAGCAGCGATCATCGCCCCCCCGCAGCGCTGCTCAGCAACATTGGCCCGGCTCGCATTCCCTCCCCCCCCCCCCTCGAAGCGCGCCGGGCCATTTTGCAAAAAATCCCGTGAGAGGTGACAGACTATGACGAGTGCTCGCGTAATCCTTCTTACCCTGCTCGCCAGCTTTCTGGTCGCTGGCTGCAACACGGTGAAGGGCGTCGGCCGCGATATCGAATCGGTCGGCCAAGCTGGCGACGACGCCATTCACTGATCGGCAGGTTACTTACCCTTTAGCCTCTTCCGGAGGCTCGACAGGCGCCGCTTCGGCGCCTGTTTTGCGTCGGCGCTGGGTAAACCAGATCGCAAAGATCGAAATCTCGTAAAGGAAGACAAGCGGCACCGCGAGGAGGAGCTGGCTCATCACGTCCGGCGGCGTGAACACGGCGGCGATCGCGAACGCCGCGACGATCATGTAGCGGCGCGCGCCAATCAGCTGCTGGCGCGTCACCAGCCCGGCGCGCTCGACCAGCATCAAAAGGATCGGCAACAGAAAGGCGATGCCGAACGCCATGATGAACTGCATCACGAAGCTCAGATAATTGCCTACTGACGGCAGCGCCTCCTGCGTTACGCCGCCGATCTCGCCCTGATAGCCGAGCAGGAATTTCAGCGCGATCGGGATCGTGATGAAATAGGCGAAGGAGGCGCCGATCGCGAACAGGACCGGCGTTGCGAAGAGGAAGGGCAGCAGGGCGCGCTGCTCCTTGCGATAAAGGCCCGGCGCGACGAATTTCCACAGCTGATTGGCGATCACCGGAAAGGCGATCATCATCGCCGCAAACAGCGCAACCTTGATCTCGACGAAAAACGCCTCGAACAATTGCGTGTAGATCAGCTTGCCCTGCCCCGCCGCGACGAGCGGGTGCACCAGCACGCCGAAGATCGGTCGCGCGAAATAGAGGCACACGCCGAATGCGAGCGCGATCGCGAGTAGCGATTTCAGCAACCGCGACCGCAGCTCGATCAGATGGTCGAGCAGCGGCATCTTGCCGCCCGCGCCATCCTCATCCTCTTTATGAACCGGCGTATCGGCGCTCATGGTAACGGGCCGTCCTTCGGCGGAACGGCGTGGGTTTCCGGCGGAGTTTCGGTCGACGTACCGGACGGGGCGGCGGTAGGCGGCGTCAGGGCCGCGGAATGATCGGGATCGACGGGCGGCGTTTCGCCGGCGTCGGCCGCCGCCGCGTCGGGCAGCGAGGTCGCCGGAATCATCGGCGGCGCATCGACGCCATCGAGGCGCGGGAACTGGCGCATGATCGCGTCATTCTGTTCGCGCCACTGCTTTTCCAGCTCCTCAAGCTCGGCCTCGCGCATCATCGTGTCGAGTCCCGAACGGAAGTGACGCGCCATGCCGCGGGCCTTGGCGACCCATTTGCCGACAAAACGCATCGCCTTCGGCAGATCCTTGGGTCCGATGACGACCAGGGCTACCACCACGACGAGCAGCAACTCGGTCGGCGCGACGTCGAACATCGTTCAGGCCTTCCCCCGCGTGCGGGCCGCGATCAGCGGTTTTCGGTTTCCGCGGTGGGGGTCGGGGTGGCCTCGGGCGCGCGCTGACCGTCGATCTGGCGCGGTGCGGGCGGCGGCACATCGTCTTCGGCCATGCCCTTCTTGAAGCTTTTGATGCCCTTGGCGACGTCGCCCATCATGTCCGAAAAGCGACCCTTGCCGAACAATAGCAGGACGAGAATCCCGACCACGAGCCAGTGCCAGATGCTGAAGCTACCCATCTCAAATTCTCCTTGAGGCCGCTATCTAGGCTTCCTCGCCGTCTTTTACTAGGTCCAGTTCGTCCATCGCCGCATCGAAGGCGAGATCGACCGGGTCGAGCAGGCCCGCCGCGCGCAGATCCTCGATCCCGGGCAGATCCTTGCGGCTCGCGAGCCCGAAATGCTGCAGGAAAGCGTCGGTGGTCTTGTAGATCAGCGGCCGCCCCGGCACCTCGCGCCGCCCGGCAGGCGCGATCCATTCGGCCTCCATCAGCACGTCCAGCGTCCCTTTCGACGTCTGAACGCCGCGGATCGCCTCGATCTCGGCGCGGCTCACCGGCTCGTGATAGGCAATGATCGCCAGCACTTCCGCCGCGGCGCGCGACAGCTTGCGCGGATCGTCGCGTTCGCGGCGGAGCAGATGCGCAAGATCGGCGGGGGTCTGGAAATGCCAGTGGCCGCCGCGCTCGACCAGTTCGATACCGCTCCCCGCGTGGCGCGCCGCGATCGCCTGCAGAATCGCGCGCACTTCGCCCGGCGTCAGTTCGTCGTGGAAACGCCCGGCAATCTGTCGCGCATCGAGCGCTTCGTCGCTGGCAAAGACCATTGCCTCTATCGCGCGTTCGCGGTCGTCGATCTCGCTCATCCCTGGCTCGCTTTCAGATAGAGGGGCTCGAACGCCGCCTCCTGCCGCAATTCGACCCGCCCCTGCCGCGCCAGTTCGAGCGCGGCGACAAAGCTCGACGCGATCGCCGACCGGCGCAGCGGCCCTTGATAATCGGGGGGCAGAAAGGCCGACAACTCGGCCCAATCGAGCTGGACGCCCAGCATCCGCTGCAAGTGGGTGAGCGCCGCGTCGAGCGTCACCACGGGACGCCGCGCGACCATATGCACGACGGGTTCGGTGCGCAGCTTGACCTGCCCATAAGCCGAGAGCAGATCGTACAGGCTCGCATCCCAGCGCCGCACCTTCACATCCTGCAACCCCTCGGGATTCGGACGCAGGAAGACGTCGCGGCCGATCCGGTCACGCGCCAGCAGCCGCGCCGCCGCCTCGCGCATCGCCGCGAGCCGCTGCAAGCGCAATTGCAGACGCAGCGCCAGTTCGTCGGGCGACGGGTCTTCGGTCGGATCCTTGGGCAGCAGCAGTGCCGATTTCAGATAGGCAAGCCACGCTGCCATCACCAGATAATCAGCCGCAACCTCCAGTTTTGCGCGCATTTCGGCGATGAAGGTCAGATATTGTTCGACCAGCGCCAGGATCGAAATCTGACGCAGGTCCACCTTCTGACTGCGCGCGAGCGTCAGCAGCAGGTCGAGCGGCCCTTCCCAGCTTTCGAGATTGAGCTGGAGCGCATCCTCGCGCTCCGCCGCTGCCGGCACGACTTCATATTCGAGCGGCAGTTCCTCCATCGATGCCTCAGCCCGCCATCACGCCAGCGCCAGCAGCGCGTCGCGCTGGTCGATCAGCGCCGCGAACTGGCGCTCGTCGTGCATCCCGGCGATCCGCTCCATCGCGCCTTCGAGCCGGGCGAGCGAGTCCGCGCCGATGGGGTCGAGTGCGTTGGCGATGCCGACCATGTCGTCCATCTTCGCCCAGCAGTTGAGCGCCAGGTCGCAGCCCGCGGCGATCGCCGCCGCCGCGCGCGTCGGGACGTCGCCCGACAGCGCCTCCATATCGAGGTCGTCGGTCATCAACAGGCCGTGAAAGCCGATGCGCTGACGGATCACGCTGCCGATGATCGTCGGCGAAAGCGTCGCGGGCAGATCGGGATCCCACGCCTTGAAGATAACGTGGCAGGTCATCGCCATCGCCGCGTCACGCAGAGCAGCAAAGGGCGCAAGGTCGGTCTGCAACTCGCGGTCGTGGGCATCGACGACGGGCAGTGCCTTGTGCGAATCGATCAGCGCACGGCCATGCCCCGGAATATGTTTGACAACCCCGACGACGCCGCCGTCCTGCAATCCGCTCAGGATCGCGCGGCCCAGCGCCGCAACGCGCATCGGCTCGCTGCCCAGCGCGCGATCGCCGATCACATCGCTTGCCCCCGGCTGGCGCACGTCGAGCAGCGGCAGGCAATCGACGGTGATCCCCACTTCGGCAAGCATGGAGGCGAGCGCCATCGCATTGAGCCGCGCCGCCTCGATCGCGCTCGCCGGCGCGCGTTCGTACAGCGCATCGAACGCCGCCCCGCTCGGAAAATCGGGCCATTCGGGCGCCTTCATGCGCGCGACGCGGCCGCCTTCCTGATCGATCAGGATCGGCAGATTGGCGCGCCCGTCAAGCTCGCGCAGCGTGTCGGTCAGGCGGCGAAGCTGGGTGCGGTTCTCGATATTGCGGCCGAACAATATATAGCCCGCGGGCGCGCTGTCGCGAAAGAAAGCGCGCTCGTCGTCGGTCAGCGTCAGGCCCGACAGGCCGAAGATCGCGGGTATCATCGTACGTCAACCTCCACCGGCGGACGCCCCCTCAGGCATCGGCCAAGGGATCGACTATGCCATAGCCGGTGCGGCGAACCAACGGCGGGTGCGGCAAAACGGGCGATATCAACGAACGACGACGCAATTTTCGCCCGCAACACGCAATTTTCCGCACAAATTCGATGCGTTAGCCGCCGTACCCGTCGCCACGCGCAAACGGTAGACGGTGCCGCTCCCGGTCTTCACCGGCGAAACGAACCGGTTCAATTCGGACAGATAGGCAAAGCGCTTGCTCAGATTGCCCCACGCCTTGTTCGCCGCCGCCTCGCTGCTGAACGCGCCAAGCTGAACCAGTCCGGTCGCGGCGCCAGCCGCCTCGGCCTGCGCGCCTGTCGCTTCGCCGGTCTTGACCGACATCGCCGCGGGCTTGGGCTTGCCCTTGTCAGCCGCCGCGATCCGCGCCGCTTCGGCCTTTGCAGCGGCGGCCTTGTCGGCCTGCGCCTTCGCGGCCTCGGCCTGCGCCATCGCGTCGCGTTCGGCGGGTGTCACTGCGGGTTCCTCGGGCATGCGGCTCGGATCGACCTTGCCCCCGGGGGTCAATCCTTCACTCGCCGCAAAACTCGCTGCGCCCTCACCCTCGAACGTCTTGGCGCCGTCGGTCTTTGGCGGCACTTTGTAGTCGCCCTTGTCGGCGACGATCAGCTCGCCCTGCCCGCGCGCGCCGCCGTTCTGGACCCACCACAGCCCGCCGAGCACAGCACCGATCAGCAGAAGCCCGCCGAGCACCATGATGAGCAGGCGCGCGGGCGAGACTTCGGCATCATCCTCGAAACCTTCGGCGGGTTCCAGCCACGGCAGGCGATCCTCGTCCTCCAGCCCCAATCCCGCATCCGTCGCCATCACGCCATCTCCTCGAGCGCCTCCACCCCCATCAGGTGCAGCCCGTTGCGGATAACCTGCCCGATTCCATCGGCCAAATAAAGGCGGGTTGCGGTCAGTTCGGCGTCATTTGCCAAAATGATACGGGCGTCGGGCCGATCGTTGCCCATGTTCCACCACGCATGAAAGGCCGCGGCGACATCGCCCAGATAAAAGGCGATGCGATGCGGCTCGCGCGCCGTCGCCGCCGCCTCGACCGTGCGCGGGAATTGCGCGAGCAGCTTGACCAGCCCCAGCTCATAGGCGTTGAGCCGCGCGATGTCGGGCGCCGCCGCAGCGATACCCGCATCGGCGAGCTTGCGCTTCAGCGATGCGATCCGCGCATGGGCATATTGAACATAGAAGACCGGATTGTCGCGCGACGCCTCGACCACCTTGGCAAAGTCGAAATCCATCTGCGCGTCAGCCTTGCGCGTCAGCATGGTAAAGCGCACCGCATCCTTGCCGACCTCATCGACGATGTCGGCGAGCGTGACGAAATTGCCCGCACGCTTCGACATCTTGAACGGCTCGCCATTCTTGAGCAGCCGGACCATCTGGACCAGCTTGACGTCGAACTTCTTGGCGCCGCCGGTCAGCGCCGCGACCGCCGCCTTGATGCGCTTGACCGTCCCCGCATGGTCTGCGCCCCAGATGTCGATCAATTCGTCGGCGTCCTGCGCCTTCTGATAATGATAGGCGAGGTCGGCGCCGAAATAGGTCCAGCTCCCGTCCGATTTCTTGATCGGCCGGTCCTGATCGTCGCCGAACTTGGTCGAGCGGAACAGCGGCAGTTCAACCGGCTCCCAATCCTCGGGCGTCTCGCCCTTCGGCGCTTCGAGCACACCGTCATAGACCAGGTCATGCTCGCGCAGCCATTTTTCGGCGGCGGCGGGCTTGCCCTCGGCCTGTAGCTCGGCCTCCGACGAGAAGAGATCATGATGGATGCCCAGCTTGGCGAGGTCGGCGCGGATCATGTCCATCATCGCGCTCACCGCCTCGGCGCGGAACAGGCCGAGCCACGCGCTTTCGGGCGCGCCGACATAGCGGTCGCCATATTCGGCGGCGAGCTTTTCCGCGACGGGCTTCAGATAATCGCCGGGATAGAGCCCCTCGGGAATCGCGCCGATATCTTCGCCCAGCGCCTCGCGGTAGCGCATGTGGACCGAGCGCGCGAGCACATCGACCTGCGCACCGGCGTCGTTGACATAATATTCGCGCGTGACCTTGTGCCCCGAATATTCGAGCAGCGCCGCCAACGCGTCGCCCACCACCGCGCCGCGGCAATGGCCCACGTGCATCGGGCCGGTCGGGTTCGCCGACACATATTCGACATTGACGCGCCGCGCGGCGCCCATCGCCGAGCGGCCATAATCGCCCGCCTCGGCATGGACCAGCGCCAGCTCGCCGCGCCAGCTATCGTCGGCGACGCGCAGGTTGATGAAGCCCGGTCCGGCGACGCTCGCTTCGGTCACTTCGCCGATTGCCGTCAGTTCGCCGACGAGCAGTTCGGCGAGCGTGCGCGGGTTCGTCCCTGCGGGCTTGGCGAGCACCATTGCGGCGTTGGTCGCGACATCGCCATGCGCCGGGTCGCGCGGCGGTTCGACGCTGATCGCCCCGCGATCGAGCCCGGAGGGCAGTGCCCCGCGCGCGACAAGCGCATCCAGAGCGGTATCGATATGGTCGGAAAAACGGCTGAACAGGGTCATGGGTCAGGTCAATCTTCGGTCAAAAGGTCGGTCGGCGCCCTACCGCAGCTTGGCAGGCACGAAAAGCCCCGCGTCGCCCGGATGGCGGCGCAGGGTGAAACGGATGCGAACGGCGCGCGCATGCGCGCCGCCGCGACGCCTATCGTCGGACGTTATATTCGAGCTGTTCCTGCGTCAGCTGAAAGCCGACGAGCAGTTCGAAGCTCGCGCGCTGCACCGCGGCGCGCACTTCGGGGATGCTCAGCGGGTCGATCGCGGCGTCGGCATCGCCGGCGCGGCGCTTGCGGTTGATGCGTTCCTGCACATCAGCGGGCAGCGTCGCGGCGGCGCGGTCGACATAGGCGGCCGCCTGGGCATGGCCGCTGCCGCGCGTCTGGCCTTCGGGGAAGGAGACGGTGACGGTGCCGAGCCGCTTGGCCACGACCGCGGTGCCGCCCTGGACGACGGTCGCGAAATAGGGAAGCTCGACCGTCCGGGCCGGGCCGGCATCGCGGCGCGTCGCCACGACGTCGAAATCGGCAAGCTGATAGACTTTCTCCGCCTGGTCGTTGCACTGCGGCACAACATGGGTGATCGTCGCGACGACGTCGACCGCGCTCGCATCGCGGCTCGTCGCCGGATCGAACAGCGTGATGTCGCCGGTGTGCAGCGGCACGGCAACCGCCGGACAAGCGCTGCGCGTCGCGGTGATGCCGACGCCCGACGACAGGTCGATATCATTGTCCTTCGCGCACCCCGCGACCATGACCATGGCGGCCGCGCCGCACAGCATGGCAATTGATTTACGGGGCGGGACGAAACTGGGCATCATGATATAGCTTTCCAATCAGGCGCGGGCCGCGGAGGACGAACGTCACCGCTCCATGCGCGCCGCTTCTTATCGGTGCGATGAACAAGGCGCAACATGGACGAAGCGGCTTTACCTTGTCACGGCCGCTGCGCTAGAGCGCGCGGGTCATGACAGATCTTACGCAATCCGCCGCCGAAGCCCCGGAACTCAAGGTTTTGGTGGCTGCCCCACGCGGCTTTTGCGCCGGCGTCGACCGGGCGATCCGCATCGTCGAGCTCGCGATCGAGCGTTATGGCGCGCCCGTCTATGTCCGGCACGAGATCGTCCATAACCGCTATGTCGTTGAATCGCTGAAGGCGAAGGGGGCGATTTTCGTCGAATCGCTCGATCAGGTACCCGACGGCGTTCCGGTCGTGTTCAGTGCGCACGGCGTTCCCAAGGCGGTTCCGGCAAAGGCCGAAGCGCGCGGGCTCGACTATATCGACGCGACCTGTCCGCTGGTCTCCAAGGTCCACAAACAGGCCGAGCGCGCCAACGAACAGGGCCGTCACATCATCTTCATCGGCCACGCCGGCCACCCCGAAGTCATCGGCACGCTCGGCCAATTGCCTGATGGCGCAATGACGCTGGTCGAATCGGTCGACGATGTCGCCGCGCTGTCGCCCGCCGATCCCGATAATCTCGCCTTCCTGACCCAGACCACATTATCCGTCGACGACACGCGCGACATCGTGGCGGCGCTGCAGCATCGCTTCCCCACCATCCAGGGGCCGCGCGGCGAGGATATCTGCTATGCCACGTCGAACCGGCAGGAAGCAGTGAAAGCAATCGCCGGCCAGTGCGACCGCGTCATCGTCATCGGCGCGCCCAACAGCTCGAACAGCCTGCGTCTCGTCGAAGTCGCGGAACGGCTTGGCACCCCTGCCCATCTCGTCCAGCGCGGCACCGACGTCGAACCCGCATGGCTGGCCGGGATCGCGACGCTTGGCATTACCGCCGGAGCCAGTGCGCCAGAAACGCTGGTGCGCGAGGTAATCGACGCGGTCGCGGCGCATCGCGCGATCGTCGAGGACGTTGTCGTCACGGCCGAGGAGCATATGACCTTCAAGCTCCCCCGCGGGCTCGAGCCGGCGGCCGCCTGATGGCCGTCTATACCGCGGTCGACCCCGACGATCTCGCCGCGCTGGTCGGCCGTTACGACATCGGCAGGGTGCTGTCGTGCAAGGGCATTGCCGAGGGCGTCGAAAACAGCAACTTCCTGCTCGAAACGACCGGCGGGCGCTTCATCCTGACGCTGTACGAAAAGCGGGTGCAGGAGGGCGACCTGCCCTTCTTTGTCGATCTGCTCGGCCATCTCGCACGGCGAGGCTGCCCGGTGCCGGCGATGATCCGCGACCGCGACGGCCGCGCGATCCAGCAGATTTCGGGGCGCCCCGCCTGCATCATCCAGTTTCTCGCGGGCATTTCGCTGACGCATCCGACCCCCGCGCAATGCGCCGCTGCGGGTGCCGCGCTCGGCGCGATGCACAAGGCGGTCGAAGATTTTTCCGGCGCCCGTGAAAACAGCATGGGCCGCGCGCATTGGCGCGGCGTCGCCGCCGCTGCGGGCGATCTGGACACCGTGCTTGCCGGGCTGCAGGCAATCGTCGATGGCGAGCTTGCCTTCCTCGACGATCGCTGGCCGGCGGACCTGCCGCGCCACGTCATCCACGCCGACCTGTTCCCCGACAATGTGCTGATGCTCGGCGATCGCGTGACCGGCCTCATCGACTTTTATTTCGCGGCGACCGACTTTCGCGCCTTTGACCTCGCGGTCACCCATGCCTCTTGGACCTTTTCCGACGACGGCCGGACCTGCGACAGTGCCCGCGCGTCGGCGCTGATGCGCGGCTATGCCTCGGAAATCGATCTCAGCGCGGACGAAGTCGCCGTGCTGCCGCTGCTCGCACGCGGCGCTGCGCTGCGCTTTCTGCTCACCCGCGCGCACGATTGGATCCACACCCCCGCTGACGCGCTGGTCACACGCAAGGATCCCGCGCCCTTCCTCGAACGCCTGCGCCGCTACCAGGCCGCCGACGCCGCCGACCTGTTCCGCGCGGGATGAGCGCTGCAATGGGCAAAGGCCATACCGTAATCGTCGCGACCGACGGCGCCTGCAAGGGCAATCCCGGCCCCGGCGGCTGGGGCGCGGTGCTGCGCTGGGGCGATGTCGTCAAGACGCTGTCGGGCGGCGAGGCGGATACCACCAACAACCGCATGGAGTTGCTCGCCGCGATCGAGGCGCTGGCCGCGCTCAAGCGCCCGTGCAAGGTCGAACTGTCGACCGACAGTGTCTATGTCCGCGACGGCATCACCAAATGGGTCCATGGGTGGCAGCGCAACGGCTGGAAGACCGCCGCGAAAAAGCCTGTCGCCAACGCCGACCTGTGGCAACGCCTGGTGCGCGAGGCCGCACGGCACGAGATCGAATGGCTGTGGGTCAAGGGCCACGCCGGCCACGGTGACAACGAACTCGCCGACAAGCTCGCGAGCGACGCCGCGTTGGCGATCAAACGCTAGGCGGCACGGGCCGACGCGATGCGGCTAACCCTGTGCGGCAGTGGGGAGCAGCAGACGTTGCCGAAATCTCTTTTGCGTACCCCGGCCTTCGCCGGGGTAAACAATATCAATGCCGCCCCTCTATTCGTTCGCAAAGCGCGCTCAGGCCGGCTTCCAGCTCTTGCGGTCTTCGGCCTGCTTCAGCACCTCGAACGCCGCCTGCCCGGCCGCGAAGCGTTTGGCAGCGTCGGCGTCGCCGGGCTTGACGTCGGGGTGGCATTCCTTGGCATAGGCGCGCCAGGCCTTTTTGGCCGCGTCGAAGTCGGCGTCGCTGTCGAGCCCGAACACCTCCAGCGCTCGCATCTCGTCCGCGCTGCGACTGCCGTCGCCCGGGCCGCCCCAGCCATAATGCTGTGCGCGGGCGTAACTGCGTGCGCCCTGCGCCTCTTCGGCGGCGCGCGCCGCAGCGTCTTCGGCGCTCAGGCCTGCGAAATAGTCCCAGCCGCGATTATATTCAGCGGCATGGGCTTCGCAGAAATACCAGCGTTCAGGACTGTTGGGCGATTTGGGTGCGGGGCATCGTCCGGGGGCGTCGCAACCATGGCGGTCGCACAGACGAACCTTTTGCGCCTCGCGGCCCTGCCCATAGGCGCGCCAGCGGGGGAAACCCCAATCGTCGGATCTCTTGGCGCGGCTCATCGGGACCATGTAGCGGCTCACGGCAGCGATTGCTACCCGAGCCGGCCAAAATCCTAAGTCTTTGGTTTATATCCGAACGCCTTTTGCGCCAGCTTCACGACAGCGGGATCGCGGTCGGGCGGGATCATCGGAACCGCCGCCTCCAGCGTGGCCGCAACATGCGACAGCGCCGCGATCCGCGCCGCCTTCTTGTTGTTGCCGTCGATAACCTTCCACGGCGCCCAGCGCGTATCGGTGTGCGCGAACATGTCGTGCATCGCGTCCAGATAGGCGCCCCGGTGCGCGCGGTTGCGATAATCCTCAAGCCCGGTTTTCCAACGCTTCCACGGATCGTCGAGGCGGTCGGCAAGGCGCTTGTCCTGCTCGGCCTGAGTCACATGGACGAACAGCTTGACCAGATTGGTGCGGCTGCCGGTCAGCTGCGCCTCGAACTCGTTGATCTCGTCAAAGCCTTTGCGCCATTCGGCCTCGGTCGCGAACCCCTCGACCCGCTCGACAAGGACGCGGCCGTACCAGCTCCTGTCAAAGATCGAGATGTCGCAATTGCCAGGCAGGCGGGTCCAGAAACGCCACAGGAAATGACGCGCCTTTTCCTCGTCGGTGGGGGCGCCGATCGGCCAGACCTCGAAATAGCGGGGATCGAGCTGCGCGGTCAGGCGCTGGATGATCCCGCCTTTCCCCGCCGCGTCCCAGCCTTCGAGCATGATGATGCTGCGCTGCCCATGGGTGATGTGCGCCGCCTGGACATTTTCGAGCCGCGCCTGCAGCGCCGCCAGATCCTTGGCATAATCGCCGTCATATTTGGCGCCGGCTTCATAGTCGGCGAGGTCGATCGTCATCCATCCATCCCCTTGGTCCGCGACCGCTGCTAACACAGCAGCGCGGTCGATGCGACGGGGTTAACCCTGAATGGCGGCAAGATCGGCGAGCTGCGCGGCGACGCGCGCGGGGGCTTCCATCGGGATGAAATGGCTATGCTCGTCCCAGCGCTCGTCGCGCACCGCGCCGATATGCGCGCCGAGCCCCGGCCAGGTGGGACTTTGGGAAAAGTCCATCGAATCGCCGCGTTCGCCGCTCGGCGCGCGGATCAGCGTCACCGCCGCCGCCAGCCCCGATAGCCAGCGATAGGGGTCGATGCGCAGCGCATTCTGATAGACCGACGCCTCGAGGCGCGGCGGACAGGCCAGCTCCAACCCCGTCCCTCCGGACGCGGGCAGCAGGCCATAGCGGCAATAATCATCCAGCACCGCCGGTTGCCAATGTGCATAGGGCGGACGATCGGCGAAGCGCGCGCGCATCTGTTCTGCGCTGTCCCAATTATCGCGCCGACGCGCCACGGGATGCTCGGCGGGATCGGGGATCGGTAGCGCATCCTGACCCGCATAAAGGTCGGGCGCCATGATGACCGGATCGATCAGGACAAGGTGACGAAAGGCATCGGGCCGCTGCGCCGACAGACGGGTCAGCGCATGCCCGCCCATGCTGTGCCCGCACCCGATCAGCGGCGTTCCGGCAAAGCGATCGATGAGCGGCAACAGCGCGTCGCCGGTCGCGCCCCAATCGGCGAGCGTCGCGGGGCGATAGCTGCGCCCATGCCCGCGATGATCGGGCGCGATGACATGCGTGCCTTGCGGCAAGGCGGCGACGACCTGGTCCCACAGCCGCGCATGAAACCCCGTCGCATGAAGCAGCAGCAGCGACGGCCCCGCCCCCGCGGTCCCCCATTCGAACCAGCAGATGTCGCCTTCCGGCGTAGCGAGCCGGTGTTCGCGCGGCCCGTTCATCGGGTCAGCTCTTCGGCCCGTCCACCAGACGGATATGCAATTCCTTGAGCTGCTTCTCGGAGACCGGTGCCGGTGCGCCCATCATCAGATCTTCGGCCTTTTGCGTCATCGGGAAGACAATCACCTCGCGAATGTTCGGCTCGTCGGCGAGCAGCATCACGATGCGGTCGACGCCCGGCGCCGAACCGCCATGCGGCGGCGCACCGAACTTGAAGGCGTTGATCATGCCCGCGAAATTGGTGTCGACATCCTGCTGGCTGTAGCCCGCAATCTCGAACGCCTTGTACATGATATCGGGGCGGTGGTTCCGGATCGCCCCCGACGACAGTTCGACGCCGTTGCAGACGATGTCATATTGATAGGCGAGGATGTCGAGCGGGTCCTTGGTTTCCAGCGCCTCCATCTCGCCCTGCGGCATCGAGAAGGGATTGTGGCTGAAATCGATCTTGCCGGTTTCCTCGTCGGCCTCGAACATCGGGAAATCGACGATCCAGCAGAATTCGAAGCGACTCTTGTCGATAAGATCAAGCTGTTCGGCGACGCGGGTGCGTGCAAGACCGGCGAGCTTCGCCGCCTTGGCTTCCGGGCCCGCGGCGAAGAAGATGCCGTCGTTCGGGCCGAGACCCATCGCATCGGCGATTGCCTTCATGCCTTCCTGGCCGTGGTTGTTGGCGATCGGGCCGCCGAACACGCCGTCTTTCTGCGTCGCATAGCCCAGCCCCGGAAAACCCTCGGACTGCGCCCAGCTGTTCATTTCGTCGAAGAATTTGCGGCTCTTCTCGTGCGTTTCGGGCGCGGCAACGGCGCGGACGACCTGCCCTTCCTCGACCATCGAGGCGAAGCGGCCGAAGCCCGAGCCCTTGAAGAAATCGCCCACGTCATGGACGAGCAGCGGGTTGCGCAGGTCGGGCTTGTCGCTGCCATATTTCAGCATCGATTCGCGGTAGGGAATGCGCTGGAACGGCAGCGGCGACACGGTGCGGCCCTTGCCGTCGAAATCGGCGAACTCCTCGAACACGCCGTGCAAGACGGGTTCGATGGCGTTGAAGACGTCGTCCTGCGTGACGAAGCTCATCTCGAAATCGAGCTGGTAGAATTCGCCCGGCGAACGGTCGGCGCGCGCATCCTCGTCGCGGAAACAGGGTGCGATCTGGAAATAGCGATCGAAGCCCGCAACCATCAGCAGCTGCTTGAACATCTGCGGCGCCTGCGGCAGCGCATAGAATTTACCGGGGTGGACGCGGCTGGGCACCAGATAGTCGCGCGCGCCCTCGGGGCTGCTCGCGGTCAGGATCGGGGTCTGGAACTCGGTGAAGCCCTGGTCGATCATACGGCGGCGCAGCGACGAAATGACGTTCGAGCGCAGCACGATATTCTTGTGCAGCCGTTCGCGGCGGAGATCGAGGAAGCGGTTGGTGAGGCGGATTTCTTCGGGATATTCGGCCTCGCCGAACACCGGCAGCGGCAGGCGGTCGGCCGCCGACTGCACTGTCACCGCGCTCGGATAGATTTCGATCTCGCCGGTCGCAAGCTTGGGGTTCAGCGTCTCGGGCGACCGCGCGGCGACCTTGCCAGTGAAGGTCAGGACGGACTCGGGGCCGACGCCATTGACCGTCGGATACAGGTCCGAATCCGTCTCCACCACGATCTGGGTGATGCCATAATGGTCGCGAAGATCGACGAAGAGCACATTCGCATGCTCGCGCGTCCGGTGCACCCAACCCGAAAGACGGACTTCCTCGCCGACGTTGGCGGCGCGAAGGTCGGCGCATGTGTGGGTGCGATAGGCGTGCATTATGTTCGTCTTTCAAATGTCCGGGGAGGCGCGCCGGAAAACGTGCCGATATGGCCGCGCCTAAGGCAGGTCGCGGGGCCTTTTGTCAAGGGTGGACCCGCGATTCGCCCCGAACGGCGCCGCCCATGTCCCTGCGATGAACAGCGGTAAATTTTCCTGACGATTATGCTGCGGGCGCTGTATAGGCTCCCCATGCAAATTCATCCGTTAATCGAGTCCAGCGAAGCGCTTCACCAGTTTGTCGACCTGATCAAGGGCAGCGACTTCATCGCCGTCGACACCGAATTCATGCGCGAAAACACCTTCTGGCCCGAACTGTGCCTGATCCAGGTGGCCGATGCACACCACGCCGCCGCCATCGATCCGATGGCGCCGGGCATCGACCTCGCCCCGCTGCTCGACCTGCTCGTCGACAATGAAGATGTCCTCAAGGTCTTCCACGCGGGCGGGCAGGATGTCGAAATCATCTTCAACCTGACCGGCAAGACGCCGCACCCGATCTTCGACACCCAGATCGGCCAGATGGCGCTCGGTCAGGCCGAACAGGTCGGCTATTCGAATCTCGTCGAGGCCTGGCTCGGCCTGCAGCTCGACAAGGGCGCGCGCTTTACCGACTGGAGCCGCCGGCCGCTCGACAAGCGGCAGATCGACTACGCGATCGGCGACGTCACCCATCTGGCCAAAATTTTCCCGATGATGCTCAAAAAGCTCATCAAGACGGGCCGCGGCCACTGGCTCGACGAGGAAATGGAAAAGCTCGCCGATCCGTCCAACTATGCGATCGACCCCGAAAAGGCGTGGCAGCGGATCAAGGTGCCGTCGCGCAAGCTCGACGCGCTCGGCCGGCTCAAGGCCCTCGCCGCATGGCGCGAGCGCGAGGCGCGCAACAAGAATCTGCCGCGCGGACGCATCGTCAAGGACGAGACGCTCGCCGACCTTGCCGCGCATCCGCCGAAAAATCAGGACGGCCTCGGCAGCGTGCGCGGCCTGTCGGCGACATGGCGGTCGAACGACATCGGCGGGCGGCTGATGGACGCGCTCGCGAGCGCCAAGCCGTTGCCCAAGGACGACATGCCCGACCGCGCCCCGCGCGGTCCGGGGCTGGGCAAGGAAGGCGCGCTCGTCGCCGATCTGCTCAAGCTGCTGCTCAAGATCCGCTCGCGCGAACTCAATGCCGCGGCGCGGCTCATCGCGCGCAGCGACGATCTCGAAGCGCTTGCGGCCGGGCGTCGCGACGATATCCCGATGATGAAGGGCTGGCGCTACGACGTGTTCGGCCACGCCGCGCTCGACCTTGTCGAAGGCCGCGTCGGCTTTGCGGTCAAGAACGGCAAGCTGGTGATGAGCGAGATCGAAGCCCCCGCCCCGGCCGAAACCGACGCCTGAGGGCGCGCCTGCGCGCCCTCCCATTCTGCTCAGAGCAGCACCAGCTCCGGCTTGACCCCGAACGCCTGCGCCAGCGCGCGCAGGCGCCGGTCGACCGATTCGCCCGCCAGATGATGCCAGCCGGGATCGAGGCTGAGCCGTAGCTTGCCGTCGTCGAGCGCGATGGCGCTCGCCTTGAGCGGCGCCTCCACCCCGCCGGTGAGCCGCTGCGCCAGCCGGATGGCAAGCCCCCACTGCCGCGCCCGGTCGATGCGGTCCGCCGGAACGAGGCTGGTCATCGCGGGAAAATCGATGTCGGCGCCGCCGAACCCGGCGTGCAGGGCGCGCGCGAGCAGGATGCGGCCGGGAATGTCGATGCTGCGCCAGTTGCCGTGCAGCCCGATCTCGGTCCCGCGTTCGGCACGGAAATCGGGGTTTGCCGACCAGGCGACATCGCTGAGCAGGCTGGCGGCGAGCCGGATCCGGCCGTCGCTCGCCTCCTCATTGGCGAACAGCGGCGCGATCCACTCGGCGATCGCGCGCCCGTGCGGGGCGAAGCGAGCAAGTCGCCGTCCCTCGAACTCCGCCGCGACGATCAGCGGATCCTGCGCCCGGGTCGCGGGGTCGAGCGCCTGATAGAGCAACCCTTCGCGCAGCCCCGATGAGGAGACGGTCATCTCGGGCACGTCGATGATATTGACCAGCGCCGCGAGTAGCGCCGCGGCATCGGGGAGCGTTGCAGCGCGGTTCGACGCCATCCCCGGAATCGCGCGCAACTCCTCGAAACTCATCCGTTTTGTCGCGCGCAGCAGCCGGCGCAGCGCGGCGCGCGGCATCACATGATGGTCGAGCACCGGCAGCGGGTCCTGCGTCAGTTCGATGTCGAGACGCGACAGCGCGCGCCACGATCCGCCGACAAGATAGAGCGGCAGCCCGGTCATATTGTCCGGCCAGCCCGCGCCCTTGAGCATCTTGCGCACGGATCGCTCGAAAACCTGCTGCCCCTGCTTGCGCAGCGCGGGCAGGCGCAGCACGCCGAGCGGGAAGGACACGCGCCGCCCGACGGTGCCGCCAGACACTTCGGCCAGCTCAAGGCTACCGCCACCTAGGTCGACCGCGATGCCGTGCGCGTCGGGGATTGCCGAGATGACGCCGCAGCCCGCCGCTTCGGCTTCTTCTTCGCCCGACAGCAGGCGGATCTTCAATCCCGCCTCGGCAGCACCGGCGATGAAATCGGGGCCGTTCTCTGCATCGCGCACCGCCGCGGTCGCGACGCATTGCAGGTCCTTCACCTCCATGTGCCGCGCGAGCAGCGCATAGCGGCGCAGCGCGATCAGCCCGCGTTCGGCATCTTCGGGCGCGATGCGATTGTCGATCGCGAGCCCGCGGCCCAGCCCGGCCGGCACCTTTTCGTTGAAGATCACCGCGGGCGCACGCGGCGGCCCTTCATAGACGACGAGGCGGACCGAGTTGGACCCGATATCGATGACGGCGGAACGATGGGCGGTCAGTCGGGTGGAACGGGCGATCGGCAAGTGTCAGTCTTCGCGCATGTTGAAATCGAGGGTCGGCACATCCTGCCGCTTGTGCAGCGCGGTCCCGCGCCCCGAAAGCGAGGGGTTGTTCATGAAATAATGGTGCAGGTTAAACGGCTTGTCGCCCGGATCGACGCGAACATAGGTGCCGTCGGCCTGCAGCACCCAGCTTTGTTCATTGTCGATCAGATTGGCGACCAGCACCTGATCCAATATCTGGTCGTGGACGGTCGGGTTCTCGATCGGGATCATATATTCGACGCGGCGATCGAAGTTGCGCGGCATCCAGTCGGCGCTCGAGATATAGAGCTTGGCGCGCTGGTGCGGCAGGCGCGATCCGTTGGCGAAGGCCCAGATGCGGCTATGTTCGAGGAAACGGCCGACGACCGATTTGACGCGGATCGTCTCCGACAGGCCGGGAACGCCGGGACGCAGGCAACAGATGCCGCGCACGATCAACTCGATCGGCACCCCCGCCGCGCTCGCTTCGTAAAGCTTGTCGATGATGCCGGGATCGACAAGGCTGTTCATCTTCGCCCACAGCCCCGACGGCAATCCCGCCCGCGCCGCCGCAATCTCGGCATCGACAAGCTCGCAAAGATGCGCGCGCATGTTGAGCGGCGACATCGTCACCAGCTCGAGCCGCTCGGGCTCGACATAACCGGTGATATAGTTGAACAGTTGCGCCGCATCGCGCCCTGCGCGCGGATCGGCCGTGAAGAAGCTGAGGTCGGTATAGATGCGCGCGGTGATCGGGTGGTAATTGCCCGTACCGAAGTGGCAATAGGTCCGGTACCCCTGCCCCTCGCGGCGCACGACCATCGAGATTTTGGCGTGCGTCTTCCACTCGATGAAACCGTAGACGACCTGCACCCCGGCGCGTTCGAGCTGGTTCGCCCAGAGTAGATTCTGCTCCTCGTCGAAGCGCGCCTTGAGTTCGACAACCGCCGTCACCGACTTGCCCGCCTCGGCTGCCTCGATTAGCGCGCGGATGACGGGCGACTGGTTGCCGGCACGATAGAGCGTCTGCTTGATCGCGACGACATCTGGATCGGCGGCTGCCTGCCGCAGAAAGGACACGACGACGTCGAAGCTTTCATAGGGGTGATGGACGACGATGTCCTTGGACCGGATCGCCGCGAAACAATCGCCGCCATGTTCGCGGATGCGTTCCGGAAAACGCGGCGAATAGGCCGGGAATTTCAGGTCGGGGCGATCGACATCGACCAGCGCCGACAGCGCCGCGAGCCCTACGAAACCGCCGATCTTCGCCACGATCGCCTCATGCCCCTGAATATCGGCGTTGAGCACTGCGGCCAGTTCGGCCGGCATGTCGGCCTCGAGTTCGAGCAGGATCACCCGCCCGCGCCGGCGGCGGCGGATCGCGGTGCGGAACAGGCGCACCAGATCCTCGGCCTCTTCCTCGATTTCGATGTCGCTGTCGCGGATGATGCGGAACACGCCGATCGAGCGGCTCGTATAGCCGGGGAAAATCAGGTCGGCGAACAGTTCGACCAGATATTCGATCGGCACGAAGCTCGTCGCCTCGCCCGGTACCGGCACCAGTCGCGGCAGCGAAGCGGGGATCATCACCAGTTCGCGCACCGTGTCGCCCGTCGCCTGGCGCTGGAGATCGAAGATCACGCCAAGGCCGCGGTTGGGGATGAAGGGAAAGGGGTGCGCAGGATCGAGCACCTGCGGCGTCAGGATCGGGAATATCTGTTCGCTGAAATATTGGCGGAGCGAAGCGCGCAGTCGCTCGCGCTCCGACCCGGCGCCATGAACGATGACCCCTTGTTCGGCGAGCAGACCGTGCAGCTTCTGCCACTCGCTCTGCTGTTCGTCGACGAGCCGGTTCACCTCGGCCTCGATCTCGGCGAGCTGCTGCCCCGGCGAGCGGCCGTCGGCCGACGGATCGTCGATCCCCTGAAGCTGCTGCCCCTTCAGGCCGGCGACGCGGACCATGAAGAATTCGTCGAGATTGCTCCCCGAAATCGACAGGAAGCGCAGCCGCTCGAGCAAGGGATGCGCCGGATTGCGCGCCTCCTCCATCACCCGCCGGTTGAAGGCGAGCCACGACAGTTCGCGGTTGAAAAAGCGGTCGGGGTTCTTCTTGTCGAAGTCCGGAACCACCGGATCATTATCGGCGCGAAGGGGCTGACCGGTTATCGACATGTGCCTGTTTCCTGCCTTTCGAGCAAATCGGGATCGATGAGCCCCTGTGACAGTAATGTTTCACGCGTAAGACGAATGCTAATGGCGCGCCCTTTTTCGAGCGATGCCGCGTCGAGCGCCGCAACGACGCGGTGGATCATCGCATAGCTGCGCTCCATCCGCGGCACGACATAGGCGGCGACGTCCGGCGAAATCGCCATCCCGCGCTGGGCAAAAAGTGCGTCGATCAGGTCGCGTGCCAGGCAATCGTCGGGCTCGCCGATCGTCAGCACCGGCACTGCGCGCAACCGCGAAGCGAGGTCGGGAAGCGCGATCGCCCATTCGGACGGCGGCGCATCGGCAATGATGAGCAGGGGCGTTCCCGACGCCTGCGCGGCGTTCCAGGCGTGGAAAATCTCCTCTTCGGACACGCTGGCATGACCATCGATCACGCGCCCGCCCGATTCGCGTGCGAACAGCCGCCCCATCAGGCTGCGCCCCGATCCGCGCGGCCCGGTCAGCACCGCAGTGCGCACCGGCCAGGTCGCGACATGGCGCAGATAGCGCACCGCGTCGGCGTTGCTCGTCCCGACGATCAGCGGACCGTCGTTGGCGCCGCCCGCGCTCCAGTCGAGCGGCAGCGCGATCTGTCCCGAACCACGAGGCATCAGCGACTGATCCTGAGCTGGCCGCCGCCTTCCTGCACCTTGAAACCGCGCGCCGCGAGCGCCGCCTTCAGTGCGCCGACGTCGCCGCGGAAGGTGACGCGCATCACCGACATGCCGCCGAGCGCGAGACTGCTCGTCGCGGCCGACTGGACTCCCGAAATACCGCCCACGGCGCGTTCGGTCGCCGAAACCGATTCGACGTCGGGTGATGCATATTGGACCGTGAAGGTCTGCAGCCCCGCAGGCGTCGTCGTCGGCAGGCTGGCGTCGGTCTCGCCGGCCACCACAGTCTCGTCAGTCGCCACCTCTTCGGGCAGATCCTCCTTCTCGACCGGCTTTTCGAGCACGAGATAGGCGTCGGTGCGCAGCTGTCCCGCGGCGAGCGCCTGCGTGTAGAGCGCATCCATCCGTGCCACCGCCTTTTCCATCATGTCGGGAATCGCGGCGGCGTTGGGCGCGGTCATCGTGAAGGCGCCGATCAGGCGGTTGTCGGGGCTGTAGCGCGCGGCGAAATGACCCGTCGCCGGTCCGCCGGGATAGCTGTATTCGACCCGTGCGATCGGGATCAGTACGTCGGCTGCGCCATATTGGTCGAGGATGACGCGCCACCAGATGCGGCCGCGCCGTCCGGTCTGCCCCGCATTAAGCAACAGCGTGTCGGCGCCGGTGCCCGCGGTGCGGACATAGTCGATCGCGCTCTGCCCGGTATTATATTCGGCCCAGGCGCGCTGCCACGCGCTGCGCTGTTCGAATACCTGCTGGATGCCGTCGATCGAATAGACGGGAATCACCAGCAGCGGCGGCGAACGCAGGGTGCGGCCGCTGACGCCCAATATCTGCCCGGCGCGGACGCGGTCGAACTGGACGCCCAGCGTCGCGACATAGCGGCGCGGCCCGACCTGTTCCTTTTCCACCACGATCGCGGTGACGATGCCGTCGAGCACCGAATCGGACAGCGCCGGACCGTCGCTGCCGTTGGTCTTGCGATAGAGTTGCTGCCACCCCTTGCGCTGCGCCTCGCGCCAGCCCTTTTCGCGCGCATCCTCCGGATTGTCGCCGGTTACGTCGATCGCGATGCCGCTCGCCAGAAAATCGCCGCTGCTGTTGATCGGCGTGATGCCGCGGTCGCCATGCGCGATCTGCCCCTGGACGAGGCCCGCGATCAGAACTGCCAGGAACAGCCCGAACATCGCCGCCCAGCGCCGATCGCGAGGCACGAACGAGCGGAGCGGGAGACCGGGAGTCGAACGAGGGAAAGCGGCCGAAGTCATAGGGTTCTTACGCTTTGTTCCCAACCAAGATGCAACCTTCACTCTGTGCGTCATTCCGGCGAAAGCCGGAATCTCGACCTCGTGCCATAATGCCCCGGCGAGATCCCGGCCTTCGCCGGGATGACGATTCCTGCATGCCCTACGCGAAAGTCGAGGTCACCGACAAGGAAATCATGGCATTTGTCGGCCGGAAGCGTTAGTCGCGCGGGCCATGGATTCCAAGCATAACCAACCCGCCCCTTATACATATGCGCAGGCCGGCGTATCGATCGAGACCGGCAATGCGCTGGTCCGTGCCATCGCCCCGCTCGCCCGCGCGACGCGCCGCCCCGGCGCCGATGCCGACCTCGGCGGCTTCGGCGGCTTCTTCGACCTGAAAGCGGCGGGGTTCAACGATCCGCTGCTCGTCGCCGCGAACGATGGCGTGGGCACCAAGCTCAAGCTCGCGATCGACGCGGGCAAGCATGACGGGGTCGGGATCGATCTCGTTGCCATGTGCGCCAACGACCTCATCGTGCAGGGTGCCGAGCCGCTGTTTTTCCTCGACTATTATGCGACCGGCAAGCTCGACAAGACGCAAGCGACCGAAGTCGTCGCCAGCATCGCGGAGGGCTGCAAACAGGCGGGCTGCGCGCTGATCGGCGGCGAAACCGCCGAGATGCCGGGGATGTACTCGGACGGCGACTATGATCTTGCTGGCTTTTGCGTCGGCGCGGTCGAGCGCGACGAGGTGCTCACCGCCGACAAGGTCGCGGCGGGCGACGTGATCCTCGGCCTCGCGTCGTCGGGGGTTCATTCGAACGGCTTTTCGCTCGTGCGCCGCCTCGCCGCCGACAAGGGCTGGAAGCTCGACCGCCCGGCGCTGTTCGATCAGACCGTCCTGCTGATCGACGCGCTGATGGCGCCGACGCGCATATATGTGAAAAGCCTCCTGCCGCTCGTGAAGACCGGCAAGGTCCATGCGCTCGCGCACATCACCGGCGGCGGCCTGCTCGAAAATATCCCCCGCGTGCTGCCCAAAACGCTCCACGCGCATATCGATGCCGACGCCTGGGACCAGCCGCGGCTGATGGCGTTCCTGCAGGCGCAGGGCAATATCGAGCCCGAAGAAATGGCGCGCACTTTCAACTGCGGGATCGGCATGGCAGTCGTCGTCGCCGAACGCGACGTTGCGGCCGCGACCGAAACGCTCGAAGCAGCCGGCGAAACCGTCCACCGCATCGGCCACATCGCGGCGGGCGAAAAGGGCTGCACCGTGTCGGGCGGCGCGGAAACGTGGAGCGCGATGGGTGCGTGGAGCGCCACGCACCACGGCTGACGCACATTTCCGTTCGCCCTGAGCTTGTCGAAGGGCCGTCCTTCCCTTTGGACCTTGAAAGAGAAGAACAGTGCTTCGACAAGCTCAGCACGAACGGATTGAAAGGGTGGCGCCGTGATGAAAGCGAAAGTCGCGGTCCTCATCTCGGGCGCCGGGACAAATATGGCGGCGCTCCTCTATGCCGCAAAGGCCGCCGGCTGCCCTTATGAACTGGTGCTGGTCGCGAGCAACAACCCGGAAGCGCCGGGCCTCGCGCTCGCCGCTGCCGAAGGCATTGCGATCTGGGCGCAATCGCACAAGGGAATGTCGCGCGCCGCCTTCGACGCGCTGGTCGACGAACGGCTACGTGCCGCCGGCGCCGACTATGTCGCGCTTGCGGGCTATATGCGCATTCTCAGCGACGATTTCGTCGCCGGCTGGACCGACCGGATGCTCAACATCCATCCCAGTCTGTTGCCGCTCTACAAAGGGCTCGACACCCATCAGCGCGCGATCGACGCTGGCGACCGTTTCGGGGGGTGCAGCGTCCACATTGTCACGCCCGCACTCGACGATGGGCCGGTGCTGGCCCAGACCCCGGTCGCGATCGTGCCCGGCGACACCGCTGAAACATTGGCGGAACGCGTCCGTTTTGCCGAGCATCAGCTCTATCCCGCCGCGCTCGCCGCCTTCGTGACGCGCGAACGCGCACCCGACTGGCTGCTCGGCCGTGTCCGCACGCTGGCGATGGCGCTGCCCGAAGCCGACGAAGTGACGTCGCACGGCATGCCCTGTTTTGGCATCGTCAAGGGCAAGAAATTCGCCTATTTCACGCACGACCACCATGGCGACGGCAAGACCGCGCTGCTGGTCAAGATCAGCGGCGCCGACGAGCAGGCGCAGCTCATCGAACTCGACGAAGCGCGCTATTACCGCCCTGCCTATTTCGGCGACGGCTGGATCGGCATCCGCCTCGACCTCGGCGATACCGACTGGGATGCGATCGGCGACTGGCTCCGCAAGAGCTGGCTGGCGATCGCGCCGAAAAAGCTCGCGGGGCTGATGGGGGTGGCGGAGGAATTTTAGGCTCGGGCCGCAGTCAGCCAATTCGTCATCGCGAGCGGAGCGAAGCAACCCAGAGCGGATTACGCCCGCCCGGGATTGCCGCGTCGCTTCGCTCCTCGCAATGACGCCAAGGATGCCCCACCTTTCCCCTCCCCCAAAATTCGCACTGGCATTTTGCGCCAAAGCACGATGAACTGGCGGCGATGGAGTATGATTTCGCCCTGATCCTGTGGGCCGCGTACATCGCGGTCTTCATCGTCATCCTGAGCCGGATCATCCTGCGGCCGCAGCGCGAGCCCGCCTCACGGCTCGCGTGGTTGATCGCGACGATCGCGGTGCCGGTCGTCGGCATCCTCGCCTATCTGCTGCTCGGCGAGGCGCGGATCAGTGCTAAGCGCCGCGCGCGCTATGCCGCGATCGAGGCGCATCTGCCGCACCCCAGCGAGAAGGACGCCGTCCGCCGCGCGCTCGCCCGCAGCGCCTGGGCGGCGCCCTTCGCGCTCGCCGAAACGGTGAACGCGCTGCCGCCGACCGCGGGCAATCGCGCCCGCCTCGCCGCCGACAGCAACGCCGCGATCCGCGAGATGGTCGACGACATCGACAATGCGAAGTCGACCGTCCACCTCTGTTTCTATATCTGGCTCGCCGACAGTAACGGCTTCCGGATCAAGGACGCGCTGGTCCGCGCGGCCCGGCGCGGCGTGAAGGTCCGCGTCCTCGCCGACGCGCTCGGCTCGCGCGGTTTCATCCGGTCGGCCTATTGGATCGAGCTCGAAAATGCCGGGGTCGATGCGCGCATCGCGCTGCCGATCGGCGGGCTCATCTGGACGCTGATCCGCGGGCGCTTCGACCTGCGCAATCACCGCAAGCAACTCATCATCGACAATCGCATCGCCTGGTGCGGCAGCCAGAATCTCGCGGACCCCGAATTTCGCATCAAGTCGAAATATGCGCCATGGGTCGACATCATGACGCGCTGGGAAGGCCCGGTGGTGCGAGACTGCCAGTTTGTCTTTGCCGCCGACTGGGAAAGCGAGCGCGGCGACGACATCGGCGACCTTTTGCAGGACGATGCCGAGCCTCCTGCCGCCGCCGACCCGGGCATCGCGGCGCAGGTGATCGCGACCGGCCCCAATGTTCGCTATGCCGCGATGACCGCCTGTTTCACCGCGCTCATCCATTCGGCGCGGCACGAGCTGGTCGTCACCACCCCCTATTTCGTCCCCGACGAACAATTGCTCTTCGCGCTGCTCGACTGCGCGCGGCGCGGCGTCGCGACGGTGATGATCGTGCCGCACCGCAACGATAGCCGCGTCGTCGCGGGCGCGAGCCGCAGCTATTATGCCGACCTCGTCGACGCGGGGGTAAAGCTCTACGAATATCGTCCCGGCCTGCTCCACGCCAAGACGATGGTGGTCGACGGCGAAGTCGCACTGATCGGCTCCGCCAACCTCGATCGCCGCAGCTTCGAACTCAATTTCGAGAATAATATCCTGTTACGTGACGAGGCCTTCGCTACCGAACTTCGCGCGCGACAGGAAGTCTACCGCGCCGATTCGATACCCGTCGGCGCCGCCGATGTCGCATCCTTCGGCATCGTCCGGCGGCTGTGGCAAAACCTCGTCGCGACGGTCAGCCCGCTGCTCTAGCGCCAGCCGCTCCGCCACCGCCCCTTCCACCTGATTGCGGGCATGTTGACAGCGCTCCGCCCCTTCCCGAGAAGTGCGCTGCTAGATCTGGGGGATTTGACGATGGGCAAGGAATTCAATGCATTTTCGATCGTGGGCGTGGCGCTGCTGGCGACATCTGTGCCAGCTCATGCAGCGAGCGACCCTTTTATCGGCGAAGTAATGATGACAGCCGCGACCTTCTGTCCGCGCGGTTGGACCGAAGCCAATGGCCAACTCGTGTCAATCAGCGAGAATTTGGCGCTTTTTTCGTTGCTGGGAACGACTTATGGCGGGGATGGGAGCAAGACCTTTGCGCTCCCTGATCTGCGGGGACGCGCGCCGGTCCATGTAGGTAACGGCCGTGACGTACCGCCGCTGGTGCTCGGCCAAAAGGGCGGCGACAGCAGCGTCGCCCGCGAGCCCGCGGCGTCGGGCGCAGTCAAAACGCAGCCGACACTAGCCATTCGCTACTGCGTCGCGATCCAAGGCATCTACCCGTCGCGCAGCTGAAAAAGGCCGCCGGATCACTCCGGCGGCCTCTTTGGCCTTGCGGCTCGGCTGGTTCAGCCGACGATTTCTTCGGGCTTGAAGAAATAGGCGATTTCGATCGCCGCATTTTCGTCGCTGTCGCTGCCGTGCACCGTGTTCGCTTCGATGCTTTCGGCCAGCTCCTTGCGAATCGTGCCGGGGGCCGCGTCCTTGGGGTTGGTAGCGCCCATCACGTCGCGGTTACGCTGCATCGCATTCTCGCCTTCGAGAACCTGGACGACGACCGGACCCGAGGTCATGAATTCGACGAGTTCGCCGAAGAAGGGGCGTTCCTTGTGGACCGCGTAAAAGCCCTCGGCCTGTTCCTTGGTCATGTGGATGCGCTTCGACGCGACGACGCGCAGGCCGGCGTCTTCCAGCATCTTGGTGACGGCGCCGGTGATGTTGCGGCGGGTCGCGTCGGGCTTGATGATCGAAAAGGTGCGGGTGACCGCCATTGGGAAAGCTCCTGCTTTATATCTTGTCGGAATGGGCGCGCCTCTAGCCGCGCTTTCGCCGCTCCGCAAGCAAAGAGCGCGGGGGCCTTTCCCGGCGCCGGATCAGCCGCCGTGGCCGTAGGTGATCGACCCGTTGACCATGTCGCCCGCCTGCGTCGCCGTGACCTGCACGCCTGACTTGCTGTCGCCAGGCCGTTCGGCGCCGAACATAGCGGTTTCGCCGGCCTTGACCTCGGTCGTGATCTTCATGCCCGCGGCCTCGGCCTGCTTGCGGAAATGCGCGATCACGTCAGCGGCCTGGCCCTTGACCTCAAAGCTCGCCATGCCGCCAGCCCCATCCTTGTTCGTCGCGGTGAAGCCGCCCGTAACCTTTGCACCCGGATAGGGCGAGAAACCGGCGGGGAATTTCGCATTGCCCGCGCCGCCGCCGAACTGCATCTCGCCGTCCTCGGTCTTGATGCTGATCGTGCCATTTTCGCCGCTGGTGTCGGACGTCACCTTATAGTCGGCGGTCTTTCCGGTTTCGGGGTCGGTGTAAGTGCCGCTCGCGACTTCCTTTTCGGATTTCGACCCGCACGCCGAAAGCGTTATCGCCAGCGCGATCGCGGTGCCAAGCGTCAATGTCCTGAGCGTCGCCATAATCTACCTCCTGTTGCCCCCGAATCTCTCGGCTGCTGTCCCTAGGGTGCGACCCGATTGCCGTCGGTGATCCCCCTCACAGAAGACGATCTGCCCCGGCTCGGCCAGCCTATCGCGTCACGGCCCTTCGGACCAGCGTCCGCGTTCATCCTGTTTCCAGAAGTGAATTTCCACGCCCTCGGCCGTGGTCAGCGCGCGCCAGGTCGCGCGCGCATCGTCGATGCGGCTGTTGTCGAACAACAGGAATGCGCGCTGGAACGCCAGCGCCTCTTCGCGCCATTCGCCATCGGCGAGCGCGACATGGGTGGCGCCGTTGATCGCCGAGGCGCTGAGCGTGCCCGCGAGCAGGATCGGCTCGATCGCCTCGTCCGGCGATCCCGCCGCGCCGTGCGGCAGGAAACTTGCCGGTTGCAGCGTCCACAGCGCCTCGTCGATCGCCTGCCGCTGCAACGCCGCGGCGGCGACGATGAGCAACCGGTTGCCGCCTTCCAATATGCGCGTGGCGATCGCGGGGAGCACCCGTTCGACCGGGTCGCGGGTCAGCCGATAGAAGTCGACGCGCGCCATGCTCCCCGAACCGGATCAGCCTTCGTGATTGTCGGCGATATAGCGGTCGAGCAGGCGGACGCCATAGCCCGTCGCGCCCTTCGCCCACACCGGGCCGTCCTTGTCACTCCAGGCCGTGCCGGCGATGTCGAGGTGCGCCCAGGCGACTCCGTCCTCGACGAAGCGCTTGAGGAACTGCGCCGCGGTGATCGAACCGCCTTCGCGCGGGCCGATATTCTTCATGTCGGCGATGGGACTATCGATCAGCTTGTCATAGGCCGGCGACAGCGGAAAGCGCCACAGCTTGTTGTTCGTCGCCTCACCCGCTGCGATCAGTTTTTCTGAAAGCCCGTCGTCATTGGCGAAAATGCCCGCATATTCGTGGCCGAGCGAGATCACCATCGCGCCGGTCAGCGTCGCCAGATCGACGATGACCTTGGGCTCATAGACCTTCTGCGCCCAGGTGATCGCGTCGCACAGCACCAGCCGCCCTTCGGCGTCGGTATTGAGCACCTCGACCGTCTGGCCCGACATGGTGGTGACGATGTCGCCGGGGCGCTGCGCATTGCCGTCGGGCATATTTTCGACAAGGCCGACGATGCCGACGACATTCGCCTTGGCCTTGCGGCCCGCGATCGCTTTCATCGCGCCCGCGACGGCGCCCGCGCCGCCCATGTCCCACTTCATCATGTCCATGCCCGGGCCGGGCTTCAGGCTGATCCCGCCGGTATCGAAGGTCACGCCCTTGCCGATGAATACGACCGGCTTGTCGTCGGCATTGCCGCCGTTCCAGCGCATCGCGAGCAGCCGCGGCGGCCGCACCGACCCTTGCGCGACGCCAAGCAGCGCGCCCATGCCGAGCGCCTTCATCTGCCGTTCGTCGAGCACCTCGATCTCGACGCCAAGGTCGGCCAGATGCTGGCAGCGCTCGACGAAGCTTTCGGGATAGAGGATGTTCGGCGGCTCGGCGACCAGCGTCTGGGTCAGCGCCACGCCGTCGGCAACCGCCGAATAGCTGCCCCAGCGCGCCGAAATATCGCCCGCGGGCGACGCGATCACGATGGTTTTCAGGCTGGGCTTGGCGGTGTCGGAAAGGCGGGTGCGATAGGTGTCGATGCGCCAATCGCGCAGCTTCGCACCCATCGCGAAGGCGAGCACATCATCCTCGTCGATCTGGCCCGCGCTCGCAAAATCGACGTGCAGCACCGCCACGCCGCTCGTCTGCAGCCGCGCGGTCAGCGCGCCGCCGCCGCGCTCGAGATCATGGACCGTCCCTTCGCCGATGCCCACCAGCAGCAGCCGCGTGGCCCGGTCGCCATCGAAAGCGGCGGTTTCGGCCACCGAACCCGCGGCGCCGTCGAACCGCGCCTGCTTCGCCAGCGCGCCGAGCAACGCGCCGAGGGCGCCAGCCTCGCCCTTGCGGACCGGAAATGCGACAACGTCGGCAGACGCATCGATTTGCGCGACAAACTGAATGTCCATCTTTTAACTCTCTTATGCGATGATTGATTGGAACGTGCCGGACCGATAGGGGTTTCGCTCGCGAGTTGCAAAACTAAAGCAGCCAGCCCGCAAAGGGTGGACGCAAGATAAGGTGTGGGACAAAGAAATTAAATGAGTCGGACTTTGTTCCCCCACGCGGCGCGCGCGCGGCCCCTTTGGGTCGCCACCGCAAGCGGCATGCTGCTTGTCGCCGTGCCCGCCGCGGCACAGACCGACACGCCCGCGTCGGCTCCGGCCGCGCAGCCCGACCTCCAGAATCGCGACGTTTCGGCCGTCACGGTCGATGCACCGAAGCCCGGTGACGAAGAACAGATCGGCTTTGCCGCCGACAATCTGAATTACGACAGCGATGCCGACATCGTCGTTGCCGACGGCAATGTCGAAATGAACCGCGACACCATCTCGATGCGCGCCGACAAGGTGACGTGGAACCGCAAGACCGGCGAAGTGGTCGCCGAGGGCGATGTCGCGATCAAGAATCCCGAAGGCGACACCGCCTATGGCGACCGCATCGTGCTGACCGACACGCTGCGCGACGGCATCGTCCAAAATATGCTCGTCGTGTTCGATAATGGCGCGCGGCTCGCCGCGGTGAAGGGTAGGCGCTTCGACAACGGCAATATCGAGCTGGAAAACGCCGCCTACACCCCCTGCCCAGTCGAAGATGACGCGGGCTGCCCCAAGAACCCCAGCTGGCAGATCCGCGCCGTCCGCGTCGTTTACGACCAGGCGAAGAACAAGATCCGCTACAAGGGCGCGCGCGTCGAAGTCTTCGGCCTGCCGCTCATCCCGCTGCCGGGGCTCAGCCACCCCGCCAACAATGATGCGGGCAGCGGTATCCTCGTCCCCGACGTCCGCCTCGGCCGCACCAACGGGTTCGAAATTGCCCTTCCCTATTATCTGCGCCTCGCCCCCGACCGCGACCTGACGATCACGCCGCACGTCTACACCAATACAGCGCCGATGATCGAAGGCGAGTTCCGCGCTCTCACCGATATCGGCGCTTTCCGAATCAACGGCTACGCGACCTACAGCTCGGTGGTGCCGCTGACCGGAACCGGCACCGCCGCCGATCAGCGCAACGATTTTCGCGGCTATCTGGAAAGCGCAGGCAAGTTCCAGTTCGATCCCAAGTGGAGCCTGACCTATTCGGGCCGGATCACCACCGACCGCACCTTCATGCGCCGCTACGATATCAGCCGCGACGACAGGTTGCGATCGATGTTCGAGCTCGAGCGGATCGGTGGGCAGAGCTATTTGTCGATCGCCGGCTGGGCGACGCAGACCCTGCGCGCGGGCGACAGCCAGGGACAGCAACCGATCGCGCTTCCGATCATCGACTATCGCCAACGCCTGCCCGATCCGTGGCTGGGCGGACAGTTTGAGCTTCAGCTCAACACGCTGTCGATCGCCCGCACCGCGGGACAGGATACGCAGCGCGCCTTCGCCGGCGCGCGCTGGGATCTGCGCGGTCTGACAGGGCTCGGCCAGGAAGTCACGCTGACCGCACTGGTGCGCGGCGATGTCTATCACAGTGACGAAAATCTGCTGACGCCGATCGCCGACTATCGCGGCAAGTCGGGCTGGCAGGCCCGCGGCATCGCCGCCATCGCCGCTGACATGCGCTGGCCCTTCATCGGCGAATTCCTCGGCGGCACCCAGACGCTGACCCCGCGAGTGCAGATCGTCGCGACGCCGCCGCTCAAGAATGTCGATATTCCGAACGAGGATTCGCGCGCCTTCGATCTTGAGGACGGCAATCTATTCGCGATCAATCGCTTCAACGGCTACGACCGGTTCGAGGACGGCGCGCGCATCACCTATGGCGTTGAATGGAATTTCAGTCGCCCCGGCTTCAATATCAGCAGCGTCATCGGGCAAAGCTATCGCCTGTCGGACAAGCCGACGCTGTTCCCCGACGGGACGGGGCTCACCGACCGGCTCTCCGACATCGTCGGGCGGACGACCGTCGCCTACAGGGATTTCCTGCGCCTCACCCACCGCTTCCGGCTCGACAAGGATAATCTGGCGATCCGCCGCAACGAATTCGACGCGACGATCGGCAGCCGCTCGACCTATGCCGTGCTCGGCTATTCGCGCCTCAACCGCGACATCACCCTGCTCGGCGAAGATCTGCAGGATCGCGAAGAAGCGCGCGTCGGCGGCCGCGTGGCGGTCGCGAAAAACTGGTCGATCTTCGGCTCGGCGATCGTCGATCTGACCAGCAAGGCCGACGATCCGCTCAGCACATCGGACGGCTTCGACCCGATTCGCCACCGGCTCGGCGTCGCCTATGACGACGACTGCCTGTCGATCGCCTTCACCTGGCGCCGCGATTACATCGACACCGGCGACGCGCGGCGCGGCAACAGCTTCTCTTTCCGCGTCGCGTTCCGCAACCTCGGTTTCTGATCGCTCAGCCTGCGTTCAGCGTTTTCCCGCTATCTCCCGGCTTCAAAGGTCCGGATGGCGGATTGCGCTGGACCATCGGGCGCTTCGGCTGATACGGAGCGTCGCATTCTTACTCGAATAGGATGGCAATGACCAAAATTTCGACCATGTTCGGACTGATTGCCGCTGCGGCCGTGGGGTCCGTCCCGGTGTCGGCCCAGACCGTAGCCGACAGCGAAACCCCTGCGACCAACCTCGCCATTCCCGGCAATGTCCAGCTTTACGGCGACGGCAAGCCCAACGTCTATCGCCCCTCGGCGATCGTCAACGGCGAAGTCATCACCGCGACCGACATCGAGCAGCGCATGGCGCTGATCCGCATTGCGAACAACAATATGGAATTGCCCGCCGAGGAAATTCAGCGGCTGCGCCAGCAGGTGTTCAGCAACCTGATCGACGAAAAGCTCCAGATTCAGGAAGCCCGCGCGGCAAAGATCGACATCGACGAAAATGTCATCAACGAACAATTTGCCCGGCTGGCGGCGCGTTTCAAGCAGACGCCCGACGAATTCAGCAAATATCTCGCGTCCAAGGGGTCTTCGGCCGCCGCGGTGAAGCAGCAAATCCGCGGCGAATTTGCTTGGGACCGCCTGCTGTCGCGCAATATCCAGTCGACGACCAATGTATCGACCGACGAGGTGGAAGCGGTGGTCAAGCGGCTGCAGGAGGCCAAGGGTCAGGACGAACTGCACCTCGGCGAAATCTATCTCGCGACGACGCCCGAAAATGCCGCCGCCGTGATGGCGAATGCGCAAAAGATCATTCAGGCGCTTCAGGCCGGCGGCAGCTTCGCTGCCTATGCACGCCAATTCTCCGAAGCCTCGACCGCGGTCGTTGGCGGCGATCTCGGCTGGGTCCGCCCCGCGACCCTTCCGCCGTCGATGGCGCAGGCGGCGCTCAACATGCAGCCCGGCCAGCTCGTCGGCCCGGTCGAAGTCCCGGGCGGGATATCGATCCTGCTGATGATCGACCGGCGCCAGGTTCTGACGGCCGACCCGCGCGACGCGGTGCTCAGCCTCAAGCAGGTGTCGCTCGATTTCGCCCCCGGCACGACCGAAGCAAAGGCGAGCGAGCTCGCCAGCCAGTTCGCCGACGCGACGCGCAGCATCGCCGGTTGCGGCGCGGCCGACGATATCGCCGCCAAGCTCGGCGCGAATGTCGTGTCGCGCGACAATATCTCGATGCGCGCATTGCCACCGCAGCTGCAGAACACGCTGACCAACATGCAGATCGGCCAAGTCACTCAGCCGTTCGGCGCCGCCAATGAAGGGGTCAGCGTCCTGGTCCTTTGCGGCCGCGACCTGCCTGAATCGGCGACCGCTCCCGACGTTCAGGCGATCGAGCAGAAGCTGCTCGAGGACAAGGTCAACAAGCGCGCGCAACGCTATCTGCGCGACCTGCGCCGGGATGCGGTGATCGAATATAATTGATGACGGCTATGATTAAACGACGCCCGATCGCGGTCACCATGGGCGACCCGGCGGGCGTCGGTCCCGAAGTTGCGGCCCGCGCCTGGGCCGAACGCGACAAGCACGACCTTCCCCCCTTCGTCACCGTCGGCGACGCTGCGGTGATCGAAGCCGTCTGGGACGGTCCGATCGTTCGCGTCAACGACATGGAGGAGGCCGGACGGCTGTTCGACACGGCGCTGCCCGTCTGGCATCTCGAGGACAGCGGCCCCCTCACCCCCGGCGAACCGACTGCGGCCGGCGCGACTTGCGCCCTGCATGCGCTGGAAACCGGCATCGGTCTCACCCGCAACGGCGCCGCCGCGGCGCTGGTGACGGGTCCGGTGTCGAAACATGCGCTGCAAAGCATCGGCTATACCCATCCGGGGCAGACCGAATTCATCGCCGAACGCTGCGGCGTTACCGCGACCAATGCGGTGATGATGCTCGCCGGCCCCGGCCTGCGCGTCGTACCGCTGACCGTCCATATCCCGCTCGCCGAGGTGCCCGAACGCCTGACCGCCGAGCTTATCGTTGCCAAGGCGCGCATCGTCGTGCGCGGCCTGATCCGCGACTTCGGTATCGCCCAGCCGCGCCTCGCGATGGCCGGGCTCAACCCCCATGCCGGCGAAAGCGGCCGACTCGGCGACGAGGAAATCCGCATCATCGCCCCCGCGATCGAGCAGCTTGCCGCCGAGGGGATCGTCGTCGACGGCCCGCTCGCCGCCGATGCGCTGTTCGCACCCGGCATCCGCGACCGCTATGACGCTCTGCTCTGCGGCTATCACGATCAGGCGCTGGCGCCGTTCAAGGCGCTGCATTTCCACGACGGCGTCAACCTGACGCTCGGGCTGCCGATCATCCGTACCTCGCCCGATCATGGTACCGCCTTCAACATCGCGGGTTCGGGAACCGCCGATCCCGGACCGACGATCGCCGCGATCGCAATGGCCGCGCGGATGGCCGGGGCGCGGGCGCGCGGCTGCGCCGCCGCCGCGTGACGACGCAGCCCAATCGTCCGCTGCCGCCGCTGCGCGATGTCGTGCGCGCGCACGGCCTCTCGGCCAGCAAGGCGCTTGGGCAGAATTTCCTTTTCGACGAACAATTGCTCGATCGCGTCGCGGCGATCCCCGGCAATCTCGACGGCGCGACGGTGTTCGAGGTCGGTCCCGGACCGGGCGGGCTGACGCGCGCGCTGTTGCGCGCCGGGGCGCGGGTGATCGCGGTCGAACGCGACGAACGCTGCCTGCCGCTGCTCGCCGATCTTGCCGATGCCTTCGACGGCCGGTTGACCGTCGTGTCAGACGACGCGATGGCGGTCGATGCGAACGCGCTGGCGGGCGGCCCCTATCATATCGTCGCCAACCTTCCCTATAATGTCGGTACCGCACTGTTCACGCGCTGGCTCGAACCCGCTGCCTGGCCGCCGCAATGGCTGTCGCTGACGCTGATGTTCCAGCTCGAGGTCGCCGAACGCATCGTCGCCCCCGTCGGCAGCTCGGCTTACGGGCGGCTCGCGGTGCTGGCGCAGTGGCGCGCCCAGGCGAAGCTCGCGATGAAGGTCCACCGCTCGGCGTTCACCCCGCCGCCCAAGGTGATGTCGGCGATCGTCCATGTCACCCTGGGAGACGAACCGCCGGGCGTGTCGCCTGCGGTGCTGTCGAAGCTCACCGAAAAGGGGTTCGGACAGCGCCGCAAGATGCTGCGCCAGAGCCTCAAGGGGGTTCCCGGCGCGATCGAGGCGCTGGACGCGCTCGGTATCGATCCGACCCGGCGCGCTGAGACGGTCAGCGTCGCCGAATGGGTGGCGCTTGCACGGTCGCTGACGCCCGCCGCCTGACGCTGGTGGATTGAGGCCCGCGGACCCGGCGCGACGCGACGCCCCTTGGCACGGCCGCCCATCTGCGCTAGCCTTTAGTTAACGTTTACGTAAATGGGAGGGTGCCGTGGCAGAGGCCCGCGAATTCGACATCATCGTCTATGGTGCGACCGGCTTTACCGGCCGCCTCGTCGCCGAATATTTCGTGCAGCATTATGGCGGCCGCAAGGACGCGCCCAAATGGGCGATGGCGGGACGCAGTCTCGACAAGCTTGCCGAGGTGCGCGACCTGATCGGCGCGCCGGCCGACACGCCGCTCGTCGTCGCCGACGCCAGCGAGCCCGCCAGCCTCGACATGATGGCGCATCGCACGCGCGTCGTGCTGACCACCGTCGGCCCCTATCAGCTTTATGGCAGCGACCTCGTCAACGCCTGCGCCAAGGCCGGAACCGCCTATGCCGATCTGTGCGGCGAGCCCGGCTGGATGCGCGAGATGATCGACGCGCATCAGGATCAGGCGCAGGCATCGGGCGCGCGCATCACCTTTTCGTGCGGCTTCGATTCGATCCCCTTCGACCTCGGCGTGCTGTTTCTCCAGGCCGAGGCGGTGAAGCGCCACGGCAAACCCGCGCCGCGCGTGAAGGGCCGCGTACGCAAGATGCAGGGCGGCGCCTCGGGCGGCACCATCGCCAGCCTGACCGAAACACTGAAGGCCGTCGCCAAGAAGCCGTCGCTCGCGCTGTTGCTCAAATCCTCCTTCGCGCTGACCCCGGGGTTCGAAGGTCCGCACCAGCCGTCGGGACTGATCCCCGAATATGATCATGCGACCGGCACCTGGACTGCGCCCTTCGTGATGGCGCCGATCAACACCAAAAATGTCCACCGCACCAATTTCCTGCTCGGCCACCCATGGGGGTCCGACCTTGTCTATGACGAGATGGTGATGACGACGATCGGCGAGGCCGGAAAGGCGATGGCCGAAGCGATGGCGAAGGCGAACCCCTTCGGCGAATCCAAGCTCAAACCCGGCGAGGGACCGAGCAAGGAAGAGCGCGAAAACGGCTTCTATGACATCCTCTTCGTTGGCGAATATCCCGACGGCACCACGATCCGCGCCAGCGTCCAGGGCGACCGCGACCCCGGCTATGGATCGACGTCGAAGATGCTCGCCGAAACCGGCATGACGCTGCTCGAAACCGATGGCGCGGGCGGCGTGTGGACCCCCGGCGCGCTGCTTGGTCAGGCCCTGATCGACCGGCTGACCGCCCATGCCGGACTGACCTTCCAGATCGAGGATTGAGTTTACCGATGACAAGCTCCCCCAGCGCGCTCGACGCGCTGCTCTCCACCCTGCGCGTCGACGGCAATGTCGCGACGGCGCATATCGACGACGGCTGGATGCAGGGCCGCACGGCCTATGGCGGGATCAGCTCGGCGGTCGCGCTCGCCGGCACGATGGCGCTCCACCCGACCGAGGCGCCGCTTCGCTATGCGCAGATCAGCTTCGTCGGGCCGGTCAGCGGCGATTGCACCGTGCATACGCGCGTGCTGCGCCAATCGAAATCGAGCCTGTTCATCGACGCTGGCGTCACCAGCGATGCAGGCTTCGGCACCGCCGCGGTCTTCGCCTTCTCGCCCGACCGGCAAAGCCATCTCGATCACGACCGGCTCGCCATACCCGACGCGCCCGCCCCCGAAACGCTTCAGCCGGTGCCCGAGCACAAGGCGCGGCCCAGCTTCACCCGCCATTTCGACATGCGCCCGACGACCGGCCCGCGCTTCAACTGGAAAAGCGATGTCGGCGAATATCTGACCTGGGTGCGCTTTGTCGAAGAGCCCGCCTGTCATCCGGCGGTCGCGCTGCTCGCGATGGGCGATGCGCTGCCCCCCGCGGCGATGGCGCTGTTCACCGAATTCGGTCCGATCAGCTCGATGAACTGGACGGTCAACATGCTCACCGCAAAGCCCGAGACCGACGACGGCTGGTGGCTGCTCTCAGCCAAGACCGGCTTCGCCCGCAACGGGCTGTCGGTGCAGGACATGATGCTGTGGAACCGCGCCGGCGAACCGGTGCTGCACGGCAGCCAGGCGATTGCGATTTACGCCTGATAACGACCCCATCGCGGACTTAGGTGATCGAAGCCAAAAAAACCAGATGGCTGGCCTGACTCAACTGGAACGCGCCGCATTGCAGGCAATTTTTGCAGAAGCTGGTAATCTCGCAAGAGGTCTTGACCGTCTGCTCGATGCTGAGGTGTTGTCACGCGAAAACACCGGCGGAGGTTTCTTCACAACCCTAGCTGCACCGATTGCCCCTCGCCGGGAAAGTCTTCATTTAGGAGAGCATGTTTGGGTCGCGGTTGAAGGGCTGGATTTTGGCCTTGGCATCATCCTTCACCTTCACGAACAGCGGCTACCGCTCATCGAGGGTTACGCGGTTGCGCTGGAAGACACATTGCAGGTGAACTTCGCTGAGGTCCGATTTGCGATGGTCAGCGAACCCAGTGCGATGCCAGCGGACTTCGGCTAACCACCCGACTTACGTCAGAACCGGTAGCACAATCGCGGCTTCGAGCCCGCCGCCCGGGCGGTTCGCCAGTACCAGCTCGCCGCCCTCGCCCGCCGCAATCTCGCGCGCGATCGACAGGCCGAGGCCGGCGCCACCCGTCGCGCGGTTCCGCGACTGCTCGCCGCGCGCAAAGGGTTCGACCAGCGTGCGGATTTGCTCGTCGGTCAGCCCCGGGCCGTCATCGGACACGATGATGCGCGCATGGTCGCCCTCGCGCACCACCGACAGCCGCGCGCGAACGCCATAGGCCAGCGCATTGTCGATCAGGTTGCGCAGCGCCCGGCGCAGCAGCATCGGGCGCGCCCGCACCGCCGCCTCGGCGAGCGCGCCCGCCGCGACATCCTTGCCCTGCTCGCCATAGTCTGCCGTCAGTTCGCGCAGTAGCAGCGGCAGCGCGATCGCCTCGGGCGCCTCGGTTCCCGCCCCCGACCGCGCGAGCGCCAATATGTCGGCCAGCATCGCGGTCATTTCCTCGATCGAGGCGATCATCTTTTCGCGCAGCAGGTCGTCGTCGACCTGCTCGACGCGGACGCGCAGACTTGCGAGCGGGGTGCGCAGATCGTGGCCGACCGCACCCAGCATCCGGTCCTTGTCGGCGAGCATCGTGCCGATGCGCGCGCGATAGGCGTTGAACGCCGCAATCAGGTCGCGCACGTCGGACGGACCCGCCTCGTCGATCGGCGGCAGATCGCGCGCCGCCGGATTGGCCCGCACCGCGCGGGTCAACTCGCGCAGCGGCGCCGCGACGCGCCACGCGATCAGGATGATCGGCACGAGGAGCAGCAGATAGAGCGACAGCGTCTGCCATAGCAAAAAGCCTTGCAGGCGCCCGCCGGTCGCCGGAATGCGGCTCCGCACGGTGAAATAGCGCCCGTCGACGCGCGCGCTCACCACGACGACGCGGCCGGGATAGCTGGTCTTCTGCGCACGCGGCCGCAGCGGCATCGCCCACGCGGACACCTCGCTCGCCTTGACCCCGCCCTCGCTCAGCAGGTCGGCGACATAGGCTGACAGGTCGGCAAGCGGCACCGACCCCGGAATCAGCGGCGGCGGCCCGTCGGTAATCAGTAGTTTCTGGACCCGGTCGTGCCGGCCTCTCGCGGCGCCGTCGTCGATCCGGCCGCGTCGGTCGCGATCGATCGCATCGATGATCCGTGCGACCGCCATGCCGCCGCCATGCGCAAGCGTCTGCTGCTTCTGGCCGCGTGCGAGCATCACGAAATTGATCCCCTGCGCGACGAAGAGCATCGCTGCGACGGCCAGCACCAACTGCCCGATCAGGCTGCGCGGCCACAGACGAATGCTCATGCGGCCGGCCCCAGCCGCTTGACCTCGCAAGCCAGCGTATAGCCGCCGCCCCACACCGTCTTGACGATCTGCGGGTGCGTGGGGTCTTCCTCGATCTTCTTGCGCAGGCGGCTGACCAGATTGTCGATCGCGCGGTCGAAGATGTCGGCCTCGCGCCCGCGCACCAGATCGAGCAGCCGGTCGCGGCTCATCACCTGTCGCGGATGGCGCACCAGCGCGTGAAGCAAGTGAAATTCGCCCGACGACAGCGCGACTTCGGTGCCCGCCTCGTCGACCAGCACGCGTTCGACCTCGCGCAGCACCCACGGCCCGAAGGCATAGCTCGTCCCGCCCGGATCGACCGCGCGGCCGTTCGCCTGCGTCCGGCGCAGCACGGTGCGGATGCGCGCGACCAGTTCGCGCGGGTTGAAGGGTTTGACGACATAGTCATCGGCGCCGATCTCCAGCCCGATGATGCGCTCGGTATCTTCGGCGCGCGCGGTGAGCAGGATCACGGGGATGCTGCTCGTCTCGCGCAGATGGCGGGTCAGCGACAGGCCGTCTTCGCCGGGCATCATGATGTCGCTTACTACCAGGTCGACCGATTGCGCGCGCAGCACCGACCGCGCTTCGGCGGCATTGGCCGCGTCGGTCACGGCAAATCCCTGCGCCTCCAGATATTCGGAAAGCGGCTCGCGGATCGACGGTTCGTCGTCGATCAGCAGAATGCGGGGGGTGTCGCTATCGGTCATGGTTATCCGCTACAAATAAATAGTTCGCCCACCGGCCCGCAGGGGGCCGATGGGCGATAGCTGGCAGGACGCGGCGGCAAAGGCAATGCCAGCGTGGGGGGCCAGGGAGGGGGGATAGGCCCGCCCACGCCGCCCGCGTCGCTGCCAATCAGTTGGCGGCGGGCGGCGCCGGCGGCGCACCGCGCTTGTCGCGCATCCCTTGGCGCATGGCCTGCCGCTCTTCCGCTGTCACCTTGCCGTCCTTGTTGGTATCCAACCGGTCGAAGCGCGCCAGCGCGCCGGCGACAAATTCGGCCTGGCTGATTGCCTTGTCGCCACTGGCATCGGCCTTCATCCAGCCGCCCGGACCGCCATGTCCGCCGCGCTTGCCGCCGTGATGGCCGCGCATCGCGTGCCGCTCGCCGCCTCCGCCCGGCGCACCGGCGCGTTCGCCGCGCTTGGCTTTCCATTCGGCGCGCTTCGCCTGGCGCGCGGCATCGGCCTGGTCCCATTCGGCCTTGCTGATGCTGCCATCCTTGTTGGCGTCAAGGCGGTCGAACATCTGGGCGCGCTTTTCGGCATGGCGTGCGGCGCGATCGGCCTGGTCGAGCTTGCCGTCCTTGTTGATGTCAAGCTTGACGAACATCGCCTTGGCGTGCGCTTCGACCTCAGCGCGGGTCAGCACGCCGTCCTTGTTGGCGTCGCCCATGTTGCGGTCGCCGCCGGGGGCAGCCAGCACCGGCACCGCGATCAGCGCGGCGCCCAGCGTCAAAAGGGTCATCTTTTTCTTCACGTCACGAACTCCTGTCCAAGGGACCACATGAAAGGGGGGAGAGCCTTCGGTCCCGATGACACCCTTCTAGGCTCCGTTTGTCCCACAGCATTGCCGCATCGTCGGAATAGTGTCGCAAAATGTCGCAAAACGCCCCCCGCGTTCATCCCACGGCAAGTTCCGGCTGCGCCGCCAGGCGATGGCAATCCGGACGCGAAGGCGCTAAGCAGCGGCACGGGTCGGTGGCGATCGCAAGAGGGGCAAGGGATGGGCGGCAAGTCGAGCGAAGAGGTCGAGCTCAAGCTCGAACTCGCGCCGGACGCGCGCAGCACGGTCGATTGGCCGGCGCTGTTCGGCGCGCCGCCGACGATGATCGCCCAGCATGCGGTCTATTTCGACACTCCCGACCGCGCGCTCGCCGCCGCGGGCTTTTCGCTGCGTATCCGCACGAGCGGCACCAAGCGCCTCCAGACGGTGAAGGCGCGCGCCGCGGCCGCAGGCCTCTTCGCACGCGCCGAATGGGAATTTGCGGTGGAAGGCGACATCCCCGTGCTCGACGATCGCACCCCAGTCGCGGCGACGCTGGGCGCGCGCACGGCGAAGCTTGGCCCCGTCTTTACGATCGAAAACGAACGGATGCTCTGGGATTTGGGCGGGATCGAGGTCGCACTCGATCACGCCCGCGTCGCCACCCCCGACGCCGAAACCCCGATCGACGAGATCGAGCTCGAGGCAAAGGGCAGCGCAATCCCCGCGCTGTTCGCCCTCGCCCGCCGGATCGATGCGGCAACCCCGGTTCAGATCGCTATACTCAGCAAGGCCGACCGCGGCTACCGGCTGCTCGCGCCGCCGGCTCCCGCCGAAAAAGCCCGGCCGGTGGCGCTGGCGGCCGGGATCACGGCGGCGGAGGCGTTTTGCGCCATCGCCCGCGCCTGCCTGCGCCAGTTCCGCCTCAACGCCGCAACGGTGATCAAGCGCGGCGATCCCGGCGCGCTGCATCAGGCGCGCGTCGCGCTGCGACGGCTGCGTTCGGCGCTCGCGGTTCACGCGCCGCTGTTTCCGCCCTCCGCTGCCGCGCGCTGGGACGACGAGCTACGCTGGCTTGCTGGCGAATTGGGCGCGGCGCGCGATCTCGACGTTCTCGCCGTGCGCGCCGGACCGGGCGCCCTCGCCGACCGGCTGCGTCCCGCGCGCGAAGCCGCCTATGCGCGCGCCACCGCAGCGCTGCTTGCTCCGCGCGCGCGGCATCTGATGCTCGATTTCGTCGAGTGGCTCACCATCGGCGACTGGCGCACGGGTGATGAAGCCGCGGCGCCATGCGCACGTCCGGTACGCGGTTTCGCGGCCGAGGCGCTGGACCGGCTGCACCGGAAGGTCCGCAAGCGCGGGCGCCACTTCGCGCGCCTCGACGATGCAGCCCGGCACCGCCTCCGCAAGACGGTCAAGAAGCTGCGCTACACCGCCGATTTCTTCGCACCGCTGTTTTCCGACGACGGGCAGTCTGCGGCCCTGCGCGATCATGCCAAGCTCACCGAGGCGCTGCAGGACCATCTCGGCGCGCTCAACGACATCGCCACCGCACCCCAATTGCTGCGCAGCCTGTCGCTCGATGCGGTTCCCGAAGTGGTCGCACTTTTCGCCACTGGCGATCGCGAGCGCCTGCTCGGCGAAGCGCGCACCGCCTTTCGCGCGCTCCGCGATGCCGCCCCTTTCTGGCGCTGAGCCTATAGCGGCAGTTCGGTCGTCGACTTGATCTCGGACAGCGCGACCGTCGAATTGATTTCCTGGACGCCGGGCAGCTTGCTCAGCTGATCGAAGAAGAAGCGTTCATAGGCGTCGATGTCGCGCGCGACGATACGCAGCATGAAATCGGTCGTCCCCATCAGCACATAGGCATCGAGCACTTCGGGAAAGCCGCGGATCGTCGCGCTGAATTCATCAAGATTGGCGCGGCCGTGCGCGTTGAGCTTCACTTGCGCAAAGACATGCGCGTTCAGTCCGACCTTGCGCCGGTCGACAATCGCGACGCGTTTCCGAATAAATCCCTCGCGCTCCAGCCGGTCGATACGCCGCCAGCAGGGCGACACCGACAGCCCGACGCGATCGGCGATCTCGGCGGTCGTCTGACTCGCGTCGCGCTGCAATTCGCGAAGGATTTTTATCTCGAACGGATCAAGGTCGGTCATTCATTTCTCATATCAGCCGAATTCCGGTTTCAACATCCCCAAAATCGCCAATGCGGACGAAAATGCGAACAAGTATGTCCGGCGACATGATGCGATAAGGCTGAGCGAATTTACACCAGCCATTCCGCCAATCATTTCAAGGAGAACCATGATGGTCAGCCGCCCCGCCCGTATGACCCCGCCGGTCGAATGCGTCCGCCTGTTCGATGCCGCCGCCGGCCTCGACGGCGTGATCGCAATTCACTCGACCGCGCTCGGGCCGGGCGCTGGCGGTTGCCGCCTGTGGCACTATGACGATGTCGATGGCGCGCTCGCCGATGCGCTGCGGCTGGCCGAGGGGATGAGCTACAAGAATGCGCTCGCGGGCCTGCCCTTCGGCGGCGCCAAGGCGGTGCTGCGCCGCCCCGCCGGCTCGTTCGACCGCACAGCGCTGTTCCGCGCTTTCGGCCGCGCGGTCGAGGCGCTCGGCGGGCTCTACGTAACCGCCGAGGACGTCGGCACCACCGTCGCCGACATGCAGGATATCGCGGGCGTCACGCGCCACGTCGCCGGCCTGCCCCCTGCGGGCGGCCGCGCGGGCGGCGACCCCTCGCCCTGGACCGCGCGCGGCGTCTTCGACGCGATGCAGGCAGCGGCGGCGCACACGCTGGGCCGCGACCTTACCGGCCTGACCGTCGCGGTGCAGGGCACGGGCAATGTCGGCGCCGACCTCTGCCGCCGCCTCGCCGACGCCGGAGCGCGGCTCGTCATCGCCGATCCGAACCCCGCGCGGCGCGACCGGCTCGCGGCGATCCACGAGGCAGAGGTCGTGCATGTCGACGACATCCTTCGCGTCGAAGCCGACATCCTCGCCCCCTGCGCCCTCGGCGGCGCCCTCAATGCCGAAAGCGTCGGCGGGCTGAAGGCGCGGCTGGTGTGCGGCGCCGCGAACAACCAGCTCGCCGAACCGGCGGTCGCCGACCTGCTGATGGCGCGCGGCATCGCCTATGTCCCCGATTATGTCGCCAACGCGGGCGGGATCATCAGCGTATCGGCCGAATATCTGGGCGAAGACGAAGCCGAGGTTGCGGCGCGCGTGGCGAAGATCGCTCCGCGCGTGACCGCACTCCTCGACCGCGCCGCACAGGAAGGACGCTCGCCTGCCGTCGTCGCCGACGAAATGGCCGAGGAGGTCATCGCGGCCGGGGCACAGCGCGCGGCGGCCTGAATGCACCGCTTTCACATCGCCGCGCTCGCCGATCCGCAGTCGCTTCCCCGCATCACCGGCTTCTTCGGGCAGCGCGGCCTCGTCCCCGCGGCGGTTGCCATGCAGACCGGCGACGGCGCGATGCGACTGCGGATCGACGTACCTGGCCTCGACGGTGGCGCGGCGGCCGTCATCGCATCCAAACTCGGCGCGCTCTTCGCCGTGACTGATGTCGCAATGATCGAAGCCGCCCTCGCCGAATAGGCTATTTCCCCTGCGCCGCGACGACGCGCAGGATGTTGCCGCTCCACATTTTTTCGATGTCGGCGTCCGAATAGCCTGCGGCCTTCAGCCGTTCGGTGACTTTCGGCAAGGCCGAAATATCCTCGATGCCCTTCAGGCCGCCGCCGCCGTCCCAGTCGGCGCCGAAGCAGATATGATCGACGCCGCCGACCTCGATCGCGCGTAGCACCATCTTCATATAATCCTCAAAATCCGCGGCCCACATCGCCTCGCTCTTGTCGAGTTCGCGCCACTGACGCGTCAGGTCCGCCTGCGCTTCGGGCGTCATCTCGCCGATATGCTCATATTCTCCGAACAGCTTGGCGCGCGCCGGCGACATGTTCATCTCGGACATGAAGATCGTCGAAATGCACATCGCCCCGCCCTTTTCGGCCAGCTTGCGCAAGCGTCCTTCGTCTAGGTTTCGTGGATGGTCATGCGCCGACCGCAGGCTCGAATGCGAGAGCAGGATCGGATATTTCGACAATTGCAGGATCTGGTCGAAGGTCGCGTCCGACGAATGGCTCGCGTCGATCACGATGCCCAGCCGGTTCATTTCGGCCACCCATTGCTTGCCGAGCGGGCTCAGCCCGTTCCAGCGCGGCTTGTCGGTCGCGCTGTCGGCAAACTCATTGTTCGCCGAATGGACCGGCCCCGCCAGCCGCACGCCCTTGTCAAAGAACTCCTGCAACAGCGAGAGATCCTCGCCGAGCGGATAGCTGTTCTCCATCGACTTGAAGGCGACGAGCTTGCCCTCCTTGTTCAGCCGCCGCGCATCCTCGGCGGTGCGCGCCGCGCCGATGACGCCGCTGTTGTCGGCGATCATCTTGTCGATCAGGTCGGACCGTTTGCGCGCATGGGCAAGCGCCGCGGCGTAGCCCGCCGGGGTCAACGGCCCCTGTTCGGTGTAGATGGCAAAGAAACCGCCATCGAGATTGCCGTCGCGCATCCTCGGGATATCGAGCTGCGACAGGTCGGTCGCCAGATCGTGCCGGTCGGCGAAGTTCCAGCCCTGCCGCTCGAAGTGGAGCGGCGTGTCGAGATGGGTGTCGAGTACCAGCATCCGGCTGTGCAGCGGCGGCGGCGCCGCCTCCGGCTTGTCGCCCGCCGCCGAACAGGCGGACAGCGCGGTGGCGGCGAGTAGAATGGCAATGCGCTTCACTTCTTGTCCTCCACGGGCTTGAGGTCGAGATCCTGATAGTCCCAGCTGAAATCGGCGATCATGCTGACGGGCTTCATCGTCACGCCGGTCACCTTGCCGTCGGCGTCGAGCGCGAAGGTCAAATAGGCGGGCTCGATCGCGGCATCGTCGAATTCGGTGACGAAGCTGTCATACTGCCAATGCTTGAGCCGCCCCGCCATGTGCGGGGTCGAGGTGAAGTCGATCGTCAGCCCCTTCGCGCCGTCGGCGATCACGACATCGCCGTACCACGGATCGCGATAGCGCCCCGCATAGCCCGCGGGCTTCAGCGACGGGCCGACCCTCTCCGGCGATGCCTTCGCCTGTTTCAGATATTCGACGCCGCCCGCCAGCCGCGCCTCGAACCAGTCCTGCCATTTGGTCGTCCAGCCATAATCGGGTGCCCCAAGATAATGGTCGAGCAGCTCGTAGGTCAGCCCCAGGATCATCCCGCTGTCCTCGCTGTTCATCATGATCGCAAAGCCGACATTCTTGTCGGGAATCATCACGACGCGCGTGATCGAACCGAACACGCCGCCGCTGTGCTGGATGATGCGGTGGCCGCGATAATCCTGCACCTGCCAGCCGAGCGCATAGGCCTGCTGCATCGGCTGCGCGGGTTTCAGGCTGTCGGGCAGTTCGGTGATCGGCATCGGCGTTACCGGGGTCCACATCTGCTTCGCTTGTTCCTCGCTGAACAGCCGTCCGCCGCCCGGCAGCGCGCCATGGGCAAGCTGGATCTTCAGCCACGCCGCCATATCGTCGGCGCTCAGCGCCAGTCCGCCCGCGGGCGCACCGTTGCGGCCGAGCTCGTCGCGTTCGTCGAGCGCCTGCTGCGGCCCCAGCCCGCGCAGCGCCCCCGACAGGCGCGCATGCGGCCACGAGCGGTTGGGGATACGGAAGCGGTCTTCGCTATCGCTCGTCGCATTCTTCATGCCGCCGGCGCGCAGCACATGCTCGCGGATGAAATCCTCCCAGCGCTGGCCGGTCACCTCCTCGATCAACTGCCCGGCAACGGCATAGAGGATATTGTCATAGGCATAGGCCGAGCGGAAACTCGTCTTGGGCTTGAGAAAGGCGACGCGCTCGACCGTCTGCTTGCGCGTCAGATAGGTGCGCGGCACGAACATCAGGTCGCCCTGCCCCAGCCCCAGCCCGCTCCGGTGGACGAGCAGATCGCGGATCGTGATCTCGCGCGTGACCCACGGGTCGTACATGCGGAACCACGGCATATGCTTGATAACCGGATCGTCCCACGCGATCTTGCCCTGATCGACGAGCACCGCCAGCGCGGCGGCGGTCATCGCCTTGCCGGTCGATCCCGTCTGAAAGATGGTTTCGGCGTCGACCGGCGCGCTCTCGCCCAGCTTGCGCACGCCCCAGCCGCGCGCCAGCGTCGTCCGGCCGTCCTCGACGATCGCGATCGACACGCCGACCGCGCCGATCTTCTGGCGCAGCGCCTCGACGCTGTCGCCGATGTCGGCGGGCGGCTCGGCCCAGGCGGGCACCGAAAAGGCGAGCATCAGCGATGCCGCCAGCAGACGCGCGGATTTCATGGACGAACCTCCTGCATGGACGAGGGGCCCCGCTTGACGAGGCGATAGGTGCCGATCCCCAGCAGCGGGACGACGTAAACGGCCAGGAACAGCCAGGCGAGGATGCGGTATCCGCTCGCGATCAGGTCGACGAGCCCGACGCGCGCCGCGACGAACATGCAACCCGCCAGGATTGCCGCGCCGATCAGCGCGCGTCCCGCGGTGCCGGGCGCCGCGCGACCGCGCGCCTCGAACGCACCCGCGATCCGTTCGTTGATCGCATGGATCGCCCCCACCCCGCTTTCGAGCAGCGCGGTGAAGATCATCAGCTGGAACAGCAGGTGAAAGCCCGGCACCGCCATCTGCCGCAAAAGAAAGTCGGAGGGCAGCGTCTCGTCGCCGATGCCGGGATAAAAGGCCATCATCGCCACGAAGAACAGGATCGCGGGCAGCATGGTCAGCGGCCCGGCGATCGCGCCCGCGATCAACGCGTCGCGGCGGCTCGTCAGGTGGCGCAGCACCGGCAGCACGACGACCGCCCCGACGATGTTATAGCTCGCATAGGTGATGCCGCCCGCCATCCACCCGTCCGCCGGCGGTCCGGCCGCGGCGAAACCCGCGCCGATGCGGTCGCCAAAGCGGGTCAGCGCAAAGAAGAGGAACAGCGCATAGACCGCATAGATCAGCATCGAGGCATATTTGAACAGGCGCTCGACCCCCGCTTCGCCGAACGCGGTCGCGAACAGGATCGCGGCGGCCAGCACGACCGCTCCCATCAGTTCAGGCCAGCCGAAGGTCGCCGCGCCGATCGCGCCGGCGGCGGCGCCGAACACCGCGAGGATCAGCACGACGAAGATCAGATAGGCCGCCTCGAACAGCACCCAGCCGGGGCCGAGCAATTGCTGGAAGAAGCTGCGATAGTCATAGGCGTGCAATTGCCGCGCGAGCGCGAAGGTCAGCGCCGCGACGACGCTCCAGATCAGCGTCGCGAGCAGCATCCCGGCAAGCCCGCCCCACGGTCCGGCCGGCACGAAATATTCGGCCAGTTCGCGGCCCGTCGCATAGCCGCCGCCGATGATGACCGCCTTCAGCGCGAAACCAGGCAGCAGAAAGCGCTGAAACCAGCTCCCTCCGCTGCCCGCCTCGCCCACCATCACGCGAGACAGTTTTCGACGAGCGCCGCGAACGCCGCGCCGCCGCGGATCGGATCGGCGACCGGCAGGCCCAGCCGTGCCGCCTCCGCCGCCATCAGCGCCGCGGCCGCATCGGCATCATAGCCCGAGGTGTTGAGGCTGACGCCGCCGCAGCGGATCGCGGGATTGGTCCGGCCGCCGAGCCGGATCGTCAGGTCGATCACCTCCTCGATGCTCGGCAGGGCGAAGCTTTCCATTCCCAGAATGACCGTGCGCGTCGGATCGTGGCAGACGACGAATACGTCTGGCTGGCTGCCGTGGAGCAGGCCGAGCGATACCGCGGCATAGGCGGGGTTGAAGATCGACCCCTGCCCCTCGATCAGATCCCAGTGATCGGCAGGCGCGTCGGGGCTCAGCATTTCGGCGGCACCCGCTTCGAAATCCGACACCACCGCATCCATCGGCATCCCGCCGCCCGCGATCATGATCCCCGTCTGCCCAGTGGCACGGAAATCGGCGTCGATCCCGCGCTCGGCAAAGGCGCGGTGCAGCGCCAGCGCGGTATATTTCTTGCCCAAGGCACAATCGGTGCCGACGGTCAGCAGCCGCTTGCCGCTGCGCTTGCGGCCGTTGCCGATCGGAATCGAAGGCGGCGGGGTGCGAACGTCGATCAGCCGCTGGCCGGTGCGCCGCGCTGCATCGGCGAGCGCGGGGATGCTCGTCAGCCGGACGTGAAGCCCGCTCACGATGTCGAGCCCCGCCTCCATCGCCTCGACGAGCACCGCGACCCAGCTGTCGCCGATGATGCCCCCCTGATTGGCGACGCCGATGACCAGCGAACGCGCGCCCGCCGCCCGCGCCTCTGCCGGCGACAGGCGCGGCAGGCCGGTGGTGACGGTGCAGCCGCCGATCCCCCATTCGCCGACGCAGCGGTCGGCGGCCCAGTCGGCAAGGCCAAAGGCGGTCTTGGCATAGCCCGCCTCGGTCGTGTCGCCCAGAAAGAGCAGATAGGGCTGCGGGAGGGTGAGCTGGCTGTCCAGCCGGCCCGTCGGCGCGTTCATCGCTGTCACTCCGCTTTCGTTCAAAAGGCCATGTCGATCGCGACGCCGATCGTGCGCGGCTGCAACGGCGAGATCGACAGGAAGCTCGGCTGGTTCAGCCCGTCCGCCATCGTCGAGCGCGCCATCTCGCCCTTGTTGTCGAACAGGTTACGCGCGTAGGCGCGCAGCGTCCAATGGCCGTCCCACGTCACCGACGCATTGAGGTCGACCGAGGTATACGGCTCGGCGCGCGCGGTCAGAGGATCGCTTTCGACCAGCGACAAGCGGCTGCTCGCGTGGCGGATGCCGGCGCCGAGGCTGCCCTTGGCGCTGCCGCCCAGCTCAAAGTCGTAGTCGGCGCGGAGCGCGCCGCTGAACTTCGGCACCGCTGGCAAACGGTCGCCCTTCGCTCCGCTGATTTCGGGAACATCCTCGCTCAGCGAGGCGTCGGTGTAGCTGCCGGTCGCGCTGATCGTCAGGCCCGGCGCCGGGCGAAAGGCGATGCTGCCCTCGAAACCCTTGCTCGTCGCCTTGCCGCCGTTGGCCCCGCCATTGACCCCGCCGAACGAGCGGACGACCTGAATGTCGGTCCAGTCCATCCAGAAGGCGGCGACATCGACCGTCACCATCCGGTCGGCCAGATCGGCCTTCAGTCCGACCTCATAGTTGGTCATGCGGTCGGCGGATACCGTCGGGGGCACATTGGGAACGATGACGTTCGGGCCGCCCGGACGGTAGCCGGTGGCGACGCGGCCGTAGAGCATTGCGTCCTTGTTTATGTGAAATTGCGGGCTGACCGAAAAGGTCCAGACGCTCTCTGCAGAGCTTCCCGGATCGTCGGCCTGGGGCACGATCGCGCCCGAGCTAATCTGGCGGAACGTCTGCTTGTTGCGCGCCCAGCGTAGCCCGCCGGTCACGTCGAACTGCTCGGCGAGCTTCAGCGTCGCATTGCCGAAGATCGCATATTCCTTGTAGGTCGCGGGCAGCCCGACGATCGCCAGCGGATCGAGCCCGGCGATCGGATCGCCGTTCATGTCATAGGACCGCACAAGCTGCGCGTTGCTCGTCTTCTCGTCGGTGAAAAAGCCGCCGATCATCCATTCGAACCGCCCGCCGCTTGGCGAGGTCAGCCGGACTTCCTGCGTCCACTTCTTGAGCCCGAGGTCGAGGTAAAACGGCGTGATGCCCGGATCGACGGCGCCATCCGTAAGCAGCGGAAAGAGTACGCCGAAAGCATAGCTCGCATCCTGCACCTGACGGCTCTTCGTCTTGCTGTAGGTGGTCGCAGAGGTCAGCGTTGCCACGCCGAAATCATAATCGATCGTCGCCGAATAATAATCGAGCGAAATATCATAGGATTCGGGGACATAATTGTTGAACGAATGGCCGTTGCCGAGCCGGTTGCCCGCAAGGTCCGCGGCATAGAGGCCGTTGCCGTCCGAATTGAGCGACTGCCAAATGCCCGCCAGCTTGACGCTCAATTGCGGCGTTGGTTGCCAGAGCAACGCCGCGCGGCCGCCGCGCTGTTCGAAATCATTCTGATCGGTCAGCCCGGAATTATTGACGCTGTCGACCCAGCCCGGGCTCCTGCGCCAGGCGAAACTGCCGCTGATCGCCAGCGTGTCCTGCGCGATCGGGACGTTGACATAGGTTTGCGCGCCCCAGCCGAGACCGCCTGCATCCTTGATCGAAAAGCCCTCGAGCCCGGCGCGCACGCGGAATTCATGCGTGTCGGGTTGCACCGTGACATATTTGACAAGGCCGCCGATCGAGCTCGCACCATACAGAGTGCCCTGCGGACCCTTCAGCACTTCGACGCGATCGAGGTCATAGGGCATCAGGTCGATCGTGAAGGCCCCCGCGCGATTGTAGATCGCGCTCGATCCGACCGGCGCATCGTCGAGGTAGATGCCGACCGTCTGCGCGGCGCTCAGCGGTGCGACGCCGCGCAGCGTGATCGTCGTCTGCCCCGGCGTGCCGCCGTTGCTCACGTTCATGCCGGGAACATAGCCGGCATAATCGACGAGCGAGGCCGAACCCTGCTGCTGGATATCCTCACCGCCGACCACGCTGATCGAAATCGGCACGTCCTGCACGTTCTGCACGCGCTTCTGGGCGGTGACGACGATCTCGCCGCTATATTCCGCGCCGCCCGCTTCCTGCGCCTGCACCGGCATCGCCACCGCGAGCGCCGCGATGCTGCTTGCAATCCAAAGACCCTGTGTCATCGCCTTACCCCCACACTTGCGCGAGCAGGCGGCGGAAATTGCCCCCCAGCACCGCGCGGATGTTATCGTCCGAATAGCCGCGACGGATCAGTTCCTCGGTCAGGTCGAAGACCTTGAGCGGGTGGTCGAAACCGTCGATGTCGATCTTGTCGCGAAAGGCATAGCTGTCCTTGTAGCTTGCCTTCAGCGCCGCATATTCCTCCGGCGCCATGTCGTCATAGCCGTTGAGGTCGGCGTCGGACCCGATGCCGACATGCTCGATCCCGACCAGCTTGGCGACATGGTCGATATGATCGGCCATATGGCCGACATTGGTGGGGTCGCTCGCGCGGACGAACATCCGCACTCCGGTGATCCCCATAACCCCACCCTTGGCGGCGAGCGCCTTGATTGCCTCGTCGGTCTTGACCCGCGGATGGTCGACCAGCGCGCGCGCATTGCTGTGGGTGATCGCGATCGGCCCCTTGGCGAGCGCGATCGCGTCGAGCGTGGTGCGGTCGCCGCAATGAGACACGTCGATCAGCATCTTCGCCCGCTCCATCGCGTCGATGATCGCCGCGCCATAGTCGCTGACCCCGCCATCGATACGGTCGGTGCTGCCCGACCCGATGCGGTTCTGGCTGTTATAGGTGAGTTGCGCGCAGCGCAGGCCCAGCCGGCGAAAGACCGCGACATCCTCGACGCCGTCGAACTGGTCGGCATTCTGAAGGCCCATGATGACGGCGCATTTGCGCATCGCCTTTGCCCTGTCGAGGTCTTCCACCGTGTCGACGAGCGAAAAAACATGGCCGTTGCGCCCGACGAAGCCCTGCCACCCCGCCATATATTCCATCGCCTGCGCCCGCGCATCGGGGCCGCCCAGACCGAAGCTGTTGTGGAAGCCCGTGATCCCGCTCGCGCGAAACTCCCCCGCCTCGGCATCGGTCAGACGGTGCGCGATATAATCGGCTGCCATCGTGATCTTGAGCGGCGCGAGCATGTCGATCACCAGCGAGGCGGCGACCAGATCGACGGCGCGCGTCGAATAGCTGCGCGCCGGCGTCGCCGCGAAGGCATAGGCTCCGCGCCCGATCATCGGCGCAGCGATCGTCGCAGACAAGGCTGTCCCGACCGCGCCCGCCACAAAGGCGCGGCGCGTCGCCGGGAATGACGCGGTCATTCCACCCTCCACCTCAAGAAAATTTCATTTTCAAGACTATTGTCCTAATCAGAAAATTGTCAACCCATTTAGGACAGGAAAATTCATATCAGCCGCCACCCCACAGGCTCGGCGGACAATGGATCTTGCCGTCGCGATAGGTGACGCCGGGCTCGCGGTCGCGCGCGAGGAACGTCGGCCCGTCGAGGTCGACGATGTCGCAGAGCTGCCCCACGAGGTAGGATGGCGCCATCGACAGGCTGGTGCCCATCATATTGCCCACCATCACGTCGAGCCCCAACCGCCGCGCCTGCCGCGCGATCGCCAGCCCCTCGGTCAGCCCGCCGCACTTGTCGAGCTTGATATTGACGACATCGAAGCGCCCGACGAGCGAGGCGGTGTCGGCGAGCGACAGCGCGCTTTCGTCGGCAACGAAAGGCAAGGGCCGCTTGACCCCGTCGAGGTCGGCCTCGCGCCCGCGCCGCAGCGGCTGTTCGAGCTGCGCGATGCGATGCGCGACGAGCAGCGGCAACAGATCGCCCAGCGTAGCGCGGTCATAACCTTGATTGGCATCGACGCCGATCCACGCATGCGGCCGCGCCGCGCGGATCGCGGCGATGCGCGCCGCGTCAAGGTCGACCTCGCCCGTCAGCTTTACCTTCACCGGCGCGTGCGGGTCGATCGCCAGCGCGGCGGCGGCCATCGCTTCGGGGCTGTCGGCGCCGAGCGTCAGCGTCGAGCGCAGCGCGCGCGGCGGGTCGAGCCCGGCCAATTCCCAGACGGGCTTGCCCGCACGCCGGGCCTCGAGATCCCAGAAGGCGCAGTCGATCGCGTTGCGCGCGCCGCCGGGGGGCAGCAGATGCTGCAGATCCTCGCGCGTCGCGCCCCCTTCGATCGCGGGCCGCACCCGCGTCGCTTCGGCGAGCATATGGTCGATATCGTCGCCGAGGTAATAAACCCCCGCCCCCTCGCCGCGGCCCTCATGGCGGCCGTCGGACAGGGTGGCGACGAGCAGCGCAGTCTCGGTGAACACATGGCCCGCGATGCGGAACGGCTGGTGATAGGGAAAACGCTCGACCCGAAGGTCGAGCGTCAGTCCGGTCATGACATCGGCCGTCATCAGTAGACCATGCCGAAGCCATAGAGGTGGAAGTGCAGCGTCAGCCAGACGAGCACCAGCGCCGACAGCAGCAACAGCACCGCCCCCAGCTTCATCGTCCAGCGGCGCTTGTCCTTGATGCACAGCCACAGGTGCCACGCGCTCGTCGCCAACAGGCCAAGGCTGGCGATCGGCGTCAGCACGCGCAGCAGGATGATCAGCCAGTCGAGCGGGCCGCCGACGCTCCCGATATCGCCCGAGAAGGTGACGATGAACATCGCCCATCCGGCGACCGCCGCGATGACGAGCCACGCGAACAGCCGCGACAGCCGCCACGCGCGCCGCGCCTGGCCTTCGAGCGCAAAGGTCGCGCCATAGCTGCGGCGGACCAGCGCGCGCACCGGCCACGCGAGCGCCGCAAGCAGCACGAGCAGCAGCGCTGCGATCAGCGCCGGGTTCAGCCAGGCGACATTTTCGCCCGCCGGGGCCGGCCAGAAGACCATGAAGGGCGACGCGGCATCCAGGCTGATGCGCACGACGCGTCCGTCCTTGACCTCGGCAGCGAGCCGTTCGCCGGTGCCGGTGTCGCGCCACACAAAGGGCTCGACTTCGACCCAGTCGCGCGGTCCGGCGCTCAGCCCGTCGAGCGCGGGCATCGCGATCTTGCCGTCGGTTCCGACCACGATCTGCGCCTGGCCGAGCAGGCCGAACAGGCTCATGAAATTGGTGAAGGACCCGCGGCTCGACACATAATGGCCGGCCAGCATCGCGGCATGGTCGCGCGCAGTCTTTTCATCGACCTGTCCGGGCTTGGGCGTGCCGGGCAGATAGCGGTCGGCGAACTGGTGGAACAGCGCGCTGCGGATCGCGCCCGCTGCGCCTTCCTTGCCGGGGCTGTTCATCGACACGAACAAGCCGATGTCCGAATCGGGGAACAGCCACAGATAGCTGTGGAACCATTCGGTATCGCCGCCGTGCGCGATCGCGCGATGCCCGTTGACCCATTGTTCGTAGAAGCCGAGCGCCATGCTGTTGAGCGGGCCGACGCCGGGCGCCTTGTAATCGTGCATCAGCTTCGCCGTCTCGGGCTTCAGCAGCACGCCGCCGTTGTTCAGATGCGCCATCATGAACTTGCCCATGTCGCCGCCCGACGCCGACAGGCTGCCCGCGGGGGCCGGCACGACGATTTCGAAGGGCTTGGCCTTGTCGGTCATCACGCGGTAGCCGCTCGACATGAAGGGCGCGAGCGCGGCCGGCAGCGGCTGGCGGAAGCTCGCATATTTCATGCCCAGCGGCGCAAAAATGTGCCGATCGATATAATCATCGAAGGATTCGCCGCTGGTGCGCTGAACGATGTATCCGGCCAGCGCGGTCGCATAGTTGGAATAGGCGGGCGTGCTTCCCGGCGCAAAAACCCGCGCGGGCAGCGCTTCGCGCGCATAATCCTTCAGCGGCATCACCGCCTTGGGATCGCTGCTGATCAGATAGCGGATCGATTCTTCAAAGCCCGCGGTGTGCGTCATGATATTGCGCAGCGTCACCGGCTTGCCCTCGAAGGGCGGAATCTTGAAATCGAGATAGGTGTTCACATCCTTATCGAGGTCGAGCTTACCGGCTTCGACAAGCTGCATCACCGCGGTCCAGGTAAACAGCTTCGACACCGAACCGGGGCGAAACAGCGTCGTCGCGGGATCGACGGGCTTGCGCGACGCGACATCGGCAAAGCCATAGCCCTTCTGCAGCACCGTGCCGCCGCCGCGCACCACGACGACGACCGCACCGGCAACCTCGCCGCGCGCGAGCGCATAGGGCATGAAACCGTCGAGCCACGCCTCGACATCGGCGGCGTCGAGCTTGGCCGCGCCCGCGGGCGGCGGCGGCACGGCCGGCGTCTGCTCCGCCGGCTTGGCGGCAATCTGCTGCACCGGCCCCTGCGCGGCCAGCGGGACGGCCGCCAGCACTCCCAATCCTATCATAAGCTTGCGAAGGAAACGCATCGCTTTATCCCCCTTATCCGGCGCGCCGCGCGACATGCTTGCAGCGAGCCGCGAGACGCCTTACCAAGGGTCAGCAATAAGTGACCCAATGCGGACATAATGATCCTGATTGGAAAATTGTCAAATGAGGAATGGACCGACCCGATGACATCCCGATCGAATCCCCCGACGCTCGGCGAGGTCATGCGGGGAATTCGCACCCGAAATGGCTGGACGCTCAAGGAAATGAGCGCGCGCTCGGGCATCCCGGTATCGACGCTGTCGAAGGTCGAACATGACCGGCTGACGCTCAGCTACGACAAGCTGCAACAGCTCAGCCAGCGGCTCAACATCCGCATGTCCGACCTGTTCGCCGAAGATGCGGGGGACAGCGCGCCGCGCGTCACCGGCCGGCGCAGCGTCGGCACCATCGACACCGCGGTTCGCGTCACCACCGACAATTACGACTATCATTATCTCTGCACCGACCTGCGGCAAAAGCGCATGATCCCTATCATCACGCGCATCCGCGCGCGCAGTGCGAGCGAATTCGGCGAGCTCGTCCACCACCAGGGCGAGGAGTTCATCTATGTCATCGAAGGACGGATCGAAGTGCACAGCGAATTTTACGATCCCGTGGTCCTCGACGCGGGTCAGGGCATCTATATCGATTCGTCCATGGGTCACGCTTATGTCGTCGCCGACGGCTGCGACGAGGCGCTGGTCCTCGGCGTCTGCTCGAGCGCCGACGAAGGGTTGATGGATTCGCTGATGAGCCTCCATGCATAGCCGCTCGCCCTTCGTCGCGGCGCTGCTCGCCAGCTCGCTGCTCCTTTCGGCCTCGGCCGGCGCGCGCGGCGCGGCCCCTGCCTATGACGTCGTCATCCGCGGCGGGACGCTCTACGACGGCTCGGGCGCCGCCCCCGTCGTTGGCGATATCGCGCTGAAGGGCGACCGCATCGTCGCGGTCGGCACGGTCGCGGGCCGCGGCCGGACCGAGATCGACGCAAAGGGCATGGCTGTCGCGCCCGGCTTCATCAACATGCTGAGCTGGGCAACCGAATCGCTGATCGCCGACCCGCGCAGCCTCAGCGACATCCGCCAGGGCGTGACGCTCGAAGTGATGGGCGAAGGCTGGTCGATGGGCCCGTTCAACGCGACGATGAAGGCGCAGGAGACCGAGCGTCAGGGCGATATCAAATATGACATCAGCTGGACGACGCTGGGCGATTATTTCGCCTATCTCGAAAAGCGCGGCATTGCGCCCAATGTCGCGAGCTTCGTCGGTGCGGCGACAGTGCGCGTGCACGAACTGGGCGAAGGCGATGTCGATCCCACCCCCGAACAGCTCGCGCGGATGCGCGCGCTCGTCCGTCAGGCGATGGACGAAGGCGCGCTGGGGGTCGGCAGTTCGCTGATCTATGCCCCCGGCTCCTATGCCGAGACCGACGAACTCGTCGCGCTGACCAGCGAGGCGGCGCGCTGCGGCGGCATGTATATCAGTCACATGCGCTCGGAAGGCGACCGGCTTGAGGAAGCGGTCGACGAACTGATCGCCATCGCGCGCCGGTCGGGCGCGCCGGCCGAAATCTATCACCTCAAGATGGCCGGCCGCGCGAACTGGGACAAATTCGCGCCCGTCGTAGCGAAGATCGAGGCGGCGCGCGCCGCGGGAACGCGGATCACCGCCGACATGTACACCTATACCGCGGGCGCCACCGGGCTCGACGCCGCCATGCCGACCTGGGTTCAGGCGGGCGGACTGGAAGCGTGGATCGAGCGGCTGAAGGATCCGGCGATCCGCGCCCGCGTCGCGGCCGAAATGAAAAGGCCGGGCAGCGACTGGGAGAATCTCTACATCGGCGCGGGTGCCGACAAGATGATCCTGACCGGCTTCAAGAATGACGCGCTCAAGCCGCTCACCGGCAAGACGCTGGCCGAAGTGGCGGCGATGCGCGGAAAATCGCCCGAGGAAACCGCGATGGACCTTGTCGTCGAGGATGGCTCGCGCGTCGGGACCGTCTATTTCCTGATGTCGGAAGAAAATGTCCGGCGCCAAATCCAGCTTCCCTGGATGAGCTTCGGCTCGGACGCCGCATCGCAGGCGGCCGAGGGCGTGTTCCTGAAATCGGGCGCCCACCCACGCACCTACGGCAATTTCGCGCGCCTGCTCGGCCGCTATGTTCGCGACGAAAAGCTGATCCCGCTCGAAGAGGCGGTGCGGCGGCTGACCTCGCTCCCCGCGGGCAACCTCAACCTTCAGGATCGCGGCGCGCTGCGCCCCGGCTATTTCGGCGATGTCGTGATCTTCGATCCGGCGACCGTCGGCGACCGCGCGACCTTCGAAAAGCCGCACCAATATGCGACCGGCGTGCGCGATGTGTTCGTCAACGGTACAGCGGTGCTGCGCGGCGGCGACCCGACCGGCGCGACCCCGGGCAAGGCAGTACGCGGATCGGGCTGGAAGCGCTGCTCCTGATCGCGCGCGCATTGATTGGCGGTGATTGACCGGCGGCGGCCGAAACCGCCGCCGGCCCCGTTCAATTCAGTCTTTTCAGTTGGATTCGCTCTGATCGGCGCCGTCGGCGGGCGCTTCGGGCGGCGGGGCGGCCGCGCGCGCCTTGCGCATCGCTTCCATTTCGGCCTTGTCGACGAAGCCGTCGCCATTGGTGTCGAACCGCTTCATCAGCGCATCGACCCGCTCGGGCGTCGCCATCGATGGCTCGCCCATGCGCTCGGCGCGCATTTGCATCATCTTCGCGATCTCGTCCTTGTCGAGCTTGCCGTCGCCATTGGCGTCCATCATCGCGAACATGCGTTCGCCATTATGCGCCGGCGGCTGCGCGTGCGCGGCCGGTATTGCAAGCATCAGCGGCGCGGCAATCGTCAGAAATTTTCTCACATGTCGTCCTTCACTATGGGCGGCAAAGCGCCGGGCACCCCGCGGCTCAATGACCCATGGTTTGTCGCAAAACTATGCCAGTTGCGCCGTGGTGCCGCAGTCGCGGGCCAAAGCGCCGCCGCGCCCGCTCGTCAGGGCGTCAGCACGACCTTCCCCACCACCTCGCGCCGTTCGAGCATGGCAAACCCCGCGCGCCAATCGGCAAGATCGAGCACGGCGTGGACATGGGGGCGGATCGCCCCGCTCTCCGCCATTGCGTCGATTGCGGCGATATTCTCGGCCCCGCGCTCGGGAAAGCGGCGGCCATATTCGCCCGCGCGCACCCCAACGACCGAAAAGCCCTTGATCAGCGGGATATTGACCGAAATCTCGGGAATCCGCCCCGATGCAAAGCCGACGACAAGCAAGCGGCCGCCGAAGGCGATGCAGCGCGTCGATTCGTCGAACACATCGCCGCCGACCGGGTCGAAGATGACATCGGCGCCCCTCCCCTCCGTCAACGCCTTAACCGTCGTGCGAAAACCGGGCGCCGCCTCGATCACCGCGTCGGGTGCGTAAAGCGCGGCAATGGCGTCGCGCTTCGCGGGGCTGCTTGCCGCAGCAATCACCCGCGCGCCCAGCCGGCGCGCCAGATCGACCGTCGCCAGGCCGACGCCGCCCGCCGCGCCGTGGACCAGCACCCAGTCGCCGGGCGCGACCCGCGCGCAGCGGACGAGCGCGACATAGGCCGTCAGATAGGCGACCGGACAGGCCGCCGCCGCCGCCCAGTCGAGCGCGGCGGGCTTGCGCCGCAGCGTCGCCGCCGGAACGATGCAATATTCGGCCATCGCGCCAAAACGATTGCCGCCGATCACCGCATCGCCGGGCGCCCAGCCTTCGACGCCCGCGCCCACCGCATCGACCTCACCCGAAAACTCCAGCCCCGGCACGAAGGGCAGCTCGGGTTTGAGCTGGTAGGCGCCGCGCGTCATCAGCAGGTCGGGAAAATTCACTGCTGCTGCCCGCACCCGCACCCGCACCTCGCCCGGCCCGGGTTCGGGTCGCGGCAGGTCGGCGATCGCGCAACCCGCGTGATCGGGCGCCAATTGGCTCACTTGCAGCGCGCGCATGAAAATCCTTTCCTACAATATTCCAATATGGTTCGTTTCAATATCTCAGTGAACCAAAGAAGCGAATCATGTCACTTGCCCACCTGCCCCGCCTTGCGATTGACGCATTGATCGATGCCCTCATCGACCGCGAAGGCGGATATGTAAACCACCCCGCCGATTGCGGCGGCCCGACGCGCCGGGGGATCACCGATGCCGTAGCGCGGGCGCAAGGCTATACGGGGCCGATGCGCGATCTGCCCCGCGCCGAGGCGGCCACCATCTGTCGCCGCATCTGTTGGCTGCGCCCCGCCTTCGATCGCATCGCCGCGCGCGCCGCGCATTGCGGCCGAACCGTTAGATACCGGCGTCACATGGGTACTGCGATCGCCACTGGCGTTCTCCAGCGCGCACGCAACGCGCTCAACCGCACGGCGCGCGACTATCCCGATATCATGGTCGACCGCGCCATCGGCCCGCGCACGCTGTCAGCGCTCGACGGTTTTCCGAAAGCGCGCGGCAAGGGCGGCGAAACCGTGCTGCTGCGCGCGATGCAGGCGCTGCAGGGCGAACGCTACATCGCGCTCGCCGAACGCCGCCCGAGCCAGGAGGCATTTCTCTACGGCTGGCTCGCGAACCGCATCGGCGGCGGCTGATGAGTATCATCATACCGGGACGTACCGTGAACTTTGACAACTTCCAGCAAAAGGATCTGCAAATATGAGCATCATCGAAGGCCTGATCGGCCCCGTCGCCAAGCTGATCGACAAGATCATCCCCGACCCCGAAGCGCGCGACCGCGCCAAGCTCGAACTGCTGAAGCTCGAGGGCAGCCAGGAAATGGAGGCGATCAAGACGCGGATGACCGCGATCGTCGCCGAAGCGAACAGCACCGACCCCTGGACCAGCCGCGCGCGGCCCAGCTTCCTCTACGTCATGTATACGCTGCTTCTGTGGGCGATCCCGATGGGCCTGATCGCCGCGACGCGCCCCGACATGGCAAAGGGCATCGCAGAGGGCATGAACGCCTATCTCGCCGGCATCCCCGAACCGCTCTACGCGCTCTTCGGCACCGGCTACCTCGGCTACACCGCCGCCCGCGCATGGGGGAAAGCGAAAGGGGGGGAGGACTGAACCTTTCCAAGCCCTGCTCTCAATTGTGTGTCCCCGCGAAGGCGGGGACCCATCTCCGGCACTGCCGGATGATGGATCCCCGCCTTCGCGGGGATACAGGTCGCTATTAACTGGCCGCTCTTTCTCCCACCACCGCCGCCAGCTTCGCCAGCGACGACGTCAGCCCCGCCTCATGATCCTTCGCCGAAATCCCCGGCGGCACATGATGCGCATCGACCGTGACCAGCGTCCCGCCGCCCTTGCGCGACAGATACCAGTGCATCGCCATCGTGCCCGAAAAGCGGGGATCATCCGACACGAATTCGACCTCCCACACGATCAGCCGCCCGTCATCGAGCACCGGGATGTGCACCGCGACCAGATCGCTGTCATCGTCGCTCTTGGTCTCGACATCGGGGTCGTCGAAGGTCAGGCGCAGGCGGAACCCGCCGCCCTCGCGCAGATCGCTATGCTCGAATGCGCCCGTCGCGCCCTCGGGCGGAAGCCAGCGCGCCAGTTTTTCGGCGCTGGTAAAGGCCGCGAACACATCGACCAGCGGCGCGGCGATCAGCCTCTCGGCATGATCGGTGCGCCGCGTCTTCTTTGTCGGTTTCACGTCCTACCGTTTCAGGCGAGCGCGGCCTTGACCGCCGCGACGGCGTCGTCCGCCGCGCCGCCGTTCGGGCCGCCGCCCTGCGCCATGTCGGGACGGCCGCCGCCGCCCTGCCCGCCGAGCGCCGCAACCGCGACCTTGACCAGATCGACGGCGCTATGGCTGCCCGTCTTGTTGTCGGTCACGCCAACCGCGACCGACGCGCGGCCATCATTGACCGCGACGAGCATCGCGACGCCGCTGCCGACCTGCTTCTTGAGGCCATCGACCGTGCCGCGAAGTTCCTTGGGATCGAGCCCCTCGACGACCTGCGCCAGAAAGGCGACATCGCCGACCTGTTCGATCGCCGGACCCGCAGCCGCTCCGCCGCCCGCACCGCCGCCACCAAGCGCCAGCGCCTTCTTCGCGTCGGCCAGCTCGCGTTCGGCTTTCTTCAGCGCCTCGGCCATCGCGGCAACGCGCGCCGGCACCTCGTCGGGCGAGGTCTTGAGCGCCGCCGCCGCCGACTTCAGCGCCTCGTCGCGGCCCAGCAGCCACTGGCGCGCCGCCTCGCCGGTCAGCGCCTCGATACGCCGGACGCCCGACGAAACCGCGCTTTCGCTGATGATCTTGAACAAGGCGATGTCGCCCAGCGCCCGCACGTGCGTACCGCCGCACAGTTCGACCGAATAGCTATGCTCGTCGCCCTTGCCCATGCTGAGCACGCGCACCTCGTCGCCATATTTCTCGCCGAACAGCGCCATCGCCCCCGCTGCGATCGCGTCCTCGGGGGTCATGAGCCGCGTCGAGACGGGTTCGTTCGCCCGGATCTGCGCGTTCACATCGGCTTCGATCTGGGCGATTTCCTCCGGCGTCAGCGCCTTGGGGTGCGAAAAGTCGAACCGGAAACGATCCTCGGCAACCAGGCTGCCCTTCTGCGTGACATGCGCACCCAGACGGTTGCGCAGCGCGGCGTGGACAAGGTGCGTCGCGCTGTGGTTGGCGCGGATGCGATCGCGGCGCGCGGCATCGACCGACAGATGCACAGTGTCGCCGACCTTCAGCTTGCCCGCCTCCAGCTTCGCCTGATGCGTGTGCAGCCGGCCGAGCGGCTTGCCGGTATCCTCGACATTGGCCTTGGCGCCTTCCAGCGTTGTGATCGTTCCCGCGTCGCCCATCTGGCCGCCGCTTTCGCCATAAAAGGGCGTCTGATTGGTCAGCACGACCACCGTGTCGCCGGCTTCGGCGGTCTCGACCGGCTGGCCGTCCTTGACGATCGCGATCACCTCGCCCTCGCCCTCTGTCGAGGTGTAGCCGGTGAACTCGCTGCTGCCATTGGCTTCGGCAAGGTCGAACCAGATTTCATCCGACGCCCTTTCGCCGCTGCCCTTCCATGCCGCGCGCGCCGCTGCCTTCTGCTGCGCCATCGCCGCATCGAAGCCCGCGCGATCGACCGCGATACCCTGCGCCCGCAGCGCATCTTCGGTCAGGTCATAGGGAAAGCCGAAGGTGTCATAGAGCTTGAAGGCGACATCGCCGGGCAGCGTCGCGCCCTTGCCCATGCCCACGGTTGCCTCGTCGAGCAGCCGCAACCCCTTGTCGAGCGTCTGGCGGAACTTGACCTCCTCGCGCTCCAGCGTCTCGGCGATCAGCGCCTGCGCGCGGATCAGCTCGGGATAGGCGGCGCCCATCTCGGTCGTCAGCGCCGGGAGCAGTCGGTACATCAGCGGATCCTTGGCGCCGAGCAGGTGCGCGTGCCGCATCGCGCGGCGCATGATCCGGCGCAGCACATAACCGCGCCCTTCGTTCGACGGCAGCACGCCGTCGGCGATCAGGAAGCTCGATGCGCGCAGATGGTCGGCGATGACACGGTGACTCGCCTGGCTTCCGCCCTCGGCGGCAACGCCGGTCAGGTCGACCGACGCTGCGATCAGCGCCTTGAACGTGTCGATGTCGTAATTGTCGTGGACGCCCTGCATCACCGCCGCAATGCGTTCCAGACCCATGCCGGTATCGATGCTCGGGCGCGGCAGGTCGACCCGCTGCCCATCCGGCATCTGCTCATATTGCATGAACACCAGATTCCAGATTTCGATGAAGCGGTCGCCATCCTCTTCGGGCGATCCCGGCGGGCCGCCCCAGATATGGTCGCCATGGTCGTAGAAGATTTCGCTGCACGGCCCGCACGGACCGGTGTCGCCCATCGACCAGAAATTGTCGCTCGTCGGGATACGGATGATCCGCTCTTCGGGAAGACCCGCAATCTTGCGCCACAGGTCGAACGCCTCGTCGTCGGTGTGATAGACGGTCGCGGTCAGCTTGTCGGCGGGCAGGCCCCAGGTCTTGTGAACCAGCGTCCAGGCATGGTCGATCGCCTGTTCCTTGAAATAGTCGCCGAAGGAGAAATTCCCCAGCATTTCAAAGAATGTATGATGCCGCGCCGTATAGCCGACATTGTCGAGATCGTTGTGCTTGCCGCCGGCGCGAACGCATTTCTGCGACGACGCGGCCGTGCTGTACGGACGCTTCTCCAGCCCGGTGAAGACATTCTTGAACGGCACCATGCCCGCGTTGACGAACATCAGCGTCGGGTCATTGAACGGCACCAGCGGTGCCGACGGTTCGATATGGTGGCCGGCCCCGGCAAAATAGTCGAGGAACGAGCGGCGGATGTCGTTGGTCGATGTCATGCGCGCGATCTAGTGCCGGATCGTCCGTTACTCAAGCACAGACGCGCAGCATCAGCGCTGGCAGAGCCGGTCGAGCTGCTGCCCGGTCAACCCCTGCTGGTTCACCAGCGCCTGCGAGATGAACTGCACATCATATTGGGCGATGCGATATTCGCCTTCGCGAACGCGCTGCACCAATATCCCGCCGCACGTTCCGGCAATCCCCGGATGATCGTCGAGCACCGAAAACAGGACATAGGCGCCGGGATATGCGGCGCCATCCGGATTGTTGCTCCACGCGACGAATTGCGGCGTCATCGATCCGTCGCCGGTCTGGAACTGCGTGGCGCCGGCATGCAGGTTTGCCCAGTCCTTCGGCGTGATTTCCGCCAGTGGGTCCATCATCGCGATCCCGGCCTGATCGCCGCGATCGAGCCGGTCGAGGAAGCGCGTCACAAAGCTGGTCGCCGCCGCCGTATCGGCGTCGCTCGCCTTCCAGTCCGGCGGAACGGGCTTGTAGGGATCGGTCGCGGGATCGTAGCAGAAGAATTTCTGCCGCAGGTTTTCGATCATCATGACATTGCGGGTCGTATCGACGCGGCTGTCGAAATTATACCGGCCGAAACGCACCTTCATCTTGCCGCAGCGCTGCGCCGCAATCCGCTGGACCTCTTCCATCGTCGTCGTCAGCCGCGCCGCCTCGATATCGGCGACATCGGCGCTGAAACCACCCGCGGCAAGCTTCTCGACGCGAATTGCGGGCTCGCCCGCCGCCGCAAGCAACAGCGCCAATAGCAGACCTGCCATAACCCCGAACTCCCCCCGCCTTCCGTCGATCGGATGACCGCGGGCCGATATTGCGGACAACGGGCGCGCGCCGCAAGTCCGATGTGGGCTGGCTCAGCGCCACTGCGCTCAAAAGGCGGTCGCGATGCCCTTGCCCAGATAGCAGGGAAGCTGATGCAGCACGTCGGCCTTGGGTACCCCGTCCTCGAGCAGGTCAGGCGGCACTTCCGACGTATCGACGCGCACGACGGTGAAGGCGGCACCGGGCGCGCTGCGATGGACGACGACATAGCCGCAATCCATCGTGCCATCCTTGCGATCGCCGCGAAAATCGAACGCGGCATAAAGGCCGGGCGGCTGTCCCGCCGGGTCGGCATACCAGGTCAGGCGCAGGATGCGCAGCGTGCCATCGGCCCACAGCGCGGCCCGCTTGCGCAGGTTCATCTCCCATTCCAGCCGCGGGTTCGACGCCTGAAACGACAGGCGCAGCATCGCATAGGCCGCCTCATAGTCGCGCTTCGCCAACGCCATCGTGAACCCGGTGAAGCGGTCGATCGCGCCCTCCTCGTCGGCTGGGGCGGGCTCGAAGCTCTTGCCCGCGGGTACCACGACGTCGCGCTCGACCTCGGGCCCCAGAACGGGCGGCGCGGCCGCCAGCGGGGTCGCCGCTGTGAATAGTGCGGTCAGGAGCAGCACGCCAAACCGGCGATCAAAAGACAAAATAATCGCCCCCGCGTTCGCGCGCGCGCTGCCAGGCGGGGCGCGCGTGGCACGCCGCGACGAAGGCGGCGAGGCGCGGATAGCGATCGGCACCGTTCATCGCCGCAACCTCGGCCGGGAAGCTCAGCATGATGTCGGCAGCCGACAGGCGACCGCCGATGAAATGCCCGGCGTCGCCGATCTCGCTTTCGAGATAGGCGAAATGCGCGCCGAGCTGTTCGTCGATCCGCGGTCGCAGCGGCGCCGCAGTATCGCCGAGGCGGGCAACATAGAGATTGAGGAGAATAGGAGTCATGGCCGAACCTTCGGCAAAGTGCAGCAGCTCGAGGTGCCGGACATGATTGTCGGTGCCGCGCGGCGGGATCAGGGCGTCACCGCCATGGCGCTCGCACAAATATTCGACGATCGCGCCCGATTCCTGGACCACCCGCCCGTCGTCCTCGAGCAGCGGCGATTTGCCGAGCGGATGGACGGCTTTCAGCTCGGGCGGCGCGAGGTTGGTAACGGCGTCGCGCTGATAGTGGCGAATTTCGTATGGAGCGCCGATTTCCTCGAGCAGCCACAATATGCGCTGCGACCGGCTGTTGTTCAGATGGTGGACGATCAGGCTCATCGCATTCTCCTCTTATCCTCGCCAATATCCGTTGCGATCGATTAACGCCGCCAGCTCGCGCACCAGCTTGGCGCCGACAATAGCGGTCACGCCGCCGATGTCGCGGCCCGGATGATGTTCGACGATGTCCGCGCCGACGATCGGCGCGCACTGCCGGTGCAGCACCGCGAGCAGTTCGCGCACTGTCAGCCCGCCGGGCTCGGGATGCGCGACGCCGGGCGCCGCCGACGGATCGAGCCCGTCGAGGTCGATCGAGATATAGAGCGGGCCGCTCAGCACCGGCACCGCTTCGGGAACCAAGCCCGCCATCGGGACGATCTCGACGCCGAAGCGATCGGCTTGCGTGGCGCAATGGCGATTCAACGTGCGGATACCGACCTGGACCAACCGCGCGGCATGGCCCGCTTCGCATATCCGGGCAAAGGGCGACGCATGGCTGCGCGGATTGCCGCCGAAGTCGTCGTACAAGTCGGGATGCGCGTCGATGTGCAGGATGTTGAGCGGACCGAAACAAGCGGCGGCGGCTTCGACGAGCGGAAATGTCACCGCATGATCGCCGCCGAGCGCGAGCGGAATTTCGCCATCCTCGTGCAGCATCGCGACATGGCGCCGGATCGCGGCATCGTCGTGTGCGACATGCTCGGTCAGCGGCAGGTCGCCATCGTCAGTGAAGGCGATATCCGTGCCGATTTCGGGACCGAGTTCGCTTGCCATATTGCCGCGATCGCTGCGCAGCGCCGCACGGATCGCCGCAGACCCGCCCGCCGCGCCGCGTTCGAAACTACTGTTGACGTCGGTCGGCAAACCGAAAAGGCGGATCGCGGGCATCGAGCCTGTGTAGTCCTTGCCCCTGAACACGCAAGCCGGGATGCGGTACATGCCCCGCCAGCATGGTCAGCGGCGGCATGGTCAACGGCGGCCGGGCCGACCTGCCAAGAGAGGGGTCGGGCAGATCCAAGGAGGCGTGCCGGAGAGGCACGGACCCGCCGCCGTTCGCCGGCGAGCCGTATTGCGACGGCTCGCCGGATCCGGATTAGATATCGTCGTCGTCCGCGTCGGGGCCGGTCATCATCTCTTCGGCCACCGCATCGGTGCGGCTGCGGATCGCCTTTTCGAGCCGTTCCATCAGTTCGGGATTTTCGGTCAGGAAATTCTTCGCATTTTCGCGGCCCTGACCGATGCGGATCGAATCATAGCTGAACCAGGCGCCCGATTTTTCGACGAGACCGGCTTTGACCCCGAGGTCGAGAATTTCGCCGATCTTCGAAATGCCCTGCCCGTACATGATGTCGAATTCGACCTGCTTGAACGGGGGCGCGACCTTGTTCTTGACGACTTTGACACGCGTGGTGTTGCCGACGATTTCGTCGCGGTCCTTGATCTGGCCGGTGCGGCGGATATCGAGGCGGACCGAGGCGTAGAATTTGAGCGCATTGCCGCCCGTCGTCGTCTCGGGATTGCCGTACATCACGCCGATCTTCATGCGCAGCTGGTTGATGAAGATCACCATGCAGCGCGAGCGGCTGATCGAGCCGGTGAGTTTGCGCAAGCTCTGCGACATCAGGCGCGCCTGAAGGCCGACATGGCTGTCGCCCATCTCGCCTTCGATTTCGGCGCGCGGGACGAGTGCGGCGACCGAGTCGACGACGAGCACGTCGATCGCATTCGAGCGCACCAGCGTATCGACAATTTCAAGCGCCTGTTCGCCCGTATCGGGCTGCGACACGATCAGCTCGTCAATGTTTACGCCCAGCTTCTTCGCATAGACGGGATCGAGCGCATGTTCGGCATCGACGAAAGCCGCGGTTCCGCCGGTCTTCTGCGCTTCGGCGATGCAATGCAGCGCGAGGGTGGTCTTGCCCGAGCTTTCGGGACCGTAGATTTCGATGACGCGGCCACGCGGCAGACCGCCGACGCCGAGCGCGATGTCGAGCCCGAGCGATCCGGTCGAGACCGCCTCGACCTGCATCGCTTCCTTCGATCCGAGCTTCATCACCGAGCCCTTGCCGAACGCGCGATCGATCTGCGCGAGTGCGGCGTCGAGCGCCTTCTGCCTGTCTGTGCTGTTCACTGATTTCCCCGATTCGACGAGTGATAATTGTCCGGCCATGACCGTTCCTTTCCAGCTCTAGAGCGAAGGCAGAACCACCGCAACGCCAGAGCTGTGTACGCTATTTGTTCTATAGGAACAAGTGGAGAACAAATATTTTTGCGCTATCGGCGAGGCGCGCGCTATTTCCCGAAAAAACCATTCAGAACGGCCTCGATTTCGGCGATACGGAACGGCTTCGTCACCAGCTTGCGGTTCGCATGCGGCGCGGGAATCACGTCGCCGCCGCCCGACGTGAAGGCAAAGGGAATCCCCCGCTCCGCCAGCGCATCGGCGACAGGCCATCCCTTTTCGTCGCCCAGGTTGATATCGACGAGTGCGCCCGCCACCGGCTGCGACGCGACTACCGCGAGCGCTTCCTCGTTGGTCGTCGCCTGCGCCGGTTCGGGATAGCCGAGCGCGTCGAACATATCGACGAGCATCATGCCGATCAGGACATCGTCTTCGACAAGCAGGATCAACCTGTCTTCAGCCATGACCCACCCTATGCGCCGCATCGTCGAGCGCCATCGATACTGCTTCTGCAAGCTGCGCAACCGAGAAGGGCTTGGGCAGGAAGGCGACATCATCGATGTTGATCGACTGGCGCAACTGCTCCTCGGCATAGCCCGACATGAACAGCACCGGCAGGTTCGCCCGCTTGGCGCGCATCGCGCGGATCATCGTCGGCCCGTCCATCGTCGGCATCACAACGTCGCTGATCACCAGGTCAATCTTGTCCATCGCGGCGAAGCGTTCAAGCCCCTCTTCGCCCTGCGAAGCGGTAGCGACCGTATAACCCGCGCGGGTCAGCGCCCGTTCGGCGACGGCCCGCACCATATCCTCGTCCTCGACGAGAAGGATGGTACCCGTGCCCCACTGGCTTTTCTTCGCCTTCGCAGCCGGCGGCGGCGTTGCCGGCACGCCGCTTTCGGCTCGGTGGACCGGCAGGTAAATGGTGAAGCTGGTCCCCGCGCCCGGTTTGCTGTCGGCAAAGATAAAGCCCGCCGATTGTTTGATGATGCCATAGACCGTCGACAGTCCCAGTCCTGTCCCCTTGCCGACATCTTTGGTCGTGAAAAAGGGTTCGAAAATTTTAGGCAGCACTTCGGCCGGAATGCCGGTCCCCGTATCGCTGACCTTCAGCGCGCTGTAATCGGCGGGCGGCATGAATTCATTGCCCATCTGGCGCACTTCAGCGGCGGAAACGGGATAGGTTTCGATCGTCAACGTCCCGCCGCCGGACATCGCGTCGCGCGCATTGACCGCAAGGTTGATGATGACCTGCTCTAGCTGCCCGGGGTCGGCGCGCACCGCACCCAGCCCGCGGCCATGATGCACCGACAATTGCACCGTATCGCCGATCAGCCGCTTGAGCAGATGGGACACTTCCGAAATCACGTCGGGAAGCTGCAATATCTGCGGCCGCAACGTCTGCTGGCGCGAAAAGGCGAGCAACTGCCGCGTCAGGCTCGCCGCGCGGTTGGCGTTGCTGCGGATTTGCTGAATATCGTCATAGTCGCTGTCGCCCGGCGTGTGCCGCATCAGCATCAGATCGCAGCTTCCGAGCACCGCGGTCAGGATATTGTTGAAATCATGCGCGACGCCGCCCGCAAGCTGGCCGACCGCCTGCATCTTCGATGCCTGCGCCACCTGCCGCTTGAGGCGCGACTCTTCGCTCGAATCCTTGAGGCTAAGCAGAACCGCCGCCTCGCCCAGCCCGCGCACGCCGACGACGCGCATCGACACCGGTTCGTCGCCTTGTCCGGCCAGCCGGATCGACAGATCGCCGCCGACCTGCTGCCCGCTGCTGTGACGGCGGATCATGTCGGCGAGTGGTCCCTTGTCCTCGCCGACCACAAGATCGCCGGGGTAGCGCGGCCTCTTGCCATCGGCGACGCCCGCGGCGCGCATGAAAGCGCGGTTCATGTACAGAAAGCGCCCGTCGCGATCGACGAGCGCAAGCCCGAAGGGCAGCAGTGACAGCAGCGTTTCGATATAGCTTTGCGCCGTGCCGCGATCGGCGGGTCCGATCTCCTCGTCGAGCATGGCGAGCAGCATCGGCCCGTGCGTATCGGCCGGCGTCAGCGGGATTTGCAGCATCCGCACCGGCGTTGCCCGATCGCCCTCACGCGCAAAATAGAGCGCACCGGCATCATCGAGCCGCAACATACCGGCGACATCGCGCCCCGCATAATGCAGCGCATCCTCTTCGCCGAGCGCGCGCAAAAGAAACGCCTGATTGGCAACGCGCAACCGGCCCTCGGCACTGACCAGCGCCGCCATCACCCCCGCCTGAGCCAACGTGCGCCCTGCGGGTCCGTCGAGGTGGCGGACGATCTCTCCTGCCAGATCGAGCCGTTCATGGGCCGAAAAGCGCCAGATGAGATAGTCTTCGGCCTGCCCCGATCGCAGCACTTGTGCACGAAGTTGCAAGGGCCCGACTGCGATTTCATCGACCCCGCCCTCACCTTCGCGCCACGCGGTCCGGCCCGCATTTTTGAGCAGCTCGGCGCCGCGCCCTTCGAGCGGCAGGCCCGGCGGCGTGACGAAGCCGCCCATCCATGTCGCGAACAGGTCGTTCGCACAGACGAGGCGTCCGGCCCGGTCGGTGATCGCAATCGCAATATCGTCATGATTGACCGCGGCGCGCAGCATCGACCAATCGGTCGGCGCCGCCTCGCCCACCGCGGCCGCCGGAAACAGACGCCGCGCGAGGATCATGCCGCCCGCCGCGAGCGCGAGTCCGGCAAGGAAACCGGCGGCAAGCACCGCGTCGCCGGTGGCCCAGAACAACAGCCCGACCGACACCAGCGCGAGGCCGCCGAGCAGCGCAAGGTCGATCCGGGAAAGCCCTTGAATTGCGGAAAGCGGACCGGCAGCGCCCACCCCCCTGCTGAAATCGGTATCAGCGGAAGGCAGGCTCTGCGCGGTCAATTCACACTTTCCCAGTCAGCGCATCACCAGATGCGAACACGATCCTTCGGATCCAGATAGAGCGTCTGGCCCGGCTTAACCTGATAGGCCTTATACCAAGGGTCAAGATTGCGCGAGACCCAAGTCCGCTGGATCGAGGGCGAATGCGGATCGGTCGAAATGCGCTGCGACAGATTCTGTTCGCGATAGTTGCGCCGCCATACCTGCGCCCAGCCGAGGAAAAAGCGCTGGTCGCCGGTCAGCCCGTCGATCACCGGCGCCTCCTTGCCGCCCAGCGACGCCTTGTAAGCGTCATAGGCGATGTTGAGGCCGGCGAGATCGCCGATATTCTCACCCAGCGTGAAGGTGCCGTCGAGATGCTCGCCCGGCAGCACTTCATAGGCGTCATATTGCGCGACGAGCGCCTTGCTCGCCGCTTCGAACGCCTTCACATCCTCGGGCGTCCACCAGTCGGCGAGTTTGCCGGTTTCGTCATATTTCGAACCCTGGTCGTCGAAATGGTGGCTGATCTCATGGCCGATCACCGCGCCGATGCCGCCATAGTTGATTGCCGGGTCGGCCTTCGGATCGAAGAAGGGCGGCTGCAGGATTGCGGCCGGGAAGACGATCTCGTTCATGCCGAAATTGGCGTAGGCATTGACCGTCATCGGGGTCATGCCCCATTCCCAGCGCCGGATCGGACCGCCGAGACGGCTGATATTGTCGTCATGCTGCCACTGGTTGGCGCGCAGCGCGTTACCAAACAGGTCGTCGACCCGGATCTCCAGCGATCCATAATCCTTCCAGCGATCGGGATAGCCGATCTTGGTCGTGAAATTGGCCAGCTTCTTCTTCGCCTTCACCTTAGTTTCGGGCTGCATCCACGCAAGATTGTCGATGCGGTGGCCGAGCGCCGCGATGACATTCTTGACCAGCTTGTCCATTTCCGCCTTGGTTTCTGGCGGGAAATATTTCGCGACATAATCCTTGCCGACCGCTTCACCCAGATTGCCGGTCGTGAAATCGACCGCGCGCTTCCAGCGCTCCTGCATCTGCGGCGTTCCCGACAGCGCGGTGCCATAGAAGGAGAAGGCTTCCTTCGCGACCGCATCGGGCAGCACGTCCGAAAAGCCGTCGAGGCTGCGGACGAGCAGCGCGTCGCGCAGCACGCCGATCGGCGCGTCGGCAATCAGCTTCGCCTCGCCGGTGAAGGCGCTCGGCTGCGACACGAGCAGCGCGCCTTCCTTGACGCCGATGCCGCGAACAAAGGTCGTCCAGTCGAAGCCCGGCGCCGCCTTTTCCAGTTCGGCAAGCGTCATCTTGTTATAAACCTTGGTCGCGTCGCTGCTGTCATTCTTGTCCCAATGGACCGTCGCGATCTGCTTTTCGAAGGCATAGACTGCCTGCGCCCGCGCCGCGGCGTCCTGTTCGCCTGCCAGCGTCAGGACATTTTCCAGATGCTTGAGGTAAGCCGCCTGCAGCTTGGCGTTGCGCTCATTGTCCTTCAGGTAGAAGTCGCGATCGGGCATGCCGAGGCCGCCCTGGAACATCGTGTAGATGTAGACGTCGGGATTCTTGTCGTCCTGCCCGACATAACCGCCGAAGAAGTGCGATACGCCGTTGCGGTCGGCTTCGGCGAGCAACGCGGCAAGGCCCGGTTTGTCGACGGTGCGGATCTTCGCGAGCCACGGCTGGATCGGGGCAAGCCCCTTCGCCTCGACCGACGCCGAATCGAGATAGGAGGCATAGGCGCGTCCGATCATGCTGCCCGGATCGCCCTTCGCCGCTTCGAGAATCTCCTGCGTGCGCTTTTGCGACAGATCGGCAAGCGCGGTGAACATGCCATAGTTGGACTTGTCCGCCGGGATCGCGGTGTTCTTGGCCCAGGTGCCATTGGCATAGGCGTAGAAGTCGTTGCCGGGCAGCACGCTCTTGTCCATGCCGGTCGTGTCGAAGCCGAAATCGCCGATTTCGGGCTTGTCGGCCTTGGCCGAGGCGGCGGTCTGCTCCTTGGCCGAAACCGAAACCGCCGGCGCCATGCCGAACAGCATCGCGCCCAGCGCGGCGGTCGCCATCAGGCGCGAAGAATGCGTCATACGTGTCATGATTATCCCCAGGTTGACGGGCAGGACATGATTCTCCGCACCGTGAATGGCGCGGATCCTGCGATGGAGACAGCTATAAAAGCTGGCGGCCTGCGATCAACCGGCCGCCGTGTCGCTCGTCGATGACTCAAGTCGTTGGTCGCGCGCGCGGCGCAATTTGCGCCGCCAGCGCAGGCGGATCCAATTGTCCCAGATTACCGCCGCGAGCAGGAAGCCGACCACCGCGGTGACGACCGAGATTACGAACAGGCCCGCGATCAGAGCCGGCGCAGCGTCGGACAACAGCCACCGCGCCCATTCGCCGACCGATGCGCCCTTGTCGATCATGATCGAGAAGGTCGCGACATTCGCATGCAGCCCGAACAGATCATTGCCGAGCCAAACCGCCGCGGCGATCAGCAGCGGCGTCGTCGCGGGGTTGGACAGGAAAGTCATCGCGACGCCGATCGGAATATTGGCACGGAAAGGCAGCGCGAGCATTGCCACGCCCAGTATCTGCGCGCCAGGGATCAGGAAAAAGATGCCGACGAACAGGCCGAGCGCGGTGCCACGGCGCACCGAGGTGCGGGTGAAGCGCCACAAATGGCTATGCGCGACGCGATGGGCAAAGGGCTTGACGAACCGGCTTTCGAGCAGCTCCTCACGCGACGGCGAGTGGCGCTTGATCCAGTTCATCACCGCCGCCTTGTCGCGCGGCTTCCCCCCGCTCATCCCCGTTCCTTCATCAATCGCTGCTTGTCGCGCTTCCAGTCGCGTTCCTTGATCGACTCGCGTTTGTCGTGCGCCTTCTTGCCCTTGGCGAGCGCGAGTTCGACCTTCGCGCGCCCGCGTCCGTTGAAATATACGCTCAAGGGCACCAGCGTCATCCCTTGCCGGGCCACCGCCGCGTGCAATTTATTGATCTCGCGCGTGTTGAGCAGCAGCTTGCGGGGTCGGCGCGGTTCATGATTGAAACGGTTGCCATGGCTGAATTCGGGGATGTTGGCGTTGATCAGCCACACCTCGCCGCCGGCGACTTCGGCATAGCTTTCGGCGATCGTCCCCTCGCCGAAGCGCAACGATTTCACCTCGGTGCCCTGCAGCGCGATCCCCGCCTCGAAAACCTCGTCGATGGCATAGTCGAAGCGCGCCCGCCGATTTTCGGCGACGACCTTCTTCTTGTCGAATTCGGGGGCGGATTGCGGACGGGCCATGAATGAAGAAAACCTCGAGGAAGAAAACCTAGAGAACGCCCGCCGAAACCAGTGCGGCATCGACGGCGGCGCGCGATGCAGCGGACGCCGGAATGATAGGTAGGCGCAGATCGGCCGAAAACCAGTCGTGCACCCGCGCCAGCGCATATTTGACCGGCGCCGGTGACGCGTCGGTGAACATCGCCTTGTGCAGCGGAAACAGCCGGTCGTGCAGGACCAGCGCGCGCGCCCAGTCGCCCGCGGCGCAAGCGGCGGCGAAATCGGCGCACAGGCGCGGCGCGACATTGGCGGTGACCGAAATGCAGCCCACCCCGCCCAGAACGGCGTGCGGCAACCACAGGTCGTCGTTGCCGCTGAGCTGGCAGAAATCGGCGCCCGCCCCGGCCCGGTGCATCGTCACGCGCGCAAGGTCGCCGCTCGCATCCTTGGTCGCGACGACCGTCGGAATTTCGGCGAGTTTGCACATGGTTTCGGCGCTGATGTCGGCGACGGTACGGCCGGGGACGTTGTAGACGACGATCGGCAGATCGCTCGCGTCGGCGAGCGCCCTGAAATGGGCGAGCATGCCTTCCTGGCTCGGGCGGTTGTAATAGGGCGCGACGATCAGCGCGGCGCTCGCCCCTGCGGCCTGCGCATGCCGCATGTGGCGGATCGCGGTGGCGGTGTCGTTCGACCCGCAGCCGGCGATCACCGGCACCCGTCCTGCCGCCGCCTCGATGCACGCGTCGATGATGCGATAATGTTCGTCGAAGCTCAGCGTCGGGCTCTCGCCGGTCGTACCGCACGGCACGAGCGCGCTCGTCCCCTCTTTGATCTGCCAGTCGACGAGGCGGGCAAAGGCCTGCATATCCAACGCACCGTCGCGAAATGGCGTCACCAAAGCGGGAATCGACCCCGAGAACATGCTCCGCTCCTTTACAAAAAGCCGCTTTCACCGATAGAATCCGGTCAGCGCGCCGCGTCATGAACGCCTATTCAGCGCCCTGCAAGGAGTTTGCCACTAACATGGCCGGCATGTTTTCGCTGCCCCCAATTTCCCGCCTCGCGCTCGCTGCAGCGCTGCTTGTCCCATCGGTCGCCACCGCGAGCGAACTGACGCCCGATCAGATGGCGTGGTATCGCGCTCAGATGGGGCTCGCGTCGGTCTCGACCTCGCCGCCGAGCGCGACCAACACCGTCGGCGACGCGGTGCTCGAATGGCGGCGGCTGACGCAGGACCAGACTGCGTCGTTCGACCGGCTTTCGCGGTTCCTGATGGCCAATCGCGACTGGCCCGATGCCGACAAGATGCGCGTCCGCGCCGAAAAGGCGATCGCGATCGACAGTTTCGATCCCGCGCGCACGCTCGCCTATTTCCAGGCCTTTCCGCCGCGCACCGCGAGCGGCGAGCTGCGTATGGCGCTAGCGCTTAACGCGTCGGGCCGCCGCGACGAAGCCTATGCCGCGGTGCGCCGGGCCTGGACCGGCGGCACGCTCGATGAAGCGGAGGTCAGCCGGGTGCTGAGTCTCTTCCCCGGCGCGATCTCGCTCGCCGATCATGATGCACGCATGGACAAGCTGCTGTGGCTGGGCGCGACCGGCCCCGCCTCGCGCCAACTCGCCTTCACCTCGCCCGACCGGCGGCCGATCTTCGCGGTGCGGCTCGCAATGCGCAGCGGCACGGTCGACGCCGCGATGCAGGCGTCGGCGATCGAAGCGCAATATCCGTCGCTGACCCGCACCGACCCCGGCTATATCGCCGACAAGGCAACGTGGCTGCGCAAGGCGGGCCGCGTCGGCGAAGCGCGCGCGCTGCTCGCTGGGCCGCGCAATCTGGCCTCGGCACCCACTGATGCCGAGGAATGGCTCGAAACCCTGCTCACCAACGCGCGCCAGGCCGATGCCGCGGGCGACAAGGTGACTGCCTATAATATCGCGCGGCAGCTTGATGACGCGCTGCCGTCGGGGACGGTCGTGCGGGAACAGCCGCTCGGCGTGCGCGACGATTATACCTCGCTGGCATGGCTCGCAGGCCAGCTCGCTTACAAGAGCCTCGGCCGGCCAGGCGAAGCGGTACGGCTGTTCCGCGCTTATGGCGAAGCCGCGCGTTCGGCGCAGACGCGCACCAAGGGCTTTTACTGGGCGGCCCGCGCCGCGCTCGCAGCGGGCGACACGGCTGCGGCCAATGCGCATTTCGCCGACGCGGCCGAGCATTATGACCAGTTTTACGGCCAGCTCTCGCTCGAACGGCTTGGCCGCCGCCAGCCCAAGCCCGTGCCCGTCCCGACGATCCGGGTCAGCGCATCGGAGCGCGAGGCATTCGATGACGACCGGCTGGTGCGCGCCGCGCGCGCGCTGGGCGAGATTGGCGCGTGGCGTGAACAGTCGCTGTTCCTCCGTTCGCTGGCGCAGCGCGCGACGACGCCGACCGATCATGTTCTGGCGGGCCAGCTCGCCGCGTCGATCGGCCGTCCCGACCTCGGCGTCATGATCGGCCGCAGCGCACAGGCGAACAGCCTCGACGCGGTCGAGGTTTCGGGCTTCCCCACGGTGCGTGTCCCGGCGGGGCAGGAAAACAACTGGACCTTCATCCACGCGATCACCCGTCAGGAAAGCCAGTTCGACCGCCAGGCGATCAGTCACGCCGGCGCGCGCGGGATGATGCAGTTGATGCCGGGAACCGCGCGCGAAGTCGCAAGCAAGCTCGGCCTCGGCTATGACGCGAGCTCGCTGACCAGCGACACCAATTATAATATGACATTGGGGTCGACCTATTTTCAGCAGATGCTCAGCTATTTCGGCGGCAGCTATCCGCTCGCGGTCGCGGCCTACAATGCCGGGCCGGGCAATGTGAACAAATGGCTGCGCGCCAATGGCGATCCGCGATCGGGCACGGTTGACATGATCGACTGGATCGAGGCGATTCCGATTTTCGAAACGCGCAACTATGTCCAGCGCGTGCTCGAAAATGCGGTCGTCTACGACACGCTGCGCGACGGCGACCGGTCGCTGCCCAATGCACCGCTGAGCTTCTATCTCGGCAAGCGCACACCCGGCTGACCGGTCGATGGCGGGGGACAAGACCAATATCATCAGCCCGTCGGGCTTCGCCGCGCTGCGCGCCGAATATGATCTGCTGTTCGTAACCGAACGCCCCAAGCTCGTCGAGACGATCAGCTGGGCGGCCGGCAATGGCGACCGCAGCGAGAATGGCGACTATATCTACGGCCGCAAACGGCTGCGCGAGATCGACCGGCGGCTGTCCTTCCTCGCGCGCCGGATGAAGGCCGCGCGGGTCGTCGATCCCGCGGAACAGCCCGACAAGCACCGTATCTGGTTCGGCGCCACGGTCGAACTCGCCGACGAGGAGGACGCGCGCCGCACCGTCACGCTGGTCGGCGACGATGAGGCGGATGCGGGCGCCGGCCGGATCGGCTGGAACAGTCCGCTGGCCCGGGCGCTGCGCGGCGCGGCGACCGGCGATTTGCGCACGGTCCAACTGCCCGCGGGGCCCAAGGAATGGGAAATCGTCGCCATCGCCTATCCGTGATCGCGGCACGTGCCGCCTGTGCGCGCGATCACAGCGACGCGCGAAAGATCGTGCGAAGCCATCCGATCGTCACGCAAGGAGAGGGTCGATGCGGGGAATCATCATCGTTGCATTGTCGCTGGCGGCAACCGATAGCCAGGCGATGCAGCCGCCGGGCGACGCGCAGATCAAGGCCGAACTGGGCCGCGGCGAAGAGATTGAAGCACGCATCGCGGGCGACCTGAATGGCGACGGCGTCGATGACATCGCCTATATCGTGCGCGGCGACGTCAAGAGGATATTGCGCGTCCGCCTGGCCGACAAGGGCAAGGGTTTCAGCCGCGCGCCGCAGGGCATGCTCGACCTCGACGCCTACCCGCTCGGCGCAGCCGAGATGTCCGTCGCGAAAGGCGTATTGGTCGTCAAGGATCTGACCGGGGGAACGACCGCGACGGCGGCAACCTATCGCTTTCGGCTAGACCCGGAGACTGGGCGCATGAAGCTCATCGGCCTTGATGCAACGATGTATAGCCGCACCTTCGCGCACGACGGCAGCGAACTGAGCTGGAACCTGCTGACCGGCGACGTCATCACCTCGACGCTCAAGCTAAGCGGGTCGCGCGAAAATGCATCCTATCAAAAGACGGGACTCAAGCGCTTCCGCCGCCCGATCCGCGTCTATTGGATGGAAGACGCCCCCAGCGGCGAGGATGCGTTCGGCGCTGCCGCCAGATAATTATTGCCCCTGCCCCATCAGCGCCGGGATGATCCAGACCACCGACAGCACGATGACCGCCAGAAACAGCGAAATCGCAAGGACATAGCGCACGCCGTTGCCTTTGACGCCGCTGCTGGCTTCTTCGTCGGTCACTTCGACATGGTCGTCGACGACTTTCATGGTTCGTCTCCCTTCAGACTGTCTGCATCCAACGCGGGGCTGGACAGCGCGGTTCCCGCGCGCGGGGCGCGCGGGGATGGGAGAGTGAAGCCAGAGGGTCTGTAAGCCGGGTTCTGTCCACCCCGTTGCCGGGGATGGGCGATCATTCCTCTAGGCGGCCGGTTGCCCGGACGCTCAAGCAGTCAACCCGGACGGCGGGGCCGGAACCAGCCCTGAGTCACCTCGTGCCATCCCTATTCGACCTTGCTCCCGGTGGGGTTTGCCGTGCCGCGTCCGTTGCCGTCCGCGCGGTGCGCTCTTACCGCACCCTTTCACCTTTCGCCGGGCCGAAGCCGTTGGCGGTCTGCTCTCTGTGGCACTTTCCCTTGCTCCGGTTGCCCGAAGCCGCCGGACGTTATCCGGCACCGTGGTTTCCGTGGAGCCCGGACTTTCCTCCCCCGCTTGCGCGGCGGCGATCGCCCGACCCTCTGGCCTCATGCGGTTATAACGCGAACGAACGCCGATTGCGAGCGATTGCGCGAACGACTGACATGGGTGGATCCCAGCCTTTTAACGCTCGTCCTGCTGAATCAAGTTCAGGATGACGATGCTGCGATGTCTCGCTTCGGTCACTCCCGCTCGATCAATCACCCTCGGGCTGCGGCAGCAGCAGTGCGAGCAGGATCGCGCGGCATTCGCCGTCGATCGTTCCGTCGATCAGTTCGGGGCGGAAGCGGCGCTGAAAGGCGACGGTCGCGGCAAAGCCGTCGGTGACATCATAGCCGAAACGTTCGAGCGCGAGCAGGAAGCCGGCGTCGGTCCATAGCGGATCGGTCAGTTTCTTGGTCGGCCGCGGCAGCGCCAGGCGCCGGCGCGCCAGCTCACCCCACGGAAAAAGCTCGCCCGGATCCTGCTTGCGCGTCGGCGCGATGTCCGAATGACCGACGACATTGCCGCGCGTGATCGCGTGGCGGTCCTTGATCTGGTGCACGAGCCGCACGACCGAGGCGACTTGCGGGTCGGGAAAGGGGACATAGCCGAATTCATGGCCGGGATTGACGATTTCGATACCGACGCTCGCCGAATTGATGTCACTGATGCCGCGCCAGTGCGACTTGCCCGCGTGCCACGCGCGCTTGTCCTCGGGGACCATATGGGTGATCTGGCCGTCTTCGCTGACGACATAATGCGCCGACACCTTCGCCTCGGGATCAGCAAGCCGATCAAGGGCTTCGGCGCCGGTCTTCATGCCGGTATAATGCAGCACGATCATCGAGATGGGCAGCGCGCGCTCGTCGAAATTGGGTGACCAGCGTTCGATAAAGTCGCTCATGCGTGTCGCGGCCCGTTCCTGCCCTGCCTTGTGTTCGCTTGCGCCAGTCGAGCGCAAAATGCAAGGTCAGGCCGCGACCGGCGCGCGCACCTGCTGATCGGCCGGCTCATAAAGTCCGCGCAGACGGCGGCTCGCCACGAACTGGTCGGTCTGGCCGAGCACCGTCTCGCCCGCTCCCAAGACCAGAAAGCTTTGCGGCGCGGCCACGGAACGCAGCCGCGCGAAAGCCTTCTGGCGCATCGGCAGCGAGAAATAGAGCAACAGGTTGCGGCAGAAGATCAGATCGGCCGGGCTGGCAAGCGGCGGGCGGTCGACGAGCATATTCTGCACGGAAAAGTCGATCCGGCGCCTCAGGTCGGCCTTGGCAAGCCAACCGCCTTCGGTCTGGTCGAACCATCGCACCATGCGCTGCACCGGCAGGCCGCGCTGAATCTCGAACTGGCTGTACAGCCCGACGCGCGCGCGGCTGATAGCATGATAGCTGACGTCGGTGCCGACGACATCGACCTGCCACCCCGCCCATTGCTCGCCCTGTTCGGCGAGCAGCATCGCCATCGAATAGGCTTCCTGGCCGGTCGACACGCCGCAATGCCAGATGGTCACGCGCCGCTTGGCCGCATTGGTTTCGCGAATATGCTCAAGCGCTGTCTTCGCTATGTCATCGAACACACTGTGTTCGCGGTAGAAATAAGTTTCATTGTTGAGCATCGCATCGACCGTGTCGTCAAGCAGCTGCCGGCTGGTCGAGGTGACGAGTGCAGCGACGAGCGCGTCGAGATCCGCGATACCGTGACGCTGCATCACCGGCTTCAGCGACATTTCGATCCGCCATATCCGGTTCGGCGACAGCGTCTGGCCGGTGCGCGATTCGAGCACGCCCATCAGCACGCGATAGGCGGACTCGCTGGCACCGCCGCCCATCATGACTTTTTGCTGCCGCCAAGATAGGAGCCGAGCATCAGCGCGATCGCATCGGGGTTGAGCGTCGCCGCGGCAATGCCCGCCTTGGCAACGGCACCGGGCATCCCCCAGATAACGCAGCTTTCGGGCGCCTGCGCGAGGACGGTCCCGCCTGCATCCTTCAGCCGCGCCGCGCCGGTCGCCCCGTCACGGCCCATGCCGCTCAGCACGACGGCCACGCCCCCGGCGCCGTAGACATCGGCGACCGAAGCCAGCATCGGGTCGGCGGAGGGGCAACAACCATTGTCGACCGGACGGCGATCGAGCGCGATCTCCTGCCGCCGCCCTGCGTTGACGACCATCAGATGGGCGTCGCCGGGGGCGAGATAGATATGGTTCGGCAACACCGGCATGCCCGCCGCCGCGACGCGGACGGTGCGCACCGTCATCGTCGCAATCTGGCGCGCGTAAAATTCCATGAAGGCATCAGGCAGATGCTGGGTCAGCAGGATCGGCGCCGAAATTCGCGGGTCGAGATTGACGAGGAAGTTGGTGAAGGCCGGAATGCCGCCGGTCGACGCCGCGACCGCGATGCAGGCCAGCGGCGCCGCCGTATCGAATGCCACCGGGACCGGGGGCGGAATTTCGCGGCGGGCGAGCCGCGCCTCGGGCGGGTTCGGCTGCCGCTGGCCAAGCGACAGGATGCGGTCGGTCAGAATCTCGGCGAAGCGACCCGAAAAGCTGCCCCGCCCCGGCTTCGCCAGCGTATCGCTCGCGCCGAGCGAGAGGGCGTCGATCGCGGCCGGGCCGCCTTCGACACAGTTCGACGAGAGGATCAGGACACGGGCGTTCACGGCGCTGCGCAGGATATGCGGCAGCGCGTCGATCCCGCTCATCCCCGGCATTTCAATATCGAGCACCACGACATCGACAGGTTCGCTCGCGAGAAAGGCAAGCGCATCATGCGCCGATGCAACCGACGCACACACCGTCAGCCCCGGTGTCCCGTCGACAATACGTTCAAGGATGCTGCGGACAACCAGGCTGTCGTCGACCAGCATCACGCGAACCGTGCGCGCCGCCGGTATGTCGGTTTCGACCCTGGGGTCGGTCAGCGAAGATAGGGGCAGCGACACGTCCGGGCTCAGGCAACGCCGACGAGTTGCAATTTCCCTTCCAGCGTCTCGCGATCGAACGGCTTCATGACATATTCGTCGGCTCCGGCCTCGATCGCGGCGCGGATATGGTCGATGCTGTTTTCGGTCGTACAAAAGACGACGCGCGGGCGCTCCTCGATCCCGAAATCGAGATCGTTGAAGGCGCCGAGAAATTCCATCCCGCTCATCACCGGCATATTCCAGTCGAGCAGGATCACGTCGGGCCGATTGGCGCGGCAGAAGGTCAGCGCCTCCTGCCCGTCGGCCGCTTCGTCGACCGAAAAGGACATGCTTTCAAGAATATGTCGCGCGACCTTGCGAATGACTTTGCTGTCATCGACGACCAGACAGGATTTCGACATTTATTCCTCCGACCCCCGGAATTTACGCCACGTTACGGCCAAGGGGTGTCCACTATGTTAATACGGCCCGCATCACGCTGCCTTAAGCGCGGGCGGTACGATAAAATGCGATGGATCGACCACGAGCAGCGACGCGCCCTCATGCTCGATCATCGCTTCGGCGACACGCGCCCATCCCGGCATCAGCTTGCCGGCCAGGCGCGTCTCGGCCGCGTCGATGAAGCACACATCCTCGATTTCATCGGCGAGCAGCGCGTAGCCATGTTCCGCAACATCGACCACGATCACCCGCTGCCCGCTCGCCACCGCCACCGGCGGCAGGCCGACGACGACATGCGGGTCGATCAGCGTGAAGACGCGGCTGCGCAGCGCGAACAGGCCTGCGACGTGCGGCGGCGCGCCCGGCACCTCGACCGGTGCCCCGACCGCGACCACCGAATTGATCGAGCGCGAGCGCAGTGCGACGCGCGTGTCGGCGATACGCGCGATCAGATACAGTTTTTCCATCATGACCGCGCTCCTCCGACCTTACGGCGCAGCGCCGCGAGCAAGCCCGCCCGATCGTAGCGATAGACGCTCGCATCCTCGGGGCTTGCCGAAACCGCTGCCGATCGCAGGCAGATGACGGGAAGCTCGCCCGCATCATGGGCGCAGCCCTGCCCGCTTTCGGTCAGGCACAGCATCACATCGGCCCCCTCGCCCGCGTCGGCGGCCGTGGCAACGCGGTAGCCCGCGCCGCGTAGCAGCGGCGCCAGAAAATTCTCGCCCCACCCGTCAGCATCGCCTGCGAGCCGGCACAGCGGCGCGCGGCCCGCGACGGCGGTGCGGCCGCCGGCGTGACACTCCATGATCCAGAAAGGATCGATGAGTTCGACGGGCTCGCCACCGACCAGCACCACGCCCGCGATCAGGCCCGGTGCCGACGCGGGTTCGACCACGTCGGGCAGGCGCACGATGTCGATCACCGCCGCGATCGGGTAACAGATCACCGTATCGCCGTCGTACAGCCGAAGCAGCTTCACCGCCGCCTCGCCGGCAGGCACCGTTGCCGCATGGACCGGGAATATCTCGTCGCCAACCTGCACCCGAACGGCGCCGCCGCTTTCAAACAGTGCCGATTGCGGCACTTCTTCGACCCGTTCGATCACCGACAGGCGAACACCGCGCGTGCGGCCGTCGGCCTCGCGGAACAGCAGCAATTGCGTCGCGTTGCGCGCCCGTTCGGCCTGCGCCTCGCGTTCGTCGGCGCGGTCCTGACTGCGGCCAGCCTCACCGGCATCGACGCCCGACGCCGCGAGCAGCCCCTGAACATCGAGCAGCAGCACCGGCCGCCCGTTGTCGGGCAGCGTGGTGCCCGCATAAAGGCCGGTCGCCATGATCATCGGTGCGGCGGGCTTGATGACCAGTTCCTCATGGTCATGGATCGCCGCGACGCTGAGCGCATAGCTCTGCCCCTGCCCAGGCCGGATGATGACGAGAGCGCGGTCGTCCACATCGTCGTCGTCGCCGCGCTGACGCGCCAGCACATCCTCGAGCCGCAGCAAGGGGAATTGCTCGCCGCGCACCGTTGCGATTTCGCCGCCACCGAGCCGCTCGATACGAACGCTGTCGTTCGTCTCGAGCAGAATTTCGCGGACCGATCCGCGCGGAATGGCAAAATATTGCCCTGCAGCGCGCACCATCAGCCCCGAAATGATCGTCAGCGTCATCGGAACGCGCAGCAACACCGACAGGCCGCGTCCCTCTTCATTGCGCAGTTCGACGAGGCCGCCGATCTTTTCGACATTGGCCTTGACGATGTCCATGCCGACGCCGCGGCCGGAAATTTCCGTAATCTGCGCCGCGGTCGAAAAGCCCGGACGAAAGATCAGCTCCAGCTTTTCAGCCGGCGTCAGCGTCCGTGCGTCGGCCGCCGAGAGCAGCCGGTTGGCGATCGCCTTGGCAACCAGCGCGTCGGGCGAAAGGCCGCGCCCGTCGTCGCTCACCTCGATTTCGATCTGATTGCCCGACTGGCGCGCCGAAACCCTTATGGTGGCGGTAATATCCTTCCCCGCCGCGACCCGCTCGTCGAGCCCCTCGATCCCGTGATCGATGGCGTTGCGGACGATGTGGATCAACGGATCGCGGATATTCTCCATCATCTCGCGGTCGAGTTCGACCTCGCCGCCGCTCGTGTCGAAATGGATCTTCTTGCCGAGTTCCTGCGCCAGATCGCGCACAATGCGCGGCAACGGCGCAAACAGCTTGTCGATGCGCTGCATCCGCATCTGGCTCACCGATTGGCGCATTCCCGCGATCGAATCGGACAAACGGTCGAACGCGCCAATCAGCGCCGCATCGGCCCCGGATTCGCGCAGCATCCGCGCGAACTCGTTGCGCGCGAGCACGATGTCGGTAACCCCCGTCATCACGCTGTCGAGCAGCGGCAGCGGCACGCGGATCGACCGCCAGCCCTGCAATTCGGTGATGATATCATCTTCGCGCCGCATCCGGATCGCCTCCGGAACCGCGGGCGCCGCGTCCGCCTGCACCGGATCAGACGCATCGGCTGACAGGGCGGCGATCACGTCGCCATCCTCACCCGCCGGCTCGGCGCCTTCGCTCGCCAACCGCTCGCACAGCATCGACAGTCGATCGACGATGGCGAGCACGCCGGTGACGAGCGCGGCGTCGGGCGCGCGATGACCGCGGCGAACCTGGTCGAGCGCCTCTTCGGCGGCATGCGAAAGCGCGGTCACGCGTGGCAACGCCAGAAAGCCCGAGCTTCCCTTGATCGTGTGCATCATCCGAAAGATAGAATCGAGCTGCGCCCGGTCGGCCGGATCGGCCTCCCACACGACCAGCGCCCCGCCGGCATCGGCAAGGATTTCCGACGTTTCAGCCAGAAAATCGTTCAGAAGATCGTCCATCGCGGTTCCGCTGCGCCCCAAAATCAAGGCGCAACCATGACCGACAATGGTTAAGGAGCGCTTTACCCGGCGGGCCGCAGCACCGCGCCGACGAGCAACGACGTCGGCGTTTCGCGCGCCAGCATCACGGTGCCGTTATTCTGCGCCGCCACCGCCTGGACGAGCACCGCGGGAGCGGTTCGTGAGGTCATTGCGGCGGCCGCCTCGCCTTCCGCAAGGATGCGTTCGACGTCGGCATCGACAAGGATGCGCTCGGCCTCGGCATGCAACGCGATCTCGATGTTTTCGCCCTGCCGCTCGCAGCCGATGTCGAGCCGTCCGCCGCGAACCAGGGCATCGACCAGGATCAGCGCGAGGTTGAGGATGATCTTGACCGCCGGCTTGGGCAGAGCGTCGTCGCCGATCATCCAGTTGAGCGTGATCGGGCGGTCGGCCATGATCCCTTCGATCGCGCCCTTCGCTTCGGTCGGCGGCACCGCTTCGCCGAAGCCGCCCGCCGATCCGAAAGCGAGCCGGAAGAATTTGAGCTTCGCCGCCGATGTCCGTGCGCTTTGTTCGAGCAGGTCGACCACCCGCGCCCGCATCTCAGGGTCTTTTTCATCGGCCAGCAGCTCGAGGCCGTTGGCAAAGGCTCCGACGGGGCTCAGCAGGTCGTGACACAGGCGCGAGGCCATCATCGAGGCGAAATCGACGCGATCGTCGGTCATGGATGCATTGGCTCCCCAAGCTCGGCAGTTTCCGGCACCGCTGCTCCTAGGGCAGCCGCCCCCTTCAGGGCAAGCGCCATCCCCTTGAATATTGCCCGGACGGGGCCACATGACGACCAATGAAGGGGGACGACGACATTCTGACCGTGGCGTTGGGCGACAGCGCGGCCGGGTTGCGGCTCGACCGGGCGTTGGCAGAGGCTTTGCCCAGCCTGTCGCGCGAGCGCGTCAAGACGCTGATCAAGGGCGGCCGCGTCACCGATGAAGGCGGGCGCATCCTGTGGGATCCCGCCGCCAAGGCATCCGCACCGGCGAAGCTCGAACTGCGCCTGCCCGCCCCCGCCCCCGCGCATAATGTGGCGCAGGACATGAATCTCGTCATCGCCTATGAGGACGAGCATCTGATTGTGGTCGACAAGCCCGCGGGAATGGTCGTTCACCCTGCCGCCGGCAATCTCGACGGCACGATGGTCAACGCGCTGCTCCATCATTGCGCTGGGCAATTGTCGGGAATTGGCGGCGTCGCGCGCCCCGGCATCGTCCACCGTATCGACAAGGATACGAGCGGACTGATCGTCGCCGCCAAGCACGACAAGGCGCATGAGGGGCTGGCGAAGCAATTTGCGGCGCACAGCATCGACCGCCGCTATCTCGCGATCGCGACCGGCCGCCCGATGCCCGCCAACGGCACGGTAGAGGCCGCGCTCGGCCGGTCGAGCGTCAATCGCAAGAAGATGGCGGTGGTCGAGCCGGGCCGCGGCAAACATGCGATCACCCATTACCGGACGATCGAGCCGCTGCGGGACGCAACCTTGGTGGAATGCCGGCTGGAAACGGGCCGCACGCATCAGGTTCGCGTCCATATGGCGCATATCGGCCACCCGCTCGTCGGCGATCCGGTCTATGGGCGCGCCCGAAAGCCGCTTTCGGACCTGCTGAAAGCCCGCCATTTTGCGCGTCAGGCGTTGCATGCAGCCCATTTGGGCTTTATTCATCCGGTGACCGGTAACAGCATCGCGCTCGACAGCGAACTCCCAGCAGACATGCGGGAACTGATCGATGAACTGCGCGTTTAGGTTTCGAATGAAAATCTATTTTGACCGCGAAAGGCAATTGCGGCAGGATATTTTCAGGTTTTAGGGAAGACACTCTCCATGGCTAATAAAAGCAATGTTCCGGCAGTGGTGCCCGCGCTCGGCGGTGAGGCGAGCCTGAACCGCTATCTGGCCGAAATCCGTAAATTTCCGCTTCTGACGCCCGAGCAGGAATATATGCTCGCCAAGCGCTTTCAGGAGCATGGCGACAGTGAAGCTGCGGCGCAGCTCGTTACCTCGCACCTGCGTCTCGTCGCAAAGATCGCGATGGGCTATCGCGGCTATGGCCTGCCGGTTAGCGAACTGATCAGCGAAGGCAATATCGGCCTGATGCAGGGCGTGAAGAAATTCGATCCCGAACGCGGCTTCCGTCTCGCCACCTATGCGATGTGGTGGATCCGCGCCTCGATCCAGGAATTCATCCTGCGCTCGTGGAGCCTAGTGAAGATGGGCACCACCGCGGCCCAGAAGAAGCTGTTCTTCAACCTGCGCCGCATGAAGAATAATCTCGAAGCGTTCGAGGACGGCGATCTCAGCCCCGAAAACGTCGCCAAGATCGCAAAGGATCTGGGCGTCACCGAGGACGAGGTGGTCAGCATGAACCGCCGCATGGCGATGGGCGGCGACACGTCGCTCAACGTGCCCATGGGCGAGGATGGCGACAGCCAGTGGCAGGATCTGCTCGGCGACGAAGGCCCGCTTCAGGACGAACGCGTGGCCGAGGCCGAAGAACGCGACGTGCGGCACGAACTGCTCACCGAAGCGCTCGCGACACTCAACGAGCGCGAACGCCACATTCTGACCGAACGGCGTCTGACCGACGACCCGAAAACGCTCGAGGATCTGAGCCAGGTCTATGACGTCAGCCGCGAACGCGTCCGCCAGATCGAGGTCCGCGCCTTCGAAAAGCTGCAGAAGGCGATGCTCAAGCTTGCCGGCGAACGCCGACTTATCGGCGCCTGAACGCTAATCCTTGCTCCCGCCCCGGTTGGGGGCGCAGTTAGAGGTCTTGTTCCGATCGCGCGCTTGCCTCAGGCGCGCGAGCGGTTAATTTGCCCGGCATGGCATCCCGATCCCGCGCAAGAAAGCGCAAGCTCCCCTGGTATCTGCGCCCCTTCAAATGGCTGATATGGTTCGCCATAGGGACGGCGGCGTGGGTGCTTGTCTATGCGGTGGTGCCGCCGCCCCTTACCTTCACCATGCTCGCCGACAGCAACGGCATCACCAAGGACTGGACGAGCCTTTCGGCGATCGACCGCAATATGGTCCGCGCCGCCATCGCCGCCGAAGACGGAAAATTCTGTACCCATAACGGCTTCGATACCGAAGCCATCGAAGCTGCGATCGAGCGCAACGCCAAGGGCAAGCGGCTGCGCGGCGGCTCGACAATCAGCCAGCAGACGGCAAAGAACGTCTTTCTGTGGCAGGGCAGCGGCTGGACCCGTTATCTGCGCAAGGTGCCGGAAGTTTGGTTCACCTTCCTGATCGAAACCTTCTGGAGCAAGCGGCGGATCATGGAAGTCTATCTGAATGTTGCCGAGACGGGGATCGGCACTTATGGCGTCGAAGCGGGCGCCCGGCGTTATTTCAACCATGGTGCGAACCGCCTCAGCCCGGCCGAGGCCGCGCGCATTGCCGCGATCCTGCCGCTCCCCAAGAAGCGCGAGGCGATCAGTCCGTCGGGCTTCACACGCCGTTACGGCAATATGATCGCCGCGCGCATCGGTCAGGTCCGACGCGATGGTCTGGACGCGTGCATCTATAAATAGAACAGCACAAGCGGCGCGCCGCCTTCAGTCCTGGCTGCCTCAGTTTTGGCTGCCTCAGTTTTGGCTGCCTCAGTTTTGGCTGGGAGTCACGGTCGCGACGACGGGTTTGGGCGTGATCGCCTCTGCCGCGACGACGCGCTTCGTGTCGCCATTGGCGATTGCCTTTTCGAGCGCCGCGACCTGCGGGCATTTATCCTTGCACAGCCGCTGCACGTCGGCGAGCTTTTCGCGCGCCAGTTCGATCGCGCCCTTGTCGGCGAGCGCTTCGCCCTGCCCCGCCAGCGCGGCGATGTCGTTGGGTTCGAGCAGCAGCGCTTCGCGATAAAGACCGATGGCCTTGCCCGGCAGGCCCTGAGCGCGCGCGACCTGCGCCAGCGCGACAATCGCCGAACGGTTGCGCGGGTCGGCGGCGAGCGCCGATTCATAGGCGTCGATTGCGGCGTCGAGATCGCCCTTCGCCTGCGCCGCCTGGCCCTGGTTCATCAGCGCGACGGACTGGGGCAGGATATCATTGTCGGCACGCTGCGCATCGGAGGCTACAGGCAGGCTGGCCAGAACGAGACCGGCGCCAAGGGCCAGTAAACTGATGCGCATCGCATTCTCCCATCGCTTCATTTGCGGCGACGCTAACATGGCGCGGTCAGCCGTGCGAGGAAAAAGCCGTCGCATCGGTCGTGCGCCGGGGTGAACAGATAGCCCGCGCCCGCGGCGCGCGCGATACCATCCGGCAAATAGCCGCTGTCGGCGGTCCAGCCCCGACGTAGGTCCAGAAACGCTTGCACCTGTGCCCGCCCCTCGCGCGCGATGATTGAGCACACAGCATAAAGGAGTTTACCGCCCGGCGCCACCATATCGGCACCGATGGCGAGCAGGTTCGCCTGATCGGCCAGATGACGCTCGAGCCGCGCCGGCGTCAGCCGCCAGCGCAGTTCGGGACTGCGCCGCCAGGTGCCGCTGCCCGAACAGGGCGCGTCGACGAAAACATGCGTCGCCTTGCCGCGCCAGTCGGCGAGCATCGCCGATTCCTTCCCCGGATCGAGCAGGCGCGTCTCGATGCGCATTGCCCCCGCCCGCTCCGCACGGGGCGGCAATTGCTGGAGCCGCGCGCGATTGACGTCGCACGCCAATATGTCGGCGGCATCGCCGGTCAGCGAGGCGATGGCGAGCGTCTTGCCGCCGGCCCCGGCGCACAGATCGACGATGCGCGCGCCCGCAGCGGCACCCAGCGCTGCGGCGGCATATTGGCTCGCGGCATCCTGCACCTCGAACGCGCCGTTTTCATGGGCGGGATGCTGGATCGCCGCGGTTTCAGGCGGCAGGCGCCAGCCGTCGGGCGCACCCTCGATCGCGCGCCCCTCGGGGAAAAGTTCGGCAAGCCCGTCGCGCGACGCCTTCAGGCGGTTGGCGCGCAAGTCGAGCGGTGCGCGCTCGAGCATCGCCCCCTCTTCGGCGCTCTCGATCAGCGGATCGAACAATTCGGCGAGCGCCGACGCGGAGACGCCGGTTTCGGCGCGCGGCTCGTCGCTGCCTATCGGCGCGGGCCCGTAAGGCGATCCGTCGAACAGCGCTGCGAGCGCCGGATCATGGTCGGCGAGCGCGAGCATTGCCGCGCGCCCCGACGCCGGCACCGACCGCACCGCGCGGATCGCGTCATAGACGTGGCCGCGGATCGCGCGCCGGTCCTTCGATCCCGCGTAGCGCCGTGCCCGCATCGCCTCGGCGAACAAAGCGTCGGCGGGCGCCCCGCCCTCGCGCGCCGCAGCGGCGATGGTATCGAGAATCTCGATTGCGGTCTGGACGCGGGCGGCGGGGGTCATGCGATGGCCTCAGCCCGCCGGATAATTCGGTGCCTCGCGCGTGATCGACACATCATGAACATGGCTTTCGCGCAGGCCCGCATTGGTGATGCGCACGAATTTGGCGCGCTCGCGGAAATCGGGCAGCGTGCGGCTGCCCGTATACCCCATCGCCGCCTTCACGCCGCCGACGAGCTGGTGGATGACATCTTTCGCCGCGCCCTTGAACGGTACCTGGCCTTCGATGCCTTCGGGAACCAGCTTCATCTGGTCCTTGATGTCCTGCTGGAAATAGCGATCGGCGCTGCCGCGTGCCATCGCCCCGACGCTGCCCATGCCGCGGTAGCTCTTGTAGGTGCGTCCTTGGTAAAGGAAGGTTTCGCCCGGCGCCTCGGCCGTCCCGGCGAGCAGCGATCCGACCATGACGCTCGACGCCCCGGCCGCCAGCGCCTTGGCGATGTCGCCCGAGGTACGCAGACCGCCATCGGCGATGACCGGAACGCCATGCTTGGCCGCAACTTCGACGCTGTCGAGGATCGCGGTGAGCTGCGGGACGCCGACCCCGGCGACGATCCGCGTCGTGCAGATCGATCCCGGTCCAATGCCGACCTTCACCCCGTCGGCGCCGGCGTCGATCAGCGCCCGCGTCGCTTCGCCGGTCGCGACATTGCCCGCCAGCACCTGGACCCGGTTCGACAGCTTCTTGATCTTCTCGACCGTCGCGCCAACCATCTTGCTGTGACCATGCGCGGTATCGACGACGATCAGATCGCATTCGGCGTCAAGTAGCGCCTCGGCCCGTTCGACCCCGGTGTCGCCGGTGTTAGTCGCGGCGGCAACGCGCAGCCGGCCGCTCTCGTCCTTCGTCGCGTCGGGAAAGTTGACCGCCTTTTCCATATCCTTGACGGTGATCAGGCCAATGCAGCGATAATCTTCATCGACCACGAGCAGCTTTTCGATGCGGCGCTGGTGGAGCAGCTTGCGCGCCTCTTCCTGGCTGACGCCCGCGCGGACCGTCGCCAGATTCTCCGCGGTCATCAATTCGCGCACCGGCTGGCCCGGATTATCGGCAAAGCGCACGTCGCGGTGGGTGAGGATGCCGACCAGCTTCCCGCCGGTCTCGACCACCGGAATCCCCGAAATGCGGTGCTGCGCCATCAGCGCGGTGGCGTAGGACAGCGGCGCGTCGGGCGTGATAGTGATGGGATTGACGATCATCCCGCTTTCAAAGCGCTTCACCTGGCGCACCGCCGCGGCCTGTTCCTCGATGGTGAGATTGCGGTGGAGCACGCCGATCCCGCCGATCTGCGCCATCAGGATGGCCATGTCGGCCTCGGTAACCGTGTCCATCGCCGACGACAGGATCGGAATGTTGAGGCTGATCTCGCTGGTCAGCCGGGTCGACAGATTGGCGTCGGAGGGCAGAATGTCCGAGGGGCCCGGCACCAGCAGCACATCGTCGAAGGTCAGGCCGGTGAAGATTTCCATGGGTGCCACTTTCTGGTGCGGGCGTCGCCTGACCCCGCGGCGGCGGGCGGCACACGCGATTCGTTCGGTGGCGGCCCATGTAACCAGTCAATTCCCGGCGCGCCAGTGGGCGGCGCAGGAATATTTGCGCCGGTTCGCGGCGCGAAAGGGCGGCGGGTTTGCGGCCAACTGTCCGCACTCCCGCCGCCCTGCCCCTACCAGCGCCCGAGCACGAGGAAGAGCCCGCCGATAAACAGCGTCACGCCGACCGCGAACTTCAGATAGTCGGCAACGCCCAATGTGAGCTTCGCACCGTGCCGGGCGCGAAAGGCCGCGACATTGGCGCGCAGATCGGGGGTTCCGGTGACGCGTCCGACCTCAAGATGACGTCCCGTCTTGAGAAAGGCGAGCGCGTGCGCGACTTCCTCTTCGGACACATCGGGATAACGGCGAAATATGTCCTCGGCGCGCAGCGCGTCGGCGCCGAGCGGAGGCCCGGCGGCAATTGGTTCGGTCATGTTCAAATTCCATCGATGATCGCCCTCCGCACAGGGGGCAAGGATCGGCCGGCGCACGGCGGCGCACGGCCCGTCGATCAGATGGCAATCATCGGCGGTGCGCGCGCCGAATAGGGCGTAGCAGCAGCACTGCGCGTCCAGCCGGCGGCGACCCGGCCGAAGTCGGGCCGGAATAGTCCGACGGCGGGCAATGCCGGCGGCGCGGCTGACAGCTTGGCGAGATCGCCGCCTGCCGGATGCCGGTCGTCCTCGCCGGCGCGATAATGCGCGCTGAGCGTAAGGCCGCCGGCACGGACGAAAGGATGCCCGCCATCATAGGGCGCTCCCGCGATGGCGGCGGCGGTTTGATCGACCAGCCGCGCCGGCGCCGAGGCATCACGCACGAGGCCGCCCGCGCCGAGCGCAACGAGCGCCAGCCACGCCAGAAAGACGCCAACGCGGCGGCGCAGGTCGGAATCGAACATCCGCATCGCCTCCATATTGCGTCTCGCGGCCGCAAAAGCTAGCGCGGAGGGGTGAACGCGCCACCGACACCCCGGGTATCCTCTCCCTTCGCGCCTTTTCGCTATCCCGCGTTTCGCGCGATCTGGATCGCCAATCTGGCGTCCAATATCGGGTCGATGATCCAGTCGGTCGGCGCCGCCTGGCTGATGACCGAGCTCACCGGCTCGCATCTGCTCATCGCGCTCGTGCAGGCGAGCGCGACGATCCCGATCATGTTGCTCGGCGTCTTTGCCGGGGCAATCGCGGACAATTTCGATCGCCGTCGGATCATGCTGGCGGCGCAAAGCGCAATGCTGATCGTGTCGGCGGCGCTGACCGTCACGGCCTGGATGGGGGCGCTGACGCCGCTGCTGCTGCTCGGCTTCACGCTCGCGGTCGGGTGCGGTACCGCACTCAACGGCCCCGCGTGGCAGGCATCGGTGCGATTGCAGGTCGGCCCCAAGGATCTGCCGCAGGCGATCACGCTAAACAGCGTCGCCTTCAACCTCGCGCGCAGCGCCGGCCCGGCGCTTGGCGGCTTGCTCATCTCGCTGACCGGCCCCGCCACGGCCTTCGGGATCAATGCGCTAAGTTATCTGGCGCTGATCGTCGTCCTGCTGCGCTGGCACCCCGAAGTCACGCCGCCGCGGCGCACCCCCATATTGGGCGCGATCGCGATCGGCATCGGCTATTGCGCCCGCTCGAGCCCGCTGCGCCGCGTGCTGACGCGCGGCTTTGCCTTCGGCATCGCCGGCGCTGCCTTTTCGGCGCTGCTGCCCTCGCTCGTTCGCGATCGGCTGCACGGAACCGAGATCATCTACGGCCTCTGCCTTGCCGCGTTCGGCGCAGGATCGATCTTCGCGGCGCTCTGGGTCGGCGAAGCGCGGAAACGCTGGGGCAGCGACCGCGTCGTCAGCATTGCGTCATTGGTCTTTGCCGCCGCGATGATACCCGCCGCCACGGCGCTGACGCTGCCGCCGCTGCTGGCGACCGCCTTCGTCGCCGGCGCGGCCTGGGTTTCGACGCTGACCACGCTCAACGTCGCCATGCAGCTCCGCTCGCCCGAAGAGATTTTGGGACGCTGCCTGTCGATCTATCAGGCGGTAACCTTCGGCGCGATGGCGCTCGGCGCCTGGCTGCTCGGGACGCTCGCCGATCTCACCGACCTGCCGACGGCACTTTTCACCGCTGCCGGATGGCTGACCGCCACCGGTCTTTTGCTCCCGCTTATCGCCCCGATGCCCCGCCGCGACGATGGCCGCGTGATCCCCTGAAATTTTTTGTCCGTACCGGTACAAAAGACGCGCCGCGCCACCTTAAAGGCCGAAGCGAGCGCCCGTTAAAGCGGGTATGACCACACATGCTACATCATCGAACGAGCCGGTAGGGCGGCTCCTTGGTTGGCTGGGGCTCCGCCACGGAAAAACCGGCGCCCAGGCAGGAGACGCCGCGTCGCCCGGGGGGCGTACCCCGCGCGACATGGTGACCGAAGCCCGTCAGCAACTCGTCGGCGCGATCGCTTCCTTCCTGCTCGACCATGATCTCGATGTATCGGCGGCCAACCTCCTGATCGCGCACAGTGCCTTTTCGGGGATCAATCCAAGGCTTGCGCGGCAGATCGCGACGCGATCGCAGACCGCCGACGGCATCACCCAGCAATGGCTCGACGAACTGGCGCAGCAGGAACCGATCCAGCCCGACCGCGCCGAACTCGATCGCCTCGTCACCCGCCTCGAAACCAATCTCGATACTTTCCAGACGAACACCAAGGCGGCGCGCAACGCGACGAGCGATTATGGCGTCAAACTCGAAAAGCATGTGACCGACCTTCAGCAAGTGCAGGTCACCGGCGAACTCGTCACCCATCTCGCCGATCTCGCCAAGGCCATGCTCGACCGCACGCGCCATGCCGAAGAAGAAATGCGCCGCAGCGAGGATGAAGCGAAATCGCTGCGCCGCAGCCTCGCCCGCGCCAAGCGCGACGCCGAGGTCGATTATCTGACCGGCCTGCCGAACCGCCGCGCCTTCGAGGTGCTGCTCGAGCGCCATTATGAAGAAGCGCGCGCGAGCTGCGAGCCGCTGAGTGTTGCCTTTTGCGACATCGACAATTTCAAGCTGGTCAACGACACCCACGGCCATGAGGCGGGCGACCGCGTCATAAAGCTGATCGCCGATACGCTGGCGCATATCTCGAACGACCATTGCCACGTCGCACGCCACGGCGGCGAGGAATTCGTCATGCTGTTCCGCGGCCTGCCGCCCAGCGAAGCCGCCGCACGTCTCGACGAGGCACGCGAACAACTCGCGGGCCGCCGCCTTATCAACCGCAAGACCGACGAGCCCTTCGGCCAGATCACCTTCTCGGGCGGGGTCGCCGACGTTTTCGGTTACAATAATGCGCGCGACGCGCTGAAAGCCGCCGACGACGCGCTCTACCGCGCCAAGGAAAGCGGCCGCAACCGGATCGAGCTGGCGGGGATCTGAGGCCCCCTGCCCATCGATCACCAATCGAGAGTCAGCGACTCCAGCGCGCGAAAATCGCGGTGGGCAGCAGCAGCCCCCGCGCCACTTCGCGCACCGCAAGCTCGCCGCATTCGACCTTGCCCGGCAAATCGGCAAAAATCTGCGCCAGCAGTTCGCCGATCGCCAGCGCCGACATGCGCACCGCATAAACGGTGAGGAACAGGGCGCGGCTGTCGGCATCGAGGAGCTGGCGGCAATCGGCGAGCAAGGGCGCCAGTCCTTCCTCGATCTGCCAGCGTTCGCCGCCGGGACCGCGTCCGAACTTCGGCGGATCGAGCAGGATCGCATCGTAGCGCCGCTCGCGCCGCACCTCGCGCGCGGTGAACTTGCCGGCATCGTCGACGATCCAGCGGATCGGCCGGTCGCTCATGCCCGCGAGTGCGGCATTGTCGCGCGCCTGCGCCACCGATTTCTTCGACGCATCGACATGCGTGACCGCCGCGCCCGCCGCGGCGAGCGCCTGGCTGCCGACACCGGTATAGCCGAACAGATTCAGGAACGCGGGATCGGCCTTGTCGGCGACGCAGCCGCGCAGCCAGTCCCACACCGGCGCCATGTCCGGGAAAAAGCCGAGATGGCGGAACGGGGTGCAGGACGCGGTGAAGCGCGCTTCGCGCCAAGCCAGCGGCCACCCTTCGGCCGGCACGGGGCGATGGAAATACCAGCGGCCGCCGCCATCTTCGTCGGATGCGGGGATGAATTCGCCGTCGGCGGCATCCCACTCGCTTTCGGCCAACGCAGGTTGCCACATCGCCTGCGGTTCGGGACGGATGAAACGATAGGAGCCGTAGCGTTCAAGCTTGCGCCCGCCGCCGCTGTCGAGCAGCCCGTAATCGTCCCACCCCTCGCCGACGAGCGTCGCGAGCGGCAGCAGATCAGCCACGGGCCGCCTCGCGCAGGATATGGGCCTTTACCGCGTCATAGTCGCCGGGCAACTTTTCATAGCGCTCCTCGCGGTCGAACAGATTGCCGAGGCGGGTCGGCAGCGCCGGACGAACGCCTGTCGCGCGTTCGACCGCATCGCGGAACTTGGCGGGATGCGCAGTCGCGAGCGTCACCACCGGAACGTCGGCATCGATATCGAGCGCGCGCGCCGCGGCCAGCCCGACGGCGCTATGCGGATCAATGATCTGCCCCCCATGTTCCTGCGCCCAGCGCAGCGCCAGCGTCATGCCATCGGCATCGATGCGCGCGCTCGAAAACAGGTCGCGGGCGCCGGCAAGCATATCCTCGGGAATCGTCATCGCTCGGCTGCGGTCAAATTCGGCCATCATCGCATCGATCGCAGCCCCGTCGCGACCCGCGAGGTCGAAGAGCAGCCGCTCGAAATTGCTGCTCACCTGAATGTCCATCGACGGCGTCGCGGTCGCGGTCACGCTGCCCGCGCTGTAATCGCCACTCGACAGGGCGCGGTGCAAGATGTCGTTGACGTTGGTAGCGACGACCAGCTGCGCCACCGGCAGCCCCATGCGCGCCGCGACATAGCCTGCGAACACGTCACCGAAATTGCCCGTCGGCACGCTGAACGCGATCGCGCGGTCGGGGGCGCCGAGGCGGACCGCGGCATAGAAATAATAGACCACCTGTGCCATCAGCCGTGCCCAGTTGATGCTGTTAACCGCCGACAGCGTCAGCGCGCTGCGCGCCTCGGCATCGCCGAACAGCCGCTTCACCATCGCCTGCGCGTCGTCGAAGCTGCCGTCGATCGCGATGTTGTGGACGTTGGGCGCCAGCACGGTCGTCATCTGGCGGCGCTGCACGTCGCTGACCCGCCCTTCGGGGTGGAGCATGAAGATACGGATATGCTCGCGCCCCGCGACCGCCTCGATCGCCGCCGATCCCGTATCGCCCGACGTTGCGCCGACGATGGTCAGATCGGTATCGCCGCCGCTCAGGAATTTTTCGAACAGCTGACCGAGCAGTTGCAGCGCGACATCCTTGAAAGCCAGGGTCGGACCGTGAAACAGCTCGAGCAGCCAGTGGCGATGGTCAAGCTGGACGAGCGGCGTCACCGCATCATGACTGAAGCGGCCGTAGGCGGCCTGGCACAATTCGCGCAGTTCGGCCTCGTCGAGCACGCCGGCGACGAAAGGCATCATCACGCGCACCGCGGTTTCGGCATAGTCGAGCCCCGCGAGCGCGCGAATATCCTGCGCCGACATCTGCGGCCAGGCGGCGGGGACGTAGAGTCCCCCGTCGCTCGCAAGGCCGGCGAGGGTAGCGGCACGGAAGTCGAGGGTCGGCGCGGAGCCGCGGGTGCTGATATAGTCCATGACGGAAAAGCGCCTAGCGGCGCACCGTCACCGCTGCAAGCGGCGGCGCACCGCGATGATATAGATAATTAGCGCGATCGCCGCGAACAGGAACCATTGCACGGCGTAAGCGAGATGGTTGTTGGGCACGTCCGCCGCCGATGGCACCGCACTGGGCCGTAGTCCCACGGCGGGCTGGTCGGCGACCAGCATCGCGCGCGCCGGCACCGCACGGCCGGTCAGCCGCTCGATCAGGCTCGGCTGCTCGGGCCCCGGTACGATCGTGCCCTGAACCGCGCCGCCCGCCCATTTGGGCGGCGTGAAATCGTCGGCGATACCGATGTCGACCAGCACCCCCGGCCCCTCGGCGCCGGTGCGACAATCCGCAATCATGCGAATACCGCCTCCGCCCTCGCGATCGGTGCCGCTGCGCGGATCCCAGCGCACCGGTTCGAGACAGATAACGCTGCTTTTGCGATAGAGCATCGCGTCGGGAACCGGCGGCAGCTTCGGATAAGTCACCGTCGCCGACATCGCCCCGTTGCGCTCGTAAAGCGCGATCAGCGCTTCCTTCTCTCCCTTGCGCTGCAACTGCCAGATGCCGAGCGCGATCATCGTCGCCACGGCGGCCAGAACCAGGATCGTCGGAATCACCGGCCAGCCGCGCGGCGGCGGCGCGGCGGCTTCGCCGGGCGAAGGAGCGTCAGGCGTCGTCGTCATGCCGGTCCACCAGGCGCCCTTCCGCCGCCTTGCGCTGATGCTCGCTCGCGAGCAGCGCGGCCTTGCCAACCCGCAGGCCGTAGATGACTGCGGCGGCCGTTATCGGCACCCACAACAGCACATGCACCCACAGCGGCGGCTCGAATGCGAAATCGACGGCGATCGCCGCGGCAACGATCAGCGCACCGATGATCATGGTCAGAAACGCCGCCGGCCCGTCGCCGACATTATAGGTCGAATAGTCCAGTCCGCAGGCGCGGCAGCGCGGCGCGAATTTGGTCGGCCCGTCGAACAGCGTCGGCGCGCCGCATTCGGGGCAGAGACCGAAAAGGGCAGCGCGCCAGACCGGCGGCTGCCCCTTTTGATGCTGTTCGCTGTCCGGCAATTTAGTGCGCGGCGACCGGTGCGCCCCAGCCACCCCAGACATAGACGATGATGAAGAGGAACAGCCACACCACGTCGACGAAGTGCCAATACCAGGCAGCGGCTTCGAAACCGAAGTGCTGCGTCGGCGTGAAATGGCCCTTGTAGACGCGGACGAGGTTCACGATCAGGAAGATCGTGCCGACCAGAACGTGGAAACCGTGGAAGCCGGTCGCCATGAAAAAGGCCGAGGTATAGTTGATCGTGCCGAAGGGGAACGGCGCTTCGGCATATTCATAAGCCTGAATGCAGCTGAAGGTCAGGCCGAGGATGATGGTCAGCCACAGACCCTTCTTGAGCCCTTCGCGATCGCCGTGGATCAGCGCATGGTGCGCCCAGGTGATCGTCGTGCCCGAGCAGAGCAGGATCAGCGTGTTGAGCAGCGGCAGCGAGAAGGCGTCGATGACATGGATGCCCTTCGGCGGCCAGATCGACGCGGCAACGGCGCCTTCCTGCCCGAACAGCGAGGTCACCGCACCGTCGACGATCTCGACCGGCGCCGGGAACAGCGAGAAATCGAACCAGGCCCAGAACCAACCGACGAAGAACATGACTTCCGATGCGATGAACAGGATCATGCCATAGCGCAGGTGCAGCTGAACGACCGGCGTATGATCGCCGGCATGCGCTTCCTTGATAACCTCGCCCCACCAGCTGAAGAAAGTGGCGATCACACCCATGAAACCGAGACCCAGCACCCATTTGCCGGCACCGCCGAAATGGTCGGCGTGCATCGCCATGACGAGGCCGAAGAACATCACCAGCGCGGCGACCGAGCCGAAAAGCGGCCAGACGCTGGGATTTACGAGGTGATAATCATGATGTTTGGCACCGGCCATGTCACAGTTCCCGTTTTTTGCCCCAGCGCGATGATCCCCATCATCTGCCGGTCCTTGGTAAGACTCTATTGGTTGCGGCCTTAGCTCGCCTTTTTGCCCTCGTCCACTGGGTAGAAGGTGTAGCTGAGGGTGATTTCCTGAATGTCGCGCGCGTCGGGATCGTCCTTGATCTTGGGATCGACGAAGAACAGCACCGGCATGCGGATCTGTTCGCCCGGCTTCAGCGTCTGCTGGGTGAAGCAGAAGCACTGGATCTTGGTAAAATATTTCCCCGCCTGGTCGGGCGTCACGTTGAAGGTCGCGGTGCCGGTGATCGGGTGCGGCGAATTATTCTGCGCGATGAAGATCGCCATGTCGCGCGCGCCGATGCTGACCGTATCGGTGGGATGTTCGGGATAGAATTTCCACGGCAGCTTGGGCGATACATTGGCATCGAAGCGCACCGAGACGGTGTCGCTCAGCACCTTCGGCGTCTCGGCCGCGGCGACCGGGTCGTAACGCTGCGTCGTGCCGCCAAAGCCGGTGACGCGGCAGAAAAGATTGTAGAGCGGCACCGCCGCGAAACCCAGCCCGACCATCGCTGCCGCGAGCAAGGCCGCGAGCGCCGCGGTGCGGCCATTTTTCCGGCGTGTCGCTTCGTCCGTCATGTCGGCACCACCATGCGCGCCATCGTAATGAAGAAAAAGAGGAAAGCGAGCCCGCCGAGGATCCAGCCCATCAGGTTGGCGCGCACGCGCTGGCGGCGGCGATATTCGGCTTCGTCGAACGGCTGTTGCGGATTTTCGTCGGTCATAGCGGCAACCAGTGATCGGCGACCACCGCGCCGAAGAGGATGAAGAGATAGGCGATGGAAAAGGCGAAGAGGCGCTTTTCGGGCTGCATCCGGTCGTCCGCGCCCGCACTGCGCAAGCCGACCTGCGCCGACAGCAGCACGAACAGCGCCGACAGGATCGTCGCCGTCCAGCCATAGAGCGCGCCCGTGTAGCCGAGCGGCCACGGCGCGATCGCCGCCGCTGCCATCACGATGGCATAGAACAGAATCTGGCGGCGCGTCGCGCGCTCGCCTGCGACCACCGGCATCATCGGAATTCCCGCTGCGGCATAGTCCGAGCGCACGAACAGCGCGAGCGCCCAGAAATGCGGCGGGGTCCAGAGGAAGATCAGCAGGAACAGCGCGATCGGCAGTGGTGCGACGCTGCCCGTCGCCGCGACCCAGCCGATCAGCGGCGGGAATGCCCCCGCCGCGCCGCCAATCACGATATTCTGCGGCGTCCGCGGCTTGAGCCACATTGTGTAGATGAAGACGTAGAATAGGATCGAGACGGTCAGCAGTACCGCCGCCTGCCAATTGGCGGCGAACAGCATGAGGAAGACCGAAAAGGCAGCGAGTCCGACGCCAAACTGCAACGCCGTCTGGCGGTCGAGACGACCGGCGGGCAGCGGGCGGTTCGCCGTCCGCTTCATTTTCGCGTCGATCGTCGCTTCATACCATTGGTTGAGCGCCCCCGATGCGCCTGCCCCGAGCGCGATCGCGAGGATCGACGAAAAGGCAAGTACCGGATGAACGCTGCCCGGTGCCGCGAGCAAACCGCACAGCGCGGTAAAGACGACGAGCGACATCACGCGCGGCTTGGTCAGCGCGAACAGGTCGCGCCAATCTGCGGGAAGCGACATCTCGCCGTGGGTCAGGCTCTGCGCCATGCTAACTCCAGGCCGGAAAGCGGGGCGCCCCCTGCCAAGGCTCTTAGCAGGGGGCGCAGCGCAATCAGGCGATACGCGGCAGTTCGTTGAACTGGTGGAACGGCGGCGGGCTCGACAGCGTCCATTCCAGCGTCGTCGCACCTTCGCCCCACGGGTTGTCGGCGGCCTTCTTGCCCGCGAACAGCGACCAGGCGATGTTCACGAAGAAGAAGATCATGCCCACGGCCATGATCACATAGCCGAACGACGAGATATAGTGCCAATAGGCGAAGGCTTCCGCATAGTCGGGATAGCGGCGCGGCATGCCCTGCTGGCCCAGGAAGTGCTGGGGGAAGAACAGGACGTTCACGCCGATGAAGAAGATCCAGAAGTGCAACTGTCCGAGGAACTCGTTGTACATCCGGCCCGACATCTTCGGGAACCAGTAATAGAAGCCCGCGAACAGCGAGAAGACCGCGCCGAGCGACAACACATAGTGGAAGTGCGCGACGACATAATAGGTGTCGTGCAGGTTGGTGTCGACGCCGCCATTGGCGAGCACGACGCCGGTCACGCCGCCCACGGTGAACATGAAGATGAAGCCGATCGCCCAGACCATCGGGGTCTTGAAGCTGATCGAACCGCCCCACATCGTCGCGATCCACGAAAAGATCTTGATGCCGGTCGGGACCGCGATGACCATCGTCGCGGCGGTGAAGTACATCTTCAGGTTCACGCTCATGCCGACGGTGAACATATGGTGCGCCCACACGATGAAGCCGACGACACCGATCGCGACCATGGCGTAGGCCATGCCAAGATAGCCGAACACCGGCTTGCGGCTGAAGGTCGAGATGATCTGGCTGACGATGCCGAAGCCCGGGAGGATCATAATGTATACTTCGGGGTGGCCGAAGAACCAGAAGAGGTGCTGATAGAGCAGCGGATCGCCGCCGCCCGTGGCGTCATAGAAGGTGGTGCCGAAGTTACGGTCGGTCAGCAGCATGGTGATCGCGGCGGCGAGGACCGGAAGCGCGAGCAACAGCAGGAAGGCGGTGACGAGCACCGACCAGACGAACAACGGCATCTTGTGCAGGGTCATGCCCGGTGCACGCATGTTGAAGATCGTGGTGATGAAGTTGATCGCACCGAGGATCGATGCCGCACCCGCAAGATGGAGCGAGAAGATCGCCATGTCGACCGCCGGGCCGACCGACCCGCTGGTCGACAGCGGGGCATAGACGGTCCAGCCGGTGCCAGCGCCGAGGCCGCTGCCGCCGGGAACGAACATCGAGCCGCACAGCATGACGAACGCAACCGCCGTCAGCCAGAAGGACACGTTGTTCATGCGCGGGAAGGCCATGTCCGGCGCACCGATCATCAATGGCACGAACCAGTTGCCGAAGCCGCCGATCATCGCGGGCATGACCATGAAGAAGACCATGATCAGGCCGTGCGCGGTGATCATGACGTTCCAGAAATGCTTGCCCGCGGTCGCGTCCGCCGCGCCGCCGAGCATATGCGCCCAGCCCGGAAGATACTGGATGCCGGGTTCGGCGAGTTCGAGACGCATCATCCCCGAAAGCGCACCGCCGACGATGCCGGCGATGATCGCGAAGATCAGGTAGAGCGTGCCGATGTCCTTGTGGTTCGTCGACATGAACCAGCGGACAAAGAAGCTGGGCGTGTCATGGTCGTGGTCGTGCGCGTGGTCGTGGCCATGCGCCGGTGCAGTCGCTGCGATATCGGTCATCTGTCGGACCCCCTGATTAATTCTTGGCGGCCGGTGCGGCGGCGGACGCCGCAGCCGGAGCCGCTGTGGTCGTGTCGGCGGCGGGGACAGTCGTCGCCGGAATCGGGCCGGTCGGGGCCGGAGCGGCGGCAGCGGGCGCTGCCGCAGCGGCGGCCTGGGCGCCGTCGGGATTGCCGCCCTTCGAGCGGACCCACGCCTTCCACTTGTCCATCGGCAGCGCTTCGACCGCGATCGGCATGAAGCCGTGGTCAACACCGCACAGTTCCGAACACTGGCCGTAATAGACGCCGGGCTTGTCGACGGTGAACGTCGTTTCGTTGGCGCGGCCCGGAACCGCGTCCATCTTGGTCCACAGCGCGGGAACCGCGAAGCTGTGGATCACGTCCGCGCCGGTGATGATCAGCTTCACCTGCTTGCCGACGGGGACGACCATGCGATTGTCCACCGCGAGGTGATAAGGCTCGCCGGCGGCGACGGCCTTGTCTTCGGGCAGCATCTTCGAGACATATTCGCCGATACCCTGGTCGGGATAGGCATAGCCCCAATACCATTGATAGCCGGTGACCTTGATCGTCAGCGCATCCTTCTTCGGCGGCTCATATTGCGCCGCGAGCAGGCGGATCGACGGAACCGCGATCACCGCAAGGATAAGGACCGGGATCGCGGTCCAGATGATTTCTATGAACGTGTTGTGCGTCGTCTTCGACGGCACCGGATTGGCCGACGCGCGGTAGCGCACGACGACCCACAGCAGCAGACCGAGCACCAGCAGCGAGATGAAGGTGATGACGGGCAGCAGCATATAATGGTTGAACCAGTAAGCGCGCTTGCCGATCGGGCTTTCCTGTTCCTGGAAGTTCCATCCGCCCTCGACCGGCTGACCGATGCCTGCGGTCGGCTTCATCGGCACATAGGTCGCATCGCCGGCCGGTACCGCAGCCTTGTTGCCGGCGGGAGCCGCCGCATCGCTGGTCGCCGCGGCCGGAGTCGCGTTCGTCGTCGCGGCCGGCGCCGCAGCGGGAGCTGCCGCCGGGGCCTGCGCCTGCACCGCGCCCACGGTGCCGAGCGACAAAGCCGCCGCAATTACAAGGGTTTTCAAGCTCTTCATAAGGATAGTGCCGCCCGTTGCCTGTTGCTGTTCTCGATCCCCCAACCTCTCCGTCTCGGCAGCCGGGCACAGGCCCGGACAGCCCGCGAACAGGCTGAAACTCGCCGGGGCTATAGACCCGCTTGCCGCTTGCCTCAAGCATCTCTAACACTATTTTGCAGCACGATAATCTTCGTGCCCGAAACCCGCTCATCCGACGCGGGCGACTTGATGGACAAAAGACCGAACCTCCCATGACCGACGACGAAATTCTGGCCGAGTTCCGTGCCGCAGACGCGCTGCTGCAGGGGCATTTCCTGCTCTCTTCGGGGCGCCACAGCGAATATTATCTGCAATGCGCACGGGTGTTGATGGACACCGAACGCGCCGGACGGCTGGCGATCGCGCTCGCCGCCAAGCTGCCGCGCGACCTGCGCGCGGCGATCGACATGGTCGTTTCGCCCGCAATGGGCGGCGTCATCATCGGCCATGAAATGGGCCGCGCGCTCGGCAAGCCCGCGATCTTCGTCGAACGGCCGACCGGCACCTTCGAATTGCGCCGCGGCTTCGCGATCCCGGCCGGCGCCAAAATCCTGATGGTCGAGGATGTCGTAACCACCGGCCTGTCGTCGCGCGAAGCGATGGAGGCGGTCCGTGCTGCGGGTGGCGACGTGATCGCCGAAGCCGCCCTCGTCGATCGTTCGGCAGGCAGCGTCGACCTCGGCGTTCCCTTCTACCCGCTCGTCGCGATCAATTTTCCGACCTATGCCGAAGACGAACTGCCGCCCGAACTCGCTGCGACTCCCGCAGTGAAGCCGGGGAGCCGCGCGAATTGAGCGCGTCCTCCCCTCGGCGGCTACGCCTGGGCGTCAACATCGACCATGTCGCGACGATCCGCAACGCGCGCGGCGGCGACCATCCCGATCCGGTGCGCGCGGCCGAAATCGTCGCGTCGGTCGGCGGCGACGGCATCACCGCGCATCTGCGCGAAGACCGCCGCCACATCCGCGATGACGACCTCGCCCGCATCCAGGCCGCGACCGACCTGCCGCTCAACCTCGAAATGGCGGCGACCGACGAGATGCTGGCGATTGCGCTGCGCCATGCGCCGCACGCCGCCTGCATCGTACCCGAAAAGCGCGAGGAGCGCACGACCGAGGGCGGGCTCGACGCCGCCGGCCAGCACAACCATCTTGCCCCGATCGTGGCGCGCCTGTCCGACGCGGGAATCCGCGTCAGCCTGTTCATCGAACCCGACGCGCGCCAGATCGAGGCGGCGATGCGGCTGAAGGCCCCCGTCGTCGAATTCCACACCGGCCGCTATGCGCATGTGGACGGCGAGGAACGCGCCGCCGAACTCCGCCGCCTCGCCGACGCCGCCGCACTGGCGTGGAAGAACGGGATCGAGCCGCACGCCGGCCATGGCCTGACTTATGACAATGTCGTCCCTGTCGCTGCCATCCCGCAACTCGCCGAGCTCAACATCGGCCATTATCTGATCGGCGAGGCTATCTTCACCGGGCTCGAACCCGCGGTGCGCCGCATGCGCGACCTGATGGACGAGGCGCGCGGATGAAGAATTTCGTCATTGCGAGCGAAGCGAAGCAATCTCCAGCCCTCCGCCTTGCGCGAGGCCGATGGCTCGAGATTGCGGCGTCGCCTTCGGCTCCACGCAATGACGGCCTTTTGGGGTCGTCATGATCATCGGCCTGGGCTCCGATCTCTGCAGCATCGAACGCATTCAGGCTTCGCTCGACCGTTTCGGCGAGCGTTTCGAACTGCGCGTTTTCACCGAAGTCGAGCGGGCCAAGGCGGCCCGGCGGCCCTTCACCCGCGCCGGCACCTATGCGAAGCGCTTCGCCGCTAAGGAGGCTTTCTCCAAGGCCGTCGGCACCGGCTTCAAACGCGGCGTGTTCATGAAGGACATCGGCGTCGTCAATGCCCCTTCGGGCGCACCGACACTGGCCCTCACCGGCGGCGCCGCGGAGCGGCTCGCCGCGATGCTGCCCGACGGCCATAGCGCGCGCATCCACCTCACGCTCACCGATGACCATCCCTGGGCGCAGGCCTTCGTAATCATCGAAGCCATCAAGGATTGACCATGGCAAAGAACAAGACGGCAAAGAACAAGGCCGCGGACGAAGGCAGCATGCTCAAACTGCTGCGCGACATCGTCGTGATCCTGATCCTGGTGCTCGGCATCCATAGCTGCGTTGCCAAGCCCTTTTACATCCCGTCCGATTCGATGATGCCGATCCTGCGCAACGGCGACCGGCTGATCGTCAGCAAATATCCCTATGGCTGGTCCTACGCCTCGGTCAGCTTTCACCTCGCACCCAAGAAGCCGGGGCGCTGGTTCGGCAAGCTGCCCGAACGCGGCGACATCGTCGTGCTCGAACATCCCGTGACGCGCGTCGATTATATCAAGCGCGTCATCGGCCTGCCCGGCGACACGATCGAACTGCGTGGCGGCGCGCTGATCATCAACGGCAAGCCGATCAAGCGCGAGGTGCGGCCGATGCTGTCGGTGCCTGTCGATGCCAATATGCCGGGTTCGGACAGCAGCCTCGGCCGCTTCGTCACCCGCGACGCGGCCGGCAAGGCGGTGCTCGAATTGCCGATCGTGCGCGAGACGCTGCCCGGCGGAGCGACCTTCGACACGATCGACATGGGGCCGGGCTATCTGACCGATGATTACGGGCCGATCACGGTGCCCGCCGACCACCTGTTCCTGATGGGCGACAATCGCGACGGCAGTGCCGACAGCCGCGTGCCGGTCGACCGCAAGGGGCTTGGCGGCCCGGTGCCTTTCGACGCGATTGCCGGCCGGGCCGAGATCATCAGCTTTTCGACCGACGGTACCGCCGAATGGTATAACCCGCTGAGCTGGTTCGAGGCGCTGCGCCCCGGCCGCGCCGGAACCAATCTCCGGCCGGAGCGTCAGGCCAGCGAGAACTGAGGCGCAATAGCGGGGAAGCGAAGCGATGGCCGACAAGGAAACGCGGATCGAAGCCCCCGGCCCGACCGAGATCCGCAGCCAGCTCGTTCGTACCGAACTGCTCAAGGCCGGCGTTTGGCTCGGCGTCGCGCTGCTCGTCGGCGTCTGCGTCATCCTGATCCAGCCCATTCTGCTTATCTTTGCCGGGATCGTGATGGCGGCGATGCTCGATGGCGGCACCCGCCTCCTTGGCCGCGTGCTGCCGATAGGACGCGGCTGGCGCCTGCTGATCATCTGCCTGTCGCTCGTTGCATTTCTTGCCTGGACCGCGATGTTCGCAGGCTCGCAGATCGCCGATCAGGCGGCGACACTGCAAAAGGTGATCATGAGCCAGGTCGAGCGCGCCGCCAATTGGGCGAGCGAGCATGGCATGGGCACGATCGACATCGACACCAAGACGATCACCGAGAATCTCGCAGGCACCGTCGGGCGCGTTACCGCAGCGGTCGGGTCGGTGCTCGGCGCACTCACCAGCCTCGTCATGGTCGTCGTACTCGGCATCTTCATTGCGATCGAACCGCGACTCTATGAACGCGGCATCGCCTGGCTGCTGCCGATGAAGAACCGCGACGATTTCTACGTGACGACCGCGCGCATGGCCTTCACGCTGCGCCGCCTGATGGCGGGACGGCTGCTCGGCATGGCGGTCGAGGGTGTCGGCACCTGGCTTGCTTGCATGGCGGTGGGGATACCGATGGCGGCGCTCATGGGGCTGCTCACCGGCCTGCTTGCCTTCATCCCCAACATCGGTGCGATCGTGTCGGGGGTGCTGCTCGTCCTCGTGGGCTTTTCGGCGGGCACCGACACCGGCCTTTGGGCGATCGGCATCTATTTCTTCGTGCAGACCGTCGACGGCTATCTCATCGTCCCGATGGTCGCGAAGCAGACCGTCGACCTCGCCCCGGCGCTCGTCCTCGGCGCGCAGATCCTGCTCGGCACCTTGCTCGGTATCATGGGGCTGTTCCTCGCCGACCCGATCGTCGCGATGATCAAGGTCGCACTGGAGCGCGAGGCCGAGCGGAACGCGAGCGCCGCCCCCAAGAAAGCCGCCCCCAAGAAAAACGCGGCGGCGAGCGCCTAGCTCACCGCCGCGTCTTAAAAACGGAAAATCCCGATCAGGGCTGCGGCGCGGCGCCCGACGCTCCGGGTGCGCCGCCGGGGGCGCCCTGCATCATCTGTTGCTGCTGCATCATCTGCTGCATCGCGCGCACTTCGGCTTCGCTGCGGAAGTCGATCAGCTCGATGTCGAAGTGCAAGGTGCTGTTCGCGGGGATCGGCCCGGCGGCGCGGTCGCCATAGCCCAGCGCCGGCGGAATCACGACCTTGTACTTGCCGCCCTTTTTCATGCGGGTCAGCGCATCGGCAAAGCCGGGGACGACCTGCGATACCTGGAGCGGCGCCTGTTCGTTCGAATCGAACACGGTGCCGTCGTCGAGCTTGCCTTCATATTTGATGAGGACGATGTCGGCCTTGGTCGGGCTCGGGCCGCTGCCTTCCTTGACGACCTCGAAGCCGATCCGCGGCGTGTGCGTCAGGGCGAACGCGACGCCGATGCCCAGCAGCGCGATCAGGCCGATCCACAGCAGCCACAGCCCGCCCTTGCTCACCGGGCGCAATGGAACCGTCGTTACGCTCATGCTCTTGTCCTTCCCCTGCCCGTTCGGGCGAAAACATCGGCGAAGCCTATAGGCGGTGCGGTGCGCGAGGGTCCAGCGAGAAGTTGCGCCGCCCCGCTCAGCCGGTTCCATAGAAGCGCACCAGCCGGTCGAGCGCCAGCGTCAAAACCAGCTTTCCCGATCGCGATGGCCACCCCAGCGCCTTTTCGGCGCCGCCGATCCCCTCGCCCGCACAAATCACGCCTCAGCAGATGTCGGCCAACCCCGGCCCGACATGCTCCACCGCGGCGTGGAAGCGCCGATGCGCGTCGATGCGCGGCAGCGAGGCATCGGTGGCCCGGGCACCACCGCGGCTTTTCGACGGCGGCGCGGCGTCCCAGCGCATCGTCCCCCGTCCCGCCAGTCCTGCCCGCTCATAACCGGTCCGCAGCCGCTCGCGGGCGCGATACTGCGCGTCCGAGACCATCCCGCGCGCCGCGAGCCATGTCAGCGGACTTTCCGCGACATTGACGGTGACATGCCGCATCACCTGCGGCCCCGCCTTGCCGGGATCAACCCGATCGGGATGCAGGCGGGTTACGAAATGGCGCGTCGTCATGCGATTCTCCTGGCTGGGAGTGCCGGCTTGACATTGGAATATTTTGCAGGAAAGAAAAAACCGATTTGGTTATCGGAGGTTCGTCTTGATCAACAGCATCCGCGCCGTGCGCCGCGCCAAGGGACTAACGCTCGAAGAGGTTGCGCAGCGCTGCGACCCGCCGACGACCGCCCAGACGATCGGGCGCCTCGAAACGGGAACGCGCACCCTGTCGCTCGGCTGGATGAACCGCATCGCCAAGGCGCTCGGCGTCGATGCTGCCGATCTCGTCCAGCTGCCGCAGGATACCCAGCTTGCGATTACCGCGCTGCTCGGCGCCGATGGCGCCCACGCGCCGACGCGCGTCGAACAGGCGCTGACCGCGCGTCCGACCGAGGACATGATCGCGATGCGCGTCACCTCATCGATCGGCGACTATCGCGCGGGCGACGAGATATGGTGCCGCAAGGTCGAGGGCGACTGGACCAGCGCGCTCAACCGCGACCTGCTCGTGCCGCGCCCCGCGGGGCGTTACATTTTTGCGCGGCTGCTCAACGTCGATCGCGAAAAGCTGCACCTGCTGCCGCTTGGAGCCGGTCAGCGCCAGCAGGTGGTAAGCAACCCGCCATGGGCCGCGGTCGCGGTCCGCCTCATCCGGACGCTTTGATGGCGCGATGAGGCGGACATGAAGCCCCTCCGCATTCTGTCGGTCGCCACGCTCTTTCCAGATGCGGCGCGCCCCAATTTCGGCCTTTTCGTCGAAAAGAGCCTGCTTGCGCTCGCCGCGCAGCCGGGCGTCATGCTGACCATCGTCGCCCCCATCGGCCTTCCGCCCTTCCCGCTTTCGCTCCATCCACGATATCGGGCGCTGCGCGGATTGCCACAGCGCGAGGCGTGGCGGGGCCTCATCGTCCATCGGCCGCGCTTCACGCTGATTCCGAAATTCGGCGCAGCGCGCAATCCGGCGGCGATCGCGCGCGCCGTGCTGCCGATTGCGCAGCAAGGCAGCTTCGACGTCGTCGATGCCCAATTCTTCTATCCCGACGGTCCCGCCGCAATGAATATCGCGGACGCCCTCGGTATTCCCTTTTCGGTAAAGGCACGCGGCGCCGACATCAGCCATTTCGGCCACGATCCGGCGACCCGCCCGCAACTGCTCGCCGCCGCCGAACGCGCCGCCGGATTGCTTGCCGTGTCGGAGGCGATGCGCGGTGACATGGCGGCGATCGGCATCGATGCGGGCAAGACGATAGTCCACTATACGGGCATCGACACCATGCGCTTTCACCCCGGCGACCGCCCTGCCGCCCGGGCGGCGCTCGGCATGGGGGACGCGCCCGCCATCGCGACCGTCGGCGCGCTGATCCCCCGCAAGGGCCAGGCGCTCGTCATCGAAGCGCTGCCTGCCCTGCCGGGCGTCCATTACTGGCTGGCGGGTGCGGGCGAGGAGGAAGCGCGATATCGCGCACTGGCGCAGCGGATCGGCGTCGCCGACCGGGTTCACCTGATGGGGCCCGTCGCCAACGCCGACTTGCCGCAGCTCTATCGCGCGGTCGATGCCGTGGTGATGCCGTCGGTCAGCGAGGGGCTTGCCAATGCGTGGGTCGAGGCGCTCGCCTGCGGCACCCCGATCGTCATCAGCGATGCCGGCGGCGCGGCCGAACTCGTGACCTCGCCAGCGGCAGGGCGAATCGTCGAGCGCACACCAGCGGCGATCGCCGATGCGGTGCGCACGCTATTGGCGGCGCCCGCCGCGCCGGATGCGGTCGCGGCGAGCCTTGCTGACCGCTTCAACTGGGACCGCAACGGCCGCGAGCTCGCGGAGCATCTCCGTCGCTGCGCGGGCCGCTGAGCGATCAGACGACCGCGCCGTCGTCGTCCTCTTTGCTGGTCACGCGTTCGGCGCCCTGCGTCGCGGCGCTGGTCCGCGGGACGAAACTGTCGGGACCGACCTTCAGCCACACCAGAATCGGCGCCGACATGTAGATCGACGAATAGGTGCCGACGAAAATGCCGAGCAGCATTGCAGCGGTAAAGCCGAAGATCACGTCCGGCCCGACCCACAGCAGCACCGCGAGCGCGATCAGCATCGTGAAGCTCGTCATCACCGTGCGCGCCAGCGTCTCGTTGATGCTGAGGTCGAGCAGCGGGATGATCTCCATCTTGCGATATTTCTTCAGATTTTCGCGGATGCGGTCATAGACCACGATCGTATCGTTGAGCGAATAGCCGATGATCGTCAGCAGCGCGGCCACGATGTTGAGGTCGAACTGCATCTGCGTCAGCGCGAAGAAACCGAAGGTCAGCATGACGTCGTGGAACAGCGCGAACAGCGCGCCCACCCCGAACTGCCATTCGAAGCGGATCCAGATATAGATCGAAATCGCGATCATCGCGAGCGCGAGACTGAGCACGCCGGTACGCAGCAGCTCGCCCGAAACCTTGCCCGACACCGTTTCGACCGATCCGGTCTTGGCGGTCGGGAAGGCCTTGTGAATTCCGTCAACAAGCTGCTTGCCGGCCCGGTCGGCGGCCGCCTTGTCGCCTTCGGGCAGCGCGGTACGGATCGCCACCGCCTGATCGGATCCGAATTGCTGAATCGTGGCTTCGCCGAGGCCTATGTCGTTAACTTTTTCGCGGATCTCGTCGATCTTGGGCATGGTGCCCGAAAATTCGACGCGCACCGACTGGCCGCCGACGAAATCGACGCCAAGGTTCAGCCCGCGCACCGCGACGAGCGCGATCGATGCGACGATCATCAGGAAGCTGATCCCCATGGCGATGTTGCGCCACTTGAGGAAATGGATGTTGGTGTCTTCGGGGACGAGTTTCAGCAGACGCATGGGATCGGTCCCTCTATCAAATATTCAGCGACGCCGGACGCGTCTTGTGCACCCAGTGCGCGGCGAACATGCGGGTCACGGTAACTGCGGTGAAAACGCTGGTCACGATGCCGATGGTCAGCACAACCGCGAAGCCCTTGATCGGCCCGGTGCCGAACCAGAACATCAGCGCGGCGGCAATGACGTTGGTGATATTGGCGTCGAAAATCGCGCGACTGGCCTCCTTGTAGCCCAGCTCGACCGCCTGAAAAACGCGTCGCCCGCGTTTCAATTCTTCGCGGATACGTTCGTTGATCAGCACGTTGGCATCGACCGCGGCGCCGATCGTGAGTACGAAACCCGCGATACCGGGCAACGTCAGCGTCGCGTTGAAGGCGGCCATGATCGCGACGATCAGGAAGATGTTAAAGAAGAGCGCGACGTTCGCGTAGATGCCGAAGCGGCCATAGACGACGATCATGAACGCCAGCACCGCGACCGTCGCGATGATCCCGGCGATCGCGCCCTTGCGGATCGAATCGGCGCCGAGTTCGGGCGTCACCGTCCGCTCTTCGACGACGGCCATCTTGACGGGCAGTGCTCCCGATCGCAGCGAAATCGCCAGCGCATTTGCGCTTGCGACGGTGAAATTGCCCGAAATCTGCGCGCTACCGCCCAGGATCGGCTCGTTGATCGACGGCGCCGACAGCACCCGGCCGTCGAGCACCATGGCAAAGCGCTTGCCCACATTCTGCGCCGTCACCTTGGCGAAGGTCGCCGACCCGCCCGAATCGAAGCGGATGGTGACGACCGGCAGGCCGCTCTGCGGATCATAGCTCTGCTTGGCGTCGATAAGCTGGTCGCCGCTGATCATGACCTGGCGGCGCAATACTTCGAACGGCACGCCATTGCCGGCGTCAGGCGAATAGGGAACGACCTCGCTGCCGACCGGGACGCGCCCCGCGGCGACTTCGTTGGGATCGGCATTGGCATCGACCATGCGGAATTCGAGCCGCGCGGTCTTGCCGATCAGATCCTTCAATTGCTGCGGGTCCTGAAGGCCCGGCACCTGCACGACGATCCGGTCGTCGCCCTGACGGATGATCGTCGGCTCGCGCGTGCCGAGCGCGTTGACGCGCTTGTCGATAATGTCGCGGGCGGTATCCATCGCACGGCTGATGGCCTGCGCCTGACCCGCCTTGGTCGGCGTCATCACGATGCGCGTCGTATCGACGACATCGATCGTCCAGTCGCGCTGGCCGGTCAGCCCCGCACCCTGCGTCTCGCGGAATAGCCGCTCGCGCGCTTCGTCGAGCTGCGCCTGATCGCGGACCAGAAAGCTGATCTTGCCGCCCGCGGTCGACAATTCGCCGATTGCGATATCGTCATCGGGTCCCCGCTCGCCGCGCATCGCGGTGCGCACGGTCTTTTCCATATTGGCAAGCTGCGTCTTCTGGAGATCGCCAAGATCGGCCTCGAGCAGCAAGTGGCTGCCCCCTGCAAGGTCGAGGCCAAGATTGACCTTCATCTGCGCGAAGGACGGCAGGCTTTCGAACTGCTTTTGGGGAAGGAAGCTGGGAATGGAAAAGATGACACCAAGCGCCAGGATGACGCTGATGCCAATGACTTTCCAGCGCGGGAAATCGAGCATGACGGGGTTCCGATGGTCTGAGCGGCGCCGGTTCCCCGACGCCGGCGCGTCAGTCGTTGGCGGGCTTGGCGCCCGGCTGGAGGACGTCGGAGATCGTCGACTTCACGATCTTGATCTTCACGCCCTGGGCGATTTCGACATCGGCGAAATCATCGTCGACGCGCGTCACCTTGCCGACAATCCCGCCGCCGGTGACGACCTGATCGCGCGGCTTCACCGATGCGATCTTGGCGCGATGCTCCTTCATGCGCACCTGTTGCGGACGGATGAGGAAGAACCAGAATACGACGAAGATCAAAAGATAGGGCACCAGCATGATGAAGCCGGCTGCCCCGCCCCCCGATCCGGCCGCCTGGGTCAGAAGCAATTGGGTCGACATGAATGAAAGACTTTCCGTTACCGTGGCGCGGCCTTTCCCCATGGAAGGACCGCGCAAAAATAAGCGCGGCGCCTATCACGCAGGGGCGTCCCGCGCAACCGTCGCTGCGCCCCTCCCCCACGGCAAGCTCCCCGCCAGATGGGGTCGACGACGGCGCGATCAAGCCCGCCGAAAGAAACACCGGCAAATGCCCATCGCCGCTTGCATCGCCAGCAAAGCCGCGCTAGGGGCCTCGCCTGCCCGAAAGGGCCGGTCGGGACGTAGCGCAGCCTGGTAGCGCATCACACTGGGGGTGTGGGGGTCGGAGGTTCGAATCCTCTCGTCCCGACCAATTTACCAAGTATTTTCAGATACTTACGAGGCACCTGCGGACCGGTCGATAGGGGGCCGAGCTCCTTTTTGCCATCTGGTGGTGCACTGGTGGTGCAAGCAAGCCAGAACCTTCTGGGAACAAAAGCGACAGAACGCATCCATTTTGAACGTAGAGGAGGCGTCATTCCGAATTGCAGAGGCGCGTCCGCACACCTAAGATTCGGTTGGCATGCAGCAGCAATTGCCTCTCCGCCCGTCCGATCTGGTCAGAGTTTGGGACGGCTATATCGCGTTCCTGAAGCAGCCTGCCGGAACCGCAATCGAGGCGGTGATCCCGCCCCACGCATTGGTGGCGATGACAGATGCAGCCCGCCGAGGCCGCAAGCGCCGCAGGTTGCTCAATGTCTTACGGATCGCTTCGGCCATCGTCGCCTCGGTTGGCGCGATTGTCAGTGTGGCAGTGAACCCCATGATCATCGGCATCGGCTTGTTGCTGATCGGTGGTCTGGGATTTATCGGAGCGCACAACCGGTCCAAAATACGGGACGAACCGGAGATCGACGAAGTCGTTGCTGAGCCGGACGCGACCCTTGAACGCAATTTGCGTGCTCTCGACGATTTCCGCAATCTGATCGCCAGCGGCGACATTCCGTGCGTGGAGCGATTGCCCGATGGCACCATCAAACCCGTCGCGCCAACGGCTCTTAGCGCCTTTGCCGCCGACCACGGCACGCTCCTCATCTTGAGCCGTGACCAAACCCTCTGGCAATGCATCCCGCGCCGACCGATCCCGATGAGTTCCTTATGGGTTCGCATGGGCGGACGGGTTGCCCCCGCCTTGGTCACGTCCCGCGTTTTGCTGGACACGCCCGACCGGGAGCTGTTCGACCGACGCATCGACTGGCTGCTCTCGCACGCCCAGCAACCCACTCCCCGAGCCCGTTCGTTTTGTGAGGCGGTTCAGATTATCGTCGCGTTGCGACGTCCCGAGTTCGACGGGCTGACATTCGAAAGGAAGAAGGAACTGCTCAGCGGCGAGGGCTTCGGCGAGAGCCGCATCGAGAAAATACATGCCGGGATATATCCCGCATTCAACAACTTCCTGCGCACCCTGCCGATGCATGAATTTCCGTGAATGTGGAACTGAATAGCTTCCAACGCCCCTCACCGCCACGTCCTGCATTCCCACGAATGAAAGGACGCCCAAATGCCTCCCGATCGAGACCAGCTCCTCACCGTCGCTGAGGTGCTCAAAATTACCGGCTTCAAGTCCCGCACCACACTCTATCGCCGCGCCCGAAACGGTCGCTTCCCCTGCCCCTGCCATATCGGCGCGGGCAAAATTCGCTGGCGCTCGGGCGACGTTGAGGACTGGCTGAGCAGCCTCCAGCCCCGCCGCTACTGACCTACCCGACAATTCACAAAGGCACTTCGCCGCAAGGAGGAATCATGCGCGTTTTCTCTCGCCCCAATCTCACATTCTCTGCCCCCGAAAATATCGCCGACGAAATGCGCCCGCTGGTCGCGGGCCTTGTTGCCGACGATGCCGACGGCCGTGCTTATCGCTCAGCCATCCGTCATTGGCTTTGGTCGGAGCGTCCGGTCATCGAGACCTTCGCCGGTCGCCGCGTGGCGCTTCAAGTCGAAGGCCCGGAGATGATCGCCGGTCAGCACCGCTTTCCGATGGGCGGAGTGATCAGCGGAATTTGCGGCTGGCGTCGGCTTGGACCGGTGGAGACCAAAGAGCTTCTGTTCGACCTTCGGGCCGAGATCGATGTCACCATCAATCGCTGGCTATTCAAACATGCGTTGACCGACGTTCCCGACTTCCAACGTCCATCAGTCGATCGCGCCAAAGATGACGCGGAAGCCATCGCGTCGATGGAAGCCTGGGTCCGCCGTAATAGCCAGATCGAGGCCCTTCATGCTTCGCGATGAGAGCGCCCGCCATCACCGGCGGAGGGGCTGCGATGCTACGCATCGAGCCGACAATTTGGATACACACCTCACGCACGGGTGCATCCAGCTTTTCCGCCATTTCTGGCGGCAGCGTTCCGGCGGCGCGCAGTTTGGACGGCCCGCAAAGAGCGCATTTCCGGTTCTTTCGGAGGCAGCGGATCGGCATCGCCGGAGAGACGGACTATGACTCTCGCCCGCTATAACATCCGCCTGCCCGCCGCGCTCGACAAGAGCCTCCGAACGCTCGCCGAACGGGAGGGGATCAGCGCCTACGCGACGCTTCAGCGCTGCGTAAAAGCCGGGATCACGGCGCAAGCGAACCCGCCAGCGAGGGACGTGGAGTTCGGCGAGATCGTCTCCGAACTGGCATCGGTCAGCACCCGCATGATCGGTGTCGAACGGCTACTCGACCGGGCGCTGTTCACCGCCTGTGCCGCATATTGCTATGCACGCAGCGCGGCGCTCGGATCAGAAGAATCCGACGAGGACATCACCGCCGACATTAACGCGGCTTACGATCGACAGCGACGGCGCGCGCAGGAGGATCGGTGATGACCGAACGCCCCGATCGCCGCATTCACGCCGATGCCTTGCGTCGTCACAATCGGATCAATCGTGCAGCACGCTTCAAACTACAGGTTGCCATTATGATGGCGATGGTCGGCCTGGGTGCCCTCTCAATGCCCTACATGATGCAGACCGAAGACGAGCGGTGGGCGGTCGGCGTTTACGCCTATGCCCGAGGCGCGGTTTGGATCGCCTCGGGCACTGAGGCCGAACCAGAAATCACCGTGACCTACAAGGGATCGAAATATGCGGTGCCCGCCCGCAATGTCGTCGCGAGTCCACATTATAGCGGTGCCGTTTCGAACTTGCTGAGCCAACTGCGCAGCGGAGCCTTGCTCGGTTTTGCCGGATGGCTGTCCGGGCTGATCTTACTGAGAGGCGTTAGGGCGCAGCGCCGGGAACGCGCCCTCAGGGATCGCGTCATCGCCGGTACACAAGTCACAACCGAAAAGAAGCTCGCCAAACTGACCCGCGCAGAAGCCGGGACCAACGCGCTCGCGATCGGCACGGTCCCAATACCGGCGCGACTGGAAACCCGGCACATGGCGATGATCGGCACGACAGGTAGCGGCAAGACCACCGCGCTACGACAGATGCTCGACGGCATCGAGGCGCGCGGCGAAGCCGCCTTGGTCTATGACACCAGCGGCGAATTCATCGCCCATTATTACCAGCCCGAGCGCGGCGACATCATCCTCAATCCGTTCGATGCCCGCTGCGCCTATTGGTCGCCCTTTGCCGAGATAGCGCATCCGGCCGACGCCGACCGCATTGCGAACCAGTTGATTACCGAGACCGGCCAGCACGACCGCGATGTTTGGCTGGAAACCAGCCGCATCCTTGTCGCCAACATGATCCGCGCGTTGTGGCGCGAGGGCAAAGGCACGCTGCCCGACCTCCTTCACGCGCTGCAAACGCGGGAGAAGGATGACCTCAAGTCATGGCTCGGCAACAGCTCGTCGGCCCGAACCTTTGCCGAGGACGCCGACCGGGCGACCGGCAGCGTCTTGTTCATGCTCGCCAAGGCAGCAAACCTCATCCAGTTCCTGCGGACGGACGGTGGCGACCAGACTCCCTTTGCGTTCCGCGATTTCATCCAGAAACTGGACGCCTGCGAGGATCGGAAACCATGGATATTCGTGCCGCGCAAGGAGGACTATTTCGATGCGTCGAAACCCTTGCTCGCGTGTTGGCTCGAATGCGCGGCGAGCGCGGTGCTCGGACTGTCCCCATCCTCCGACCGGCGCATCTGGTTCGTCCTTGATGAGCTGGCCGATTTGCCGCGCGTCGACAATCTGGCGCGATTGCTTCCCGAAGGGCGTAAGTTCGGCGCCGCCGTCGTCCTGACCTTTCAGGCGCTCGGCCAGATGCAGCATCGCTACGGGTCGCAACTCGCCGAATCCATGCTCGGCTGTTGCAACACCAAGCTGTTCCTCCAGCTTGGCGACGGCGAAACCCGGCGCTGGGCGAGTCAGACGGTCGGCGAGTGCGAGGTCGAAATCCACACGATGACCGACGCATTAGCCGCAGGTGACGACAAACCGCGAACGACCTTGAGCAAGACCCGCACAAGGCGTCCCGCCATTTTGGAAAGCGAATTCCGCCTGCCCAAATATAAGGGCTTTCTCTTGTTCCCCGATGGCCTGCCGGTCGCGCCGATTGCTCTCGCCGCCGATCATCTCGCGCACCGCGGCATGGCAGGCCAGCCGGGATTTATCGCGGGCGATCCGAACAACAGTCTGTGGGAGCAGGCGAAGCCGTCTCCGCAGGCCGATGATGCGCTCAAGCCCACGCCTTCACCGCCCGCTCGTCGCCGCAAGCGTCAGGGACCGGTTTGATGGTCGCGTCGGTATCGGCACTGACCAGCTCAGCACAGGCCAGCAGCTATTACGAAGCCGACGATTATTATGCCGAGGGCGGCCTATCGCCGTCCAATTGGCAAGGCAAAGGTGCCGAGGAGCTTGGCCTGTCGGGTGAAGTGGACCGCGATGCCTTTCGCAACTTGCTGGACGGCCGAGTCGGCGACCAGCAACTCGGCACGATCCGTGAGGGCCAGCTTGAACATCGACCGGGATGGGACGTGACCCTGAGCGCGCCGAAATCGGTGTCGATCATGGCGGAGGTGGCGGGAGACCGGCGGTTGATCGAGGCGCATGGGCAGGCGGTAAAGACCGCGCTCGCCCATGTCGAAACACATATGGCCGCGACCCGAGTTCGGCATGGCGGCACCGTGGCCCGCGAAGCGACCGGCAATCTTATTGTCGCCAGCTTTCAGCACGGCACCAGCCGCGCGCAAGACCCGCAGCTTCATACCCATAATGTCATCATGAACGCCACGCGGGGCGAGGATGACACATGGCGCAGCCTTGAGCCGCGCGCGATATACCAGCTTCAGAAACAGATTGGCGCGATCTACCGGCAGGAACTTGCCCTGAAGGTGCGAGAGCTCGGTTACGAGATCGACACTGGCAAGGAGTCGATGTTCGAGATCAGAGGCGTTTCCGCCGACGTGATGAAGGCGTTCAGCACCCGCAGCGCTGAGATCGAGGCCGCGCTAGAGGAGCGCGGAACATCGCGTGATGCGGCCAGCTCCACCGAGAAGCAGGTCGCAGCACTCGATACGCGGCAGGCGAAGGTTGCCGTCGATCAAGCTTCGCTCGTTGCCGATTGGCGCGAAACTGCCGATCGTGCTGGCTTCGGGCCGGAAGCCCGCATTGCGATGGTCAAGGAAGCCCAATCCGTCGCGACCAGCCGCGCTGCGCTTTCGGAACCATCATCACAAGCGGTCATCGCCGATCGCGCCGTCGCCTTCGCCGCCGACAAGCTAGGCGAACGGCAGTCGGTGTTTTCTGCCGCCGCCTTGCAGGAAGAAGCCGGGCGCTTTGCATTGGGTAAGGCCAGCTATGCGCAGCTTGCGGCAGCCGTGGACGCGGTGACAAAACAGGGCGAACTGATCGACCGCTCATTTCTGGATCGCCGTGGCGCTGCGTTTGCAGGTTTCACAACCCCCCAGAATGTCGAAGCTGAAAGGACGCTGCTCGGGATCGAGGGACGCGGGCGCGGCGCAATGGCTCCTATTGCCTCGCCAATGGTTGCCGCGAAGGCGGTCGCACGCGCCGCCGCGCAATCCGAGCAGTCCGGCTTTTCATGGAACGCAGATCAGAGAGCAGCCACACAACAACTTCTGACCAGCCGTAACCGCATCACAGCGGTGCAAGGCTATGCCGGCACAGCCAAAACCACCACCGTCCTTGCGACATTCGCCCGCGAAGCCGACGCGCGCGGCGTGCCTGTCGTCGCGCTAGCACCGACCGCGTCAGCCGCGATGGCGTTGGGGGAAGCGCTGGACGTGCGGGGCGATACGGTCGCGCGGCATTTATTGTCTCCCGAGCGTTCGGCACATGGCCAACCCGCCGCTTGGATTGTGGACGAGGCGTCCTTGCTTTCAGCCCGGGACACCGCGCGCCTGTGCGACCTGGCGGAGAAGCATAATGCCCGCGTCATCTTCGTCGGCGATATAAAGCAGCTAGGATCGGTCGAGGCGGGCGCGGCTTTCGCGCAGTTGCAGGATACGGGAATGGAAACCGCAAAGCTTGGCGAGATCGTGCGGCAAACCAATGTCGCGACCAAGGAAGCGGTGCTGGCGTCGATCGAGGGCGATGCCAAGAAGGCGCTCGCGGCGCTCGACGGAGGCGGTGGCGCGATTATCGAACAAGCCGATCGCGCCGATCGCTTTGCGGCGATTGCCGAACACTATGCGGGGCTGGACCCCGCTGAACGCGCTCGCACGCTCGTCATCGAGCCATCGCGCGAAGGTCGCGACGCCCTGACAGCCGATATTCGCGCGGCGCTCGCCAGATCGGGCGCGCTTACCGGTCCCGCCGCCACCGTGACGGCACTTGCCAACAAGGGTCTCAGCCGCGCCGAGGCACGCGATCCCATGAGCTACGATGAGGGTGATGTCGTCCGCTTTACTCGCGACTATGTCGACAAGGGTGTGACGCGCGGCGACGCCTATCGCGTCGAAAACATCGACCGCGCCAAATCCGCCATCGCCCTGAAATCAGAGGACGGGCGCGAGGTCGATTGGCGACTTCGCCAATGGGGCGCAGGCAAGGTTCAGGCATTTTCACCACAGTCGATCGAACTCAGAACCGGCGACCGCATACGGTTTACGCGCAACGATCGCGCAAAGGGCCGGATCAACGGCGCGCGTGCGATAGTAACCGCGATTGATGAGCGATCTCGCACCGCCACCGTTCGCAGCGCGCGGGGTAAGATCGAGACCCTCCATTTTGATGCAGCCCGCGACCGGCACATCGCCCACGCCTATGTCGAAACAGCCTTCGCTGCCCAAGGCCGGACAGCCGACCATGTGATTATCCACGCCGACAGCCGCGCTTCAAATCTGATCGACCAGAAATCCTTCTATGTCGGGATTTCCCGTGCAAAGATGAGCGCAACCGTGCTGACGAACGATCGCGGCAAACTCGCGGCGGCGATATCCGAGCGGGCTGGGATTGTTCAAACAGCGATCATGCCGCCGGCCGCCAATTCCACCACCGCCAGTCACGCGAAAGCAGCCGTCCTGTCAAAGCCCTCGGCGTCACTCCATCTATGAGTGGAGCGCCGCGTTGCTCTCGATGTCATGCACGAGCGGAAGGAGGTCATCTAGACGAAATAGTTTCATATTCGCGTCGCGAAATTGCTCGTCCACCGCATGATAAAACGCGTTCGACTGCTGCGAAAAATCGCCCACGACGATTAGGCGCTTGCAGTCTGATTGGTTGCCTTCGAAATGCTTCCACAAAAGATTGCCTTCGATCGCCTTTTTACCCACTTCTCGCAGGCCATCGGCAACGCTTTCAGAAATCCGCATACCATCTACAAGGTTATAACAACCGTTTTGATAGCCATACGGCGCATTGATCTTGAGGCCATATTCGGGAAGTTCGATTTCATCAGGCTTCTCAAGATAGTGTTCGACCCCGTGCCTCGCGAAAGCCTCTTTGAGCTTGCGTCTAATTCGGGGTTCGCGAGACACTTCAGCCTCCCTACCCACGAGCTCCAAAAACAAGGCTTCCAAAACTGCGTCAGGATCATCCACCATCACAGGCTGGATGGCGGAAATACGGATGTCATTCGCACGCTTGCGCGCAAATGATGCGATGTGCTCCTCATCAAACTGACCTGAGAATTCCGACCTGAGCCGATATTCAAACGATTCCTTCAGCGCGTCCAGATAGGATTTCGGCTGCCGACCGAATACCCGATCGATCCGAGCGTTGCTTCGGGACAGCTTCACCCCGACGAAATCTAGCTCCGGTACGATCAAGACAATCCCGATATTCAGGAATTCCATACGCTCGGGCACCGGACAGAATTGCACCAGCGCGTATTTGCCTGCTTTCCGTTCCATCGCGTTGCTCCTAAACATCCATTTGCCCTTGTGGCACCAACGTGTCGATCGCCGACGTTGCAATATGCAGCTGGCGAGCCATTAATTGCGCAATCCACATATCCCGAGTCTGCTGCGAAGGTCCCCACGCACTGGGAATCGAATTCACTATCTCTGCAATCGTCGCCGCGTCAATCGATGTCATCTTGGCGACGGCTCGCCTTAGCGGGGCTTCCTTAAGATACGCTTCGAACTCTGGGAAGCGTCCATATATGCGCGCGTCATCCACAAAATGTGGGCTCCCTATCTCATCTTCAATGGCTCCCTCCACAAAGCAATGACTGTGGTCAATCACCATAAGCTTCAATTTTGCTCCGTCCCGCGTGAAACAGAGGTTGTCGCGGCGTGGTTCAGGATCAAGATAATCTGGGGGTGGACAACGATCGAGGTTCCGGATCCAAGTGTCAAAAATCACCAGCAATGCGATGTCCGATGGCTCTGACAGCCGAGCCAAAAGATTCGGGCTCCCGTCGCTGGTGATGCATGGTACTTCGCTAGAAACGAATGCCGGTCCGAACGCGATCGTTCCATGATCAAGCATCGGTATTTCAATTTCCGCGAGTTCCAAAACCGCAAAATTCGGGACAAACAGTCCGAGGCTGCTAGCCATTTCGGCTCCCACGAGTTCCATGGCAAGACTCTGGTTTCCTGCTGGATTCCCCATCCCCTTGAGAAATGCTGTTCCCGCATTCGTTTTGACCTTCGCCACGCGCGTGCTCGTCGGATATATTTCAATCACGCGATCGACTGCTGTCGGTTGCCAATGCAGCCCGCATCTAAGCATGCCGCCCCCTATTCTTTCACTTCATATTTGTTGAGCGATTTAGACATCTTGCTGCGTTATGCGACAACCCCCGCTCTCATGCCAGATTTGATCTCAACTTCACTGGCGAAACGATATTCCGGCGATAAATTTGCGGTTTTACGTTATCGCACCGGCGACTACGCCTTGAAAACACACCCGGCGTTGGCGTCACAGAGAAAGCAATTACCCGCAATTGTTCTTGCCAAAGCTCGCGATGTTGCCGAAGAATCTCAGACATGCACACGGATATCGATCATCTTCCGGCCGCCAAGCAGCGCGAGCTCGAACGCGTCGTCGAGACGATTTTCGATGAGTTTCGCGGCGCGACGGAGAATGCGACCGGTCCGCGCAAGGGCGCCCGAATTCTCAAAATTATCCTGTTCGGCAGTCACGCGCGCGGCGATTGGGTCGATGCGCCGCTATCGGCGAACCAGTATAAATCTGACTACGACATTCTCGTCGTCGTCAGCCAGAAGGAATTGACCGACAGAGCCGCCTATTGGGCGAAGGCAGAAGAACGGTTGATCCGCGCCTACACAATCGAGAAGACACTGCGCACTCCGGTCAATTTCATCGTTCATTCGCTGCACGAGGTGAACGATGGCCTCGCGCATGGTCGTGTCTTCTTCATGGAGGTCGCGAAGGACGGAGTGGCCCTTTACGACGCGGATGGCCGCGAACTGGCGACGCCGAAGCCGAAGAGCGCTTCGCAGGCGCTTTCTACCGCGCGAGAATACTTTGAGGATTATTATCCGGGCGCGGTCGTTTGGCTAAATACGTCGCGTGATTTGGCAGTTCAGAAGCGCCCCAAAGAGGCAGCTTTTTTGCTCCATCAGGCCACGGAGCGTTTTTACGCCGGCCTACTGCTCACGCTGACCTACTACACGCCTTACAACCATAATATCGCCTTCCTGCGCTCGCTCGCAGAAGGGCTTGATCGACGCCTCTACGGCATCTGGCCGCAGAGCACGCATCGCGAACGCGCAATGTTCCAGAAGTTGAAGGAAGCCTACACGAAGGCCAGATATTCCAGACACTACCGGATCAGCGAAGAAGAGCTGACTTGGCTTGGTACGCACGTCGAAGAACTTGGCCGCATCGTCCATCAGGTCTGCACCGACAAGATCACCGAACTTGAAGCTGCCACGCGCGGATAAGGGTTCGGCGATACGTATCATTCGAGCGTCAGGTTTCGGCACGCTGGTTGAAAAGTCAGAGCGTCAAAAGTGGGGTGGGGAGCAGACGTTGCCTCATCCACTTCCGTCATCCCGGGCTTGACCCGGGACCCGCCTATTCCTTCAAGAAGGCAGGCCCCGGATCAAGTCCAGGGTGACGATGATGGATAGGTCCGCAATCGGTCGATTCCGGAACGACAACTTTTGCCAAATTTCCTCCCGGCACGAAACTTGTCGGAACTCCCAGATTCTGGCATAATCCTGCCCACGGGATGAAATGACTGGCGGTCATCCCGAGGATAACCCTGCCAGGCATCATGTAGGTTCGGCCATTTCGGTCGGGCAGTTGCTGGACGCCGCATCAGCGGCACAGCGGACACCGCTTGCACATCCGCGCATCAACGCGCGGACCGCCGTTGTGCGAGCTTACCATGACCACCCCAACGAACGACGTTTACGCGCGCGAAGTCGTAATGGCGCGCGTCGGACATCTTATCCGCCGCAAGCAGCGCGAGATCGAACGCATCACGCGCATCCTGCGCGGCTGTTTCGACCCGGACAGGATGCAGGCGCCCGAACCGGGTGTCATCAAGCGGATCATCCTGATCGGTCCCTATGCGCGGCGAAGTTGGTACGAAGACCAACGGACGATCGACTTTTCCGATTATGAATTCTGGGTCATCGTCAATCATCCACTGTTCGTGGACGAATGCTGCTGGCGACGCGCCCGCGATGTCATCCGGCGTGAGCTTGGCGACCGCTGCGCGGTTGATGTCGAGATCTACTCCAAATCCGATATCCGCACCGCCAAGGCCGAGCGTGACACCTTCATTCTCGACCGGATCGAGGCCGGTATCACGCTCTACCGCGCCTCGCGGGACGCGCCGCTTCCCACCCGCGATCGTCGGGAGGCGCGGCCATGACCAGCACCGGCTCATTCGCGTCATTCGACGAATTCTATCGGTCCCAGAACCGTCGTCTGTTCCACTATTTCAGGAGGAGGGTCGGCCGGGAGGAAGCGTCCGATCTCGTCCAGCAAGCCTTTTCCGGGATGCTGCGCTGCGGAGCATTCGAAAGGGTGGAAAACCCCGAAGCCTATCTGTTCCGCTCCGCCCGCAATCTCGTCATCAATCAGGCCCGAGAAAAGAAGCGGCGTCCGGGCGTTATCTATCCCTTCGACGATGAGCGCGATTGCCCCGCCCTCCCCGAACAGGAACAGCGGATCGAGGCCGCCGAACTACGACGAATATTTCGGCGAACGCTTCGCGCGATGCCACGCAGGACCCGGCGCGTCTTCTTAATGCATCGCCTACGAGGCATGACGTATCGCCAAATCTCGGAGCGGCTGGGCATCGGTGAGAAGGGCGTCGAATATCACATGATGCGCGCGTTGGCGCGGTGCCGCCGCGCAGTTGCAGCGCGAGAGGAATGACGCACGACCGTAGCCGTCAACAAAGGTGAAGCAGAGTAAAGAACTCACGGTTGCCCCCGCCTGCGGGCAACCGGCCGAAGGATGCTATGACTTTAACTCGCCGAAGGCAGCGGTTAAGGCCAAGGCCGACGCCCGGTTATGCATTCGAAAATGCGGCTAACAGCCCTACCAAAGTAGCGTTTTCCGTGATGGCTTTGTCCGGAATCAACGCATAGCGCCAATGCTTCCCATCGCCCTCCGCAGCAAATTCATTGGCATGCTTAACCCACTCCGAAGCGGCTCGCGCTTTTTCCAAGACGATTGGATCGGCCATTTCGTTATCGGCTTTCACCTCAACAATTAGCTTCTCGGTCACGGTCTCAATCACGAAATCAGGCTCATAGGGTTTGCCTGGCTGATACTCGATCCTGAATTGCCCGCGTCCCGGCTTGAGCCAGCGCAACACGTCCTTTTCAAATCCGCTGTCGATCATCACCGCAAAACGCCGTTCGGGATCGGAATGGAATTTGTGGAACTGATACGGGCTTTTGCTGCTGCCGGTGAAGGTGAAGCCGGGTGTTGTCGAAAGTGGCATCGCCGCCTGTGACATCGGCAACAGCTTGGCGAGCGAATAGCTGAATTGCTGCGACTGCAAGGCGCGGAACGACCGCACCTTGCTCGCCCGGTATTCGGCGGGCGTTTGCCGGTAGTGTGCTTTCATCTGCGAGAAAATCCGTTGGGCGAGCATCTTGCCGTGCGCCAGCGCGACGTTCTCAACATCTTCCTCCGAGGTCAGATAGCTGCGCAGATAGTCGATCATCTGCCCCGCCAGCTTGTAAAGCAGATCGGCCTGGCTGTCATAATCGACCTGGGGGTAATCCATCAGGTGCTTGACGAGATAATTTTCGACCCGCGCCTCTTTCGGCCCTTCCAAGGCCCGTGCCAATTCGCGTTGCGATTGATCGCGCAGGTTACGGATCAACAGTCGGTCGGAGATCGGCTGCAACCTAATGTCGGCCATGCTGCCAAGGTCAAAATCCTCGAACCAAAAATTGACTTCGCGGCTTGGCAGCACAACGATTTCAGGAATCTCAATCGTATTCTCAGCCACGCTGGCAGTGACGATACCGACCAGTTTGGCAATGTCGGGCGCTGTCACGATGCCGTCGAAAGCCCCTTGCGTCTGAAGCGCAGCGGAAAGCCGCGTCACGTCAGCCGCAATCGCCTTTCGAACTTCGGGCTTGAGCAAATCCTTGAGGCCACCGGTCAACTGCCGCTCATATTTGTCGCGGATCACGTCAATGGTGGTCTGGGCAATCTGGCGATCTTCAAGGCTGTCAAAAATGAACGGGGTCCGTTCTTCCCGAACACCTACCGGCACGTCCTTGCCAGTCAGCGCCGCTTCAAATGTCGTGGTCACTTCCATAATGGATTGCGGTTCGGTCGAAATGTCGCCGCCCGCACCGATGGTAAAGGCCTTCAATTGAACCAGTGAATCGGCCTCCTTCGCCTTGCTGATCACTTCGCTGAAACGGTCATGCGCGATGACAGTCAGCGTATCGACCGCATCGTTACCAGTGCGTTCACCGTATGGCAGGCGCAAGCCGCGCCCCAAAGTCTGTTCGGTGAGAATATCGGAGGCCGACGCGCGAAGCGGAACGATGGTGTAAAGGTTGGTGACGTCCCAGCCTTCTTTCAACTTGTTGACGTGAATCACGATGTCCGTGTCGCCCGCGTCCTCCAACGTCACCAGCCGCTGCGAGGCTTCATCGCTTTCAACGCCGGTCTGGTTGGAATGCACTTCAACCACGCGGCCCTTGTAGGCCGCGTTGAAAAACGCATCGCTTTCGATCCAGTCGCGCAGCCGCTTGGCTTCCATCGTATCTTTCGCCACGACCAGCATGAAGGGGTGGACGTGCTTGCGGCCGGTTTGGCGCGCGTAAAGTTCCAGCTCGGTTTTCACATGCTCGTGATAATGCGCGCCGTCTTCCAGCATGATTTTTTCAAGGCTGTCGGCATCATAATCCTTGGCGTTGAAATCCGCGCGCGTCGCGACGGCAGGTTCCTTTACATAGCCATCGGCCATCGCGTTGCCGAGGCCGTAATGGTAGATGACGTTCTTGAAATCCTTTGACGATCCGCCGACCGTCTTGGGCGTCGCGGTCAGTTCCAGCCCCAGTTTGGGATCAAGTTCAAACACCGCCTGCGCGGCCGCCTTCGCGCGGTAACGATGCGCTTCGTCCATCAACATGACGAGATCGGGCAGCTTGGAGAGATAGTCGAAATAGCTGTCGCCCAGCGTTTCGCGAAAGCTGCGGATTTTGCCGCTTTCGCGGTTGATCTTGTCCACGTTAAAAATGTTGATGATGGCTTCGTTGCCGAACAGATCGGACCCGCGAATACCGCGCCCTTCCTGCCATGTGTCACCCGTCACGATCACAGGCGGCGTTTGGGCAAACTGCGATATGCCGCGAAACACATATTTGGGTGATGACTGCCTGGAGAAATCATCGACCAGCTTGTCATAAATCGTCGTATTGGGGGCGAGTACGAAGAAGTTTTTGGAGCGGCCAGTGAGATAGAGGTAAGAAATGAACGCACCCATTAACCGCGTTTTGCCTACCCCGGTGGCGAGCGAGAAGCAGAGCGAGGGGAAATCCCGCTCAAACGCTTCGACACTGGGATAGGTCTTCCTGATTTCTCCGAGCAATGCTTCAAGCTCACACGGCGCGCTGAAATCCATGCGAGTCAGCACATCGCCGAGTATGCCCAGCGCCAGTTCCTGCGGGCCGCGCAAGGATAGCCGCTGTGCAATCTGGCGACGGATGCGGGTGTCGTTCACGGCATCACTCATCGCCGCTCTCCCCGCCGAACAGCGGGAGGGCATCGGCGGGGGGCGCACCGTCATTTTCCATCAGCGGCAGTTTCGCGATATTGAGCGAATAATCGTCACGGCCCCATTCGCATTTTTGCAGGATGGCAGTGGGGATTTTGACCAGCGTCAGATTTTCAAACGCCTCTGCTTCCGCGCTATAGGCTTTGCAGCAGATCAGCAGCGAACGATCCGGCCCGACATCCTGCGATATTTTCGCGCAGGCTTCATGTGTCAGGCTTTGGGTGGTGACATAGATGAAGTCGGTTTCGGTCGACGCCCCGTGACACCAATAATCTTTCGCCGATGGCGCATACGAGAAGCCCATATGCTTGCACATGGCCTCCGCCAGCATCGCTGGGTTATAATCCGGAGCGATCACCCAATTGCCATATTTGTCCTGGGCGAGCAGCGAGGGTGCGAGGGTGAAGTAACGAAAACCCCCCCCCCCCTTCCAATCGACCGCCTTGCTAATCCCACCTTGATCGCTGCCGTCGATGACCCGTTGCAACCGCGGCACTATATGGGTGTCCGCGTGGTCACCAATTTCGACCATTATCCACCGTCGACCCATTTTGTGAGCGACCGCGCCAGTCGTGCCGGAACCGGCGAAGGAGTCGAGAACAAGGTCGCCTTCGTTTGAAGAAAGTTGCAATATCTTTAGGAGCAAAGCCTCCGGCTTTTTGCCATTTGGAAACTGCACGCCACCCTCTTTGGTAAGATTGTTGAGGGGGAATCCTTCCCAAAATGTTCCGACCTTTTCGAGCTTGACCACTCGGCCCTGCTTCTTGACGGCTACATCAGAAAGCCATGCAATCAAATCGCAATTTGCACCTTTATAATATAAGGTAGTAATCTTCCCTTTACTCTTTCCAGAACGAGGGATGTATTCAATGCTGAAAAAATCTCCATTCCCGGAAACTTCTTCCATAACGCGGGTGCGAATAGAGCTTTGAGCATTCGTATCGCGGAAAATTTTGTCGAAATACTTGATATAGCACTCTCTCTCCGTGAGAGATTCTCGCTTCATCAACGAGCTAATTGATTCCATTTCAACATCATAATGACGATATATTTTAATTGGTTCCCCTGATCCATCTCGAATTTCGGATACGAACTCCCTACTACCAAAATTATGAATTACCCGCGTGTATTTCCAACTCTTCCCTTCCCCTCTCATCTGCTCAATTAGTTCAAATAAATCTTCCTCATCATAAAGATCATTGAACTTCTTAAATCCGCCATTGGTGTCAGCATTTTTACAATATACCAATGCATACTCAATATTCTTCTTTAGCTTCCTATCCTCGCCGCCGCCGGAAGCTCCAGATGTTAGCTTCATTTTTAAACTAACTTGGTTGATAAAATTTCCGCGTCCAAATACTTCGTCGCAGAGAACTTTCAAATAATGCGCCTCATTGTCGTCAATGGTAATCCACAGAGTTCCATCATCAGTTAGCAATCTTTTGATAATCTCTAGACGATCACGCATGAGAGACAGCCAGAGCGAATGCTCCAACCCATCATCGTAATGGGTAAAGGCCGATCCAGTATTGTAGGGCGGATCAATAAAAATGCATTTCACCTTGCCCGCATAGTCCGCTTCCAGCGCCTTAAGCGCGAGCAGGTTGTCCCCCTTGATGAGCTTATTATCGAAAATATCAGCGTCCGACCGCCGCGCGGCCGCGTGGGTGCTTTTGTCGGGGTTCTCGATCAGAATGCGGGGCTCCAGCTTGGGGTGATCTTCCTTGCCGGGCCATGTCAGTTCAAGTTTGGTCTTTTTGGTCATATTGCTCATTCTACCGTCCAGCGCAGCGTCATCAGCGGCGCGAGCGTGGGTTGCCTGTTGAGGCTTTCGGCGAATTCGTCGAGCTTGTCGACGACATCGCGCCGAACTTTCTTGCGCCGTTCAAATTTTGATAATTTGAGGTCATCGACTTCACCCTCAACCCTTTTGATCTTGCGACTGAGCGCCACCTTGTCCTCCATTGAAAGGTCGGGTGACCGCTTTTGCCGCTGCAGTTCCTTGACCTCGGTTTCCAACGCGTCAATCTGGGCATCTAGCTCAATTTCAATATCCGCAGCATAGCGATCCAGCCGGTCTTCTTCAGCCTGAATCCATGCGAAATTTTCGTTTTTGATCTTGTCCGAAAATGCGGCAAACTGCGTTTGTTCTATGACCTTTAACGCCGCTTCATCCGGAGCGGTCTGCGCGAAGGATGGCGTCCCTTTGGCGGGAACCATGAACATCTTGTCGGCTACTTCGCCCGAAATAAGCGCCCCTGCATCGCTGGTGCACGCGATCAGCAGGTCTTCGCGCAGGGCATCGGGCGTCGGCATCACTGCCCGAAACACCCGCATCCAGCCTGACTGCCCTGCCAAATCCTTCACCGCACCCATCTGCCCCGCATAGGGAAAATCATCGGGCCGGAAGGTCAGAGCGGCGGACTGGCTCGCATGATCGCGCGCCTTGGCGGCTTCGACGATTTCCAACCCCAGGCCATCCGACACGCGCAGGAATTGCCAGTCATTGTCATCGGCAATCGGCCACTCGGTCGTGAACGTGAGTCCGTCAAGATCGAACCGCTGGCTGTCTGGCGCGGGGAACGCAGCGCCGGGCAATTCCGCTTTCGCGATAGTCAGGAGCCTTTGCCGGAATTCTGGGACACTGGTGGCCAATTCCGCTTCGCGATGGTGGAGCTTGGCTATAACTTCAGCGTCCAGCGCGCCCAACACTTTGGCACGCGCCGCTTCCATATCGGCATTGATGGTATCCTCAATCGACGATTTGAGGACGCCAAATTCAAACTCTGCCTGTTCGGGCGTACGGCAATCCTGCACAATGCGAAGCACTTCGCGTTCAAAGTCCAGTCCACTGACCAATGTACCCAAAACTTCGTCGCTTGCGCCGAAAACGCCTTCGAAAAGATGGAATTTGTGGGCAAGAAGATCGTGAATGCGTTGCTCTGTCTGGTTTTTGAGATTGAGCATGTTGACCACGGTGACGTCGATCAACTGTCCGTAGCGGTGACAACGCCCAATACGCTGTTCGACGCGCTGCGGATTCCACGGCAGATCGTAGTTCACGATCAGCGAGCAGAATTGAAGGTTGATGCCTTCTGCCCCGCTTTCAGTCGCAATCAGGATCGCCTTGTCATCTCCTTTGAACGCTTCGACTATCGCGGCCTTCATATCGGCCGATTTCGAACCCGAAATCTTGTCGGTCCCCTTGTGGCGCTCTTTCCACGCGGCATAGACATCCTTGCTCGCAAGGTCAGCATTGGAGCCATTCATCAAGACAATCTGCCCCGCATATCCGTGCTTGCTGAGCAGCTCGTTCAGATAGCTTTGGGTACGGACGCTTTCGGTGAAAATCACCGCTTTGCGTTTGCCGCCCTTGTTGGCGATTTCATCGAGCACCGTTGGCAGTTGGTGGAGCAGTACTTCGCCCTTGGCGTTACTCCCGATCGAGCGGGCCAGGTCCAGATAGGTTTCCAGCTCGGCTATTTCTGCCGCCAGTTTTACAGGATCAATCGCTTCAGCCTCATCGGCCTCATCATCGATGTCCGCTTCTTCGAAAGAGATTTCGATGTCTTCCAAATCATCTGTAATATCCAGCGTCGCGCGTTCCTTGCGCCGCAGCCGTTCGATCAATTTGTCGAGATAGCTGGCAACCGCAAAGGTCGATGACCCAAGGATTTTGCGGACTTGCAGGACGACAAGCTGGTTGGCCTTGTCACCGTAGGAGATGCTGTCTTTCCGCTGCAAAAACGCCGACAAACTATTGTAAAGCATCAGCTCGTCAGCCGACGGATCGAACGTAAACGTGCGAGCGTTGCGCCGTTTGAAATTGATATGCCCAGCTTTTTGCACCTGCTTCCGCAGCGTCCGATGACAGATTGGCGCAAGGCGTTCCTTAAGAACATCAAGCGCGCTGGGGCTAGCCGAAGCACCAGAATACTGGGCTTTGAACGCATTTTCGCCGCCAAAATGCTCCTCGTCGATCACCGAGACGATGCCGTAAAGTTCCATGAGAGAGTTCTGCAACGGTGTTGCCGTCAGCAGGATTTTAAAGGGGTCTTGTAGCGCAGCCTTCAGCTCCTTCGCGCGCTGAGAACCGCCCTTTTTGTAGACGTTCCGGAGACGGTGCGCTTCGTCAAAAACCACTAGATCCCATTTCACGACGCGCAGTTCATCAGCTTTCCGCGCGGCAAATTCATAGGATGAGATCACGATGCCATCGGCCGCTTCAAACGGGCGGCCGATCTTGTCCTTTTTCATCGCCTTATATGTCGCGGCTTCGATGATCGTGCTGCGGAGCGAGAATTTTTCGAATAGTTCCTGCTGCCACTGCTTACGCAGTGAGGCGGGTACGATCAATATGATGCGGCGCTTGTGCTCGGCCCAGCGCTGCGAAATAACTAGCCCCGCTTCGATCGTTTTTCCAAGACCCACTTCATCAGCCAGTAGGACGCCCTTTGATAGTGGAGATTTGAGCGCAAATAGTGCCGCATCGACCTGATGTGGGTTCATTTCCACTCGCGCCGAAGTGAGCGATCGCGTGAAGGCATCGTCATCCGTACCCGCTAGGGTCAACTTGTGGGCATGATAATGTGAGTGAAGCTGCGTAAACACTATTCGATTCGTCCACTTCTGTTACTTAAATTCCTGGAACGGCCTTCAATTTCGTACAAACCATATCCGAAATAGTTTGGTAACTGGTAAGTCAAGCGAGGCATGCGCTGCCTCACGGCAACCTGCTCTATTCGCTAATGCGAACCAAGCCTAGAGTCTTGGCCATCCGGTGACGATCAGGAGCGGGTATAAGATGAGCGGGAGATTCTGCGGTCGCACTCTTTCCCGCTGCGCTCCTTGAGGGTGCGGCCCTTTTGGACTGACCCGCTGGCGCTCTTGCCTCTCTCCTTGCCGGACACCCGCTGGCCCACAGGTCCGCGCGCAGGGCGTCCGGCTGGCGTCGCACCGTGCAAGGGCACCGTCGATTTCCGCGTTGCGGAGGGCGAGAGGCTGATCGCCTCTATTTGCATGTAAACGGGAACGCCAAGGGCTTTGCCCTCTCGTTTCCCGAAGCGGAATAGCCGCCCCCGTGTGGCGGGCTGTGCCCGCTGGCCCGCGCCAGGGCGTCGATTCCGCTTACCCTCCCCCTCCCATCCTCGCCGGAAGGCAGGCCGCATGGCCGCAGGCAGTGCGGCTTTCAGCCGAGGAAGGAGTGTTCAGATGCAGGATTTGCTTTTGAAGTACCGGGAATGCGGGGCGGAAACCCGCGACGATTATCTGCGCGAGGTAGCGCATGAAAATGGCCTGCCCTTTGCCTGTGTGCAGCAGCTGGCCGATCATTTGGGAGAGCGCGAAGATTTCGGGGCGCTACTGGAAATGTGCGAGCAGCGCGGGAAGGCAATGCAATGAGCACCGCCGCCCTTTCCACGTCGGACCGCATAGCGCGGCTCAATGACCTTACCCGGCAAGCGATGGGAGTGGCTTGCACGGCGGTTGCGACACGGGGATTTCGGTCGCTCCCTTCATTCGATCAATCGGCAATACGGGAGTTGATCGAAACCTATGATGCCTTCACCCCCGACAACAACCCATACGGCGAACGGGATTTCGGAGCGATCTATCTGACCCGGGATGGCAAGTGGACGGCGGCGAAGCCTGCTGACGGCAAACCCTTGGAAACCGTGTTCTGGAAGATTGACGCCTACGACCGCAACCTGCGGTTCGGCAGCGAAGACCCGGCCGATCCCGCCGTTACGCGCCGGGTACTGACCATAATGCTGGCCAGCGAATATTGACGACACCATAGCGTCGGGCGCTTGATTTGGTTTCCGATCTTCGTCCGTCCATTACGACCATCGGGACGTCAGCCCTGATCGTTCGCGAAATGCGGTACCGTGGCATTCGCCTTTTCGGCGATGGCCGCACAGCGACCCATCAGCGCATCGAAAGTCGGCGCTTCGCCGAGGATTAGCCCGTCAGCCACCATCTGGGAATAATCGTCGCCGAGCGCCTCTCGCGCTGCGCCCCCCGGCGCCAGCATGAGTCCGCCGCTCACGACCTGGGCGTATTCGATCGCCGCCCCGTCCTCGCCCTTTTCGGCGAAGAAGAGCTGTTTGTGATGGGCAACGTCCCGCGCGAGTTTGGTGTCTCCGATGGCTTCGTCGGCAATGCCTACATCATCGAGCCGGACGAGATCATACCAATGGCGCGCGAACCGATCGCCGCCCCGGAACCGGCCCTGACGGCAGAAGACATGGATCGCGGTCGCCTTTTCCCAGAAGGTACGCGTCGCGAGCATCACGCGCGGCTCGGCGGCCGGAAACGCGAGCTGCGGCAAATAGGTCGCGGCGTCGCAAATAATGGTTCGGCGCTCGGCAGGCTCGCCGGTCGCGCGGGCACCGAATTCGAGGAGAACGCGCGGAGGCGCCAAGCACCGACAGCGCCCAGACCACCATCACATCTTTTTCAAGAAGATGAGGAGGTCGGCCGCTTTCGCTTGCGGCGAAGCTTATCGCTTCACCCCGCTCGCTTGCCGGAAGATCGAGAAAGGCATCGCTCATCCAGCAAGTTCACTCACTTGCCGCGCCATCCAATCAGGCAAGCGCATACGCGCGCGGGCAACCTCCTCGATCGCGCCACGCGGCGCCTTCCGCTTGAGCAGGGGCGACAGTTCCTGCGCGCGCTGTGGCCCGAGCCAAGCCAGAGCCCGTACAATCTGGCCTCCGGGCTTGCCTGCAAGCGTCAACTGCCACGCGGGCACATGTTGCAATCCGACCCTGAGCTTGCCGAGATTGAGCGTCCGGCTGCGGCCCGAGGTCAGATAGACGCTGCGCGTCGGAACCTGGGTGGTAAGTCCCAACGCATTGGCGGCGGCCGCGCCGTGCGAAGCAATGGTCTCGCCGCGCGCTTCAGCAATCGCTTCGACCAGCCTGCCGGTCTCGGGCGGGCGGGTGCCGAACCGGCCTTCAATCGGACGCACATAGATACCGCGGCCGACACGCAAGAGCGCGCCGCTTTTGGCGAGACGAGAAAGGGCCTGATCGACCCCTGCGCGCGTGCCCAAGCCGAGCAGCTGTTTGGTGAACAGCGGCTGGCCTTCCGGCAGGGCGTGCGCATGAATCATAATCTGTTCGGCGAGGGACTCGTTCGACATGGTTTAATCTCCTGTCAGGAATACAAGCGAGTTTCTGACAGAAATCAATTACGATCCAGATCGCAGCAAAGCTCAAGGTCGCACAATGTCTGGTATGGCTTGGAACGACGCCTGCTACGGCCTGCACCGTTTGGCGCAGGCCGGACCACACAGCGTCAGGCATTACCCGAGCGTAGGACTCCCGTGCGGCCGGGATATTGGGCCTTGCTGTTCTGCCTCCACCAAAACTCCACCGTAACAGGAATGCGCCATTTTTTTGCAATCCGATCGATCTCTTTCCACGCGTCAGAGGCAGATTGCCCCTGCAACGAGACGCCGAGTTTGTGGTGGTAGCGGAAGCCCTCCCCTACGTAGCTTCCTGCCCGCGCTGGGATATGCAATTCGCGCACGAGGTTTTCACCTTCTAGACCTGACGCTTTCAAATGGGCGATTATGGCTAGAAGGATGGACGACCACCGAGGACTCTTGATAGCTTTGCCATTCACCGATGCGACTAGCGGCTTGGTGAAAGAAAGACCTGGGGCGTCGGCGAACTCCATCGTCCCCTGATCACTGACCACAACGTCGCAATCTGGCTCATCGTCGCGCTCAAGGCCAAGCTGCTCCATTGCCTCCCTGACCACGCGCTCGATTGTCTCGCTCGGTGTTTTCGTTCCGAGCCATGTCTTCAGCGTGCTCAACCCCGCAAACGTCGCATCGTCTATTCGTATAACCGGCATCATAACGATCTCCACCAAGCAGTCGATAGAGAAATATGTAACATATTTCACGAAAGGCACAAGGGAGATATGTTACATATTCTCTAACGCAGTTTCAGCTTCCCCCGTTCAGTCGAATCAGCGCAGGCCATGCGTTCACTGCTAGCCAACGAGGGCGACCACATTGTTGCCACCGCGCGCAGTCTCCCGCGCCTCGTCCAGCACTTCCACTGCTTTGAGTTTGAATTCAGGAGCAAGATGGGCATAGCGGAGCGTCATCGCATAATCGCTATGTCCCAGCAGTTCGCGGATGGTGTTGAGATCTACACCGCCCATCGCGAGGCGCGATGCGAAATGGTGGCGCATGTCATGCCAACGGAATTCGGTGATTTTTGCGTCCTTAAGCAACCGGCGCCATGACGAATTGACGCGGTCGAACCGCTCTCCCTGTTCATTCACGAAGACAAGGCCGGAGGAATCTTCGCATTGCGCTCGCCAGTTGAGCAGCACAGAAGTTGCCTCGCGGTTGAGGGGTATATGCCGCGTGCGTCTCGATTTCGCGGTTGCCCCGGTCACCGTCAGAATGCGCCGGTCCAGATCGACGTTCGACCATGTGAGATCGAAAAGTTCCCCACGCCTGCACCCGGTATTCATCGACAGCAGGATCAGGGGTTTTACATGATCGGTGAACACGAAGTCACGCAGGCTGGGTAGAAGGACGTAGCCGCGCTCGGCGCGCCACCGATTGGCGGAATCGCGCTCGACGCGTCGGCGCTCTTCACGGGCCTCGATTGCCGCGCGAAGCCGAGGTTCTTCGGCCTCGCTCAAAAAGCGCACCTTCATGCAATCATCGACGCGAGACTTTTTGATCTTTGCTAGTGGATTAGCGATTAGCAGCCCCCAATCGACGGCGCGATTAAAGCTCGCCTTAATCGAGGCGAGATCGCGGTTGATCGTCTGATTGCTCAAGCCGCGTTCGACCTGGACTGCCCGCCACCGCTCGATATCGAGACCGGTGATTTTATCGAGTGGCCTGTCGAGAAGCGTTTTGAACGCCGTGGCGAGGCGCTTGAGATTCTGTTCATGCGCCTTCTGGTTCGACTTGGCCCATGCCGCATAATCGCCATCAAGAAACTCCCGGTAGGTTGGAATGACAGCCTTCGGCTTGCGCGCCTCGATGGGATCGATGCCACGATAGAAATCCGCGAGAATAGCTCTCGCGCTCTCGCGTGCTTCGCTCACGCCGAGCACGTCGGCGCGGCCAAGCCATACCCGCTTGCCGCGCGCATATTCGCAGTAGTAAGACTTGGTCCCACTGGGCATCATTCGAAGAACGAGCCCTTTCAACCGAGTGTCGCGATAATCGATTTTGGTGGTCGGGGTGGTCAATTTATCGACCGCCAATTGGGTTAAAGCTGTTTGCATGATTTACCACTCGCGCATGTCCAAATTTCGATCTGGTGGTGCACTGGTGGTGCAACTTGATGAATTAGGACGGAACAAAAGGGCACCAGACGCAACGTCGATGACACCGTAAAAATGGCAGAAAACTGCGGTAAAATCAACAATTTTGGGGTGCATCCGGATGCAACGCGATCACCCGAAAATACGGTCTGGGGGTGTGGGGGTCGGAGGTTCGAATCCTCTCGTCCCGACCAAATTTACTGCAAAACCATATCGCAAAGCGCTCGCTGCATCTGCGCGCCATTGCTCCGCCCGTGGGAACCAGCGCGCGCGGCCGCGAGTATGCGACGGTTATGCACCCCTCGCTTCGCCTCGTCGGACTCTTGGTCAACCTCCGTTCGGCAGTCGCCTTCCCCATCAAGGGCCAACCACTCAGGGCGATGGCGCGATGACCCGCGTGTCCGAGCCTTCGGTCACCCAGCATCGCGATCTGCGAACGGGGCGCCCGATCTGGCTCCGCCACCGTCGCCTCCCGCTTGCAATCAAAGGGCTTGCACGATCGCTGCGCTGCGACGTGGCGGTCGTCGGCGCCGGCATATCGGGCGCGCTGATTGCGGAGACGCTCAGCGACGCCGGGCTCGGCGTGGTGGTCGTGGATCGTCGCGGCCCCGCCGCAGGATCGACCGCCGCGTCAACCGCGATGCTGCAATATGAGATCGACCTCCCGCTCTCGCAAATGGCCCGGCGGATCGGCACGGAACGCGCAACGCGGATCTGGCGCCGCTCGCGGCTGGCGGTCGACGCCTTGCGCGAACGAACCGAACGCCTTGGTCTCGATGTCGGCGCTGCCACGCGCTCGACGCTGTATCTCGACGGCAATATTCTCGACCCGGCCGCGCTCGCCGTCGAAGCGGATGCCCGGCGCAATGCGGGTTTCGAGATCGAATATATCGGCCCTGCCGAGGTCGAGCGACGCTACGGGATCAGCAGGCGCCATGCGATCGTCGGGTACGGCAATTACTCGGCCGATCCGCGGCGCCTGGCCGCGGCCTATCTGCAGGTCGCGCAGGAGCGCGGGATGCGCCTATACGCGCCTGCCGAGGTGATCGGCGTGGATAGCAACGACAGCGGCGTCCAGCTTCAGATCGACGGCGGGGCCACGATCACCGCGGCGCACGCCGTCTTCGCAACCGGCTACGAGATGCTGAAAGGCATCTCGAAAAAGGGAAATTACATTATGTCGACCTGGTCGATCGCGACGCGTCCGCAACCGCAGCGGATCTGGCGCGACGCGGCCATGATATGGGAGGCGTCCGACCCCTATCTCTACATTCGCACAACCCCTGACGGCTGCGTCATCTGCGGCGGGGAAGACGAGGATATTTCCGATGCGACGGCGCGCGACGCGAAGATTGCGGACAAGGCGAAAACGCTCGCCCGCAAGCTCGGGGCGCTGCTTCCCGCTATCGACCCCACGCCCGCTTATGCCTGGGCCGGAAGCTTCGGCAACAGTCCGCTCGGTATCCCGACGGTGGGACGCATACCGCGCATGCCCAATTGCTATGCGGCGATGGGCTATGGCGGCAACGGAATCACTTTTTCGATGGTGGCGGCTCAAATCCTGCGCAGCACCATCTGCGGCGATCGCGATCCCGACGCCGACCTGTTCAGCTTTCACCGATCTTTCTGAACGCCAACACCTGCACCGCTTCACCGCCAACGGAAATATAATTGCGCATCCTCGGACCTTGGGCAACAAGGTCCTTCGTTCAAAAGGAGAATATGATGCGCCTTGCCGTTGCCCTGATGCTGCTGCCCGTCGTCCCGATCGCCGCCAACGCCCCGGCATTTGCGCAAACCGCGTCACAGACCCGAGCGCAGGATGCCGCGCTGTTGCAATTTCTCGATCAGGCTTTCGACGCGCGCCTGGCGCTCAGCCCGGAATCGCAAACGCAGCTTGGCCTCAAAACCAACTACGACCGGCTCGATGACTATAGCGATGCGGCGGCATTGCGGGAGCAGGCGCTGGCCGAAACGCAGCTCAAAGCCATGCACGCCCATTTCAAGCCCGACCAGCTCGGCGAAAGCGCGCGGGTGAGCTATCGACTGTTCGAGTATGAAGTCGAGCGCGGCCGCGAATCGCTTCGCTTCCGCAAACTGCGTTTTCCCGTGTCGACCAATGGCAGCCCCGCGGGCGACATCCCCGTTCTGCTGATCAACAATCACAAGATCGACAGCGTGGCAGACGCCGAAGCCTATATCGCACGACTGCGCGACACCGACCGCGTCATGCGCGAAGTCGCGGCGCGAATGCGCGACCAGGCGGCAGCGGGGATCATCCCCAACAAGGTCAATTTCGCTCCCGCCCGCGCTGATGCACTCAAAATCCTTGCCGGTGCCCCGTTCGACGGCGGCGGCGATTCAACGCTGATGGCCGACTTCCGCAAAAAAGTCAGCGCGCTCGATGCGCCGGTGGCGACGAAGGAAAAACTGCTCGCGGATGCCAGCGCGGCCCTCACCGGCCCCTTCAAGCATGGCTATGAGACATTGATCGCCGCGATCGACGAGATCGAACCCAAATCGACAGGCAATTTCGGTGCCTGGCACCTTCCCGATGGCGCGGCCTATTATGCGGACCGCCTCAAGAGCTCGACGACGACAAATCTTACCGCGGACGAGATTCACGCACTTGGCCTCGCACAAGTCGCGGCTATCCACAAAGAAATGGAAGCCGTGATGCGCGAGGTCGGCTTCAAGGGCACCCTCGCCGAATTTTTCGACAGCATCCGCACCGACCCCAAGTTCAAATATCCGAATACCAATGCGGGCCGCGAAACCTATCTGGCCGACGCGCGCGCCGTCATCTCCTCGGTAATGGAGGCCGCACCGCGCTATTTCCGCGTTCTGCCCAAGGCGCCGCTCGAAGTGCGGGCGGTCGAGAAATGGCGTGAGGGCACGGCGTCGACCGCCTTCTACAACCCGCCGTCGGCGGACGGGACGCGGCCTGGCATCTATTATGTCAATCTTGTCGACATGAACCAGACGCAGAAGGTGCAGGTCGCCGGGATCGCCGCGCATGAAGGGGCACCTGGCCATCATTTCCAGATCGCGCGCCAGCAAGAGCTGACCGGCATACCCAAATTCCGGAAATTCGGCGGTTATGGCGCCTATATGGAAGGCTGGGGCCTCTATTCGGAGCGGCTTGCGGACGAGATGGGCGTTTACAAGACGCCTTATGACCGCTTCGGCATGTTGTCGCTTCAGGTGTGGCGCGCGATCCGGCTGGTTCTGGACACCGGCATCCATTCGAAGCGCTGGACGCGCGAACAGGCCATCGCCTATTTCAAGGCCAACAGCTCGGTATCGGACACCGACATTGCGCGCGAAGTCGATCGCTATTTCAACTGGCCGGGCCAGGCGACGAGCTACATGGTCGGCCAGCTCAAGATCGCCGAACTTCGCAAACGCGCCGAAACCGAACTCGGCCCGCGTTTCGACATTCGCGACTTTCACGAGGCCGTTCTAAGCGAAGGCGCGCTGCCGCTCGACATCCTGGAAGAACAGGTCGAGCGCTACATCGCCGCGCACAAGCAATAGTCGCACCTCCCCGCGCGCCTCGCCTCACCGCGGCGCGTGGGGAACGGCGCCGGCGCCCGCGAACGACCATCAATGGCGCGCAAGGAACCTTGCGCTCGCTCCCGCATATCGAAGACGCATGTTTTCGATAACCTCCCCGACCGTTCGCGCTTGCGAGCGAACCGCGTGAACCGCCCCGCCCTGCCGCACCTGTCGCGCAAAGCGCGCGTGGCCCTTGTCGTCGCCGCGGGAGTGGTTCTTCTCGCCGCTTTGCTGCTCGCGACCTTTCCGGTGGGAATGCTGCGCGGGACGGCCGAGGCGCGCCTGAGCGAAAAATTCGGCGCGCCCGTTCATATCGGGGCGCTGGAGAGAAAGGATGTTTTCTCCTTCTCCCCCGAGATCGAAGCCCGCAGCGTCCGCATCGGGCAGCCCGCCTGGGCGGGACGCGGCGACATGGCGACGATAGGACGCCTGCGCATCCGTCTGCCCATCCTTAAGCTTCTGACCGGGACGATTGCGCCGCGCTCGATCGATATCGACGGGCTGTCGCTGGCGCTGGTGCGCGATGCCGAAGGGCGGAGCAATTGGGGTGGCCCTCGGCCCGGCGGTTCGGACAGTTCGCCGCCGCCTGCCATCGGCACCGTTCGGATAAATGAGGGCCGCTTTACGCTGAAGGATGCCAAGCGCCGCCTTGATATCGCCGGAACGATCGAAGCCAAGGACGCCAAAGGTCTCGCAATCGCCGCCGAAGGGCAATTCAACGGTGCCGCCGCGAAGCTTGGCGCGGCGGCGCGTTGGACCCCAGACGCCGATGGCCGCTGGCCCTTTTCCGCCGAACTGACGTCGGACCTGCTCCGGCTACGCGCGTCGGGCACGATGGCCGCCCCCCTCGACACCGCGCATATGACCATGCGGATGGCGGCGCGCGGTACCAGCCTCAAGCAACTCGACTATATTATCGAGGCGGGGCTGTTCGGTACCCAGGCGATCGACCTTGACGGCGCGGTGCGCCGCGACGGGACCGACTGGTTTATCGACAAGCTCGACGGGCGCATCGGTCGTTCGACGATTGCCGCCACCGCGAAGATACTGAAGCGCGACGGTCGCACCAGGATCGACGCCAGCATCGATGCGCCCCGGCTGGACTTCGACGATCTGGCCGACGACGCCGGACTTGCGGCAGCACGCGCGCAGGAAGCGCGCATCGGCCCGCGCATCTTTCCCGACACGCGGATCAATCTTGCGAAAATGGGGCCGACCGACGGTGTCATCCGCATCACGATCCATCAGTTGCTCGTGAAGGGCGGGTCGGTGTTCAAAAGCCTCAAGGGCCAGCTGTCGCTCGACCATCGGATATTGACGCTCGACAAGGCCGTCGCACAGCTTGGGCGCGGCACTATGAGCGGCCGGGTAAGGGTCGATTCCCGCGGCAAGGTTCCCCTGCTGACGACCGAATTGCGTATCGACGGAGCCAGCTTCGACGATTTTATCGGTCAGCCAGACATGATCCGCGGCCCCGTGCGCGGGCTGGTTCGGATTTCGGGACGCGGCGACACCGTCCGCCAGGCCTTCGCTTCGGGGAACGGGAAGATCGCGTTCGTTGCCAGTGGCGGCGCGATGAACCGCGCTGCGGCTTATGTGATGGCGCAGGATCTTGGCGGAGCGATCGGACAGAAACTAGGCGACGACGAGGCAATGACACCGATCCGGTGCGCGATCCTCGCCTTCTCGGCCAAGGACGGGCTGCTGACGCCCGCCCCGCTGGTCATCGACACCACCATCGCCCGGGCGCGCGGTCGCGGCCAGATAAATCTTGATGGCGAACGCATCGCGCTGGCCATGAATGGCGCGGGGAGCGAAAAGCCGGATCTCAAGCTCGTCGATCCGGTGAAGGTCGAGGGAACGCTCTCGCAGCCCACCATCGGTTTCGCGCCGCCCGGTAAGAAATCGGGCGGCGGGGTGTTCGGGGCTGTGACGCGGTCGATCGGCGCGGCGCTCGGTCTGCATAAGGACCCGCAGCGCGACGCGACGCTTCCCAAACCCGGAACGGTCAACTGCCGCGCACTTGCCGCCGAGGCGCTACGCTAGGGTCAGGACTCCGGGTTCGGAACGCAACCCAACGGCGTACCAAGACGGCGAAGGAGCCAGACCATTTTGACCCTGCTGAGCGACGCGGCCCATTCGCGAGCTTCGTCGATTGAAAATGCCGGGTGAGCTCCCAAGATCAGTTCGACGGTTTTCTTCGTTCCGGCCCCAAGGCGCTTGAAGCGCCGCTGCTTTCTTTCATGTGCAGCGACAACGACAGACAGGCTCGGGACTTCCCGGTCGGCTAGCGCGCCCCCCTTGAGCCGCTCGATATGAGCGGAAGTCAGTTTCACGGGTTTGTCCATGATGACCTCGAAGGAATCGAGGCCATGGAACATTCGCAAGAATTCTCGGAAAAGATGTGTCCAAGCAGGTTCAAATCCGAGGTGATTTGCCCAGGCAACTCGCTTCTGGACGAAGATGTGTCGCCATTGGCAGCACTTCGACGAATGGCAGAAAACTGCCGGAAATGCTATGTTTGAAGATGATTCGGACTTGGTAGCGGAGGAGGGACTCGAACCCCCGACACGCGGATTATGATTCCGCTGCTCTAACCTGCTGAGCTACTCCGCCCCGAAAGACCGCCCGTGGGCGAGCGGCGCCTATAGGATGCACCATGCGTCCGGTCAATATCATGCGCGCGGCCCGCGAAAATTCCTTGCGAATGCCGCCTCCCACGGGCCTCCGCGGTAGTGATAGGCCGCGATTCCGGTGATTTCGACCGGCCGCGGACGAAAGTTGCGCGCGAGGTCGGCAAGCAAGGCGCGCGCCTCGGCCGGAGAAACCTTGTTCTGCACCGTGACATGCAGACGCGGCGTCGCCTGATCCTGCGGCGTCAACAGTGCCGCAAAGCGATCGGCAATGCGCGCCCGGATCGCGATCAGGTCCGGGCTGTCGATCCGAAACGCAACCCCGCGCCCGAGCGAATAGACGGCCGACACGACGGCGCGCGGCGGCGGCGTATCAGCGGCGATGGCGCGGAACAGAGCCGCAAGTTCCTCGAGCAGCGACGGCGGCAGATGATGGAAAAGCGTGATATGCGCCGAGAGGTAATTGCGTTCGGGCGGGAAATGCGCGCGGCGCAGCGCATCGAAGTAGCGCTGATCGGCCGCGCCCATCGTTCCAGTGATGACGATGGGCGCGGCGCCAGCGACGCGAGCGGGAGGGGGGGTGTCCGCGCCGCCGCTTGCGAGATGGGATGGACGGTGAGCTCGGGAGGGGAGTTCGCTGTCGTCCATGGGACGCCCTTTCTCGCTGCAGCAGCCTCTGCGCCCAAGCGCGCCCGGCATCCAATCGATTAATTGGTTCAGAATGATCGCCCGAAACGATCAGGAAAAATCGCGGGCGCTTACAGGCTGTTCCAGAAATCGTGAAGCGCCGCCGCAACCGCGTGCGGCCGCTGGGCGATCGCCCAATGTCCCGCATCCGCTATGATCGTCAGCGGCATCGCCCAATTCGCCGCGAACCGCTGTGCCACCGAAAGCTCGACATAGGGGTCGCCCGCCCCCCAGACGAGCATCCCCGCGCGCGGCAGGCGGCCCAGGTCGAGCGCCCAGTCGTGCGCGAAGCTGAGCCCATGCGCCGAGCGATAGAGTGTCAGGATCGCGCGCCTTTTGTCCTTGAGCGCCCATTGCGCCGCTTCTTCCTGCGCGATATCGGCTGGAACGCCCTGATCGATTAGTCCGCGGGCAAGCGCGCCGGGACGACTGATCGCCATGAAAGCTTCGCCCAGCAGCGGCGTGTTCCAGATGCGCGCGACCCGGTGACCGCGATAGTCGGGATCGATCACCGCATTGGAAACCGCCCAGCTCCGGATCAGGTCGGGGCGCAGCATCGCGACGCGCTGCGCGATCAGCGCCCCCCAGTCGTGACCGACGATATCGATGGGACCATGCTGGGCCGCAAGCGCCGCGGCCTCGCCGGTCGCCCAATCGGCATAGGCCTCCTTCGTCGCAGCGAAACCGGCGGTAAGCGGCCCGGTGAAGCCGGGAAGCGCGGGAACGGCAACCGGTATATCACCCAGCGCCAGAGCATCCAGCAGCGGACTCCAGATCGCCGGACTGTCGGGAACGCCGTGCAGGAAAAGCTTTGCGGTCATCCCCCCGGTCATCGCTACATCTCCCCCCTGTCGCGGCGCAGTTCATACCATTTCTGCACATTGGCATTATGCTCGGACAAGGTGCGCGCAAAGATGTGGCCACCATCGCCCTTCGCGACGAAATAGAGATACTCATTGGGCTCGGGGTCAAGCACTGCGGCGATCGACGCCTTGCCGGGATTGGCGATCGGCCCCTCGGGAAGCCCGGCCATGGCGTAGGTATTATAACCGTTCACCGCCTGGATTTCGGAGCGCAGGATGCGGCGGCCGAGCGGCTTGCCCTTGGTGATCGGATAGATGATCGTCGGATCGGCCTGCAGACGCATCCCGATGGCGAGGCGATTGGTATAGACGCCGGCGACCGTGCGGCGCTCCGCCGCAACCCCGGTTTCCTTTTCGACGATCGACGCCAGCGTGATCGCTTCGTTGCGGTCCTTTGCCGCGGTGCGCGGGCTCCGCTTGGCCCAGAGCGCGTCGAAGGTCTTGGTCATCGCCGCCTGCATCCGCGCAACCACGGCTGCACGGCTCTCGCCGGTGGTGAAGGCATAGGTGTCGGGCAGCACGCTGCCCTCGGCGGGCACCGCGACCGTTCCCGTCAGGCGCGGCTCGGCCATCAGCCGCTCCCACACCATGATCGACGGCATGCCTTCGGGGACGGTCACGAATCGCTGGACGGTTCGGCCTTCCTGCATCATCCGCAGGATGTCGCCGGCGCCCATGCCCTTCTTCACCTCATATTCACCGGGCTTGATCGGAGCGTCGGAACCGAAGAGGCGCGCGCGGTTGCGAAAGCCGGAGGCCGAGGTTGCGCCCGCCTTTTCCAATATTTCGCCCGCTTTGGCGATGCTGGCACCGGGCGGAATAACGACCACGGTATCGCGCGGCGCGCCGCCGGAGCAGGCCGCAAGCAGCAGCGCGAGAAAGAATGTGAGGATTATCCGAGCCAAATTCCAACCTCACTTCTTTCGTCACCCTGAACTTGTTTCAGGGTCCACGGCCTGCCTCATCCATCGACGCAGCGCCAAAGGAGAGTGCGGGTCATGGATGCTGAAACAAGTTCAGCATGACGACATGGGTTAGTCGAGTGCCTTGACGATCACGCTCGCATTGGTGCCGCCGAAACCGAAGCTATTGTTGAGCGCGGCCTTCACCGCGCGCTTCTTCGCCTTGTGCGGCACCAGGTCGACGCCCTCGGTCCCCTCGTCGGGATTGTCGAGGTTCAGCGTGGGCGGCACGATCTGGTCGCGGATCGCGAGGATGCAGAAGATCGTCTCGACCGCGCCGGCACCGCCGAGCAGATGGCCAATCGCCGATTTTGTCGAGCTCATCGATACATCGCCGATCGCGTCGCCGAACAGGCGCTTCACCGCGCCGAGTTCGATCGTGTCGGCCATCGTCGACGTGCCATGGGCGTTGATATAATCGATGTCGGCGGGCGTCATTCCCGCCTTCTTCAGCGCCATTTCCATCGACCGATAGGCGCCGAAACCGTCGGGGTGCGGCGCGGTGACATGATAGGCGTCGCCCGAAAGGCCATAGCCGACGACTTCGGCGTAGATCTTGGCGCCGCGCGCCTTGGCATGTTCATATTCCTCGAGCACGACGACGCCGGCGCCTTCGCCCATGACGAAGCCGTCGCGATCCTTGTCATAGGGGCGGCTCGCCTGTTCGGGGCGGTCGTTGTAGCTCATGTTGAGCGCGCGCGCCTGTGCAAAGCCTGCAATGCCTATCGGACAGATGGTCGATTCCGATCCGCCGGCGAGCATGATGTCGGCATCGCCATCCTTGATCATCCGCGCCGCGTCGCCGATCGAATGGGCGCCCGTCGAGCAGGCGGTGACGACCGCATGGTTCGGCCCCATCAGGCCGTATTTGATGCTGACCTGACCCGAAATCAGGTTGATGAGGCGGCCGTGGACGAAGTGCGGGCTGACACGGCCCGGCCCCTTTTCGGCGAGCAGCAGGCTTTCGCTCTCGATCCCCGGCAGGCCGCCGATGCCCGACCCGATAGAGCAGCCGGCGCGCAGCTTTGTCTCATCGTCCATCTCGGTCAGCCCGGCATCTTCGAGCGCCTGTCCGGCGGCGTCGATGCCATAGATGATGAAGGGATCGACCTGCCGCTGCACCTTGTGGTCGACGCGCTTGTTGGCGTCGAAGCCATATTCATGGTCGGCCGGCTTGACCTCGCACGCGATCGTGCATTTCTGGTCGGAGGCGTCGAAGCGGGTGATCGTTCCCGCGCCCGACTTCCCGGCAAGCAGATTGGCCCAACTGGTTTCGACGTCTCCGCCCAGCGGCGTCACCAATCCCAAACCCGTCACCACAACCCGGCGCATAGACTTTCCTTTCGTCGGTTCCGGCCCTTGCGGAACCCGGCATCATTCTTGTCGGGGCATGCCCATAAAAAAAGCTTCCCGGCCACTGCGCGCGAGCGCTCGGGACCGGGAAGCCGGAAACGCGTGGGCAGCGTCGCCGCCGCGTCCGGCTGTGCCGGACCGGACCGCTTTAGCCCTTGTTCGCTTCGATGTAGTCGATCGCGTCCTTGACGGTGGCGATCTTTTCCGCCGCGTCATCGGGAATTTCGACACCGAATTCTTCTTCGAACGCCATCACCAGTTCGACGATGTCGAGGCTGTCGGCGCCCAGATCGTCGATGAAGCTCGCTTCTTCGGTGACCTTGTCGGCTTCGACGCCCAGATGTTCGACGACGATCTTTTTAACCTTTTCGGCCGAATCGCTCATGCACAGTTCCTTTTTTCTGACTGTCTCGTGAATGTTGGGATTTGCCCTAGTGTCCGTCGGCGGGGCTGGCAAGAGGGCTGGCGCGTTGTGGGCGCCGAAGCTCGCATCAACCCGCCCTTTCCTGCCGCGCGGCGGGTGCAGGCGCCTCCCCCTTTCGTCCCTTGGGCAACCACCGCATAAATAGGAAACGGCACCGCGGCCTTCAAGCGCCAGGCGCACCGTTCATCGCGCGACCGGCTGCGGTGCCACCACCCCCGATTCCCGCAGAGCCTGCGACGCACGCCGGATCACTTCGGGATTTATCATGAACTGGCGCAGCACCTTTTCGGGTGGCGCATCCTGCGGCTGGCGCGTATAATCGAGCAGATGCCGCCACAGGCCGCGCGCTTCATCGACCTTTCCCTGCCGCGCAAAAACGATGGCCCGGACCATCGCATATTGCGGCTCCATGGTGCTGGGCGATGGCATATGATCGAGGACAGCCAGCGCGTCGTCCTGCCGCCCCTGCTGCGAATAGACGAAGGCGAGCGTGACCGCCGGGACGCCTGGCGCCGACGCGTCGAGCGCCAGCGACCGTTCGAGCAGCGCAATGCCCTCTAAGGGCTGGTCGCAGGCAATCTTGAACACTCCCTGGAATCCGGCCGTGTCGGCGTCATAGGGGTTGAGCCGTACCGCGGCATCGCCAATGCCAACGCCGCCGCGGCAATTGCCGCCATAATATTGTGCGCGCGCCATCGCGAAGGTCGCCGCCGCGGTTTCGGCGCCGCTGTCATAGGCCCGCTGTGCGAGCGAGACGGCTTCGGCATAGGCCTTGTCGCCCGCCGGTTTGCCGCGCAGCGGCTGCCAATCCCCGAAGCGGACGAGCGACAGCGCGGACAGCGCCGCGGCGTTGCGCGGATCGCGAAAGATCGTCGCGCGCAGGCAAGCATCGACCTTCTTCGCGGTGTCCTTGTTGCGCAACTGCCGCAGCCGGTTGAACTGCGCCAGGCACGGATAGCCGGGCGCAAAATTCTCCGGCTGCCGCGCCAACTGATCGCGAACGATCACGCCATAATCGCCAGCAATCTGGGCAATCGCAGGGTCGATCGCCTCGAATCCAGGCATCTGATCCTGGGTCAGGTGAAATTGCTGCGACCAGATGGTACGCTGATCGGAAACGCGGTTGAGGACCAGAGTGACATCGGCCGGCCCCGCGAGCGTGCGGACGAGCGAAACATCGAGGCGATAATCGGGGCGCTGAGCTGTATCGGGCTTGCCCGCCGACGCTGCACTGCGCAGATCGATGAGGTCGAAACGGCGCAAGCCGTCGCGCAGCCGGCCGTCGAGCGCGCGGGCCAGCGCGCGCGAAACGGGAGTGCTCCCCGATTGCGGAAGCGCAATCTCAAGCAGCGGCGGCGGCACCGCCGAAGGCGCGAACATCCGCTGCCAGTTGCCGGCAAGCCACCAACCGCCCGCCAGCATGGCAACCGCGACAATGACCAGCACCGTCCACCAGCGCGCCCGCGACGATGGCGCTCCAACGCCGGGATGACGCATTGACGTCACACCGGCCCCGCCCGCCTCCGCAGCCACCGCCTCTTCGCCGACACCAGGGGTTACAGCGGCGCTACGTGCCGGCGGTGCGGTGCGGTGCTGCACCACGATCTCGTAGCTGCCCTGCGGCACGCGCAGGCGATGAACCCACGGCGTTTCAGCATAATAACGGTCGAGCAGATTGCGCAGGCGGCCCACCATCACGCGTGGATAGCTGTCGACCGCCGGGTCGAAATCGGCGTTACGTCCCAGCGCCTCGGTCGCGATCGCATAGGCCTTGGGGGCGCTGCGGCCGCCGCGAAGCCGGTGTTCGACCAGATATTGCAGCAGGCGTGACAAGACCGGCGAGCGCAGGAACAACTGGGACTCGCGGAGCCTCTCGAACTCCTCGGCGATGATCTGGTCGGTTTCGCCGGCCTCGAGTGTCTTGTTCGCTTTCGCGCGGTCCATGCAACCCTCTTATACCCTCTGGCGGGGTCTGTCCGCTAGATACGCAAATCGATGAATGCGGCCAGTCATATTTGTTTCAATGTAACGGTAACAGCCCGGATTGGCCATATTTCGCCGGGTTTAACCCGCCTCGGAGAGGTGAAAGAACAGGACGAAAAGATTAAGGAAATCCTAATTTTGGGCGACATGCCGCAATGTGACCCCATGTTACTGTCATCTTCCCCGTCGCCATGAGATCGTTCGATTGTCGTGATGCGCGCTTGCGCGGTCACGGCCCGGTTCGGGCTTTGCCTGCCGGGCAATTGAGGTTTCAGGATCGAAGCGCGCGAGCTGGTCCCTGGCGCACTCCGGTATATCCCGAGGCCTCATGAACAAGTGACTTCGCCGGGCGGGATTGTAGCCCCACCTGCACCTCGCCCGGCAAGTCCGCACTTACCCTATTCTGCAGAATGGTCGCTCCCAAGCGTCACGCCAGTGCGATCCAGATGGGGCCGTCGGCCGGAGTCTGCGCTCGTCACGTCAGACTTCGCCGGCCTTGCAGGCGCCGGTTCGTTTGGCCGACATTTGCATCTTCATCGACATGCCCGCAGGCCCTTCGCCCTGCCCCGTACTCGCCATTTCCATCTCATAGCTGTCGCCGCTGTAGGTGCCCTTCATCGTCATCGTGCGCGGACCGGCTTCGCTGGTGCAGCTCATCTTCGCGTCGATCACGCCATGCGCCATCTCGAAATGATCATAGGTGCATTTGCCGCCCGAATTTTCCGCCATCCGCGCCTTCGGATCGCGCGCGTCCTCGGGGGTCAGGCAATTTTCGAAACTGTGTCCCTGTGCCAGCCGCGCCTTCATCTGCTCCTGCATCTGCGGCGGCAGTTTTTCCATTCCGGGCATCGTCATGTCGGTGATCTTCACCGTGCCGGCCCATTGGCCAGGCTTCATGAACTCGCCCGAAGCGACGGCATCGGCGACCTTGTTCTGCACCGATTCGACCGATTCATTCTTGGCCGACACGCCCTTGCCGCTGTCGCATGCGGACAGCCCGAGCAGCGCGCCCGTCACCAACAGAATATTGCGCTTGAACATCATCCAGACTCCCGCCGTTGCCGATGCGCGGCATCCTCACCATATTGGCAGCGATGGCAATTCAGATTCGCACCTCGCTCGACGAAATCGACACGGCGCAGAACTATGTGCCGCACCGTCCTGCCCGCCCCGACAAGGTGGAGGGCGGCAAGCGGTTCGAACTGGTCAGCGACTACTCCCCGGCGGGCGATCAGCCGACCGCGATCCGCGAGCTGGTCGATACCGCCAGGGAGGGCGAGCGCGATCAAGTGCTGCTCGGCGTCACGGGATCGGGCAAGACCTTCACCATGGCGAAGGTGATCGAGGAATTGCAGCGCCCGGCGCTGATCCTCGCCCCCAACAAGATTCTCGCGGCGCAGCTCTACGGCGAGTTCAAGAGCTTCTTTCCGAACAATGCGGTCGAATATTTCGTCAGCTATTACGACTATTACCAGCCCGAGGCCTATGTGCCGCGGTCCGACACCTATATCGAGAAGGAAAGCAGCGTAAACGAGGCGATCGACCGCATGCGCCACTCGGCGACGCGCGCGCTGCTCGAACGCGACGACGTGATCATCGTCGCCTCGGTGTCTTGCCTTTACGGCATCGGATCGGTCGAGACCTATTCGGCGATGATCTTCGATTTGAAGAAGGGGCAGGTCGTCGACAGCGGAGAGATTATCCGCAAGCTCGTCGCGCTCCAGTACAAGCGCAACGACCAGGCGTTTGCGCGCGGCAATTTCCGCGTCCGCGGCGATAGCCTCGAAATTTTCCCGTCGCACTATGAGGACATGGCGTGGCGTGTCAGCTTCTTCGGTGACGAGATCGAGGAGATCACCGAATTCGATCCGCTGACCGGCAAGAAGATCGCCAGCCTCAACTATGTGCGCGTCTATGCCAACAGCCACTATGTAACACCCGGTCCGACGCTGAAGCAGGCGACCGAAGCGATCCGCCACGAACTCGCCGAGCGGCTGAAGGAACTCGAAACCGAGGGCCGGCTGCTCGAAGCGCAGCGGCTCGAACAGCGGACAAATTTCGACCTCGAAATGATAGCCGCGACCGGAAGCTGTGCAGGGATCGAAAATTACAGCCGTTTCCTGACCGGCCGCCTGCCGGGCGAGCCGCCGCCGACCTTGTTCGAATATCTCCCCGACAATGCCTTGCTGTTCGTCGATGAAAGCCACCAGACGATTCCGCAGATCGGCGCAATGTCGAAGGGCGACCATCGCCGCAAGATCACTCTCGCCGAATATGGCTTTCGGCTGCCGTCCTGCATCGACAACCGGCCCTTGCGCTTCGCCGAATGGGACATGATGCGGCCCCAGACGGTCAGCGTGTCGGCAACCCCGGGGACGTGGGAAATGGACCGCACCCAGGGCGTTTTCGCCGAGCAGGTTATCCGCCCGACCGGGCTGATCGATCCGCCGGTCGAGATCAAGCCGGTCGAGGAGCAGGTCGACGATCTGATCGCCGAGGCGAAGAAAACTGCCGCGGCGGGCTATCGCACCCTCGTCACCACGCTCACCAAGCGCATGGCCGAGGATCTGACCGAGTTCCTCCACGAAGCGGGACTGAAGGTCCGCTACATGCACAGCGACGTCGAAACGCTCGAGCGCATCGAGATCATTCGCGACCTCAGGCTCGGCGTGTTCGACGTGCTCGTCGGCATCAACCTCTTGCGCGAAGGCCTCGACATTCCCGAATGCGGGCTCGTCGCGATCCTCGACGCCGACAAGGAGGGGTTCCTGCGCAGCGAAACCAGCCTCGTTCAGACGATCGGCCGCGCCGCGCGCAACGTCGATGGCCGCGTCATCCTCTATGCCGACCGCATCACCGGCAGCATGGAACGCGCGCTGCGCGAAACCGACCGCCGCCGCGCCAAGCAACAGGCGTATAACGAAGAACACGGCATCACGCCGACGACGATCAAGCGCAACATCGGCGACATCATCGCGCATGTCGCGTCGAAGGATCAGGTCACCATCGACCTCGGCGACGACAAGCCGCAGCACATGGTCGGCCACAACCTCCGCGCCTATATCCAGGAGCTGGAAAAGAAGATGCGCGACGCCGCCGCCGACCTGGAATTCGAGGAAGCCGGTCGCCTGCGCGACGAAATCCGCCGCCTCGAAGCCGACGAACTCGGCCTGCCCGCGGACGAACAGGTCGCCCCGCGCGTCGGCCGCTCGAACGAGGGCAAGCCGGGTACGCGCAAGGGGCGCTTCGGGAAGCAGAGCAAGACGAAGTGGGGGCGTTAACGCCCCCTTCGACCAAAGCCCGATTGTAACCGACAAGTAGCCTTGTCTCCCCCTTACGCGCGGCCTAGCGTCCGCTCCGCAAACGGGGAGAATATCTATGAAAACGGGTCTGTCGCTGATCGCGCTGGCGCTTGCCGCTGCGGTTCCTGCCACGCTTGCCGCGCAGGACGCGCCGGCCGAAAAAGCCAAGCCGGAAAAGGCCGAGGACATCGTGCCGCAGGTGCACACGACGCGCCTTTCGGGCACGTTCGGCGGACAGAAGATCGGCTATGCCGCGACGATCGGCGAGACGATCCTCAAGAACAAGGATGGCGTGCCCGAAGCGACGATCGTCACCACCTCCTATATCAAGGAGCCGCGCGATCCGGGCCGCCCCGTGACTTTTCTGTTCAACGGCGGGCCCGGGTCGGGCACCGTCTGGTTGATGATGGGTGCGTTCGGGCCGAAGCGCGTCGCGATCCCCAGCGATGCCAAGGATGACGGCGCCCCGCCCTACCCCATCGTCGACAATCCCGATTCGCTGCTCGACGTGACCGACATCGTGTTCATCGATCCGCCGGGCACCGGCTTCTCGCACCTGATAGGCAAGGCCGATCCCAAGGATTATTACGGCGTGACGCAGGACGCGAAGGCCGTCGCCGAAGTCATCCGCCGCTGGCTCAACGACAATGGCCGCTGGAACAGCCCCAAATTCCTGGGCGGGGAAAGCTATGGCACCACGCGCTCGGCGGCGGTCGCGAACCAGTTGATGAATGTCACCTTCAACGATGTCGGCCTCAACGGCATCATCCTCATCTCGACCGTGCTCGATTTCGCGGCCGGGTCCGATACGCCGGGCAATGAACTCAGCTACATCACCAACCTTCCGTCGATGGCGACGACCGCCCTCTATCACGGCAAGGCGAGCGCGCCGTCGGTCGAACAATTCGCAGAAGAGGCGCGGCGGTGGGCGATCGGCCCCTATGCCGCGGCGCTGCTCAAGGGACAGAAGCTGCAGGGCGAGGAACGCGCCGCGATCCGCCGCGAGCTTGCCCGCTTCACCGGCCTGTCCGAAACCTATCTCGAACAGGCGGATCTGCGCGTCACGCCCGGCCGCTTCTACAAGGAACTGCTGCGCGACCGCGGCCTGACCGTCGGCCGGCTCGACAGCCGCTACACGGGCAAGGACTATGACAATGCGGGCGAAGAGCCTGACAATGATCCCAGCTTCTATGGCATCGACGCGGGCTACACCGCCGCGATCAACAGCTGGGCGCGCGATACGCTGGGGTTCAAGACCGACCGCGAATATCAATCGATCAGCGGCATCGGCGGCCAGTGGGACTGGCGCATCGGAGGCCGCGACACCAATGCCTATCTCAACGTCGCGCCCTATATCGGGCAGGCGCTGCGCGAAAACAGCGGACTGCGAGTCTTTGTCGGTCAGGGCTATTATGATTTCGCGACGCCCTTTTTCGCCGCCGAATATTCGCTGTCGCGCACCGGCATCCCGCAGGACCGGATCGAATATAAATATTATGACGCCGGACACATGATGTATATTCGCGACGAGGATCGCCACAAATTGTCGTCGGACATCCGCGCGTTCATTCGCGCGCGGTAGGCAGGACGGGACGCGACGAATCGATAGCGTCGCACCGCGAAGGCAAGGCCAAAAACGGCCCCCGCCTTCGCGGGGGCGACGCTTTATCGGCTTATCCGCGCCATCTAGCGCAGCACCCCGGCTGCCGCCTGTTTGCGCGCATAGACGAACAGCGCGATCAGGATGACCCAGATAACCGCAGTGAAGATCATCGGGAAGGTCCCGAACATCCGCATCAGGTCGCCATAATGCATGCCGAACTGGTAGATACAGCTGACGGCGAGCCCGACGAGCGATACCAGGAACGCCGTGACCGCATGGCGGCTGCGAACGAGCAGCAGAAGCGATCCGAGCACCGATCCCCAAACGCCGAGCGCCCATCCGGCGTTCGCCCAGACGGGAAAGCCTGTGAACCACGCCTGCTGCTCGGGCGTGAAAGCGGCCAGATAATCGGGATTCTGTATCTTGGTCATCACATAGTCCATCGCGCCGAAAGCGTTCCAGACGAGCGACACGGCCCCGACAACCCACAGGTGCCACGGCGTTTTGACGGCTACATTCATGTTGATCTCCCCCTCCAGAAAGATGGGGGCAGACTATCATCCATTCGCGCGCTGCACAATTGGTGATTTACGCGCGCAACACACCATGAACGCTTGGCAAATCCGTCGCGCTCTCCGATAGGCAGCGCATGTGTGTCGTCGCCCTTGCCCGCCGCGTCCATCCCGACTGGCCGCTGATCCTGATCGGCAACCGTGACGAGTTTCACGCCCGGCCGGCGGCGGCGCTCGCCGAATGGGACGATGGCAGCGGCATCGTTGCTGGGCGCGACCTGCAAGCCGGCGGGACGTGGCTCGGCGTGCATCGACCGAGCGGACGCGTCGTCGTGGTGACCAATGTCCGCGGCGCGATGCCCGATCTGGCGAAGGAATCGCGCGGCGCGCTGGTGGTCGACATGTTGCGCGGCGATGGGCGTTTCACCGATCCGTCCGAAGCCGATCTCGACCGGTTCAATGCCTTCAATCTGTTCGCCGCCGATGGACGTGCCCGCCTGCTCACCAACCGGCCGCAGCCGCTGATAGCGGCGCTGGCGGACGGCGTTCATGCCCTCGCCAACGAACCCGTCGACCACTCTTGCCCGCGCGCCGAACGGCTGCGCGCTGCACTGGCCGCCACGGTCGAGGCCGGCGCCGATCCCGAAGGGTTGCTCGATACGCTGACCGCCGAAGGAGGCCCGGCGCTGTTCCTGCGCGGCGAGGTCTATGGCACGCGCGCCTCGACGCTGGTCATGATCGGCGCGAGCGGCGATGCCCGCATGGTCGAGCGCCGATACGAAGCGGGCGGCCGCTCCGGTGGAACGACCGCCCTCGATTTTCGTATCGGCTGAGCCGCAAATCCTATTTAGGCGCGAGCACCATCAGCATCTGACGCCCTTCGGTGCGCGGATGCGCCTCGACCTTGGCGATCTCTGCCGTCATCTCCGCCACGCGCTGCAGCACGTTGAGGCCGAGCTGCGTATGGCTCATTTCGCGGCCGCGGAAGCGCATGGTCATCTTGACCTTGTCGCCTTCCTCGAGGAAGTCGAAGACCTTCTTCATCTTCACTTCGAAATCATGATCGTCGATGTTCGGACGCATCTTGATCTCTTTGATTTCCTGGGTCTTCTGCGTCTTGCGGGCCGCATTGGCCTTCTTCTGGGCTTCGTATTTATACTTGCCCACATCCAGGAACTTGCACACCGGCGGATCGGCGTTGGGGGATACTTCGACCAGATCGAGGCCGACTTCGGCCGCCTGTTCGATCGCTTCAGCAGTCAGCATTACGCCCAGATTTTCGCCTTCCTCGTCGATCACACGGACCTTGGGCGAGGCGATGAATTCATTGTATCGCGGGCCGTTCTTCGGCGGCATTGGCGCCAGCGGGCGGCGGGTCATGGGCGGGCGTATAGCTGTATCTCCTGTGTCGTTTCAGTTCGTATGCGCAGCAGGCGCGCAACCGCGCGCGCGGTGCACATATAATGAACATTGGCGCGGCGTAAAGGTTGCCGTGCGCAATTTGCGGGCGGTTTTCGTCCGACTGTGGCGGCTATGCCACGCACCTTGCCCCTTGGATCAGGCCCCTACCATTTGGCGGGTGCGGGGTCGATCACGCGGAAGCCGCCCGCCCCAACCTCGCTGACCTCCAGCGCGCGGATCGCGATGCCGCGGTCGTTGAAGCGGAAGATGCCGTCGATGCCGCCGAACCCGTCCGCCGCCATCAGGCGCCCGGCTGGAAAGTTGGTCCCCGGCTTCCAGTCGCGTGCGATACGCACGGTCAGCAGCACCGAATCATAGCCGAGGCTGGCCAGGCGATAGGGCGCCTTGCCGAACCGTGTGCGATATTTGGTGGCAAGCTGGCCGTAGAGGCCGTCTGAAACGCTGGCGAACCACGCACCGCGCATTGCCGGATTGCCGCCCAAGGTGGCATCGGTGTTCCACAATTCGGTGCCGAGGATCTGGCGCTGTCCCGCGCCCTTGATGATCGGAACCGCGCGCACCGCATTGCCGCCGACATCGGCGATCAGCACCGCGTCCATCGCACCGGCGCTCGCCAGACGGCGCGCCGCACCCGTCAACGCCGCGGCGCTGCGGTCATAGGTTTCGGTCGCGACGAGCGTTCCGCCCGCATTGGCGACCGCCGCCTTGAACGCCGCCATCGAACGCTCACCATAAAGATTCTTTGGAATCAGCGCGCCGAAGCGCTGCTGCCCCTTGGCGCGGGCAAAGCTCACGACCCGCTCGACCGACTGGCCGGGAACGAAGCCCATGATGAAGACGCCGTTGCCCGCGACGCTGCTGTCGTTCGAAAAGCTGATGACGGGCACCTTCGCCGCCCGCGCGATCGGCGCCACTGCTGTCACATCCTCGCTGAGCAGCGGGCCGAGGATCAGCTTGTTGCCGTCGGCCACTGCCTGCTTCGCGGCCGCGGCGGCGCCCAGCGCGGTGTCATACGTCGTGATGCGGACCTTGTCGGCCTTGGTATCGAGCAGCGCCATCGTCGTCGCATTGGCGATCGCCATGCCGACATCGGCGTTGGTTCCCGTCTGCGGAACGAGCAGCGCGACGCGGTGGCGGTCGGTATCGGTCGGCAGGCCGGGGCCGACATTGTCGGCGGGCTTGTCGGGCGGCGGTGGGGTCGCCGGACCGCTGGTCTTCGGCACCACCTGGCATGCGGCGAGCAGCCCGCCAAGCGCCAGCGTCGCGATACCGCGCAGCAATTGCCGCCGCGGCGACGCATTCCCTTGGCGCTCGCGCGTCGTTTCTGCCATCTCTGACGCCATGCCGGATTCGACCATCTCTATATCTCCCTTGCCCGGTCTCTATATCGTCGCGACGCCCATCGGCAACCTTGGCGACATCACCCCGCGCGCCGCGGCGGTGCTTGCGCGCGCCGACGTGATCGCGGCGGAGGACACGCGCGTCACGGCAAAGCTGCTCGCACATCTGGGTTTGCGTGTTCCGATGACCCCCTATCACGATCATAGCGACGAACGCGCCCGTGCGGCGCTGGTTGCCCGGATGGCGGACGAAGTCGTCGTGCTGGTGTCTGACGCGGGAACCCCGCTGATTTCGGATCCCGGCTACAAGCTGGTGCGCGATGCGCGCGCAGCGGGACGGGCGATCACCACCCTGCCCGGTCCCTGCGCGGCGATCGCCGCCATCACCCTGTCGGGCCTGCCGAGCGATCGCTTTCTTTTTGCGGGCTTCCTGCCGAACAAGGCCAAGGCACGCGCCGACACGATCGCCGAATTCGCCGCTTTGCGCGCTACACTCGTCTTCTACGAAAGCGGGCCACGTCTCGCCGCGACCCTGACCGCGCTCGCCGCCGGCCTCGGCAATCGCGAGGCGGCGGTCGCGCGCGAAATCAGCAAATTATACGAAGAATGTGTCACCGGCTCGCTCGAAGATCTCGTCGCGCGCTACGCCGACGCACCGCCAAAAGGCGAAATCGTCGTGATGGTCGGCCCGCCCCAGGAGCAGGCCGTCGAAGCTGCCGACGACGCAGCGATCGACGCGGCGCTGCGCGATGCGCTGGACGAGCAGCCGGTGGCCAAAGCCGCCAAGGCCGTCGCCAAGCGCTTCGGGCTTGACCGTCACGCCGTCTATGCGCGCGCGCTCGCGCTTAGGGATCGCGCTTGAACCGCGCCGCCGCCGAAGCGCGCGGACGCCGGGCCGAGCGGCGCGCCGCCTGGTGGCTGCGCCTGCATAGCTGGCGTATCCTGGGCGAACGGTTGCGCGTTCCCGCGGGCGAAGTCGATCTGGTGGCGCGGCGCGGCCGCCCCCTCGCTTTCGTCGAAGTGAAATGGCGCGACCACGCCGCCGACCTCGATATGGCGATCGACGAATTTCGCTTGCGCCGCGTCGCGGCAGCCGCAGAAATGCTCAGCGCGCGCTTTGCGCGACCCGATGATGATATTCGCATCGACGTGATGCTCCTTGCGCCGGGGCGCTTGCCTCGCCATCTGGTCCACGTCTGGCAGCCCTGAAGGAAGACGGAATGACCCTGCGCGCGGCGGTTCAAATGGACCCGATGGATGGCATCAATATAGGCGGTGACAGCAGTTTCGCGTTGATGCTGAAAGCGCTCGAACGCGGCTACACCCTCTATCACTACGATGTGCGCGGGCTGACCTGGGAGGCCGGACGGCTGACGACACGGGCGCACCCCGTGCTCGACGTCAAGCGCGAGACCAGCGCGCATTACCGCTTCGGCGATCCGGTGACGATCGACCTTGGTCGCGATGTCGATGTCGTGCTGATGCGGCAGGATCCGCCCTTCGACCTCGGCTATCTTACCGGCACCTGGTTGCTCGAACGCATTCGGGGCGAGACGCTGGTGGTCAATGATCCGGTTTCGGTGCGTAACGCGCCCGAAAAGGTCTTCGTGCTCGATTTCCCGCAATTCATGCCGCCGACGATGGTTACGCGCGATCTTGACGCGGTGAAGGATTTTCAGGCGCGCCACGGCGCCGTCGTCGTCAAGCCGCTGCACGGCAACGGCGGCAAGGCGGTGTTCCGTATCGACGCTGACGGCAGCAATCTGGGCGCGCTGGTCGAACTTTTCGGTCAGGTCTGGCCCGAACCCTTCATGGTCCAGCAATTCCTGCCCAGCGTGTCCAAAGGCGACAAGCGGATCGTTCTGGTCGACGGCGACGTGGCCGGCGCGATCAACCGCAAGCCCGGCGAAGGCGAATTCCGGTCGAACCTTGCCGTCGGCGGCTATGCCGAAGCGGCCGAATTGACGCCGCGCGAGCAGGAAATCTGCGCCGCGCTCGGCCCGCAGCTCAAGGAACGCGGCCTGATCTTCGTCGGCATCGATGTGATCGGCGGCGAATGGCTTACCGAAATCAACGTCACCTCGCCGACCGGGATCGTCGCGATCGACCGCTTCAACAACAGCGATACGGCCGGCATGATCTGGGATGCGATAGAACGCCGGATCGCTTGAGCCGCCACCGCGTTTGCCATCCATGACCGAATTCATCCTCGATCTGATTCAGGCGTGGGGATATTGGGGCATTGCCGTCCTGATGTTCCTCGAAAACGTCTTCCCGCCCGTCCCGTCCGAAGTCATCATGGGACTGGGCGGCATTGCGGTCGCGCAAGGGCGCTTCGACTTCTGGACCCTCGTCGCGGTCGCGGTCGCCGGCACCACTGCTGGCAATTGGGTGTGGTATGCGATCGGGCGCTGGATCGGCTACAAGCGGCTGAAGCCCTTTATCGACCGCCACGGCCGCTGGCTGACGCTCGACTGGCACGAGGTCGAGCGGCTGCACGCGGGCTTCGTCCGATATGGTCCGGGCATCGTCTTCGTCGCGCGCTTCATGCCCGTCGCGCGGACGATGGTTTCGCTGCCCGCGGGCATGGTCCATATGAATCAGGCGAAATTCCTGCTGTGGACCGCTGCCGGATCGACAATCTGGATCGCCGCGCTCGCCGGTGCGGGCAACTGGTTCGGCAAGCAGTTCGCCGATATCGAACAGTTCGTTGGCCCGCTCGCGCTCGTCGCGATCGGCTCGCTGGTCCTTCTCTACTTCTGGCGCGTCTTCACCTGGAAACCCAAGCACCGCCGCGACTAACCGGCGCGCGGGTGGGCGCTGCGATAGACGTCGAGCAGATGCGCGGCATCGACTGCGGTGTATATCTGCGTCGATGCGAGACTCGCATGGCCCAAGAGTTCCTGCAGGCTGCGCAAATCGGCCCCACCCGCCAGCAGATGCGTTGCGAAGCTGTGGCGCAGCGCGTGCGGCGTCGTGCGCTCGGGCAGGCCGAGCGCGCGGCGCGCCTGCCGCACGCTGGCGCGCACCACACCCGGTTGCAGCGGCCCGCCGCGCGCGCCGACGAACAGCGGCGCATCCTTGCCCATCGGCCAGGGGCAGGCCGCAGCATAGCGTGCGACCGCCGCCGCGACCGCAGGCAGGATCGGCACGATCCGCGTCTTGCCGCGCTTGCCGGTCACGCGCAGCGTTTCACCGAGCGGCAGCGCTGCGCCCGATAGCGACAGCGCTTCTCCGATGCGCAGACCCGCGCCATAGAGCAGCAGCAGCAAGGCAAAATCGCGCGCGCCGACCCATGCTTCGCGGGCATTGTCCTCGACATCCTGCGCAAGCTGCATCGCCTCGGCCGGCGCGACCGGGCGCGGCAGTCCCTTTTTGACGCGCGGGCCGCGCACCTGCGGTACGCTGGCGTTCGACCCGCCGACGAAGCGCAGAAAGCTGCGCAGCGCCGACAATTCGCGGGCGGCCGAGGCATTGCCCAGCCCGTCGGCCCGGCGATCGGCAAGATAGGAGCGCAGATCGTTCGGGGTCAGGCCTTTCAGCATGCGCGCATCGACTGCCCCGCCGCGATGATGCGCCAGAAAGCCGCAAAAGCGCTCGGCGGTCGCAATATAGGCGCGCCGCGTATGGTCCGACCGGCGCTTTTCATGCGCCAGATGGGCGTCCCAGTCGCGGATCAGGAGGTCAACCAAAACCCACTCCGTTCGGGCTGAGCTTGTCGAAGCCCCGTCCCTTCTTTCAGCCTTCAAAAGAGAAGAACGGCCCTTCGACAAGCTCAGGGCAAACGGGCTTTGCAGTCGTCTAGCCTGTTCGCACCACCTCGGAAAGGATCGAGTCGAGCAGCAATATACCATCGTCGGTCACGCCCAGCCGGTCGCCGGCCTGCCGCATCAGCCCCTGCCCGATCAGCCGCGCCACCGCGGCGGCATCGACGAACGCGTCGCGCCCCAACCCGCTCCGTGCCTCGATCCGCGCCAGATCGATGCCCTCGCTCAGCCGCAGGCCCATCAGCATCGCCTCGGTCGCGCGTTCGTGCGGCGGCAGGTCGGTCTCGACCTTCAGGCCGTGGCCGTTGCGTTCGACCGCCGTGATGAAATTCTCGGGCTTCTTGTGGCGCTCGCTCGCCTGGGCAAGCCGCCGTCCATGCGCGCCAGGCCCGACCCCAGCATAATCGCCGTAGCGCCAATAGGTCAGATTATGGCGGCTTTCCTCGCCCGGCCGTGCATGGTTCGACACTTCGTAACGCGGCAGCCCCGCCGCGCGCGTCATCGCCTGCGTCGCGTCGAACAGGTCCGCGGCCGCATCGCCGTCGGGCAGGAGAAGCTCGCCCCTGGTAGCGAGCGTCGCGAAGCGCGTGCCGGGTTCGATGGTCAATTGATAGAGCGAAAGGTGCCCGGTGCCGAACCCCAGCGCATCGGCAAGTTCGCGCTCCCAATCGGCAAGCCCTTGGCCCGGCCGCGCGTAGATAAGGTCGAAGCTGGCACGGCGGAAATGCGCCTGCGCTGCCGCAATCGCCCGTCGTGCCTCGTCGCCGCCGTGCGCGCGCCCCAGAAATTCAAGCACTTGCGGATCGAAGCTCTGAACCCCGATCGACACCCGATTGACCCCCGCAGCCGCAAGATCGGCGAAGGCGGCAACCTCGACCGAGTTCGGATTGGCCTCCAGCGTGATCTCGCAGTCGTCGGTCAGGCCCCACAGCGCCGCCGCCTCGGCGATCACCGCCGCCACCGTCGCAGGCGGCATCAGGCTGGGCGTGCCGCCTCCGAAGAAGATCGACGACACCCGCCGCCCCGGCAACAGCGCCGCCTCATGCCGCAAATCGGCAAGCAACGCATCGCGCCAGACCGCCTGATCGACGCTTTCGCGGACATGGCTGTTGAAGTCGCAATAGGGGCATTTGCTGACGCAAAAGGGCCAATGGACATACAGGGCGAGCGGTTCGGTCATACCAAGGAATATAGCGATGCCCATCTCACTTCGTCATGCTGAACTCGTTTCAGCATCCCTGGCCCGAGCTCGATTTTCGTGCGGTGTTCAAAGACAGGGGTGGCCCATGGACCCTGAAACAAGTTCAGGACGACGAAACTCGGGACGCCAGCGCTCTAAAACACCCCCGCCACCAGCTTCGCAAAAGCATCGGCCCGGTGGCTGATCGCATGTTTCTCGGCCGGATCGATCTCGGCATAAGTCAGGGACTTGCCAGTCGGCACGAAGACCGGATCATAACCGAACCCCAGCGTACCGCGCGGCGGCCAGGTCAGGCTGCCGCCTGCCCGCCCCTCGAAAATCTCGGCATGCCCGTCGGGCCAGGCGAGCGCCAGCGTGCAAACGAAACAGGCGCTGCGGTCGACGTCCGGTCCTTGCTCGGCGAGCAACCCCTCGACCTTGCCCATCGCCATATACCAGTCGCGGCCCTTTTCGCCCTCGAACCACTGCCGCTCGGCCCAGTCGGCCGTATAGACGCCGGGCCGCCCGCCCAGCGCCGCTACTTCTAGCCCGCTGTCATCCGCAAGCGCGGGATGACCCGAAGCCGACGCACTCGCATGCGCCTTCAACAACGCATTCTCGGCGAAGGTCGTCCCGGTTTCGGCGGGTTCGGGAAGGCCGAGGTCGCTCGCCGACACCGGTTCGATGCCATAAGGCAACAGCAGCGCGCGAATTTCGCGCACCTTGCCCGCATTATGGCTCGCGATGACGAGTTTGCCGGGAGCGAGCTGGCGCGTCATGTCAGCGTCCCACCGCCTTCGCCTGCGCCGCGAAAATCTCGCCGCAGCCGATGCGCGCGAGGCGGAGGAGGCGCAGCAGGCCTTCCTCGTCATAGGTCGCGCCTTCGGCGCTCGCCTGCACTTCGACGATCTGGCCCTTGCCGGTCAGCACGAAATTGCCGTCGGCTTCGGCGTTCGAATCCTCGTCATAATCGAGGTCAAGGACGGCGGCGCCCTGATACATGCCGCACGAAATCGCCGCGACCTTGTCCTCGATCGGATCTTCGGCAATCGCCTTGGCCGCGATCAGCTTGTCGACCGCGAGGCGCAGCGCGACCCACGCACCCGAGATCGACGCCGTGCGCGTGCCGCCGTCGGCCTGGATCACGTCGCAATCGATCACGATCTGGCGCTCGCCGAGCTTCTTCATATCGACGACGGCGCGCAAGCTGCGCCCGATAAGCCGCTGAATTTCCTGCGTCCGTCCCGACTGCTTTCCCTTCGCCGCCTCGCGGCTGCCGCGTGTGTGCGTCGCGCGGGGCAGCATGCCATATTCGGCGGTCACCCAGCCCTGGCCCTTGCCGCGCAGGAAGGGCGGCACCTTTTCCTCGACGCTGGCGGTGACAAGCACCTTGGTGTTGCCGAAGCTCACCAGCACGCTGCCTTCGGCGTGGATGGTGAATTCGGTTTCGATGGCGATGGGGCGCATCTGGTCGGGCGCGCGGCCGGAGGGTCGCATGATATTCCTTTCATCTTTGAAGGCGCGGCTCTTAGGCGCGCGCCGTCATCCACTCAACCGCATCTTGAAGAAATCGAGGATTTCGTCGCGCGCCTGCACCGTCGGCTGGCCTGCCTCGTCGATCAGGTGGATGGTGACGACGCTGTGCGGGTTCTTCATCGGACTGTCGGGGTTCGCCGCCTCGTCGGGCAGGACGCGGCCGACGAAGCGCTCGCCCAGCGCGTCCGCATACGCCGCAAAGCGCGCCGCTTTGCAGAACTTATCGCCCGCAAAGCGATAGGCGAGTACGGTCAGATCCTCGGCCTCCATCCGCGCCTTCACCGCCGCCAGTTCATCGGGTGCGATATGCATCCCCGCGGGATCATTCAGCGGCAGCGAAGGCTGCGCGAGCACCGGCGCCAGCACCGCGGGCTCAAGCATCATCGACAGCGCGAAATTGCCGGTGAAGCACATACCGATCGCCCCGACGCCCTTGCCGCCGCATTCTTCATGCGCCAGCGCCGCGAGCGCGCGCAGCCACCGCGTCGCGGGCGAGCTTTCATTCGCCTGAAAGGCGCGGAACTGGCGGCTGATGCAACCCCCGATCATCGTGAGCAGCGCGCCCGGCATGCGCGGCACGGCGCCGTCCTTCCCGAAGATATGCGGCATATAGACAGTGAAGCCCGCATCGCGGACCCAGCGCGCGAACCGCGCGACATGCGGGCTGATTCCCGGCATTTCGGTCATCACGATCACCGCCGGGCCGCCGCCCGTCACATAGACGAGCCGGTCGGTGCCGAGCAGGCGGATCATCCGCCGGTCGAAATCGTCGAGCGGATCGTCGCGATCGAGCGGTCGTGTGGTCATATTTCTCTCCCCCCCCCCCGGTCGCCCCCTGGGTCTGGGCAAAGGCTAGGCAGAAGATGCGCCCGATGCACCTGTTTTCGTCGCGCGCTCGGCCCAATTTCGGTATCGCAATACGGTGAGGCGTCGTAGCGCCATTCGACTAGCGCCGCGAAGGGTGATAATCAGTCGCTTTGGTGGGAGATGCCTATGCTGCGCTGGTTGCGCGAACGCTATCTGCTCGTACTCGGGTCGATCTATATTTATAACGAACATCGTGGCTATACGGCGATCGACCGGGTTATCGAAGCGGTTCGCGCGCGGACGCCCGACGATCTGGCCTTGATCGCCGCGATCGAAAGCCACCGCGTCGACGAGCGCAAACATTATATGATGTTTCGCCGCTGGTTCGAACGGCGCGGTTCAATGCCGCTCGATGTGGATCGCACCTTCGGGCATATCGACCGCTTCGTCGAAATCATTTTTCGCACGCCGATCGACAAGCTCGATACGCAGGCGGTCATCGATCGCGACGAGTTGTTCGAACGCCTTTGCCGCGTTATCGCGCTGACCGAACGGCGCGGTTACAAACAGGTCGAAACCCTGCTGAAAAACCGTTTCGTGCTCGACGATCCGATCCTGACGCGGATTTTCCGGATCATCCACAAGGACGAACCGAGCCATTGGGCCCCCTATGAGGCGTGGCTCGTCGCGCACGGGCGCCGGCGCCCGCGCTGGTGGGAACGGGCGATCGATGCTTTCATCCATTCCGAATTGCTGTTCATCAAGCTGCCGTGGCTTTTCCTCAACCCCTGGGTGGGGCGCCGCACCGCCTGGCCCGATGCGCGCGATGATGAAGCCTATGGCGATCACCCGCTCCCCGCTCGCGCCCACGCTGCTGCATGACCGACTATAGCGGAGGGGTGGAACTGCCCGCCAACGGACAGGCTCCGGCGGGCGAAGCCGGGCTGGCGTCGCGCCTGTTCAATCGCCGCGTCGGCGGCATGCTGCTCAAGAACACGGCGGTCAGCAGCGCCGTCTTTCTGGTCGGGCTCGCCGTGCTCTGGGGCCTGGTGCAATGGGGCAGGATGCAGGCGGTCCCCGCGGCGGCGATCGGCTTTCTGACTTCGAACAGCCTGCACTATGCGCTCGGCCGTTCGTGGATATTTCGCGGCACCGATCGCGCCATCGGGTCGGGCTATCTGATCTTTCTGGTCAATGCGGGGGTGGGCATGGCGATCACCATCCTGCTCTTTGCCGCCTTGCTCAAATGGACCGCCATCCACTATCTCGTCGCCCGCGTGATCGTGTCCGTCTTTGCCGGGCTCGCGATGTTCGTGCTGAACGCGGTGCTCAATTTTCGACAGGTGTAAGGTGCGAATCGCGCTATTTACGGGAAATTACAATTATGTGCGCGAAGGCGCGAACCAGGCGCTCAACCGCCTTGTTGCGCATCTCGAGCAGCATGCGGGCGCCGCGGTACGGGTCTATTCCCCCGTCACCGACACGCCGGCGTTCGAACCGGCGGGCGACCTGGTCCCGGTGCCGTCGATCGCGCTGCCGGTGCGCAGCGAATTTCGGCTCGCGCTCGGCCTGCCCCGCGCGACCCGCCGCGACCTGACGCGGTTCGCTCCCGACGTCATCCATGTCGCGACCCCCGATATTCTCGGCACCCGCGCGCAGACCTTCGCCCTCGATCGCGGCACGCCGCTTGTCGTCAGCCTGCACACGCGGTTCGAAACCTATCTTGGCTATTACGGCCTCGACTGGCTGCGGCCGGTGGTCGACCGTCACATCCATCGTTTCTATCGCCGCGCCCATCATGTGCTCGCCCCAACTCCGGGCCTTGTCGACGAGATGCGCACGCTGCGCGGCGATGACCGAGTCAGCCTGTGGAGTCGCGGCGTCGATCGCGACCTTTTCTCGCCGTCGCATCGCAGTCTCGAATGGCGCCGCGCGCATGGAATCGCCGACGACCGGATCGTCATCCTCTTCTTCGGCCGCCTGGTGCTGGAAAAGGGCGTCGAGGAATATGTCGCGATATTGCGCGAATTGCTGTCCAGCCACCCAGTCACGCCGCTGGTGGTGGGCGCAGGACCGGCGGCCGAGGCCTTTGCTGCGCTCCCCTCTGCGGTGCTGACCGGTCATCTTGATGGGCAGGAACTCGCCCACGCGGTTGCCAGCGCCGACATCATGCTCAACCCGAGCACGACCGAAGCCTTTGGCAATGTCGTGCTCGAGGCGATGGCGTCGGGCATGCCCGTGGTCAGCGCCGACGCGCCGAGCGCGAGCGCGCTGATCGCGGAGGGCGAAACGGGTCATCTATGCGCGCCCGGCGACCGCCGCGCCTATTCGGACGCGCTCGTTCGGCTCATTGCGGACGGCGACGCGCGGCGCGCAATGGGCGCCGCCGCACGCGCAAGAAGCGCCGCCTTTTCCTGGCACGCCGCATCCGAAAGCGTCGCGCGCCTCTATCGCACGATCCTCGCGCCGCCTCGGCAGGCCCGGCCGGACGGCGACGGCGTCAGCGCCATCCTTGCCCCCGCCCCTTCGCATCCCTAAATCCATGCCATGACGACCCCGCCGATCACCGAATTGACGACGCGCGCGCGCGATGTGTTCCGGCTCGTCGTCGATGCCTATCTGGAAAATGGGCAGCCGGTCGGGTCGCGTACGCTTTCGAAGCTGGCGACGCTCAACCTGTCACCCGCGTCGATCCGCAATGTCATGCAGGATCTTGAAGAGCTCGGTCTGCTCGCGAGTCCGCACACCAGCGCCGGACGCCTGCCGACCGAACAGGGGCTGCGTCTGTTCGTTGACGGGATGATGCAGGTCGCCGAACCCTCGGCCGAGGATCGCGCGCAGATCGAGGCGAGCCTCGCCGAAGGCGGCCCGATCGAAAGCGCGCTGGCGCAGGCGACGGCCACGCTGTCCGGCCTCTCGGCCTGCGCTGGCCTTGTCCTCGTCCCCAAGCATGAACGCGTGCTCAAACAGGTTGCCTTCGTTCCGATGGCCGACCGTCAGGCGCTAGTTGTCCTCGTCGCGGGCGATGGATCGGTCGAAAACCGCGTCATCGACCTGCCCGCCGGATTGGTGCCGTCGGCGCTGGTCGAAGCAGGCAATTATATCTCGGCCATGCTCGGCGGCCTGACGCTGGCCGAGGCAATGGCGCGGGTGCGGCGCGAGATAGAGGACGAACGGATCGCGATCGACCGCGCCGCCGCCGATCTGGTCGCGCGCGGGCTGGCCATCTGGTCGGTCGACGGCGCCGATCGGCCGGTTCTGATCGTTCGCGGGCAGGCGAATCTGCTCGACGACAGCGCGGTCGGCGATCTCGACCGGGTGCGCCAGCTGCTCGACGAGCTCGAAACAAAGCAGGACATCGCCGGCCTGCTCGACAGCGCGCGCGAAGGCAGCGCGACGCGCATTTTCATCGGGTCGGAGAACAAGCTCTTTTCGCTGTCGGGATCGTCGGTTATCGCCGCGCCCTATCGCGGATCGGATGGACGGGTGGTCGGCGTCGTCGGGGTTATCGGCCCGACCCGCTTGAACTATGCGCGCATCGTTCCCATGGTGGATTTTACAGCACAATCGCTCTCAAGACTGATACGATAGGGTTATGACGAACATCGAAAACGAAACGCCGGTCGAAGACGGCCAGGCCCCGGAAACCGAAGCGGCAGCGACTGCCGAGGCCCCCGCGCAGGACGAAGCGGGCAAGCTCGCCGAACAACTCGCCGCGGTGCAGCAGGATCTGCTCTACGCGCGCGCCGAAACGCAGAATGTGCGCCGCCGCGCCGAAAAGGAAGTCGCCGACGCGCACGCCTATGCCGCGACCAAATTCGCGCGCGATATCCTGTCGGTCGCCGACAATCTCGGCCGCGCGCTCGCTTCGCTCAGCGAAGAACAGCGCGCCGACGAGGCGATCAAGCCGCTGCTCACGGGGCTCGAGGCGACCGAGCGCGAACTGATGAGCGTGTTCGAACGCCACGGCATCACGCGCATCGCCGCGATCGGCCTGCCGCTCGACCCGAACCAGCATCAGGCGATGCTCGAAATCCCCAGCGACAAGGACGCCGGCACGATCGTGCAGGAAATGCAGGCTGGCTATATGATGAAGGACCGCCTGCTGCGCCCCGCGATGGTGGGGGTCGCGAAGAAGGCGGAATAACCCCGCGTATAATTACAACGTGTTCCCCCGCGAAGGCGGGGGTCCATCGCCGACCGTTTCAGATTTGCGCCGTCAGAAGATGGGTCCCCGCCTTCGCGGGGACACACTATCGCGACGCGGGCACTCAGGCCGCCTTGCGCAGCTTCGCGAGCTTCTTCAGCACCATGTCGCGCTTCAGCCGCGACAGATGGTCGATGAAGAGAATACCTTCCAGATGGTCATGCTCGTGCTGGATGCACGTTGCCATCAGGCCGGTCATGCGCTCCTGGTGGTGCTTGCCGTCCACGTCCTGCCAATCGACCGTGACTTCGGCGGGACGCGTCACATCGGCATATTGTTCGGGGACCGACAGGCAGCCTTCCTGATAGACGCTATGCTCCTCGCTCTCGTCCGAAAAGACGGGATTGATGAAGACGCGGGGCTCGCGGATCACCTTCTTGCCTTCCTCGTCCTCGGGATCGGGTTCCTGAAGATCGATGACGAGAATGCGCTTCGGCACCCCGACCTGAATCGCCGCCAGCCCGATGCCGGGCGCGTCGTACATCGTCTCGAACATGTCGGCGACGAGCTGCTTCAGCTCGGCGTCGAACGTCTCGACGGGCTTTGAAATGACGCGCAACCGCGGATCGGGGGTCTCTATGATGGGTAGGATGGCCATGGGTGCGAGGTATGGATTGACGGCGCTTCCGTCAAGAGACCGGTCTCCGCGCCCTCAGCGCCTGCGCCAGCGTTCCCTCGTCGAGATAATCGAGTTCGCCGCCCACCGGCAAACCATGCGCGAGCTGCGTCAGCCGCACCGAATAGCCCTCCAGTCGCTCGGCGAGATAATGCGCCGTCGTCTGCCCCTCCAGCGTCGCGTTCATCGCGAGGACCACCTCGTCGATGCCGCCCGCGGCGACGCGCGCAACGAGCGCGTCGATGCTCAGATCCTGCGGCCGCACGCCTTCCAGCGCCGACAGGCGGCCACCCAGCACATGATATTTGCCGGGAAACAGCCGCGACTTGTCAAGCGCCCACAGGTCCGACACTTCCTCGACCACGCACAGGCTGCGCGGGTCGCGGCGCGGATCGGCGCAGATCGCGCAGGGGTCGCTGGTATCGACATTGCCGCAGATACCGCACGTCACCAGCCGCTCGGACACGGTCTGGAGCGCCGCGAGCAAGGGCGCGAAACTGCTCTCGCGCTTTTTCATCAGATGCAGCACCGCGCGCCGCGCCGACCGCGGGCCAAGGCCCGGGAGCCGGGCGAGTTGCTGGACGAGGGCTTCGATTTCGGTGGACGCCATGGGTAGGGTGGTAATGACCCACAGCGTGGCCCGCAACATTCGTCATTGTGAGCGCAGCGACAAAGCAATCTCCAGCCATCGACCTTGCACAACATCGCATCCTCCGCCAAAGGCGCTGCCCATGCGCATTGTCTTCATGGGAACGCCGCCGTTTGCGGTGCCGACGCTCGCCGCGCTCCACGCGGCGGGGCATGAGATCGTGGCGGTTTACACCCAGCCGCCGCGCCCGGCGCAGCGGGGCAAGAAACTTCGGCAGAGCGCGGTGCATCTCTGGGCGGAGGCGCACGGCCTGCCCGTCCGCACGCCGAAGAGCCTGCGGACCGAAGAAGCGCAGGGCGAATTCGCCGCGCTCGACCTCGATGTCGCGGTGGTCGCCGCCTACGGCCTCATTCTGCCGCAGGCGATCCTCGACGCGCCGCGCGAAGGCTGCCTCAACGTCCATGGCTCGATCCTGCCGCGCTGGCGCGGCGCGGCACCGGTACAGCGCGCGATTCTGGCGGGCGATAGCGAAACGGGCGTCACCATCATGCAGATGGATGCCGGGCTCGATACGGGCGGCATGCGCCTGATCGGCCGCACACCGGTCGCGGACAAGACCGCGGGCGAATTGACCGACGAACTCGCCGCAATGGGCGCGGCGCTGATGGTCAAGGTGCTGGCCGACCTGTCCGCCTGTCCGCCCGCGCCGCAGCCCGATGACGGCGCCACCTATGCCGCCAAGATCGACAAGAGCGAGGCGCGGCTCGATTTTCTGGTCAGCGCGACCCAGACCGAACGCCAGATACGGGCGTTCAACCCGGCACCCGGCGCCTTTTTCGAGCTGGAGGGCGAGCGGTACAAGATTCTCGCGGCCGATGTCGTGCATCCCGCCGACACCGTCGCCGGAGCCGCGCCCGGCGTCACGCTCGACGATACGCTGACCATCGCCTGCAACCCCGGCGCGATCCGCGCCACCCGGGTGCAGCGCGCGGGCAAGCCGGCAATGGATGCGGCCGAACTGCTGCGCGGTCGACCGATAGCTGCGGGGACGCGGCTGGCATGACCCGCTTCGCCCTCACCATCGAATATGACGGCCGCCCGTTCATGGGCTGGCAGCGCCAGTCGCATGGCCCCAGCGTTCAGCAGGCGATCGAGGAAGCCGTCACCCGCATCACCGCCGAAACGGCCCCCGTTCACGGCGCCGGGCGCACCGACGCCGGGGTCCATGCGATCGCGATGCGCGCGCATGTCGACATCGAAAAGGCCATCCAGCCCTTTCGCCTGATGGAAGCGCTGAACGCCCAGCTTCGCCCCGCGCCGGTGGCCATCCTTGCGTGCGAGACGGTCGCCGACGACTGGCACGCGCGCTTTTCGTGCATCGGCCGCGCCTATGAATATCGCATCGTCAACCGCCGCGCGCCGCTGACCTGGGACAAGGGACTCGCCTGGCAATTTGCAAAGCCGCTCGACGCCGAAGCGATGCACGGCGCGGCGCAGGCGCTGGTGGGGCGGCACGATTTCACCACCTTCCGCTCGGTGCATTGCCAGGCCGAAAGCGCGGTGAAGACGATCGACCGCCTGTCGATCAGCCGCCATGGCGACGAAATCGTCATCGAAGCCGCGGCGCGCAGCTTCCTGCATCATCAGGTTCGATCGATGGTCGGCTGCCTCGCCCTCGTCGGCGAAGGCAAATGGTCGGCGCGCGACCTGAAAGCCGCGCTCGATGCCGCCGACCGGCAGGCTCTCGGCCTCAACGCACCGCCCGACGGCCTCTATTTCATCGAAGCAAGATATCCCTGACCCACGAAAAAGGGCGGCCCTTGCGGACCGCCCCCTTCACGTCTCGGCAGAAAGGCTCAGAGCGCCTTTTCGGCGTAATAGAGCGGCGCATGCTCGTTGAGGATCTGAAGAATCTTCGCCTGCGCGGTCTTTTCGTCGCTTTCTTCCATCGCGGCGAGTTCGCGCGCGAGGCGGCTCGACGCCGCTTCGAAGATCTGACGCTCCGAATAGCTCTGTTCGGGCTGATCGTCGGCGCGGAACAGGTCGCGGGTCACTTCGGCGATCGACACGAGATCGCCCGAGTTGATCTTCGCTTCATATTCCTGGGCGCGGCGCGACCACATGGTGCGCTTCACCTTCGGCTTCGTGGTCAGGACCTGAAGCGCTTCCTTCAGCGTCTTGTCCGACGACAGCTTGCGCATCCCCACGCCCTCGGCCTTGTTGGTCGGGACGCGCAGGGTCATTTTCTCCTTTTCGAAGCGCAGGACATAAAGTTCGAGCTGCATGCCGGCGATTTCCGACTTCTGCAGTTCAATGACGCGCCCCACGCCATGTTTGGGATAAACGACATAGTCACCGACTTCAAAGACGAGCGTGTTTGCGGACATGCAGGTTCCTTTCATTTGCCCCGTCGGGACCGGAAAAGCGCGAAAAGGCCGGGTACGTCCGCCCTCGTCGGAGGGGGATCGAAGCAAGGCGGTCGGCGCTAGCCAGTCAAAGTGACAAGGGATATGGCTCCATCAGGACGCCGCAGGGTGCCTTTCCGGCGATGGAAAGAGGCAAGCTGTCGACGCGTTGATATTTATTATATCAGATTCGCAACAAAATTGCCACCCCGCACGGAAATCCGCGGGTCGGCGGCTTGACGCCCCCTAAAACGCGTTTCACCTTGAGACGGAAACACAGATGGGGATGCCAAGATGAAAGATCAAATCTGGTGGGTTACAGGGGCTTCGTCGGGTATCGGCGCGGCGCTGGCGCGCGGCCTTGCGGCGCGCGGCGCGCGGCTGATTCTGTCGGGTCGCAACGTCGCCGCGCTCGAAGCGGTGGCGAAGGATTGCGGCGCGGGCACGATGATCCTGCCCTTCGAGGCGACCGACTATGACGCGATTCCCGGGCTTGTCGAACAGGCCTGGGCCTGGGGCGGCCGCATCGACGGTCTCGTCAACAATGCCGGTATTTCGCAGCGCAGCCTGGCGGTCGAAACCGATTTTGCTGTCTATCAAAAGATCATCGCCGTCGACCTGCTTGCGCCGATTGCCCTCACCCAGGCGCTGCTTCCGCGCATGATTGCGGCCGGCGGCGGTCAGATCATCGCCATATCGAGCGTCGCGGGGGTTGCCGGCGTGCCGCTGCGCAGCGCCTATTCGGCGGCCAAGCACGGCATCATCGGCTATCATGACAGCGTCCGCGCCGAAAATGAGCATCTGGGGCTGAAGGTGCTGGTGGTCGAACCCGGATCGGTGCGCACTAACGTCAGCCGCAACGCGCTCAACGCCGACGGCAGCGTCCGCGGCGCGAGCGATACGGCAATCGACAACGGCCTGTCGCCCGACGATGCTGCGGCACAGATGCTCGCCGCAGTCGATGCCGGAACGCGCGAACTGGTGGTCGCCGAAGGCGCCGAAGCCGCCATCGCCGCCCTTCGTCGCAGCGACCCGAACGCGTTGTTCGACCGGATGAACGCTATGGTGCAGGCGGGCTATGCCAAGCAGATGGAGGCTACAGTCCGCGCCGACTGAACTCGGTCCCGGCCTTCCTATGGGGCATCCATGGTCGGCGGAGCCCTGTCAGCATCGCCTGGCACGTACGCGGGGTTAAAGCGCTCAAGCCATTTTTCCGCTGCCGAGAGAAATTGCGCCTCGTCGCTTGGCGCCGGAAAATTATGCGTATTATCCGGTTGGTAAAGATAGTCGAAGTCCTTGCCCTTCACTTTGCCAGAGCTTTCCAGCGCGCTGACCAACCGCTTGGCCTGCGCCAGCGGCACGCGCTGGTCCTTCTCGCCATGGACAATCAATATTGGAGACCAGCTGCCTTTCGCGTTCTGCGCGGGAGATACCGTATCCAGGTCCGCGACGCCCTTCGATAGATAATTTGCGCCAAATCTACCGAGATAATTGCGGTCATATTTGCGCATTTCGCCAAGATCATAAACGCCCGCACCGGCGATCGTGCAGCGCCAGCGCGCGGCATCCCGCTGAGCCGCGCGCGCGGACGCATAGCCTCCATAGGACCACCCCATCATGCAAGCACGCTTGGGATCCACAATGCCCTGCGCTGCAAGATAGTCGATGGCGTCATTAAGGTCGTCCTGCATGCGAAGGCCAAAGCCGTCGTCGCGTCCCTTTTTAATGAAATCGCGACCATAGCCGCCCGAACCACGATAATTTGGCTGAACGACGACGTAGCCGAGTTCTGCTATGGCTTGATGCCAAGGAAATGGACCGAACCCCTCTTCGTCACGGACGCCGAACGGACCGCCGTGCGTAATCATTACGACCGGCAGTTTGCCTTGCGCCTTACGATGTCGCGGCATGGTGACCACCGCGTGAATCCGGAGGCCATCGCTCGCCGGATAGACTATCGTGTGGGTAGGATTCATTTCCGTATCACCAAACAGTTCGTTGGCGTAGCCAACACGCACAACCTTGCCACTGTCGGTGTTGAATGAATAATAGGTTCCGGTCTGATCGGCTTTACCAACCCATATCAACATATTGCGATCGCCAAGATCGGTAGAAACGATCCGTGCGTTCCCTTTGCCGAACTGTTCCTCGAACATCGCCTGCACTTCTTTCAGGCGGTCATCCATCCAATAAATCTTCAACCGATCCTCGGTAACCCACACCGACTGCAATTTGTCGCAACTTTCGTTGCAGCCAACCCCCCCGACATCGTAACCCTCGATTTCAAATAGCGGCTTACCAAGTTCCATCGTCGACAGATCAACCTTGTAAACTTTGTTGAAACCGTCCTGATTGCTCGTAACTATGGCCTTACCGGGTTCATCAAGAAAAATCTCGGGCACGAGCGATTCACCCGAAAAGCTCGGGTCTGCCTTGTCATAAATCGTTTTGAAATTATCGCCGTCTTTTTCGCGATACAGCACCCGTGTCTTACCTGAATCCCGGTCGTATCCAACACCCATCCGCACCACGCCTTTGCCATCCGACGCCCATTGTCCAACCAATATGTTCGGCTTCTGCACCAGTTTCATTCGACCGGTGCGCACGTCGATATCCATCACTTCAGGACGGCCGATAAGCTCGTAGCCGTAGGCCAAGGAAGTTCTCGATAAAAGAATGTGCTCGTTGCGGTGATCTACATGAATGACGTCACTTGCATTGCCTGCAGCATCTTCCCAACCTAGCGGCTTGAGCTTCTTTCCTTCAATATCATAGCTGAAAAGACGCCCCATCTCGCCTTCAAACATTCCTATTTCGCCAGATGCAGCTGTTATGACCAAGGTACGATTACCGACCCACTGCCAGCTAATAATTCGTCGATCGCCGAATTCCTGATACGCTTCGGTTTTCAGAAAATAATCCGGCTGCGCTTTGCCTGTAAGATCAAATACCACAAGATATTCGACTCCCTTGTACCCGACCTTGGCGACCATTTTCGTCGCATCGGGCGAGAGACGCGGCTGCTGTAACGACGCACGCGTCGCGAACTGCGTAATCGGAACCTGCATATCCGCAATATCTTGCGCTCGCGGTTCGGCGGCGAAGACATTGCCACCACCGGGAGCATTCGCCGTCAACGCGGCCACCGCGATCAAAGAAACGGCCAATTTGCGGTACAGCGTTCTTTTCAAGGGACAATCTCCTGTTGCTACCGGAACTCTAGCGCAGTCGCTGCGTGACTCAAGCCCCCCTCTCGTGCCACCACGAAAAAGCCCCGCCGGATCGTTCCGGCGAGGCCATTCTTTCACCCTGAGGGATGCGATGCTTACATCGCGTGTCCCGCCAGCGCCGCGAGCAGCAGCAGCGCGACGATGTTGGTGATCTTGATCATCGGGTTGACGGCCGGACCCGCGGTATCCTTGTAGGGATCGCCGACGGTGTCGCCCGTCACGGCTGCCTTATGGGCTTCGCTGCCCTTGCCGCCATGATTGCCGTCCTCGATATATTTCTTGGCATTATCCCATGCGCCGCCGCCCGAGGTCATCGAGAGGGCAACGAACAGGCCGCCGACGATCACGCCGAGCAGCAGGGCGCCGAGCGCGGCAAAGCCGTTCTCCTGACCCGCAACCGCCGAGATCACGAAATAGACGACGATCGGCGCCAGCACCGGCAGCAGCGAGGGAATGATCATCTCCTTGATCGCTGCCTTGGTCACGAGGTCGACCGTGCGCGCATAGTTCGGCTTCGACGTGCCCGCCATGATGCCGGGATCGCCCGCGAACTGATCGCGCACATCCTTCACCACGTCCCCCGCCGCGCGGCCGACGGCGGTCATGCCCATCGCACCGAACAGATAGGGAAGCAGCGCGCCGAGCAGCAGCCCGACGATGACATAGGGGTTTTCGAGGCTGAAATTGACCGTCAGGCTCGGGAAGAATTCCCGAAGGTCGGTCGTATAGGCCGCGAACAGCACCAGCGCGGCGAGGCCCGCCGAACCGATGGCATAACCCTTGGTCACCGCCTTGGTGGTGTTGCCGACGGCGTCGAGCAGGTCGGTCTTTTCGCGCACGCTGTCGTCCAGCCCCGCCATTTCGGCGATGCCGCCCGCATTGTCCGTCACCGGGCCATAAGCGTCGAGCGCGACGACCATGCCGGCGAGCGCCAGCATCGCAGTCGCAGCATAGGCAATGCCGATCAGCCCCGCGAGTTGATAGGCGATGATAATGCCAGCAACGATGACCAGCGTCGGCAGCGCGGTGGCTTCGAGGCTGATCGCGAGGCCCTGGATCACGTTCGTGCCATGGCCCGTTTCCGAGGCCTTGGCGATCGACCGCACCGGACGGAAGCCCGTGCCGGTATAATATTCGGTGATCCAGATGATCAGGCCGGTGATGACCAGACCGAGCAGCGAGCAATAGAAAAGATCGCGCCCGGTAAAGTCGGTGCCGGTGACCGCCGTTTCCATCCCGCCCAGCGCGTGGCTGGTCGCAAACCAGATCGCGGGGACCGCGAGGATCGCCGAAACCAGGAAGCCCTTGTACATCGCGCCCATGACATTGTTCGAGCCGCCGAGGCGGACGAAATAGGTGCCGATGATCGAGGTGATGATGCACACCCCGCCGATCAGCAGCGGCAGCGACATCAGGCCGGGCAGCAGATCGCCCGCCCCTTTCAGCAGCAGCGCGGTCAACACCATGGTGGCGCCGACGGTGACGACATAGGTTTCGAAAAGGTCGGCCGCCATGCCCGCGCAGTCGCCGACATTGTCACCGACGTTATCGGCGATGACCGCGGGGTTGCGAGGATCGTCCTCGGGGATGCCCGCTTCGACCTTGCCGACCAGGTCAGCGCCGACGTCGGCGGCCTTGGTAAAGATGCCGCCGCCGAGACGCGCGAAGATCGAAATCAGCGAAGCGCCGAAGGCCAGCGCGACGAGCCCGTCGACGACCGTGCGGTCATCGCCGCCCACCGTCTTGCCCATCTGGACCGTCAGCACCCAATAAAATACCGCAATCGCAAGCAGCGCGAGCCCGGCGACGAGAAGGCCGGTGATGGCACCGGCGCGAAAGGCGAGCGTCAGCCCGGCCTGCAGCCCCTTTTGCGCAGCGGCCGCGGTACGGACGTTCGCGCGTACCGAAATATTCATGCCGATGAATCCGGCGACACCGGACAGGACGGCGCCGATGACGAAACCCGTCCCCGAAACGGGTCCGAGTGCCCCCGCGACGATCACCGCGACGACGACGCCGACGATGGCGATGGTGCTGTATTGCCGTTTCAGATAAGCCTGCGCGCCTTCCTGAATGGCGGCGGCGATTTCCTGCATCTTGTCATTCCCCGCCGAGGCGCCGAGCACCTGCCGCGAGGTAATGAACCCATAGAGCACGGCCAATAGGCCGCACGCTATCGCGATCAAAACCGGATTCATGCGTGTCTGTTCCTTCCCCAATGAAGGGGGCGGACACAGGATAGCTGTCGAACGTCCGACTTATTGATGCCGGTTCGCTCTCTCCCCTGATGCGACCGCCCCAAATTCTGGACGCCGCGTTATGGGAAGAAACCTCGCCCTTTGGCAAGCCCGGTTTTTTCGCCCTTTTCCGCGCCTAGTGCGCGAAACCGAGACGCTCCGGCAGCGCGACGCGCTGCGCCCGGTGCGTCAGCAGCAATCCGGCGCCGACGGCGGCATGGCCGATCGCCGTCACGGCGACGCCTTCGGCGGCCGCATGCGCCCGGATTGCATCGGCTTGCCCCGAGTCCGCCGCGAAGAGCAATTGATAATCGTCGCCTGCCGTTGCCGCTGCGAGCCGCGTGTCGAGAACGTCGGGACGCACCGCGAGCAGCGCCGCCGACAGCGGCACCACCTCCAGCATCAGCGCGATCTGGCAATCGCTTGCCGCCGCCATCCGCTCGGCGTCGATCAGCAGGCCGTCGGAAACATCCATCATCGCATGGACATGCGGCGCAAGCGCCGCGCCCAGCGCCAGTTGCGGCAAGGGCCGGGCATAGGCGGCCATGCAGGTTGCGCCCGGTTCGATCTCGCCGAGCCGCATCGCGAGGCCGACGCCCGCGTTGCCGATCGTCCCCGTCACCCAGATCTGATCGCCCGGCCTTACCCCGCTGCGCGCCGGCGCTCCGGTCGCGGGCGCGCGGCCGATTGCGGTCAGGCCGAAACTGCGCGGCGCGCCGGCGGGCGGGCGCACCGTGTCGCCGCCGAGCAACGGCACGTCGAACCGGCGCAGCACATCGTCCAGCCCCGCGACGAAGGCGGCGTCCCACGCCGCATCGCCCGACAGGCTATAGCCGAGCAGCACGCCGAGCGGCGCTGCGCCCTTCGCCGCAAGGTCCGACAGATTCACCGCAACCAGTTTCCACGCAATGTCCTGCGGCGTGTCGTCGGGCAGGAAATGGACGCCCTCGACGATCATGTCGTGCGTCAGCACAAGGTCGCCGAGCAGCGCCGTGTCATCGGCCAGCCCGCGCGCCGCAGGATCGGTCGCGATGGCACGCAGACGGGCGATGAAATCGGCTTCGTTCATTGCGGCAAGCCTAGTGGATCATGGGCCGGCATAAAAGGGAGACATCGATCCTCCCTGTGGCGAAGCCATCGGGCGGTGGCAGCGCGAAGCGCTGACGGAGGGGCCATGACGCAAAGCTACCGCTCCTCCACCATACTTCGGACGGTCCCCCTCCCCACCGCTGCGCGGCAGGGAGGATTTTCTATTTCGCGCGCACATCCTTGCCGATGGCATCGAGCAGGCCGTTGGCAAAACCCGCCTCGCGGCCGTCGAAAAAGGCTTTGGCGACATCGACATATTCGCTCACCACCGCGCCAACCGGCACATCGCCGCGCGCGATCAGTTCATAGGCGCCGGCGCGCAATATCGCCTTCATCGTGCGGTCGAGCCGGTCCATGGTCCAGCCGCTTGCCAACCGCGCCGTGATCGCCGCGTCGACCTCTACCGCCCGCGCCAGCGCGCCCTTCACGATATCGTCGAAGAAGGGAACGTCGGCTTCGGCATATTCGGCGTCCTCGATGATCGCGCCGATGCGGTGCTGGTGGAATTCATGGATCAGCTGCGCGACCGGGGTGCCTTCCATCTCGTGCTGATAGAGTGCCTGGACGGCGGCAAGGCGGGCGGCGGAGCGGGATTGGGCGCGTTTGTTCATGGCTTTTCGTTTCAGTTGAGGCGCTGGCTGACCGACAGCGCATGCGCGGGAAGTCCCTCGGCACCCGCAAGCGCGACCGCTGCGGGTCCGATGGCCGCAAGGCTCGCTTCGTCGAGCGCCAGGAAGCTGGTGCGTTTCATGAAATCGGTGACCGAAAGCCCGCTCGAAAAACGGGCGCGGCGGCCAGTCGGGAGAACGTGGTTGGGCCCGGCGACATAGTCTCCGATCGCCTCGGGCGTCTGACGGCCAAGGAAGACCGAGCCCGCGTGGCGCACGCGCGCGAACAGCGCGTCGGCCTCGGCGGGATCGACCGCGAGTTCCAGATGTTCGGGCGCCAGCCGGTCGCAGAGCGCGATCGCATCGGTCAGGTTCGGCACGACGATGATCGCGCCATTGTCGGCCCAGCTCGCCTGCATCGTCGCGGCGGTGCTCAGCGTCGGGATAATCGCGGCGACCGCGTCGGCGACCGCATCGGCAAAGGCGCTATCGTCGGTGAACAGGATCGACTGGCTCGTCGGGTCATGTTCGGCCTGGCTCAACAGGTCGGCGGCGATGACGTGCGGCGCGTTGCGGTTGTCGGCGACGACGACGATCTCGCTCGGCCCCGCGACCATGTCGATGCCAACGACGCCGTAAAGCTGGCGCTTCGCCTCGGCCACCCAGGCGTTGCCGGGGCCGGTGACGACATCGACCGGCGCGATCCGGCCGGTGCCATGGGCGAGCGCCGCGATCGCCTGCGCGCCGCCGATGCGCCAGATTTCGTCGACTCCGCCAATATGCGCCGCCGCCATCACGACGGGATTGGTTTCGCCGCCCGGCGTCGGCGTGACCATCACGATCCGCTCGACCCCCGCGACCTTGGCGGGCAGGATGTTCATCAGCACCGACGACGGATAGGCCGCGCGGCCGCCGGGAACATAGACGCCCGCGGCATCGACCGCACGCCAGCGCGCGCCGAGCCGGGCACCGGCGGCATCGCGATAATCGCGGTCCTCGGGCAATTGCGCGGCGTGATAGGCCCGGATGCGCGTCGCCGCGAGGTCGAGCGCGCCCCGCAATTCGGGGGCCAGCGCCGCATAGGCCGCGGCGCAGTCCTCGGCGGTGATGCGCCAGCCGCTGCTGTCGAGGTCGAAGCGATCGAAGCGCGCGGTATAATCGGCCAGCGCCGCGTCGCCTTCGGCCTTTACCCGCGCGACAATCGCCGCGACATCGGCGGATACGTCCGACGCACTCTCGCGCCGGTCGTCGACCAGCGCGTCGAATGCGGCGGCAAAGCCGGGGTCGGAGGCGTCAAGCCGCCGCATCGCGGACGGCCTCGCGGAATTTCTCGACCAGCGCGGGCACCTCGGCCGAACGCAGCTTGAACGCCGCGCGATTGACGACGAGCCGCGCCGAAACCTCGCTGATGATCGTCTGTTCGGCGAGCGCGTTTTCGACCAGAGTCCGCCCCGTCGACACAAGGTCGACGATGTGCGAAGCCAGCCCCAGTTTCGGCGCAATCTCCATCGCACCGTTCAGCTTGATGCACTCGGCCTGAATCCCCTGCCCCTCGAACCAGCGGCGCGTCGTCGCGGGATATTTGGTCGCGACGCGGATATGGCTTTCGCCCAGCCCCGGCGGCGCGCTGCCCTCCGGCCCGGCGAGCGACAGACGGCAATGACCGATGCCGAGGTCGACCGGCGCATAGAGCTCCGAATAGTCGAACTCGTCGACGACGTCCGAACCCACGATGCCGAGCTGCGCGGCGCCGTGCGCCACGAAGGTCGCGACATCGAAGGCGCGCACGCGGATCAGCGAGATATGCGGCTGGTTCGTCCCGAACACGAGCGCGCGGCTCTTCTTGTCGAAGAAGTCGGCGGCCGGCTCGATGCCCACACGGGCGAGCAGCGGGAGCGCCTCGTCGAGGATGCGTCCCTTGGGGATGGCAAAGATGATCGGTTCGGGCATAAGCGAGGGCGCACATAAGCGCCAGTGGGAGAAAGGGCAATGAGCGAGCGGTACAAGTTCGTCGACATGAACGAAACCGGACCCGACGCCGTCCGCACCGCTTTTGCCAATCAGGTCGCCTATTGCCGCGCGGCCGAAGCGCCGATCACGGCGCGCATCGTCGCCGCTGTCGCAACGCTCCTCGACCGGCCCGAAACCGGCTTCGCACGCCGCATCGCCGACTGGCCCGGCGCGGCGCTTGCCGACGCACTGCCGCTGCGCGCCGCCGGCGGGCTCCATGCGCTGCACCTTTCGGGCGCCGCAGACGATCTCGCGCCAATCTATGCCGACGCCAACGACGTCAACGATGCCGTCATCGTGGCGGGCGTGGTGCGACGGCACGAGGCGGCGCTGCTGCCGTGGCTCGACGGTCCGCCGCAGACAAACGAGGCGGGCCGGTCGGCCAACGTCATCGCCGCAATGCTGTGGCTCGCCGATCAGGGCCTTCCTGCGCGTTTCGAGTGCCTCGAAATCGGATCGAGCGCGGGGATCAACCTGATGCTCGACCGTTATCATTACGACCTCGGCGGCGTCCAGGTCGGCCCCCAGCCCGGCGTCATGGCCTTCACCCCGGACTGGCAGGGCCGCCATCCGCCGCAGCATGCGATCGAAATCGTGTCGGCGAAGGGATGCGACGTCGCCCCCGTCGATCTGACCGATCCGGCGCAGGCACTACGTCTCAAAGCGTTCGTCTGGCCCGAACATGCCATTCGCTTCGCGCGAATCGAGGCGGCGATTGCTGCCGCCGAAGCGCGGCCGCCCGACCTCGTGCGCATGACCGCGGCCGATTTCGTCGAACAGGAATTGGCAAAGCCGCAGGCCGCGGGCACGACGCGCCTATTGATGCACTCGATCGTCTGGCAATATATCCCCGCCGACCAACAGGCGCGCATTACCGCCGCGATGGAAGCGGCGGGCGCACGAGCGACCGCGGACCGGCCGCTCGCCTGGGTCGCGCTGGAAGCGAATCGCACCGTTCACGGCCACGAACTTGTCGTGCGTCACTGGCCGGGCGGCGCGGCGCCGGTGATGCTGGCGCGCGCGCACCCGCATGGCGCGTGGATCGAGTGGTTGGTGTAACCCCGCACTTTCCGTAAACGTAAAGTGATTGCGCGCGCCGCCGCGACGCGATAGGCATATCGCATGTTTTTCGGCTTCCTCGACGAGCTTCGCGCCGCGGGCATTCCCGCCAGCCTGAAAGAGCATTTGATGCTGCTGGAGGCGCTCGACCGCGAGGTGATCGATCGCAGTCCCGAACAATTTTATTATCTCAGCCGCGCCATCTATGTGAAGGACGAAGGGCTGCTCGACCGCTTCGATCAGGTCTTCAATAAAGTCTTCAAGGGGCTGCTCACCGATTACGGTCAGAACCCCGTCGACATCCCCGAGGAATGGCTGAAGGCCGTTGCCGAGAAATATCTGACGCCCGAGGAGATGGAGGCGATCAAGGCGCTCGGCGACTGGGACGAGATCATGGAGACGCTGAAGAAGCGGCTCGAAGAACAGCAGAAGCGCCACCAGGGCGGCAACAAGTGGATCGGCACCGGCGGCACATCGCCCTTCGGCAATTCGGGCTATAATCCCGAAGGCGTGCGGATCGGCGGCGAAAGCAAGCACAAGCGCGCGCTGAAGGTGTGGGAAAAGCGCGAGTTCGCCAATCTCGACAACACCAAGGAACTCGGCACCCGCAACATCAAGATCGCGCTGCGCCGCCTGCGCAAATTCGCGCGCGAGGGCGCGGCCGACGAACTCGACATTCCGGGCACGATCGAAGGTACCGCGCGGCAGGGCTGGCTCGACATCCGCATGCGTCCCGAACGGCGCAATGCGGTCAAGCTGCTGCTTTTCCTAGACGTCGGCGGATCGATGGACCCGTTCATCAAGCTGTGCGAGGAATTGTTCAGCGCCGCGACGAGCGAATTCAAGAATCTCGAATTCTTCTATTTCCACAACTGCCCTTATGAGGGCGTGTGGAAGGACAACAAGCGCCGCTGGTCCGAACGCACGCCGATGTGGGATATCCTCCACAAATATGGCCACGACTACAAGCTGGTCTTCGTCGGCGATGCGTCGATGAGCGCTTATGAAATCACCCATCCGGGCGGCAGCGTCGAACATTTCAACGAAGAATCGGGCGCGGTGTGGATGCAGCGCATGACGCACGTCTATCCCGCCGCCGTGTGGCTGAACCCCGTTCCTTCGGCGCAATGGGGCTACACCCAGTCGGTGAAGCTGATCAAACAGTTGATGAACGACCGCATGTACCCGCTGACACTGGCGGGGCTCGACGACGCGATGCGCGAACTGACGCGCAAGCATTGAGCCACGGTTTTCTTTAATCGTCATTGCGAGGGCCGAAGGCCCGTGGCAATCCGGAGCCTGCGTCAACCGCCCTGGATTGCTTCGCTCCGCTCGCAATGACGAGAAACAAGGTCCCGAATGATCGATCTCCCTCTCGTTACAATCCTTCTGCTCACCGGCTTCATCAACCTGATCGGTGCGCTGGCCTATGCCGCCCGCATCGCCGGCGTGCGGACGCGGCGGATCGCGATGTCGTTCGCGCTGTTCAACATCCTCGTGCTCTTTTCGCGCACCTCGAACAGTTTTCTGGGGCCGTTCCTCGCGAAGCGGATCGAAACGCGCATCCATGACGGCAGCGGCGCCTCGCTGTTCCTCGACATGCAATTGGTGCTGGCGGCGGCAAGCGTCGCGACGCTGCTCGGCATCCTGCTCGTTCCCACCGGCCAGCGCATGTTCGCCGCGGCGATCGGCTGGTACCAGAACAACCGCTCGACGACGCGGCTCGCGATGAAGGCGGTCAGCCCGAGCGGCCTGCGCACGATGCGCCAGTCGCTTCGTGTGCCCAGCCTTGGTCACCTCAAAGCCTGGCGCATGCCCAAGGGGATCGGCTGGGGGGTCCTGATCGCCAACTGCCTCGCGCAATCGCTCCTCGCGGTCGGCGTCGTCGCGTCGCTTTATGCGGGCTATCTCGCCCCCGAATTCCGCGTTACCGCTTCGCAGCTTTCGGCACTCATCAACGGCTTCGCGACGATCCTGCTCTTCGCCTTCATCGACCCGCAGCTGTCGGTGATGACCGACGACGCGGTCGAGGGCAAAGTCGACGAGGGAGATTTCCGCCGCGCGATCACCTTCATCTCGCTGAGCCGGCTCGCCGGCACGATCCTCGCGCAGGCGCTGTTGCTGCCCGCCGCGACGCTGATCGCTTACGTTTCCGTGCATGTCTGACGCGCCGATGCGGCACAGCCGCTTTCACGCCGTCCGCACGCGGCTGGAGGCGATGGCGGTCGAGCCCGGGCCGCGCGGCTGGTTTCTCGAATTTCTGGTGTTCGGCTTCAAACAGGGCTGGGCGTGCCTGTTCGGCGCGCTGATGCTCGCGCTTTTGCTCGGCACCCATCTATTCTGGCCCGCCAGCGCGCCGGTCCACCGCTATGACGCGATCACCATCGGCGCGGTGCTGACCCAGCTCGGCATGCTCGCGTTCCGGCTCGAGACACCGCGGGAAGCGATCGTTATCCTGATCTTCCACATCGTCGGCACCGTCATGGAGCTGTTCAAGACCGCCGCGGGGTCATGGCAATATCCGGAAGGCAGCCTGCTCCACATCGGTGCGGTACCGCTGTTTTCAGGCTTCATGTACGCCGCGGTCGGCAGCTATATCGCGCGCGTCTGGCGCATCTTCGATTTCCGCTACACCGGCTATCCGCCGATGTGGACGAGTTACGCGCTTGCGGCCGCGATCTATGTCAACTTCTTCGCGCACCACTGGCTGCCCGACATCCGCTGGCTTTTGTTCGCCGTCACCGCGCTTCTCTTCTGGCGTTGTCAGGTGTGGTTCCGCCCGCTCCACATCCACCGCCGCATGCCGCTGCTCGTCGGCTGGGGCCTTGTCGCGCTGTTCATCTGGTTTGCGGAGAATATCGGCACCTTCGCGCGCGCCTGGACCTATCCCAGCCAGGCCGATGGCTGGCACATGGTGGGGTTCGAGAAGCTGGGCAGCTGGTATCTGCTGATGATCATCAGCTTCGTGCTGGTCAGTCTGGTGCAGCAACCGAAGGGGCCGGATCAACCAAACGGCTGATCGATCGAGGGCGGCGGCTCGCTGAACCATTTCGGGCCGCTGTCGGTCATGTGAAAGCAATCTTCCAGCCGGATACCGAACTCGCCGGGAATATAGATGCCGGGTTCGTTCGAAAAGCACATGCCCGCCGCCAGCTTCGTGGTTTCGCCGCGCACCAGATTGACCGGCTCATGTCCGTCGAGGCCGATCCCGTGGCCGGTGCGATGCGACGTGCCGGGCAGGCGATAGCCCGGCCCCCAGCCGAGCTTCTGGTAATAGGCGCGCACCGCATCGTCGACCGTTCCCGCCGCCGCACCGATTTGCGCCGCGGCGAAGGCGACGTCCTGCCCCTTGCGCATTTCGTCCCACACCTGCCGCTGGCGCGGGCTTGCCTTGCCGTAGACGAAGCTGCGCGAGATGTCGGACTGATAGCCGTGCACGGTCGCGCCGCAGTCCATCAGCACCACCTCGCCCGCCTTCACCGCCTGCGGCTTGCCCGATCCGTGCGGATAGGCGCTCGCTTCGCCGAGCAGGATCAGCTCGAATTCGCTGTTGCCGCCCAGCGCACGCGTCGCGGCGCGCATGATCGCGCCAATGTCGGCCGGGGCCATCCCCGCCTCGATCCGCGGCGCGGTGTGGCGATAGGCAGCGATGGTTATGTCGCTCGCGACCTGCATCAGCGCGAGTTCGGCCGCCGACTTGATCATGCGGCAACCGCGCACGACCGGCGCACCATTGACCACGCGCGCCTCCGGCATTGCCTTTTGCAGCGCGTCGACCGCGAAATAGCGCACCGTCTCCTCGACGCCGATCCTGCCCTTGGCAAGTCCGCGCTTCGCCAGCCAGTCTGAAACGAAGCGCAGCGGATTTTCATCCTCGTTCCAGGTCAGCACATCGGCCGGAACGCCCAGGCTTTCGCGCACCGACGGTTCCTCGAAGAAGGGCGTGACGATCGCCACCTCGCCCTCGCGCGTCAGCACCGCGGCCGTCAGCCGCTCGCTCCGCCACCATTCGACCCCGGTGAAATAGATGAGGCTCGACCCCGGCTCGATCAGCAGCGCGCCGATATCGTTCGCGCGCAGCAGCGCCGCCGCCTTCGCGATCCGCGTCTTGCGTTCGTCGGCACCGATCGGGACGGCCTTTGCCGCGAGGTTGGGGAGGCCCGCGGTGTCGGCAGCGAGCGCGGAAATCGGCACACTCGCCGCCAATCCGGTCAGCGCCGCCGTACCCAGAAATTGCCGCCGCTGCATCGCCATCCCCTTATCCCTGGTAAATCAGCAAATCCGCAATCTCGTCACGCCACGCCGCCTCGTCGGGCAGCGCCAGCGCGTCGAGGTCGCCCGGCGCTGCCGCCGCATCATCGACCCACAGGCGCAAGTCGGACCCGCCGTTGATCACGTCGATCGCAAGCACATCGTCGGTATATTCATATTTGAAATCCTTGCCGCGCCAGATCGGATAATCGGGATAGAGCGCGCGGATCGCCTTGAAGCCCAGCGCCTGCACGCGCCACGGGCGGAACGTCGCATGGTCGTACCACGGCCCGTCAGCGTGGATATGGATGCCGCTGTTGAGCTGTCCCTTATGCTTGTGAAAGGTCGGCTCGAACCAGATGTCGCGCAGTTTGCAGCCCGTCAGCCATTCGGGGGCGAGCCGGTGCATCTCGGCGATCACCGCCCGCGCATCGATGTCGGGCGCGCCGAAGAGTTCGAGCGGGCGCGTCGTCCCCCGCCCCTCGCTGAGCGTCGCGCCCTCGACCATCACCGTCCCGGCATAGGCGCGCGCCATGTTGACGTTCGGCGCATTGGGACTGGGGTTGATCCAAGCGCGGTCAGCGGGCCAGCCGAAACCCTGACCATCGGGCTGCCACCCCTCCATCGCGATGACACGATAGTCGACGTCGAGGCCGAAGTGGCGAAGGAACCAGTGCCCCATTTCGCCCAGCGTCAACCCGTGGCGCATCGCCATCGGCCCCGCACCGACGAAGCTTTCCCACCCGGCGCGCAGCAGCGTGCCTTCGACCGGGCGCCCCGCGGGATTGGGCCGGTCGAGCACCCATACCGCCTTGCCGTGCGCCGCCGCTGCCTCGAGGATGTAGAGCAAGGTGGTGACATAGGTGTAGATGCGGCAACCCAGATCCTGAAGATCGACGAGCATCACGTCGAACGTGTGCATCGCCTGCCCGGTCGGCCGCCGCACTTCGCCGTAGAGGCTGAACACCGGCATGCCGTAGGTCGGATCGGTGAAGTCGGGCGACTCCATCATATTGTCCTGCAGGTCGCCGCGCACACCATGTTGCGGCCCGAACACCGCGGTGACATTCACCCCCGCCGCGACCAGCGCGTCGATGCTGTGCGTCAGGTCAGCCGTAACCGACGCGGGATGCGCGAGCAGCGCGACGCGGCGCCCCTCGAGCGGTTTGCGAAGCGCCGGATCGGCGAGCAGGCGGTCGATGCCAAATGTCACGGTCATGCTGCGCCGGGTGCCCCAAGCGTCAGTTGAAAGCAATCGGGATGATGGAAGTCGGGCTTGCCGGGCGGGTGCCGCAGTGCCCAATAGCTTTTGGTGCCGTCCAGTTCCTCGATCACCGCCGACAGCGCGAGCTTGCTGCCGCGATCGGGATAGATGCCCGGTTCGATGCGCAGGATATAGAGCGCGGCGCCGCGCTCGCACGTCATGTCCCACGGCGCCAGATCGTCGCTTTTCAAAAGCGAGCGATAGTCGTCAAACTGATAACAGGCCCAGCGGCCATCGGGCGCATAGTTGAACTCGGTGTAGTCGGGCTGCCCCTCTTCGGTCAGAAACGCCTCGAAGCAGCTGCTCTGCCATAGCCCGTCGGTCGCCGTGTCGGCGATGACGAGCTGTCCTTCGCAGGGCGGCAGCACCAAGGCGCCGATATCGCCCTCGACCCCGAAGCGCAGCGAAAAACCGTCTTCGAACGACAGCGCCACCTCAGCCCACACCGCGCGCACCGCTTTCGCGGGCGTCCCGGGGTGGCAGATCAGCTGTGTGCGCATGCTATCCAAATCGCAAACCCCATGCTAAGCGCCCCCCGCTTTCAATGAGGCCGCCATGACGAACTATAAATCCGACCTGCTGCGCCTGCTCGACGAGCGAGGCTATATCCATCAGATGACCGACGCGGAAGGGCTCGATGCGCTTGCCGCCAAACAGGTCGTCCCGGGATATATCGGCTTCGACGCGACGGCGCCCAGCCTGCATGTCGGAAGTCTCGTCCAGATCATGATGCTGCGCCGCCTGCAGCAGACGGGGCACAAGCCGGTCGTGCTGATGGGCGGCGGGACGACGCGGATCGGCGATCCCACGGGGCGCGACGAGAGCCGCAAGATGCTGTCGGACGAAACGATCGCCGCGAACATCGCATCGATCCGCACGATCTTCGAACCCTTTCTGATCTTCGGCGACGGCCCGACCGACGCGGTGATGGTCGACAATCAGGACTGGCTGGGCAAGCTCGGTTATATCGAGATGCTTCAGGAAGTCGGCACGCATTTCACGATCAATCGCATGCTGACCTTCGATTCGGTCAAGCTGCGCCTCGAACGCGAACAGCCGATGACCTTCCTCGAATTCAATTACATGATCCTTCAGGGGTACGACTTCCGCCATCTGTCGAAGGCGATGGGCGTGCGGCTCCAGATGGGCGGATCGGACCAGTGGGGCAATATCGTCAACGGCATGGAACTCGGTCGTCGCATGGACGGAGCCGAGCTCTTCGGGCTGACGACTCCGCTGCTGACCACCGCCGCGGGCGCCAAAATGGGCAAAACCGCCGCCGGCGCCGTCTGGTTAAATGCCGCTCAACTGTCCCATTTTGACTATTGGCAATATTGGCGCAACTGCGACGACCGCGACGTCGGCCGCTTCCTGAAGCTGTTCACCGACCTTCCGCTTGCCGAGATCGCGCGGCTCGAAGCGCTCGAAGGCGCCGAGATCAATGAAGCGAAAAAGATCCTCGCCAACGAAGCGACCGCGCTGTGCCGCGGCGCCGATGCGGCGAAGGCTGCGGCGGAAACCGCGACGCAAACCTTTGAAAAGGGCCACATCGGCGGCGACCTGCCGCGCGTTTCGGCCCCGGCCGAAGGGATCGGCATCCTGAACGCGCTGCGCGAAATGGGTTTTGCGGCGTCGAACAAGGAGGCGCGCCGAAAGCTCGACGAGGGGGCGGTGAAGGTCGACGGCACGGTGATCCGCGACCCGCATTATCTGGTCGTGCCCGGCGAAAACGACGTGCCGGTCAGCCTGGGGACAAAGAAGCACGGGCTCGTCACGCGCTGAATCCGCAAAAAAGCGTTTACGGATTCTTCAGCAATCGCGATGATCTTCTCCGGCAAACCACAAAGGTCCGGGACGTATGCGTAAGATTGACACGAGCAAAGCCCACTATGTCGGGCTCGACCAGCGAATTGCTCCGCGCAGCGACGTTTACTGTCGCCTGCCCTTCGTGCTGCCCGACGGGCGGCAGGAAATGTGCACCTGCGTCAACATCAGCGCCGACGGCTTGCTGATGCGATACGAACGCGGGCTGGAGCCAGGCGATCTGGTCGTGTTCCGCATGCCCATCATCGGCCGCACGGCGGCAAAGGTCGTCTGGTCGCTCGGCGGCAAGACCGGTGTGCAGTTCGAAAAATCGATCACCGCCGAAGATTATCTGCCGATGATCCGCGCCATGGGCGCCCGCGGCGACGTAAACTAGCGCTTCCCGATCGCGGCGCCCCCTCGCAGGCGGGGGCCGTTGGAGACCTGTCTCTCCGTCGTTGCGTAAACTGCCAGCGGCCCCCGCCTGCGCGGGGGCGACGCTTGCTCACCCACTCCGCAGCAGCGGCACCGCCGCATCGCGCTCGAACAGATACAGGCAAAGCCGCACCGCTTCGCCGCGCGCGCCTTCCATTCCGCCGTCGCGTTCGACGAACAGCCGCGCATCGTCATGCGCCACCGGCAAGAGGCGAACGAGCTGTTCGGGCGTCGCCAAACGATAATCGGCGTCGCCCGACTGCTTGAGCCCGAGCAATTCGCCGCCGCCGCGCAGCTCCAGATCCTTTTCGGCGATCACGAAGCCATCGTTCGTGTCGCGCATCAACGCGAGCCGCTCGCGCGCCGTTTCGGACAGAGTCTGCGATCGCAGCAGCAGGCACACCGATTTCGCCGTTCCGCGTCCGACGCGGCCGCGGAGCTGGTGGAGCTGGGCCAGCCCGAAGCGGTCCGCATGCTCGACGATCATCAGGCTGGCGGCGGGGACATTGACCCCGACCTCGATCACCGTCGTCGCAACGAGAACGCCGATCTCGCCCGCCTCGAACCGTGCCATGACGTCATCCTTGTCCGGCCCTTTCATGCGGCCATGGACCAGCCCGACGCGCGCCTCGCCGAACCGGGCGCGGAGCAGCGCGGCGCGATCTTCGGCCGCGGCCAGTTCGCTCGCCTCGCTCTCGGCCACCAGCGGGCACACCCAATAGGCCTGCGCGCCGCTCGCCAGATGCCGGGCCAGGCCGTCGATCACTTCGTCGAGCCGGTCGACCGACACGACGCGCGTATCGACGGGCGTCCGCCCGGGCGGCATTTCGTCGAGCCGCGACACGTCCATCTCGCCATGGTTGGCGAGCAGCAGCGTGCGGGGGATCGGCGTGGCGGTCATGACCAGCAGATGCGGCGGACGCGCCGCCTTGTTCGTCAGCATCAGTCGCTGGGCCACGCCGAAACGATGCTGTTCGTCGACCACGACGAGCGACAGATCACGGTAGTTTACCGCGTCCTGAAAGATCGCATGCGTTCCGACCAATATGTCGATGCTGCCGTCGGCAAGCCCCATCAGCGTCGATTCGCGCGCCCGTCCCTTGTCGCGGCCGGTCAGGATGGCGAGATTGACGGGCAGCCCGGCGAGCATTGATTGCAAGGTCGCATAATGCTGGCGGGCCAGAATCTCGGTCGGCGCGAGCAGCGCCGCCTGCGTTCCCGCTTCTACCGCCGCCAGCATCGCGCGCAGCGCGACAAGCGTCTTGCCCGATCCGACATCGCCCTGCAGCATGCGCAGCATCGGCGTGTCCTGCGCCATGTCGCCGGCGATCTCGCGCCCGACGCGCTCCTGCGCGCCGGTCAGGCCAAACGGCAGCCTTAGCGCATCGACCAATCGCCCGTCGCCGCGCACCGCCCTCCCCCGCCGATTGCGCAATCCCTGCCGGATCAGCATCAGCGCGACCTGACTGGCGAATATTTCGTCGTAGGCGAGCCGGTCGCGCGCCGCTTCGTCGCGCGGGCTGGCGTGGGCGCGTTCCATCGCATCGCGCCACGCGGGCCAGTTGCGGCTCGCCAGCAGCGGCGCGTCGATCCATTCGGCAAGTTCGGGTCGCCGCTCGAGCGCCACCGCCGCCAGCTGCAACAGCCGCGCATTGGTCAGCCCTTCGGTCAGCGGATAGACGGGTTCATGTTCCGCAATCCCGGCTTCGTCCCCCGGTTCGGCGACATGGTCGGGGTGCACGATCTGGCGCATATCGCCATAAAGATCGAGCCGCCCCGACACCCGGCGCTTCTCCCCCAGGGGGAACAGTTTGCGCGCCAGACCCGACGTTCGCCCGAAATAGACCAGCCGCACATGGTCGCCCGACGCGTCGAACGCCTCGACCCCGAACGGCGCCCGCGGCGATCGGCCGGGGCGGTAATCCTGCGCGGTCAGATCGACGATGATCGTCTGTCCCGCCTGCGCCTGATCGAGCCGGTCGACGGGCACGCGCGAAATCAGGCCGGTCGGCAGATGGAACAGCACATCGACAACGCGCTCGAGCCCCAGCCGCGTCAGCGGCTTGGCAAGCTGCGGACCGACACCCTTGAGGTCGGTCAGCGCGGCAAAGAGCGGGTTGAGGATTTCGGGTCGCATGGCTAGGGCGTGTCTAGCCTCGTCTTTCCGTTCGTGTCGAGCGAAGGAAACCCAACCTCTCTTCCGTTTGTGCTGAGCTTGTCGAAGCACCGCCCTTATTTCCAGCGGCGGAAAGAGAGAACAGCCCTTCGACAAGCTCAGGGCGAACGGTGAGTGGGGGCGATGTCCGTTTTCACTTCATCGCTTGCGCGATTAAAAGGCCCGCCATGCAAGACCGCCTCAAACGCCTGAAATTCCGTGCCTGGCACCGCGGCACGCGCGAGGCCGACTATATGATCGGCGGCTTCTTCGATCGCTATGCGGCGGCGTGGGGCGAAGACGAAATCGCGTGGTTCGAAGCCGTCGTCGAAGAAGATGACGTCGACATCATGGCGTGGGCGCTCGGCACCGGGCACCCGCCCGCGCATCTCGACCGACCGGCAATGATCGCCGCGATGCGCCGGCTGGACTATATTCCGCTGCCATGACCCGTCCCTCCGCCGACATTTTCGCCGCCATCACGTCGGCGTCGGCACCGCTGACGCTCGCGCGCACCGCGGACGGCTTCCTGCCGCTGTTGCTCGCCGATCTGGCGCGCGCCAGCGACAAGCGGCTCGTCTATGTCGCGACCGACGATACCGCGATGCAGGCGGTCGCCGATGCCGCGCCTTTCTTTGCGCCCGACCTTGTCATCCATCGCTTTCCCGCCTGGGACTGCCTGCCCTATGACCGCGCCGGGCCGTCGATGCGCGTCAGCGCCGACCGGCTCGCCACGCTGTCGGCGCTGCAGGCGCCGCCGAAGCGCGGCGAACTGATCCTGACCACCGTCGCCGCGATCACCCAGCGCACCCTCACGCCCTTCCGCATCCGCCAGCTCGCGACCACGCTCGCACCGGGGCAGCGGATCGATCGCGACGCGCTTGCCGAACTGCTCGTCGCCAACGGGTTCAACCGCGTCGATACCGTCGCCGATCAGGGCGAATTCGCGGTGCGCGGCAGCCTCGTCGACCTTTTCCCCGCCGGCGAGGACGCGGGGCTGCGCGTCGACTTCTTTGGCGACGAGATCGAGAGTATTCGCCGCTTCGATCCCGCCGACCAGCGCAGTCTTGGCCCCGCCAAGTCGCTGCAACTGCTTCCTGCGGCCGAAACGCTGCTCGATCAGGACACGATCAAGCGCTTCCGGTCGAGCTACCGCGAGATGTTCGGCGCGCAGGCAACCGGCGATCCGCTCTATCAGGCGGTCAGCGAGGGCCGGCGGCAGGCGGGGATGGACCATTGGCTGCCGCTGTTCGAGGAACGGCTGGCGACACTGTTCGACCATATCGACCCCGCAACCCCGGTGCTGCGCGGCCACCGCACCGACGCGACGGCGGAGACGCGCTTCGATGCGATCACCGACTATCATGCAAACCGCGTCGCGGCCGAGCGCGAGCAGGCGGGCAGCTATCGCCCGCTCGCCCCCGACACGCTTTACCTGACCTCGAGCGAGTGGGCGGCTGCCGAGCGCGACCGGCCGGTGCATGTCGTCTCCCCCTTCGATGTCCCGCCCGCGCCGAACGTCATCGATCTCGAAAGCTTTGCCGCCCGCGATTTCACGCCCGAGCGCGCGGCGGACCTCAACGTCTATGACAAGGTCGCCGACCATCTGTCGGACGAACGCCGCAAGGGCCGCCGGACGATTATCGCCAGCTATTCGGTGGGCGCGCGCGATCGCTTGTCGGGGCTGCTCAGGGACCATGGCGTCAGCGCGCTTGCCTCCGCCGACGGCTGGCAGGAAGCACTCGGCACCGCTTCGGCCGATGCCGGCGGCGCGACCGCAATGGTCGTTCTTCCGCTCGACCACGGCTTCGCGAGCGACGCGATCAGCCTGCTCACCGAGCAGGATATTCTCGGCGAAAGGCTGGTACGTCGTCAAAAGCGCCGCAAAAGCGCCGACGCCTTCCTCGCCGAACTCGCGACGCTCAGCGTCGGCGATCTCGTCGTCCACCTCGATCATGGCATCGGCCGCTACGAAGGGCTGACGTCGATCCCGGTCGGGAAAAGCCCGCACGATTGCGTCGCGCTCACTTATGCGGGCGGCGACAAGCTCTACGTCCCCGTTGAAAATCTGGACGTCCTCTCGCGCTACGGAGGCGAGAGCGACGGGGTTGCGCTCGACAAGCTCGGCGGCGAGGCATGGCAGCGCCGCAAGGCGCGGATGAAAGAGCGCATCCGCGAAATCGCTGGCGAACTGCTCGCGACCGCGGCGCAACGCGCGCTCCGCCCCGGCGAAGTGCTGGCGCAGGACGCCGCTTATCCCGCTTTCGCCGACCGTTTCCCCTACCAGGAAACCGACGATCAGGACCGCGCGATCGGCGACGTGCTGGAGGATATGGCGTCGGGCCGCCCGATGGACCGGCTCGTCTGCGGCGACGTCGGTTTCGGCAAGACCGAGGTTGCGCTCCGCGCCGCCTTCGTCGCGGCGATGGCGGGGGTGCAGGTCGCGGTGGTCGTGCCGACGACCTTACTCGCGCGCCAGCATTACACGAACTTCGTCGAGCGTTTCAAAGGCTTCCCGGTCAACATCGGCCGCCTGTCGCGTCTCGTGCCCGCGGGCGAAGCGCAGAAAACGCGCGACGGCCTCGCCAGCGGGCAAATCGATATCGTCGTAGGCACCCACGCGGTGATCGCGAAATCGGTGGAATTCCGTAATCTCGGCCTCGTCATCGTCGACGAGGAGCAGCGTTTCGGCGTCGTCCACAAGGAACGGCTGAAGCAGCTCAAGGCCGACGTCCATGTGCTGACGCTGACGGCGACGCCGATCCCGCGCACCTTGCAGATGGCGATGTCGGGGCTGCGCGAACTCAGCGTCATCCAGACGCCCCCGGTCGACCGTCTGGCGGTACGCACCTATGTCGCGCCGTGGGATCCGGTGGTGATCCGCGAAGCGCTGCTGCGCGAGCATGACCGTGGCGGCCAAAGCTTCTTCGTCACCCCGCGCATCAAGGATCTGCCCGACATCGAGGAGTTCCTGCGCACCCGCGTCCCCGAAATCAAATATGTCGTCGCGCACGGCCAGATGGCGCCCGGCGAAGTCGAAGAGCGCATGAGCGCCTTCTACGATCGCAAATATGACGTGCTCGTATCGACCACGATCGTCGAAAGCGGCCTCGACATTCCGAGCGCCAACACCTTGATCGTGCACCGCGCCGACCGTTTCGGCCTGGCCCAGCTTTACCAGCTCCGCGGCCGCGTCGGCCGGTCGAAGACGCGCGCCTACGCGTACCTCACGACGCCCGAGGGCGGCGCGATCACCGACACCGCCGAAAAGCGGCTCAAGCTGCTCGGCGATCTCGACACCTTGGGGGCTGGCTTCCAGCTTGCCAGTCACGACCTCGACATTCGCGGCGCCGGCAATCTCGTCGGCGACGAACAGTCGGGACATATTCGCGAGGTCGGATTCGAACTCTATCAATCGATGCTCGAAGAGGCGATCCTCGTCGCCAAGGCCGAAGGTGCTGGCGTCGCACCGCCGCGCGAGGCCTTGTCGCCCGTTATCACGGTCGATGCGCCGATCCTTATCCCTGAAGATTATGTACCCGACCTGCCGCTACGCATGGCGCTCTATCGCCGCCTCAACGAGGCCGAGGACCGTACCGGGCTCGACGGTTTCGCGGCCGAGATGATCGACCGCTTCGGCCCGCTGCCGCCCGAAACCGCGAACCTCATCCAGCTCATGGAGATCAAGGCGAACGCGAGGGCGGCTGGCATCGCCAAGCTCGACGTCGGCACCAAGGGCGCCCTCGTCAGCTTCCACGGCGACCAGTTCGCCAATGTCCCCGGTCTGATCGCCTATGTCGAGCGGCTGAAGGGTCGCGCGCGCATCCGCCCCGACAACAAGCTGTCGGTGAGCGGCGACTGGATCAGCGCGGGCGCGCGGCTCAACGGCGCACTGCAACTGTCGAAAGGTTTGGGGAAACTCGCACGGCAGGCGAGCTAGAACGGCCGCTATTGCGGACTTATTCCATCAGCCCCGGCAGTTCGCTTCCCGGCACCGGCCCCGACTTCAGAAAGCCCTGCCAGGTTGCAACGCCCAGTTCGCGCAGCCGCTCGAGTTGGCGTTCGTTCTCGACCCCTTCGGCGACGACGAGCAATCCAAGCGCACGGGCAAGGTCCACGATCGCGCGCACCACGATGCGGTCGCGGTCGCTGCCGTCGATCGTGCGCGTGAAACCATTGTCGATCTTCAGATAGTCGATCGGCAGCCTGGCGAGCAGCGACAGGCTGGAATAGCCCGTTCCGAAATCGTCGATCGCGATTGCGCAGCCAAGCGCCCGGATTTGGGCAAGCTGTGCCGCTGCGCTGGCCGGATCGCTGAGCATAGCCTGTTCGGTGAGTTCGAGCGTCAGGCGGTCGGGATCGACACCAGTGGCCTTCACCATCGCCGCGAAACGGTCGGCGAAATCGGGATCGCCGAGGTCGGCGGCGGTGATGTTGAGCGACACGCGAAGCTTGCCGAGCGCCCGCGGCCAGCCGGCGATCTCGGCCAGCGCGACGCGATGCGCATGTTCGGTAAGCTCGCGTTCCATGCGCGCCGCGCGCGCTGCGGTAACCAGCGGTCCGGCGCCGAGCAGGCCGAGTTCGGGATGTTGCCAGCGCAGCAGCGCCTCGACCCCGATCATCGCTCCCGTCGCGACCTCATATTGCGGCTGATAGAAGATTGCGACCTCGTCATTGGCGAGCGCCGACTTGACCATCACACCGTCGCGCGCCGATGCTGGACGTGCGAGCTGGTCGGCAGCGGCGCGAAGCTGCTCCTCGACGGGCTCGTCGCGCGTGATCAGCGCCGTAACGATGCGAATCGCAAGCCGGCCATTCGGATCGCCGACCATCGGTTCGGCCAGCGCGACGTGCAAAGCCCGCTCCTGCGCGCGCAGCGCTCCGAGCGATAAGGGGACCGCAGGCACGATCAGGAAGCGCGGCCCCTCGAGCCGGCCGACGAACGAGCCATGACCGAATTCGTCAGCGGCAAAGGTTTCGAGCCGGCGCGCGACTTCGTCGAGCAGCGCGTTTCCGGTCTCGGTACCGGCGCTATGGTTGATTCGGGCGAGCTGGTCGACCTGGACCAGAATGACGCCCGCGTCGGCGCCGTGCCGACCGTGGAGATTTTCAAGGTGCCGAACGCTTTGTGCGTTCGTGTCAACTGTGCGATTCATTGGCGCCCCCTAGCAGGCTTTGCTTGCCAATCTCTTCCCTTTTGCACCATCATTCAGGCGATGGCCGCAAATTCCGCCCCGCCTGTCGCTCCACTCACCGACGGTCACGGTCGGCGCATCAGCTATTTGCGCCTGTCCGTTACCGATCGCTGCGACCTCAGATGTCGGTATTGTATGGCCGAGGAGATGCAGTTTCTGCCTCGATCCGCGGTCCTCAGTATAGAAGAAATGGGCGTACTTGCCGAACGCTTTGTTGCGCGCGGCGTCCGCCGTATCCGCCTCACCGGCGGCGAACCGCTCGTACGGCGCGGGATCGATCTGCTCGCGGCGCAACTGGGCGCGCTCATCGGCCGCGGGCTCGACGAACTGACGCTGACCACCAACGGCATGCGGCTGGCCGACCATGCTTCGATGCTTGTCGAAGCGGGGATTCGCCGCGTCAACGTCAGTCTCGACACGCTCGACCCCGACGCCTTTCGCCACATTACGCGCGTCGGCGAACTCGCTACGGCGCTGCGCGGCATCGCCGCAGCCCGGGCCGCCGGGTTGGCGGTGAAGATCAACATGGTCGCGCTGGCAGGGCTCAACGAAGACCAGCTTCTGCCGATGCTCGACTGGTGCGCCAACGAGGGCTGCGATCTGACCCTCATCGAGACCATGCCGCTGGGCGAGGTCGCCGATGAGCGCAGCGATCATTATATTCCGCTCCACCATTTCATCGCGCCGCTGCGCGCCGATCGCGCCATCTTTCCGGTCGATCGCCACACCGGCGGCCCGGCGCGCTATTTCGGGATCGAGGACAGCCCGGTCACGCTCGGCCTGATCACCCCGCTCAGCGATAATTTCTGCACCAGTTGCAACCGCATCCGCCTGACGGTCGAGGGGCGCATCTATATGTGCCTCGGCCAGGACGACCATGTCGACCTGCGCGCCGCGCTGCGTGAAGGGAGCGATGTCGATGGCTTGATTGATGCCGCATTGGCTGGCAAACCCCGCGCGCATGACTTTCAGATCGAACGAAAGTCCACACCGGCGGTCGCGCGTCATATGAGTGCAACGGGCGGTTAGATCACGCCCCAGGGGGACCAGATGCAACGCAAGATCGCGCTCGTCGCGTCGAATGCGCCCGCGGCGATGGAGGCGGAGGCCGAGCTTCGCCCGCTTTACGATTTCGTCGATCTTGGCGAAGCCGACATGCTCATCGTGCTCGGCGGCGACGGCTTCCTGCTGCACATGCTGCACCAGCTTCTCGATCAGCGGCGCAGTCTGCCCGTGTTCGGGATGAACCGCGGCACCATCGGCTTCCTGATGAACGAATTTCGCGTCGAAGGGCTGATCGACCGCATCGCGAGCGCCCGCCCCTTCCTGATCCACCCGCTGCAGGGCGATATCACCACGATCAGCGGCGAACGGCACATCCTGCCGGCGATCAACGAAATTTCGCTGCTGCGCGAAACGCGGCAGGCCGCGAAGCTTGAGGTGCTGATCAACGAAAAGCAGATGCTCGAGGAACTTGCCTGCGACGGCGTGCTCGTCGCGACCCCGGCGGGTTCGACCGCCTATAATCTGTCGGCGAACGGCCCCATCCTGCCGCTCGAATCCGAAATGCTCGCACTGACCCCGATCAGCCCGTTCCGCCCGCGACGCTGGCGCGGCGCGCTGGTTCCCGAATCGACGCGCATCCGTTTCAACGTCCGCGAAGCCGCCAAGCGGCCCGTCAGTGCGGTCGCCGACCAACGCGAAATCCGCGACGTGAAGACCGTGCTCGTCACCACCGATCGCAGCCGGCCGCTCACGCTGCTCTTCGATCCCGATCAGGGGCTCGACGAACGTATCGCGATGGAACAATTCATCGTTTGACCGCTTGCGCGGCCGCCGGGCGCGGTTAGCATCGCCCTTCACATGAATGGGGGAATTTCATGCGTCTGACCATGCTTGCTCTTTTGCCATTGCTCGCGCCGCAGCCGGCCTTCGCCGAATCGTGGCGGCTTGCCGCCTATTCCAGCAACGCGCCGCAGCTTGTCTATCTTGTCGATATCGATTCGGTGCAGCGGTCGGGCACCACCGTCACCTTTCGCCAGCAGACGCTCTACGAAAGCACGACCGATACGCGCGATTTCGACCGCACGATGACCACGCGGCAGGCCGACTGTGGTTCGAACACGTCATTCATGCGCGACAGCAGCTTTTACGTCGCCGGCAAATATCTGGATACCGAAGCGGGGCCGTCGGACTCGACCACCGCGCAGTCGGGATCGGTGCTACGGCAGCTGATCGATACGGTCTGCGGCCGCTCGGACTATTTCTCGCCCATCCTCCCGGCGCCCGAAAGCTGGGTGCGCGAAAAATTTCGGTCGGGCTTCTGAACGATCCGTAAAAATTGCCGTACAACCCCCTTGCAAAATGATCCGCATGGCGGCAAAGGGGCCGCCTTGCCCGCCTCGGCGGGCTGCTCCTCGGTAGCTCAGCGGTAGAGCAATCGACTGTTAATCGATCGGTCGTAGGTTCGAATCCTACCCGGGGAGCCATTCACTTAAATCGCTGAAGCGGAACGCCGAACCGGACGACAAGCCGATGTTCGTCCAGTATCGCGCCTCCAGAGGCGACGCCTATCGGGACTGCCGACGAAATTCCTGCGGCGTCATGCCGGTGTCGGCCTTGAAGGCTCGGTTGAACGGGCCGATCGAACCAAATCCGCAATCCAGCGCAATCGTCAGGATCGGCAAGTGGGCGAGCGCCGGATCGACCAGGCGGCGCTTTGCCTCTTCGATGCGGTAGCCGTTCACCATCTGATTGAAATTGGGGTAGCCAAGCGCACCGGTAATGCACTGGGTCACCTTATATTCGGGCTCACCCGTGAGCCGTGCCAGGTCGGCAACGCGCAGATCGGCCTCGGCGTAAAGGCTGTTCTCGCGCATGAGCGTGATCAACTGCGCTTCAAGCCGGGGGTCCGACGCAACGGGTTTCCGCGAAGCGCGCGCCTTCGGATCGACGAGCGGATGCCGTTTCCGATGGCCGAGGGCCAACCCATAGCCGAATACCGCCGCGATCGCGCAAACGACCTTGACCGGAATGCTGAGTTGGGATGCGGCCGACCCGTCGGGCGCCCCGTCGACGGCCAGGACCGCCACCGCCAATATGGCTGCGTAGATGCCTGAATACAGGATGCGGAAGCGCCGTTCGGATTTGTCGCTTTGCGCGCGCAGATCGAGCAACGGTTCGGCCACCGCCATAAGCAGCATGGCGGAACTCCCCAATCTGGCAAGATTATCCAGGATCCTGAGAGGCATGCCGTCTGCCGGCACCAGCGATGTCACAGCGGACGCGATCATCACCATCAGCACCGCGGCGACCGGCCACCAGTCGCTTCGCGACGGAGATTCGCACCGGAAAAGCGATCGGGTTGCCAGCCACGACCATCCGCATGTCGCATTACCCAGGATCGCAACCGCGTCGACGGCCATACCCAGCCGCGATGCCAGCACGGACTTGAGGCAGAATGCGAGCGACGCACAACAAAAGGCCGCGCCGTAGAGAAGCGAAAGGTCGATCCTCATCGGGTCCGGTCGCTGCGAACGAATGCCAGGCTGCAAAATCGACGCCATCAACGCAGAACCCTTAAAGACTCCGGACAGAAACCACGACGCTCACCGGATCGGTTGGCCTCGCATGCCCCCCATCGGCAATCGCACCCTGCAACAAGTAAACCGCGGGGGGCGATCGGCAAGCATATTCGGCGGCCCGCTGGCCCGTGCGGCGGATCCGATGGCCGAAATTTCATCGGCAATGTGAGGCAATCGACGCAAAAAAACATCGCCGAATTCCAAACCGGCAAGACTAGCGGCGCCAAAATGACCGATCCGGCGGGTCGCCCGAGCGGAAACGGGGACGAAGGAGAGATGGCCGACCGGCCCGCCTCTTTGCAACGACCCGACGATCCGTGGCCGCCCATATTTTGGACTTAACAAGGTCATGCGATGAAGAGTCTCACGGACATACCGGTCCCTACCCGCCTCAAACTGTCGACGCTCTGGACAGCAACAATGTTCTGCTATGTCTATGGCGACTATTTCGGCCTCTATACCGATAACAAGCTGGCATCGATGGCGCAGGGAAACATCGGGCCGCTTGGACCCGCAACCCCTGGAACGCTGGTTGCCGTTTCGCTGATGATGGCGATCCCCGCGCTGCTGATCGCGGCGACGCTCTATCTCCCGGCAGCAATTTGCCGCTGGAGCAATATCGTCTTCGGCCTTTTGTATACCGCTATCATGGCGATGACGCTGCCGGGTGCCGCGCCATTCTACATCACTCTGGCGATCATCGAGATGGCGCTCACCGCCTCGATCGTCATCGCCGCCTGGACGTGGACTACCACCGAAGGAGGCCCGGAATGAGCGCGGACGCTTCGCATGCCCGCCTCGCCGGATTCCTGTATCTGGGAACGATAGGCTTTGGCGTTTACGCAGAAGTCGTCGCCCGCGGCGCCTTGATCGTGCGCGGCGATCCCGCCGCAACCGCACAGGCCATTTTCGCATCGGGATCGACATTCCGGCTCGGGATGATCGCCGATCTCGCGATGCTGGGTTGCTATATCGGCGTCACCATTCTCCTGCATGGCATCTTCCGCAAGGGAGCGCCGCGGGTCTCGGCCATAGCCGCTTCTTTCAGCCTGATCGGCATCGCGATGCTCGCATGCGATACGCTGCTGTCGGCGATGATTTTGCGGCTCCCGGATTTGGGGCAGCCGTCATCCTCGCTCGCCGATTGGGTGTATCTGCTGCTGCGCGTCCATGGCGACGGCTACAAGATCAGCCTTGTTTTCTTCGGCGCTTATTGCCTGCTCCTTGGCTGGCTCATTTGGCACGGACGCGCGATGCCAAGAGTCATCGGCCTTCTCGTTGCTGCGGCGGGCGCATGCAATCTCGTCAACAGCCTCGCCTGGCTCGGAGCGCCGCTCCGGGCGGCGCAGCTTCCGCAATATTTCACCCTGCCCACTCTGCTCGGCGAACTGGCGCTCGCACTGTGGTTGCTGGCGTTCGGCATTCGCGAGCGCGAGGCGTAATATGCGAACACAGAGCGAAGCCGTTCTGCCCGAGCAAGGCCGATGAGCGCTCCCGACAAGCGAGGCGAATTCGGGCGCGATCGAAATACGCCTTGCGAAAAGCCGTACGCGGCGTCGCTCCGCGACGCCCTTCGAACCAGGCAGAATTCCAAATTGCTCATTGTCGTCGCAGCCGACGGTCATGCGGTTGCGCAAATTCGGGCTCTGGCGTCGGTCTGCCTCGAAATCGACGATCGTACCAATGCCGACCCCTGTCCCGAGATATCGCCGGTCGAGTCGAACATGAGGGGATTGCGGGACGGTCTGACGCAAAGGCAATTCGAAATCGCCTTGGGCGTCATGCGCGGCCTGTCAAACAAAGGCATCGGCCGCGAACTCGGTATTTCGCATTTTACCGTCCGCAACCATTTGTCGCGGATATTGCTGCTCCTTGGCCTTTCGTCCCGCCAGGAGCTCGGCGACTATCTTCGCGCGCGGCTAATTCAGCCGACGTAGCGGCCCATCGGCTGGATCACCTAACGCGCCCCGACTTGGCGCCACGGCATGAAGTTATAGGCGAGCAGCATCCCGATGCGGTTTTGGAAAAGCGCTTCGATATCATGCGTCCATTTGCCCGCGAGCCACACCCGAAAGGCGATCAGCAGAAGCCAGATCGTCTTCCACCCGACCTCTATTATGTCGCGCGAACGGCCCCGAATGATATCCGGAAAATGGTCGCGCTTGCCTGCCTTTTTGCAGCTCCGTCGAGCCCGCCTATTTCGCTGCCCGGTAAAATTTTGCCTTGGCGGGCAAGCGATTGGCAGAGCAAAAGGTCCATGCGTCGCCCACCCCAACAAGCTCAAACGATTGGGGTCCGGTGATCCTGTAATCCTGTGTGGCGGGCATCGGCCGTCCATCGATGTCGGGGCAGCTCTCGGTTTGCCGAAAGGCGTTTGTGCTCGTCATCTTCAGGCTGGTGAACTTGCAGCTGTTGCCGCGCTGGACGATCCGGTCCTCGGCTAGATAAATCGCGATGTCGGCGAAGGGCTTTTCGCAGGTTGAGATGCGCGCATCGACATAATAGCCGACCGGCAGCGGCAGAATGCGCGACTGGCCCGGACCTGCCGCTCCCCCAGCATTGGCCACAGCACCGCGTGGGCATTGTTTCTCCAGCGTTCGGATCGCCGCCGTCGATCCGGCAAGCGAAAGCGCCGTCAATTCGGTCCATTCATCGCCGCCGTCATAGCTTGCATAGAGCGAAAGGTCGCTGTCGGCGCCCATCAGCAGGCCGCGGGCGACGGGATCGAGCGCGCCGCTGAAATCGGGCTTTCCGGCTTCGGGGCTCAGGCTTTGCGTCGCCTCGCTGCCTTCGCCGGCGCTTCGAAAGCCGATCAGCAGGGGCTTGCCCGGCGGGGGCAGGTGCAGCCCCTTGGCCGGCACGATCGTCATCGCCACGCCGCCGCCCGGTTGGCAACGAAGCCCCACCGCGGTGAATTCGGGATGCCCCGTTACCGCGGCGACGGTGCCGGCACCGCCTCCTGCGACCTGCCAGCGCGCGCTGTGAAGGGCGGGCGGCGGCCCGGCGTCTTCACCGGTTGACGCCGACAGGTCGGCATCGGTGCCGCGGCGCCGTTCAACCACCGCCCATTTGCGTCCATCCCACCGCAGGACTTCCAGGCACATATCCGCCCCGACGCTTCCGCACACCGTCCCGTGAACCGAAAGGCCCAGCCCGGTGCGCCCCTTTCCGTCGAGCTTCACCGCCTGCCAGTCCCGGACATTATCGTTGAAGATTTCGCGATAGCCGTTGCGGTCGGACCCGAAGATGGCAATCATGCATCCGGCGGTGCCGCAATAGGCCGAATAGCCGGCGTTGGAGCATCGCGCACTGCTGTAATCCACCACCCAGTCGGGCTTTCCGTCGCCCGTCACCTCGGTCTCGACCGCGAAATGCGCGCGATCGGGAATGAATTTGCCGCCTTCGGCGCGGCATTCCTGTTTCAGACTGTCATAGAGCGCCTGCACCTCGCGCGGCCAGACCTTTGGCGTCGCCGCGGGTTGCGATTGGACGAGCGCGAGCAGCGGCAGCAGCATCGACGATGCCGTCATCAACGGGCGGATCATGGGCGCCCCTCCGCCGTCATAACGCAACGATGGCCAGAATGTGCCCGCATGATCGCTCCCTCTCTATCGACCCGGCCCTTCCGCCAGGTGTCGCCAGAGAGCTAGCGAGCGCGATGCCGCAAAGTCTTCACGCCGTTCTAAAGATTATCTCAAGCCAGACCCGCCTTGCGCTCCAGCCTTACCCGCGCAATTGGGCGCGCAGCCGTTGCAACCGCTGTTTGAGTTCGGGATCTTCCGACGCCTTTGCCGCAGCCTCGGCCGTATCGAGCAGCGTACCGGCCTTGGCACGGTCGCCCAGCCCCAGCATCGTCTCGGCCCGCGCCGCGGCCAGAGTCGCGGCGAAATCGGGCCGCCCGGTCAATTCGGCAACCTTGGTTGCATCGACAAGCGAAAAGCTGCGCTGCGCTTCGGCAAACCGGTGGCTCGCAAGTTCGCACTCGCCCAGATAGAATTGAATCGTATGGGTCAGGCCGTAATCGGCGCCGAATGCTTGGCGGGCCTTTGCCGCCGCATCCACCAGGATAGGCAAGGCATCGCGACGCCGGTTCGTCTGGCAGAGCGCCGACGCATAGTCATTCTGGCCGACAAGCGCCTGATGCGACAGCGATCCGGCCTGCGTAGCGGCCCCCTCCCAGACGCGCTTCGCTTCCACCGCGGCCTCGTCATAGCGTCCGAGAGCGGCGAGGCTCTCGAACCGCGTCGAATGCATCGCCAGCGTGAATCGATGATCGGGACCGAAGCGCCGTTCGAGCGCTGCGATCAGCGGACCGCTTTCGCGCAGCGCGCGCTCATGTTCGCCGAGCATCGACAGCGCCGTCACCCAGTGCTGCCGCGTCACAAGCGTGTCCGGATTGTCCGCTCCACGTATCCGGGTCGAGTCGGCGACGATAGCCCGCGCCACCGGTTCCGCCTCTTTAACCTTGCCCTCGCGTAGCATCACGAGCGCCAGCGAAGACCGCGCTTTCAGCAATTGGGTCGGCGAAACGCGCGCGCCCGGCGCCGAACCGATCGCGACCGCGCGGCGTATCGCGCGCTCGGCCCGCTCGATGTCGGCGGTGTAGGCATAAGCCCCCTCCGACTGCGCCAGCGCGAAGCCGATACGCCCGCTTTTCGCCCGGTCGCCGAGCGCTTTTTGCTCTTTGGCGATGGCGGCCCCTGCCGCCTCCAACCGTCCAGGCTGGCCCGAAGTTGCGTCCATATGGATGCTGCCGAGCCGGCCCAGGACGGCATCCTCACTGTCGGCTTCCCCGGCCTTGCCGAACAGCGTGGCGGCGCGCGCATATTCGGTGCGGGCGGTGTCGAAATCGCTGCGCTGATAAAAGGCGCGCGCGACCGCGAGATGGAGCCGCGCGGCGGTGCCCGGCGAGCGGGCATAACGCGCGTCGATATTCGCGCTCGCGCGCTTCATCGCCTCGATGACCGTTTCGTCGGTGCTCGACTTCGCCGGATCGGGGCTGGACAGCACATCTTCGGCGATGAAGGCATAGCTGGTCTCGGCCTGATCGCGTGCGTCCAGTGCCGCACCGCGCTGATGCCAGGCATAGGCCGCCAGCGCGCTCGACGCGATAAAGCCGCCCGCGAGGCTCGCGATGGCGGCGCGGATCCAAGGACGCCGCGCGGCCTGTTTTTCCTCGGCCCGTCGCGCTTCTTCGGCGGCCGCCGCCCGCCGCGCCGCCGCCGATGCGTCGGCTCGCCGACGGTCGATCGTCTCGAGCCGGTCGGCGAGATCGGCGGCGCTGGCCAAGCGGAGCGCCGGATCGCCCTCGGCCGCGGCCAAAATGTCCGAGCGTAGTACGGGATCGGCGATGCGGCCTTCCCAGCCGGGCGCCAGCGACGCCGAAAAATCGCCGACCACGAGCTGATAGAGGATCATTCCCAGCGCATAGATATCGCTTTTCGCCGTCGGCATCGCATCGCCGGTCAGCTCGGGCGCGCGATAGGCAAGCGTTCCCGACCGCGGTTCGTCGCGCGCCAGATCGGGGTCGAGCGATCCCGGATCGGTGATTTGAAAGCTGGCGAGCACGCTATCGTCGAGGAGGCGCCCGCTACCGAAATCGGCCAGCCGGATCGTTTCGCCACCGTCCTCGGTCGCGATCAGGATATTCGCGGGTTTCAGATCCTTATGCAGCACGCCCAGATCGTGCATCCGCGCGACCGCGCGCGCGATCATCGCCGCGACCGCAATGCGCGTCTCGACCGCAATCTCCGCCAGCCCGCCCCGCTCGGACGCCCACGCCGTCAGATCGCGGCCGCCATAGCCATATTCGAGGAAGAAGGGCGACGCGTCGAAATTCCATTCGAGCAGCGCGGGAAGCGGGGCCGATTTGCCGAGTCCGGCAAAGAGCAGCCGAGTCAGCGCCGCTTCGCGTTTCAGACTACGCAGCCGGTCAGGCGCATCGGCGAATTTGAAGACGCGCGTCTCGCCGGTCTTGTCATGGCGCGCCAGCCAGACATCATCAGCGCCGCTATCGCCAAGCGCGTCGACCAGCCGCCATTGCCGGCGGCCGGGGACCGCGTCGCCGGCGGCAAAAGCAAAGCGCGGCGCCAGCGGGGACTCGACGCTTTCGATCGCAACCGGCGCGGCGAGCTTGTATCCGACCCGCGGCACCGTCTCGACAATCTGCTCGCGCGTTTCGCCGAGCGCCTTGCGCAATTTCGATATGGCCGTGGTCAGCGACCCCTCGACCACGGTGACGCCCGGCCACACCGCATCGAAGATCTCATCCTTCGTCACGACCTCGCCCGCGCGCAGAAGCAGCTCGTGCAGCACTTCGAGCGGCTTGCCCTCGAGCGTTACGGCATGACCATCCACACGCAGCGTCCAGCTGGCTTCGTCGAACTCCGCCCCCGCGAATTTCCAGAGCCTGCGCCTCCGTCGGGAAGAGCTTGATTGCGTCATGGCGACCCCCTGTCCGGTCAACTTTAGAAATTCTTTAGAGTAGCTTCAAGACTTTGAGGACCCACCAAAATAGCCCTTTCGTCGCGCGAGGCATCCTTCGCAGGTGCTTCCGCTTTTCAAGCGTCCGGTGCGCGGTCCCACGGGTTCGTCCGCCGGCCTTTTTCGGGGGCGGTATATGAAGGGAAAGATACTCGGGTTCGATGAGGCGACCGGCAAGGGCGCGATATCGGCGGACGATGGCACGCGCCACAAATTCGATCGCGCCGACTGGCGCGGCGGCGACAAGACGCCCGCGCCCGGGCTCGTGGTCGACTTCGAAAGCGAAAACGGCGGTGCGCGCGAAATCTATCCCGTCGGCGGTTCCGCGATGGCCGCGCTCGGCACGATCGGGGCCGATCTCGGCGCGCTGACCGAGTCCGAACAAGGGGCGCGGATCGCCGCGTTGATGACCCGCTCGCTTGCGGTTCCGCTGGCGCTTCTCGTTCTCCTTGCCTGTTTCCTCTCCGCGCTCACCTCACCGGTTCAGAGCGCGACGCTGATCGGCCTTGGCAATGCGATGGACGATCTGGGTCGCGTGGCCGCGGCGCAGGAAATGCTCGGCGGCGGCAAATCGGGCTTCGACACCGTCCAGACGCTGCTCATCCTGCGCTTCGCCGCGCCGATCGCCGCGCTGTGGCTGATCTGGGCCGCATGGTCGGGCAAGTCCGAACGGCTGCCCATGCTGGTAACCGGCGCCGCATCGATCGTCGCGGCGCTGATGGTCGTCATGCTTCGTTCGGCGATCCTGTCGATGGTCCCCGATTTCGTCCGCGACCGGATGGCCGACGGGATCAGTCTCGGCATCGGCACATGGCTGCTGCTGCTCGCCGGCGCGGCCCTGATTGCCGCCGGACTCGGAAAATTGCGCAACCCGCTCGCAAAGGACTGATACGATGCCTCATGCCACGAAATTCCTGGTTGCCGCCGCCGCATTGTCGCTCGCTGGCTGCGGCGGCGGCGATCCCAAGCCGTCTGAAACGCGCGACCTGGCCGCGGGCGAAGGTCCGTCGGGTGCGATGACCTATTATGGCAAGAAGATCGAGGTCGATTGCGGCGGCACCGTGATACCGCCGCGCCCCGAAGGAAGCGCGGTCGACGATCTGCGCGGCCTCCGGCTCGGCGTCCCGCTCGATACCGCAGTCCGCTTCGTCCAATGCCCCGACGGCGAGGAGGCGGACAGCATCCTCCTCGAAGGGGACGGCCCCCAACTGTCGCGCGATCAGGCCGGCCTCAAGATCCGCAGCTTCGTGCGCGTCGCCACGGGCCAGCACAAGGCGCGGTGGAGCTCGACCGACGTGCTGAACTATGACCCGCGCAACCGGCTGGAGCAGGTCGATGCCGAATGGAGCCTCTATGCCGACGGTATGCCGGGGCAGGAGAAGCTTTATGCATTGTGGCTGACCCAGCCCTTCCAAAAGGGTGGCGAGCCGACGATCGCTTCTCAGCAGGCGGCGCTTGAACAGAAATATGGCAAGCCGTCGCTCACCGGCGATCGCGGCGAGATGTTCTGGCTGCGCGGACCCGATGGCAAGCCGCTACCCGAATTCGACCGCGAAAAGCTGCGCGAATGCAGCGCCGGCATATCGATCTACGGGACGCAGATGAACTGGCGCCCCGACTGCGGGTTGACCATCGTCGCGATGATCGAGCCGGCCTATGGCAATCCGCAATTGGCGCAGGCCGTTCGTGTCGCGATGATCGATGCCGCCGCCTATTATGATTATGAGGTCAACCGCTTCCCGCAAGAGCGCGATGCGTACCGCGCGTCGCAAGCCGCCGATGCCGGCGCCAACCAGGGAGGCAAATTCTGATGCGCCGGATATTTCTGACATCGGTCGCGGCGCTTTGCATCACGCTCACTGCAAGCGGGTGCGGCGACAAGCAGGCCGCGGGCGGCACGGACGCAGGCACCGCGACTTCGGCTTCCAGCCAGCCGGTGACCGCTGCTGCCCAGCCCGCCCAACCTGCCGCCGCGCCGCCGGCAAAATGCGACAGCTACACCGACGACCTCACCGATCGCGACTGGGCGATCATCTATTATGCGATGACCGGCCTTGCCCCACCGCGCGAAAAATGGGCGGACGAGGCATTATCCGGCCTCGACCGGGGACTCGGTGCCGAAGAAGCATGGAAGCGCGCGAACGCGCAGGTCGATACGCAGTGGAATGCGATCAAGGACGTCCGCTGCGTCACCCTGCGCACCCGCGCCGATCCCAAAGACTATGACCCCGGCCTCGGCGGCATCCCGCTAGGTGCCTTCGCACCCGACGCCTTCTATCCCTTCCGCGACGGCGCGATGCAGATCGCGCTCAAGTTCCGCAACGCGGACAAGGCGCGCGTATGGAAAATGTCCGCCGACAAGGCTGCGGCGCTCAAGGCCGACAGCTGGCTCGGCAATCTCGGCCTCGTCATCCGGGCCCGCCTCGTCGCTTCGCGACCCAGCGGCAACGGCGGCACGATCGAGGCCGAGGTTGTCGGGTTCGATCTGGAGCCTTCCGAATATAGCCGGATCGCCCGCGAAACCGTGATGGTGCAGCCATGAGCCGCGGCCTTTGCATCGCCTTCGGCGCGCTGCTGCTTATGGTTGCGGAACCGGCATCGGCGCAGCAATCGGGCGTTGCGGCGACGCTCGAAAGCGGCGGCCAGGCAAGCGGCTGCGTCGAATGGAGTCACCAGACGATCGCCAAGCCGGGGCACAAGAGCCCCGACCAGAAACTCGTCTACTTCCGGTTCGTCAACAAATGCGGACGCGAAGTCAGCGTCGTGCTGGTCAGCCAGACCGATGGCTATGCGGGGCGCGTCAGCGATCATGGGAGTATCACGCTGGCGCCGGGGCAGTCCTATGGCGACGCAAAGACCATCCGTAACTATCTGTTTTTCAATCCGCCGAGCGATAATTTCCTCAACTTCTGGGTGTTCCAGTCGGACGGCCGCTACGGTGCCGCTCTCATGCCGAACATGAGCCGCTGCATCCCCGGGTTCCAGCCCGTGCGCAACAGCAAGCGCCAATATCCCGCCTGCCCTCCCCATTTCCGCTATTCGCAGGGATTACCCTGATGCGCCCTCTTGTCGTCCTGACCCTCGCCGGCCTTTGCGCCATCCTGACCGCGGCCGCGCCCGCGGCCGCGCAAACTGCATCGCCCGCCGCGACGCAGCGCGCCGACATCGAAACGCTGCAGCGCCTGTATAATGAACGCTTTGTCGCGACACCCTTTGCGGGATTATATCAGATCGATCGCCCCATCCCCTATTCGCCGCGTGAAACCGCGCCGATACTGGTGACGCGCGATGGCGAATACAGCTTCAACAACGGCAAGCTCGGCGCCCAGCACGGCGACACGGGGGCGCCGCTTTCGGGGTCCGAATGGGGCGCGCTGGTGCTGCGCTGGCGCGACCAGATCCGCTATTCGGATCTGATCCAGCAGGGCGGAAACGGCCCGCTCCGCATGCTGCTTCTGTCCGCCTATGACTGTCCCTTTTCGAAGAAGCTGGAGGCCGCCCTTGCCGCCGCCGGGACGCGCTATGCCATCATACCCAGCACGATCGGAACCGCGAGCAAGCCCTTCCTGCCCGACATCTGGTGCAGTCCCGATCGCGCCGCGACCTGGCGGCGCGCCATCGGCACCGGCGTCCTCCCGCCGCGGGCCTCGCGAAGCTGTCGCTACGACCGTCGCTATTTCGAGACGTTGAGCGGCATGTTCGGGGGATCCAAGCCGACGGCGCTGTTCGCCGACGGCACGATCGTCGCGTCGCCCAGCCCCGCCTTCGTGAAGCAAAAGCTGGCAACACTGTCCCGCCAAGGCATCGCCTTTTAGGACCGGGACCCAGCGAAGAGACGGCAGGAGGGTGCGCGCTTCCAGCCGCCCCTCCTGCCGATACCAGGCTAGAATTCGCCGGCGATGCCGACGCGCGCCGCCGTATTCCGGCTCCCCGCATAGGAAACGCCTGCCGTGAAGGCGAAGGGGTTGTCAGTGCCGAACCGGTGCGCGATCGATGCGCCCACCGCCTGCTCACCGCGGAAGGTGGCGAGGTTGAAGGTGTAGCTTGTCTTGCCCGGTTCCGACGGCATCGGTGCGGGGACGAGCGCGACCGCGGCCGCAGTTCCGCGCTGTGCATCGCGGCGGTCGCGATCGGTGATCGCATAGAGGTCGCTGATCTGTGCGCTGTGCGTCGCGGCAAGCGACTGGAGCGCCGGAAGCGCTGATCCGGCCATGCTTTCCAGCGACATCAGACGATTGTCCTGCACGCTGTTTACCGTCTGAATCGCCGCAATCTGGCTGTCCTGCGCCATATTCTGCGACACGGAGGCATCGGCGGTGGTCTGCGCCGCCGCAGCGGCGGTCGCGACCGTCTGGACCTGACCGACGTTCGCCGCATCGGTCGCCGCGGTGCCCGCCGCGACGTTCACGATACGCCGCTGAAAGCCCGCCGAGCCGACCGAGACGGTATTCGCTTCATCGGCAACCGAACTGGAGCCGATCGCAACCGAGTCTGCACCCGACGCTTTCGCGTTCACGCCCAGCGCGGTCGCCCCGAGGGCCGTGGTCTGACTGTTCACGCCCAAGGCGACCGAATAGCCGCCATTGGCGAAAGCCCCGGACCCCGTCGCCGTGTCGCCCTCCTTGATCGCGCGCGCGCCATAGCCGGTGGCAGTCGAGAAATCGCCCCCGGCAGCGGCGCCCTGGCCGAAAGCGGCGCTTGCAAGGCCGCTGGCAAGGCTGTCGCGACCGACAGCGGTCGCGTTTTGCCCGCCTGCCGCGGCGTTGGCGCCGATCGCCACCGATGCCGGCGACGCGATCGTGTCACGACCAATGGCGATGCTGCCATCGGCCAGCGCATTCGCATTGTTGCCGATAGCGATGGCCGACAAGCCAAAGGCGTTGGAGGCGTTGCCCAAGGCGACAGCGCCGTCGCCGATCGCCTGATTGTCAGCGCCGATCGCCACGGCGCCGGTCCCGGTCGCGACATTCGGATCGCCGATCGCAACGGCGCCGTTGCCGGTTGCAGTCTGTCCCTGTCCCAGCGCGACGGCGCCATTGCCGCTTGCGCTGCTGCCGTCGCTTTGCAGGCTGCTATCGCCGCTGGTGCCGCTGCGCACCGCCGAATTGGCGATCGCGGTCAGCGCCGCGGCACCCATGGCGGTATTCAATTGCCCCACATTGACGGCGTCGGACACCAGCGTCCCTGGCGCGACATTGGTGATCTGGCGCTGCAGGCCGGCGTTGCCGACCGATACGGTCGCGCCGCGGTCAGCGACCGATCCCCAGCCCAGCGCAACCGACTGGTCCGCGGTCGCGCTGCTGCCCGTGCCGATGGCGGTCGAGCGCGTTTCTTCGGCAGCGGCGATAAAGCCGACCGCCATGGCTTCGTTGGCCGTCGCCTTGGCCCCGCTTCCATAGGCGGTGGTTCCCGGCGCCGAAGCTTCGGCGCCAAGCCCGCACTCGAGCGTATTTTCGGGGTCGTCAGGCGTGCCGAGAATGCCATCGGCCCCAGCGTTCTGAACGCACGGGACAGTCGCCTGTGCGTAGGCGTTCGGCGTGGCGCCGACGGCAGCAAGGATCGCAAGGGGCGCGGTCGCGCCAATGAGGGTGGTCATCCGTTTCATATCGATCTTTCCTTATGGATCGGCGCAATACCGATCGGTTTCCGGGCGACCCCTCGCGACGACCTTTGGTGGCGCCTTGTTTGCGGTCACCTCGTCGACGCCGCTGAACGCGGCGCCGCGGGTGCAGCATTTGGAAAGACGGGAATGGTCACCCGATCCGGACAGGCGTCGCCTCCGAAAAAGAGGAAATTATCTCGCCGACCGCAAATAAATCAGGCATCTAGGGTGCGTGTTACATGGCGCGTCATGCGGGGAGATGGGCGATCAACGAGGAACCGGGTCGTGCGGGCAGCATCGACGGCGACGCCGACGCGCTCATCGCCACGCTGTATGACGAGCTCAAGATCATCGCGCGCCGCGAACATTATCGCGCGGGCGGCGGACAGACGCTTCAGACGACGGCGCTGGTTTCGGAAGCCTATCTCAAACTCAGCAAGCGCAACAATTGGGAGAGCGAACGGCATTTTCTCGGCTGCGCCGCAACCGCCATCCGCCATATACTGATCGACGCCGCCCGCGCCCGCATGACGGCGAAGCGTGGCGCTCCCGACTATGCCTTTACCGAAAGCCTCGATTCGCTCGCCGCGGCGGCGCCCGAGGACGATGATGTCGTGCGGCTGGGTGAGGCGTTGCAACGGCTCGCGCGCCTCGACCCCAATCTTGCGCAGCTGATCGACTGCCGCTTCTTCGCCGGGATGACCGAGGAGGAGACCGCAAAGGTCCTGGGCGTCAGCGACCGGACGGTACGCCGCTGGTGGCTCCAGGCGCGCGCCTGGGTGCACAAGGAAATGGACGCGGGCTAGCTGGTCAAGCGCCGGCGCAATGCCGCAAAGGATTTGAGATAGGATTCGCCCGGCGCGCCGAGCGTCCTGAATATCTGCTCCGACCGGTCGGCCTCGCGCCGCGCCTCGGCTATCCGCCCCTGTTTCAGACGGATGATCGCCCACGTCCGCGCCGCAATGCCCTGCGGCAGGCCGACCGGTCCCATCGCGTCGATCCGCAGCGCAGCTTCGGCAAGCAGCGCTTCGGCCCGTCCGGTGTCGTCCGCCTCGGCCAACGCTTCGGCAAGGCCCAGCGTGATGACGAGCGTCGGCACCGCGTCGGGGCCGAGATCGTCGATCGCCATCGGCCGCGCTTCGCCAAGGACGTCGCGCGCCGCGGCGAATTTGCCCAGCGCCAGTTCGGCGCGCCCAAGTTGCAACAGATCGACCGCCAACGCCGCCGATTTGCCGAACACCGCGCGGCGCCGGTCGGCAACGCTGCGAAACAGGCGTTCGGCCTCGGCGAGCCGGTCGAGCTTCATCAGCCGCACGCCTTTCAACTGCTCGATCGCCAGGCCCTGCGCGCTGCCCTGTTGCCCCGTCCGCGCGAGCGCCGCGTCGGCGGCGGCAAAGACCGCGGGCATCGCATCGAGCCGGTTCGCCTCGACCATATAGACGAGCAGGTTATTGTAGCGGGTCAGCAGTTCGCGATGATCCTCGGCATAGACGCGGTCGGCGTCGGGCAGGCTCGATTGCAGCAGCCGGATGGCGGTGTCGTAATCGCCCTTGCGCCGGGCGAGCTGCGCCCGGCCGCTCATGCTTTCCAGCCGTTCCTTGCGGAAACGCGCCGGGTCGGCAGCAAAGACGGCGTCGGCCGAATCGAGCAGCGGCGCCATGTCGTCGGTCCGCCCCATTGCGGCGGCGGTCGAGGCGAGGCGAAGCTTGATTTCTGCGGTCGCCACCGGATCGCCTGCGCCGATCCCGCGCGCAAGCGCCTGGCTGAGCAGCGCGTCGGCGCCCGCCGCGTCTTCCAGATTGACGTACAGATCGGCGAGCGTCGTAATCAGCGTTGCCGATTTGGCGCTCCTGTCGACCGACGCGACAAGCTGCGCCGCCGTCTGATCGAGCATCTGTTTGACTGTGGCCTCTTCACCCACCGCGCTGCTGGCAGTGTCGCGAAACATGACGGTCAGCATGCGGTTGATCGATTCCGATCGCCGCGCTTCGGCCAATGCGACATCGCGCTCGATCGCCGTCTGGCGCGCCTGCCACGCCGCCGCACCGCCGCCCGCCACGATAGCGAGGAGCGCGGCGGCTGCCGCTGTTGTCGCGACGCGGTGTCGGCGCAAGTAGCGCCCGATCGTATAACCCGCCGAACCCGAGCGCGCCGTAACGGGGCGCAGGGCCATATGGCTGCGGACATCGTCGACCAGATCGCCGACGCCGCGATAACGATCCTGCGGCGCGCGGCGCATCGCCTTGAGCACGATCGCGTCGAGATCCCCCACGACCTCGCGCCGCCCGAAGGGAAAGCCAGGTGGCACTAGCGCACTCGGCAAGGGCGGATCGTCGTTCAGAATACGCCGGATCACCGACGGCAGCGCCGATCCCGGCTCGCGCCACGGGCTGCGACCGGTGAGCAGTTCGAACAACAAGACACCCAGCGCGTAGACGTCGGTCGCGACAGTGGGCGCGGCATTGCCGAGCTGTTCGGGCGCGGCATAATCGGGGGTCATCAGCGCGACCGTGGTTAGTGCCTCGCCCTCGCCTTCGATCTCCACAAGGCGCGCAATTCCGAAATCGAGCAGCCGCGCGCGGCCGTCGCCGTCGACCAATATGTTCGACGGCTTGAGGTCGCGGTGGACGATCAGGTGGCCGTGCGCATAGGCCACCGCTTCGCAGACATCGCAAAACAGCCGCAATCGCGTCGCAAGATTGGCGCCATGGGTCCGGCACCACGCGTCGATCGGCTCGCCGGTCACATATTCCATCGCCATATAAGGCCGCCCGTCGGGGGTGACCCCGCCGTCGATCAGCCGGGCAATCCCCGGATGCTCGAGCCCGGCAAGCAGGCGGCGCTCGCGATCGAACAACTCGCTGTGCGCGGCCGCTTCGGGGCGCAGCAGCTTGATCGCCACCTGTTGGTCGAACATCCTGTCGCTGCGGTGCGCGGCGTAGACCTCGCCCATCCCGCCGCGCCCGATCAGGTGGTCGATGGTGAAACCGCCGATGATGGCGCCTTCGGCAAGCGAGCTGTACGCGCGGCGCGGGGCGGTTTCGAACGACGACGGCGCCGCACCGTCCAATATCCCCGAATGGCGCGAGGCGGCGAGCAACGACCGTAGCTGACCGGCGATGAAGTCATCCTCCGCCGCCAGCCGACCGTCCTGGGCCGCCGGGTCGAGATCGATCAGTTCGGCGAACAGGGACTGGATATGGCTCCATTCGGACCGGCTCGGCTGCCGCACCATAACGCCCCTCCCCTGGCGCATCATCGCACCTCGGTGCGAACCAGCACCGCTGCGCGCCGGCAGTCAAGCACCAAGTTTATGCGCGAGCGCGACGGCCTGCTCCTTCGACGCATCGCTGGCCGGCACCGTGATGATCGCGAATTTATCCTCGCCGACGAAGACATTGAGCGATTTGGTCATCGCGGCCCAAAAGGCCGCCTTGCCAAGCCCGCCGACCGTCTCGACATGACCGCCGAACCCCTTGAGCGTCTGCTCCAGGCCATTGCGGGTCAGGTTGATCGAACCTTCGCTATTGTCGCCGATCGGCGACCAGCGGAGCATCAAGGCGGCCGAACCGCCATCGGCAAGCTGATAGCTGCACTCGGAGGTGACCGCGGTCGCGCCATCGCTTTGGCTGACATTGCCCAGCCGGGTTTCGGTGACCGCCTGTCCGAGGATCGCCGCCATCGCCGCCTTGTCGACTACGGCGCAGGCGTCGGCGGCATTCCAGTCGGGCGGCGGCGCCGTCCCGCTCTTCGCCGCAGCCGACGAAGCCGTACCCGCGCCATCGCCCTTGTCCGCCGCTTCGCCCCCACATCCTGCAAGCGTCAGCGACGCCGCGACGGCAGCCAGCATGATCGATCTGCTCATCCCCTAAATCCTTTCATTCGCAAATGATGTCAGCGGCACGCGCCGGGCCGGTTCGCCCGCCGGTCCGCGCTCATATAGGTTGCATAGCCAAGGCGGTCGGACTCGGTGAGACCGCGCGCAAAGCCAATCAGCTTGCCGCCGTCGGGGGTCAGCCCGAAATAGCCGCGCAGCCGCCGCAGCGCCCCGTCGAGGCCCGTCTCCACCATGTCGAGCGTCAACACCCGGCCGTCGATGTGGCCGGTAACGCGCCCCGCCTGATATTCGTAACAGCCGGTTACCGTATTGCCGCTCTGCGTCAGGTTGAGCGTCCCCCAGCCGCTCCATCCTTCATAGCGTCCGGTGACATCCGGCAAGGTCGCCGTTGCGGTGAGCGGACGGCCATAGCCGTGAAAGCCGGTGAAGCCGGCATAATCATCGCCATAATTGCTCGCGATCGTCAGCCGCACCCAGCGGCCGACGGGGCGATGTTCGGGGTCGAAGCCGAAGCTCTGACCATCCTTCTTCATCTTCAGATCAGCGGCCAGGATCGGCACGAAGCCGCTGCGCGCCGATGTGTCGGACAGTTCGACGCGGATCGCCCGAGGCGACTTTTCGTCGCGATTGAGAAAGGCGGTGTCAAAGGCGATGCGCGACAGTTCGGTTCGCTCCGCCAGTTCGAGCACGAACACGGCGGGCCGCCCCGCTTCGCCCGTCCAGTCGGTCGTAGCCGATCCGTCGATCAGGTTGAGCGGGCTGCTGTCCATCGCCGTAAATTCGGCGTCGTCCGGAACCTGCACCAGCCGCGCGCCTTGCGAAAAGGCGAACAGGTCACTCGCTGGACCCGTTTGGGCGGCAACGGGCGCGGCGAGCGCAAGCGCGAAAATCATTGCTCCAAGATATCTCATTTCTTCTGCTTCCTTTTCTTTGCGGTTTCGACAACCGCGCGCAGCAGCGGCGAAACGCCGCCGGCGACCGGCGCCTCGATACCCACGGCACCGGTTAGCGGATCGATCCGGTCGCCGATCCGGTGCAACGCATCCTCGGCATCGACCGCTTCCGCGTCGCGTTTCTCACCCAGCAAATCGCGCCCCGCCGCACCGGCGCCCAGATCGCCGAAGCGCCGCCGCGCCGCCGCCTGACCGACCGGGTCGCTGCCAGCCGACCAGCCCTCTTCTTCGGGGCGGTCGGGCGCCCCCGCCTTGGCCGCACCATCCGAATTGCCTTCCGGCGGCGCGTCCCGATTGCTCCGATCCGATCCGCCATTGTCGTTGGCGTTGCTGTCGTTGCTGGCCGAGCGATCTTCGCTATCGGCGCCCGACTTGTCCTTCTGGCTGTTCGGGGCTTCGCGTCCGGAGTTGTTTGCCGGCGCCTCATTCTGGTTTCGATCGACCGACCTGTCCGATCCCGAGCCCCCCGAATTGCCCCGCGCGGGAAGATTCCTCGCCGACCCGCCGGTGGTGTCGCGGCCGCCGCCTGCATTTCCATTCTCGGCAGGACCACCGTTCGAGCGCCGGTTGCCGTTGCCATTGGCGTTTTCGGACCGACCGCCGCTAGCGCCGCCGAAGGAGTTGAGTGCGCCCTCGATCCCGGTGCTGCCCGAATTGGTGCCGCCCTGCGCCGAGTTGCTGCCGCTGCCACCGTTGCTGTTGCCGCCCAGCCCGGCCGCCGAATTGAGCAGACCGGCGCTAGCCCCCAAATTGCCGTCGCCGGCAGAATTGCGGCCGGAACCGCCGGTGGGTCCACCATTGCCATTATCGGGCATGACGACCGCGCGATCGTAGCCGCGCTCGACATCGGCGGCCGACGCCCCGCCGGCACTGCCAAGACGGGATTGGGGCGCGCCCGCGGCTCCGCTGCGCGGCCCGTCCGCGCCCGGCAAAGCCCGACCCGAACCGTTGCCCAAGGCTGCGGCATCCCGATTGCCATCGCGTGCGTCCAAATCTGCGGAAAGTTCCGGCGTCTGCCCGCTCCCCGCGCGCGCAGCTCGATTGGAGCCTTGCAAAATCCTAGTCGGCTGTGCCGCGACGGTGGGGACGCCACTTGCCCGGCGCGGCGCCACCACCGGCCCGTTCGGAGAGCTCGCCTGCGCCGATTCATCTTCGGGTGGCTCGCTCGCTGCGGCGAATTGTGCGCGGCATTCGGGCGCCGAACCAAGCACGGCAACCAATGCCAATGCGGTCCAATAACCCGGCCTTACCCCGTTCTGCATCGTCTTCCTCCCATCCCGTCCTCTTGTCGGACCGGCGGCACAAGGCATGCGCAGCGATCCGACAAACCGTTAGACGAGACGGCGATGCAAAAGCGGACATGGGCCGCGGAGATCGATGCCCGGTCCGCCCCGTGCCACGCGACGTTTCATCAACGGAAGCGCACGGGTTAGGCCCGTGCCGCGGTGGTAAGGAGTAGGACAAGCGTTGCGTCCGCAGACGGCGAGGCTCTCGATCGGCGCGGCGCTTATCGGCATCGCGCGCCGCCTTCACGATAAAGCCGCTTGCTCCGCTCGCTTTCCCCGATACGATCCCGCGGATTGCCCGAGGCAGGAGCCGACGATGAGTTTGCAGTCCGCGGCGCTGCTGGCGCTGGCCATGATCCTGCTGTTGTTCGTCATTGCTGCGCTCGTCGAGACGCGTGGTGCGGCGCTCGCGCGGCGTCCCGCCCTGCGCCACCGTGCCTATACGCTGGCGCTCGGCGTCTATTGCACGAGCTGGACCTTCTATGGTGCGGTCGGCAGCGCGGTGCGCGACGGGTGGAGCTATTTGCCCATCTATGCGGCGCCAATGCTGCTGCTGCTCGCCGCGCCGCGCTTTCTGCGTCGCCTGTCGGAGGCGGTCCACGAGGAGCAAGCAACGACCGTATCGGACTTCATCGCTGCGCGCTTCGGCCACGATGTCGTCGTCGCGCGGCTGGTGACGGTGATCGCGCTGCTCGGCACCATTCCCTATATCGCGTTGCAGCTTCGCTCAATCGGCGCCGCGCTCAGCATCGTGTCGGGCGCCGAAGTCGCGGCGCAGGCGATGCTGGTCGCGGCACCGCTGCTGGCGCTGTTCGCAATCCTGTTCGGGGCGCGGCGGTTCGAACTCGCGGGTCGCAGCGAAGGGCTGCTCTACGCGATCGGCCTTGAATCGGCGATCAAGCTGCTTGCGCTCGTCGCGGTCGCGGGCGTGGCGGTGGCCGTACTCGCCGCCACCCCGCCGCAACGCGTGATCGAGGGCTTTTCGGCGCTGCAATCGCGGTTCGAGCCGCAAGGACTGACGCTCAATGTCGCGATCATCTTCCTGACCGCGATGCCCGCCATCCTGTCCTTGCCGCGGCAATTCTACATGGGACTGGTCGAAGCGCGCCAGCCCGACGATCTCGTGCGTGCCCGCTTCGGCCTTGCCGCCTATCTCGGCACGATGGCGATCGTCGTCCTTCCGATCGCACTCGCGGGGTTGACCGTGCTCGGCCCGGCGATCGCCCCGGACGTCTATGTGCTCGAACTGCCCGCGGCCGAGGGCTTCGGCTTCGTTCTCGCAGCGGCGTTGCTTGGCGGGGTCAGCGCGGCGGCGTCGATGGCGATCGTCGATTCGACCGCGCTGGCGACGATGGTATCGAACGACCTTGTCTTCCCGACCCTGATGCGCGCGCCGGCGACGACCGAATCGGGGGCGATCGGGCGGCGGATGCTGACGATCCGGCGGCTGTCGATCCTTGCGATCCTGACAATGGGACTCGTTTGGGCTCTGCTCGTTTCGGCACAGGATTCGCTCGCCTCCATCGGCCTCATCGCCTTTGCCGCCATGGCGCAGTTCACCCCGCATCTCATCCTCGCGGCAACCGGCAAGGGCCGCGATTCACTCGCGGCACGCGCCAGCCTTTCGGTGGGATTGGCACTCTGGCTCTACACGCTCGCATTGCCGCCGGTCGTCCCGACCGCGTGGCTCGACGCGCTGGCGGGGACCGCTATCGATCCGCTGCGCCTGCTCGGGATCGGCGGCGCCGCGCCACTCTCGCACGGCGTCATCTGGAGCGTCGGCGCCAATCTGATCGTCTATGCCGCGATCGCCGCGCGCAAGGTGCAAACGCCGCCGCTGCCGCGCTTCGTCCGCGCGCAGCGGCCGATCACCAACCTCGCCGATCTTGCGCAGCTCACCGGAAGCTTCGTCGGCGAGGAACAGGCGGGCAAGGCCTTTCCGGGCGCCGATCGCAGCCATCCGGTGGACCGGCAGGCGGCACAGCGCGCCCGCGAACTGATCGCGCAGGTCGTGGGTGCCTCTTCGGCACGCGCGCTCGTCGCCTCTGCGCTCGCGGGCGGCCAGCTCAGCTTCCACGAAGTCACGCGGCTGCTCGACGAAGGGGGTCAGAGCCTGCGCTTTTCGCGCCGGCTGCTCGCCGCGACCTTCGAAAATGTCGGCGCCGGAATCAGCGTCGTCGATTCCGACCTCAACCTCGTCGCATGGAACAGCCGCTATCTTGAACTGTTCAACTACCCCCCCGGTCTGGTTCGCGTCGGCGTGCCCGTCGCCGATCTCATCCGGCATAATGCCGAGCAGGGCGATTTCGGACCGGGCGATGTAGCACATCATGTCGAAAAGCGGCTCGAACATCTGCGCCGCGGGCAGGAACACAGCGTCGAACGGCACCGCAACGACGGCCGCGTCATCAAGATCGTCGGCGGATCGATGCCCGGCGGCGGCTATGTCATGTCCTTCACCGACATCAGCGAAGAAGCCCGGATGCGCGAAGAATTGCGCCGCACCCTCGAGGAGCTCGAACAGCGCGTCACCGATCGCACGCGCGAGCTCAGCGATGCCAACCGCCGCCTCGCGCGGACCGATCAGGACAAGACGCGCTTTCTCGCTGCGGCGAGCCATGATCTTCTGCAGCCGCTCCATGCCGCGCGGCTGTTTACCGCCGCGCTCGGGCGCGATGCGAGCGCGGCGCAGCACGACCTGATCGGCCGCGTCGAAAGCGCGCTGGTGGCGGCGGAAGACCTGCTACGCTCGCTGCTCGATATCAGCCGGCTCGACGCGGGCGGGGTGACGCCCGAACCCGCCGCCATCGCGCTTGCGCCGTTTCTGGGCGATCTCGCCGAAACCTTCCGTCCGATGGCGGAAGCCAAGGGCCTCCGACTACGCATCGGCGCGATGCCGGGCACCGTCGAAAGCGACGCCGGGCTGCTCCGATCGGTGATGCAGAATTTCATCGGCAATGCGGTGCGCTACACCGCGCGCGGCGGCGTCCTTATCGGTGTAAGGCGGCGCGGCGGCGATTGGCGGATCGACGTCATCGACACCGGCGTCGGCATCGCCGAGGCACAGATCGAGGATATATTCTCCGAATTCGTGCGGCTCGGCGAGGTGGAGGTCGAGGGTCTGGGGCTCGGCCTTGCCCTCGTGCGCCGCATCGTGCGGCTGCTCGGCGGGCGGATCGAGGTGCAATCGGCGCCCGGTCGCGGCAGCCGTTTCAGCCTCTATCTGCCGGCCGCCGAGTCCGGCGAAGCGCCGACCGCGTTCCCGAAGATCGCAGCGACGGGAAACCCAGCGCCGCAGTCGCTGCGTGTTCTGGCGGTCGATAATGACGAGCGCATCGTCGAGGCGAGCCTCGCCCTGCTCGCGCGCATGGGCCACGATGCGGTTGGCGCGCGCGGGCCGGGCGATGCTCTCTCAGCGCCGGGACGTTTCGATGCAGCACTCGTCGATTATCAGCTGGATGACGGCGCCAACGGGCTCGACCTGATCGCGCAGTTGCAGATGCAGCACCCCGGTCTCCCAGCCCTTCTGGTGACGGCGGAAAATGGCGCTGCCATGCGCGCCCGCGCGGCCGAACTGGGGGTGAGGATCCTTGCCAAACCCGTCGCGGCGGGCGCGATCGAGGATTTTCTGACGGCGCTGTCAGTGCGCGAGATCGAGCCCGAGTGACCGCGCGACAAGGGCCGCCTGGGTGCGGTTGCGAACGTCGAGCTTGCGCATGATCGCGGTCATATGCGCCTTCACCGTCGCCTCGCTGATTCCCAGATTATGGGCGATCTGCTTGTTGAGCTGGCCGCCGAGCACGGCGAGCAGGACCTTGAGCTGAGTCGGGGTCAGGCTGGCGACGGTTTCGCGAATCTCGTCGGTGGCCGAATCCGGCGCGGGGGAACGCGGCGCCGACCGGCGGCCAATCGCTGCCGCAACCGCCGCCTCGATCGCGCCAAGGTCGCTGCCCTTGTGCAGAAAACCGATCGCGCCAAATGCCCGCGCCTCATCGGCAGCCGCCGCGCCTTCGGCGCTCGATACGACAAGGATCGGAACGTCGGGACATTCGGCGTGAAGCAGCGCAATCCCCGAATAGCCGGTCGCGCCGGGCATTTTGAGATCGAGCAGGATCAGCCGGAGATCGGGCGCGGCGGTGGCCGCGGCGACCGCTGTGGCGAGCGTTCCGGCCTCCGCAATCGCGGCCTCGGGCAATATTTTTTCGACCGCCAGGCGCAGCGCCTGACGAAAAAGCGGATGGTCGTCCGCAACGAGGACGGTTCCTGTCACGCCTCCGCCAGCAAGGGCCGATGCGCGAGCAGATGATCGACCACCGTGGGGTCGGCGAGGGTCGATGTGTCGCCCAGATTGCTCACGTCATTCTCCCCGATCTTGCGCAGGATACGCCGCATGATCTTGCCCGAACGCGTCTTCGGCAGCGATGGCGCGAACTGGATGACGTCGGGCGTCGCGATCGGGCCGATTTCGTGGCGCACCCATTGGACCAGCTCCTTGCGCAGCGCCTCGTCGGGTTCGACCTCGGCGTTCGTGGTGACGAAAGCATAGATGCCCTGCCCCTTGATGTCATGTGGCATGCCGACGACCGCTGCTTCGGCGACCTTGGGATGCGCGACGAGCGCGCTTTCGATCTCGGCGGTGCCCATGCGGTGACCCGACACGTTGATGACATCGTCGATACGGCCGGTAATCCAGTAATAGCCGTCGGCATCGCGGCGGCAGCCGTCGCCGGTGAAATAGCGGCCCTTGAAGGTCGTGAAATAGGTCTGGAAAAAGCGCGCATGGTCGCCCCAGACGGAGCGCATCTGCCCCGGCCAACTGTCGGTGATGACAAGGCAGCCTTCACCGGCCCCTTCGATAACGACGCCATCATTGTCGACCAGGGCCGGCTGAACGCCAAAAAAGGGCCGCGTCGCCGAACCGGGCTTGAGCGCGGTGGCGCCAGGGAGCGGGCTGATCATCACGCCGCCGGTTTCGGTCTGCCACCAAGTATCGACGATCGGACAGCGCCCATCGCCCACGACCTTGTGATACCATTCCCACGCCTCGGGATTGATCGGCTCGCCGACGCTGCCGAGCAGGCGCAGTGTCTTGCGGCTGGTCTTCGTCACCCAATCGTCGCCTTCGCGCATCAGCGCGCGCAGCGCGGTCGGCGCGCCATAGAAAATCTCCACCCCGAACTTGTCGACGATCTGCCAGAAACGCGACGGATCGGGAAAATTGGGCACCCCTTCGAACATCACCGTCGTGGCGCCGTTCATCAGCGGACCATAGACGACATAGCTATGCCCGGTGACCCAGCCGATGTCGGCGGCGCACCAATATATCTGCCCCGGCCGGTAATCGAAGACATAGCGGTGCGTGACCGCTGCCCAAACTGCATAGCCGCCGGTGGTATGCAGCACGCCCTTGGGCTTGCCCGTCGATCCCGAGGTATAGAGGATGAACAACGGATCTTCGGCGTTCATTTCCTCGGCCGGACAATCGTCGCTTTGCGCGGCGACCGCCATGTGCCAGTCGATGTCGCGGCCCTCCACCATCGGAACATCCGCGCCGGTACGCCGCAACATGATAACGCGCTCGACGCCAGGGCAATCGGCCAGCGCTTCGTCGACATTGGCCTTGAGCGGCACATGCTTGCCGCCGCGCAGCCCTTCGTCGGCGGTCAACACGATGCGGCTGTCGCAGTCGGTGATGCGCCCGGCGAGCGCATCGGGCGAAAAGCCAGCAAAGACGATCGAATGGATCGCGCCGATCCGCGTGCAGGCAAGCATTGCCACCGCAGCCTCGGGCACCATCGGCAGATAGATGGTCACGCGTTCGCCGCGCTGCACCCCCTGCGCTTTGAGCAAATTAGCAAAGCGGCAGACGTCGGCGTGCAGTTCGCGATAGCTGATCGCGCGATGCGCATCGGCCGGATCGTCGGGTTCCCAGAGGATCGCGATCGCGTCGCCGCGTTCGGCAAGATGGCGGTCGAGCGCATTGGCCGAGAGATTGAGCGTTCCGCCGGAGAACCAGGCGATGCCGAAATCGCTTTCGTCAAAGCTCGTCTCCTTGACGTGGGTAAAGGGGCGCATCCAGTCGATGCACTTCGCCTGATCGCGCCAGAAGGCATCGGGCTGCTCGACCGATTGCCGATACATCGCATGATAGCTGGCGTCATCGACCAGCGCATCGGCCGTCCAGGCGGACGGCACCGGATAAATCGTCTCTCCCATCGCTTGCTCCTTTTGGTCCGCGTGGACTTTTGCCGGTCTGCCTAGCGCAAACATCGCCTGCCGCGCTGTTAGACAATGGTCGTAGGTCTACGACCATCGTCCGGATGGCGCCGCGATGGCGCGCGCCGCACTCTGCCCCGATCCCGAGGTGAACATCGGGAACAGGGAGACGTCAGATGCAAAGGCGAAATACCGCACCCCTCCATCTTTTGCTGGCCGCCACCGCGCTCGTCGCACCGGGGACGGCCTTTGCCCAATCGACGCCGCGCGAAGCCGAGCTCGAGGCTCGGCTGGCGAAGCTCGAGGCCGAAATGCAGATCCTGCGCGCCGATCTTGCGAGCGCGCGCAGCGATCAGGCAGCGACCGCCGCCGTCGCGCAAGAAGCCGCCGCGAAGAGCGACGCCGCGGCCACGAAGGTCGCGGCGCTGCAGCCGCAGCCAGCGCAAGCGGCGCCCGCCGACGGTTTCCGTTCGGGCGCAACGACGATCAAGATCGGCGGCTTCATCAAGCTTACCGCGACGAACAGCCGGTTCAGCGAAGGCGAAGTGGCGACCAACTCGCTCGGCCGCGATTTCTACCTGCCGCAATCGATCCCGGTCGGATCTGGTCCGGCCGCCCGCGTGCAGGATTTCAGCGCCAAACAATCGCGGCTGTGGCTCAACCTGTCGACCGATGTCGCGGGCCATGCGGTGAAGGGCTATGTCGAAACCGACTTTCAGACATCGCCGGGCACGCAGGGGTCTCAGCGCACGACCAATGGCTATAATCTGGCGCTGCGGCGCGCCTATATCCAGGTCGACAAATTCACCTTCGGGCAGGACTGGTCGACCTTCCAATATGTCGGCGCGCTGCCCGAAAGCACCGATTTCGTTGGCGCGACCGAAGGCACGGTGTTCGTCCGCCAGCCGCTTGTCCGCTACTCGGCGCCGCTCGGTGGCGGCGTGACGCTCCATGCATCAATTGAAAATGCGGAGTCGGGAACCGCCACCCTTGGCGCCCCGGCGCTGGCAGAAAACGGCGACGACAGCATCCCCGACTTCGCGGCGCGGATCGCCTATGCAGGCAAGCTTGGCGAATTGTCGCTCGCGGGCCTCGCGCGCGAAGTGCGCGTTGCCACTGCCGGCGTCTCGGCAAAGAATTTCGGCTGGGGCGTCAGCGCCGCGGGCAAAATCTATCTTGCCGCCGACAAGGGCAGCGATATCCGCTTCATGGCGACCTATGGCAGCAATGCCGGCCGCTATATCGGCCTCAACTTCGCGCCCGATTCGGTGTTCGACCCGGCGACCGGCACCCTTGCCGATGTTCGCGAGTTCGCCGCGCTCGCGGCGGTGCGCCTCGCCGTGGCGCCGCAGCTCCGGGTCAACCTGATGGGTAGCTACCAGAATGTCGACTATGCGGGTTCGATCCCGCTCGCGACCCTGTCGGGGTTCAACGACAAGGCGTGGAGCGCGGCCGCCAACCTTTTCTGGTCACCGGTCAAGAGCATCGACCTTGGCATCGAATATCGCCACGGTGAGCGCGAAATCGTGAGCGGAGCCAAGGGCCAGCTCGACCGCTTTGAATTTGCCGCAAAATATAGTTTCTAAACCGAACAGGGACAGGGAGAGGTTTCATGGCAACGGCATATGACCATTTGCCCAAGCATCACGAGGCGACGCAGAGCGAAAAGCTCGTCATCACCGCCTCGTCGCTGGGCACCGTTTTCGAATGGTATGATTTTTATCTCTACGGCCTTCTGGCCACGATCATATCGGCGCAATTCTTTTCGGGCGTCAACGAAACGACCGGCTTTATCTTCGCGCTGGCGGCCTTTGCCGCAGGCTTTGCGGTGCGTCCCTTCGGGGCGCTGGTGTTCGGGCGGATCGGCGATCTCGTCGGCCGCAAGAACACCTTTCTGGTGACGATGGGCTTGATGGGCCTTTCGACGTTCGTCGTCGGCCTTCTTCCCTCCTATGCCACGATCGGCGTTGCAGCGCCCATCATGCTCATCGTCATGCGGCTGGTGCAGGGCCTTGCGCTCGGCGGCGAATATGGCGGCGCGGCGACCTATGTCGCCGAACATGCGCCCAACAACCGGCGCGGGCTTTACACCAGCTTCATCCAGACGACCGCGACGCTCGGCCTGTTCGCGGCGCTGCTCGTCGTCATCGGCACGCGCACGCTGATCGGCGAAGAAGCGTTCAAGGACTGGGGATGGCGCGTGCCCTTCCTTGTTTCGATCATCCTGCTCGCGGTGTCGATGTGGATCCGCATGCAGCTTTCCGAAAGCCCGGTCTTTCAGAAGATGAAAGATGAAGGCACGACCTCGAAGGCGCCGCTGACCGAAGCGTTTGGTCAGTGGAAGAATGCCAAATGGGTTCTCGTCGCGCTGCTCGGCGCGGTCGCCGGCCAGGCGGTGGTCTGGTACACCGGCCAGTTCTACGCGATGTTCTTCCTTGAAAAGATGCTGCTCGTCGATGGTGCGACGACCAATATCCTGATCGCAATCGCGTTGGCGATCGGTACGCCCTTCTTCATCTTCTTCGGCTGGCTGTCGGACAAGATCGGGCGCAAGCCGATCATCCTGGTGGGTTGCGCGCTCGCGGTGGTGACCTATTTCCCCGCCTTCCACGCGCTGTCCGAAGCCGCGAACCCGGCGCTTGCCCGGGCCGAGGCTTCGGCGCCGGTGACGGTGGTGACGAACGACGCCGACTGTTCGTTGCAGTTCGACCCCGTCGGTAAGAACAAGTTCGACGCCAAGAGCTGCGACATCGCCAAGGCCTTCCTCGCCAAAAACGCGATCGGCTATGCGAACGTCGCCGCGCCGGCAGGCAGCGTCGCGGTCGTCCGCATCGGCGCCGAAAGCTTTACCGCTCCCGATCCCGCCAAGATAACAGGCGACGAACGCAAGGCGGCGATCACCGCCTTTCAGGGGCAGATCAAGGATGCGCTGACCAAGGCAGGCTATCCGGCAAAGGCCGATCCGGATGCGATCAACAAGCCGATGGTCATCGCCATCCTGACCTATCTCGTCCTTCTCGTGACGATGGTCTACGGCCCGATCGCGGCCATGCTGGTGGAATTGTTCCCGACCCGCATCCGCTACACCTCGATGTCGCTGCCCTATCATATCGGCAACGGCTGGTTCGGCGGCTTCCTGCCGACGACGGCCTTTGCGATGGTCGCGGCAACGGGGGATATCTACTACGGCCTCTGGTATCCGATCGTCATCGCCGCGCTGACGGTGATCGTGGGGCTATTGTTCCTGCCCGAAACCTTCCGCCGCAATATCGACGCATAGGCAGGTTTTTCGGCACGGACCGGGGAGGATGGCGGGTCGCGCATCCTCCCCGGATTCTTCGCTCTCTATTTTTCGGGGCTTTGCGCTGGATCAAGGCATGATTGGACGCCGGGGCGCAAGGGGCACAGGCTCTTGAACGAAAGGCTCTCTCCCATGGACACGACGCTACTGCTTCCTACCCGTTCCGGCATCGACGTGCTGGTGCGCCCCGCCACCGAAGCCGACGAGGCGGCGCTCGTCGATTTCTTCGACCGCGTCAGCGACGAGGACCGGCGCTTCCGCTTCTTTTCGGCCGGCGCCCACGTCAACCATCGCCAGCTTGAACCACTGATTCACGCCGACCATTATCGCAGCGAAAGCTTCCTCGGCTTCGACGCGGCGAGCGGCAAGTTGATCGGATCGGCGCTGCTCGCCTGTGATGCGGCGATGGATACCGCCGAAATCGCGGTGTCGGTGTGCAGCGACTATCGCGGCAAGGGGGTCGGCTGGGCGCTGCTCGATTTCGTCAGCCGCGAGGCCGAACGGCGCGGCGTCCGGCGCGCGATCGCGATCGAGGCGCGCGAAAATCACGCTGCCATCGAACTTGAGCGCGAAAAGGGCTTCGCCCCCGAAGCGTTCGATGGCGACCCGACGCTGGTGGTTCTTGCCAAGACATTTCGATAAAGGACGACAGATGAGCGACGCCTACCGGCAGGCCTGGACCGACAGCATCACCGACCGCGACGCCTTTTGGGGCGCCGCCGCGCGGGCGATCGACTGGGTGACGCCGCCGCAGCGCATCCATGATGCCGATGCGGGCTGGTTTGCCGGGGGCACGCTCAACACCGCCGCCAATTGCCTCGACCGTCATGTCGCGGCGGGGCGCGGCGATGCGCCGGCGCTCGTCTATGACAGTCCGGTCACCGGGCAGGTGCGCCGGTTCACCTATGCGCAATTGCTCGAAGAAAGCGGCTGCGTCGCGGCGATGCTCAAGCGGCTGGGCGTCGGCAAGGGCGACCGCGTCGTCATCTACATGCCGATGATCCCCGAAACGGTGTTTGCGATGCTCGCCTGCGCCCGCATCGGCGCGATCCACTCGGTCGTTTTCGGCGGTTTTGCCGCGCTCGAACTTGCCAAGCGCATCGACGATGCCGCCCCGCGCCTGATCCTGACAGCCTCGTGCGGGATCGAGGGGGGCCGTCTGATCGCCTACAAGCCGATGGTCGATGAGGCCCTCGCGCTTGCCAATCACCAGGTCGAGCATGTCGTGCTCGTCCAGCGCGATGCGCTTGCCGCCGATCTCCAGCCGCCGCGCGATATCGACTGGATGACGCTGCGCAGCGAATGTGCCGGCGATCCGATACCCGAACCCACGGTCATGGCGGCAAACGATCCGCTTTATATCCTTTACACGTCGGGGACGACGGGCACGCCCAAAGGGGTGGTGCGCGAACATGGCGGACATGCCGTTGCGCTCGCCTGGTCGATGGCGAATATCTATGGCATCGGAGCAGGCGATTGTTTCTGGGCGGCATCCGACGTCGGCTGGGTCGTCGGCCACAGCTATATCGTTTACGCCCCGCTCCTCGTCGGTGCGACGACGATCCTGTTCGAAGGCAAGCCCGTCGGCACCCCCGATCCTGGCACCTTCTGGCGCACGATCGTCCGGCACGGGGTCAAGACCTTCTTCACCGCGCCGACCGCGATCCGCGCGATCCGCAAGGAAGACCCCGACGCCGGCTTTCTGGCCGACATCGGAACCGGCGATCTCGAAGCCGTCTTCCTCGCCGGCGAACGCGCCGATCCCGACACCATCGCCTGGCTGGAGGAAAAGACCGGCCTGCCGGTGATCGACCATTGGTGGCAGACCGAACTCGGCTGGCCCGCGATCGCCAGTTGCTTCGCGCTCGGCGACCTGCGCCGCAAGCGCGGGAGCGCCGGCTTTCCGGTACCGGGCTACGAATTCGTCGTGCTCGGCGAGGACGGCCAGCCGGTCCCCGACGGGCAGAGCGGATCGATCACGATCAAGGCTCCCCTTGCCCCCGGCGCCTTTCGCACCCTGTGGAACAATCCGGCGGGCTTTGCGCGCAACTTCGAAAGCTTCCCCGGCTATTATGAGACGGGGGATGCGGGCCATTTCGATGCCGACGGTTTCCTCCACATCATGGGCCGCACCGACGATATCATCAATGTCGCGGGCCACCGCCTATCGACAGGTCAGATGGAACAGATCGTCGCGCAGCAGGACGGCATCGCCGAATGCGCGGTCATCGGCGCCGACGATGCGATCAAGGGGATGATCCCCGTCGCCTTCGTTGTTCCGCGTGCCGACGCCGCCGATCCCGATACGCTGGTGCGCACCGTCATCGCCGCGGTGCGCGCCGAATTGGGCGCGGTCGCGGCGCTCAAGACCGCCTATGTCGTGCCGCAGCTTCCCAAGACCCGGTCGGGAAAGATCCTGCGCAACCTGCTGCGCAGCATCGTCAACGGCCAGCATGTCGAATGTCCGCCGACGATCGAGGATCCGGGGGTGCCCACGATCATCCGCGCAGCGGTCGCGGCGCGGTCAGCGCTCTGACATTGTTGGAAGGCCGTTTCGTTTCGCGCCGATACGGCGGCCGGGCAGAAATGGCCGCTATCATTGTCTCGCATCACCCCCACAGTCGCACGAAATCGCCGGAAACAGTTTCTTCGCAAGGACGCTTGTCTTCGCCCCGGCACGCTGATAGAGGCGCCCATCGTTGCCGCTTTAGCTCAGTTGGTAGAGCACATCATTCGTAATGATGGGGTCACAGGTTCGAGTCCTGTAAGCGGCACCACTCTCCTCCCAAGGCAAACCCGACACGTGCGGCTGAAGGGTCTTTTGCGTGGGTGCTTGATTGGGTCCTGTTTGGGACGACAGCAGCAGCATCGCGCTAGAGCTGGCCACCTTCCCTTTGAGTCTGGCAACCAAGTCCGAGACACGCCGGAAGATGGAGCCCCCGGGGCTCTCTTTCTGTGAACTCGGTGATGGAGGTTGTCTTAATTTCCTAACCAATCCGCTGCGAGCTCGCCCCGGTGCCCTTCCGGCGCCAGCGCGGCGCGGAGGGCTTCGAGCAGCGGGGGCAGCGCCTGCGTGAAGGCGTATGGCGGGTTAATGATGAAAAGGCCCGCGCCGTTGTAAATGCCCGGCTGATCGACATCGTACAGCCAATGCTCGACCCACAGGAATTTCGGGATGCCCAGCCGCCTGAGCTGCTGCTTCCATCGCACGTGCGCCGCGCGGTCTTTCAGCGGATACCAGATCACGGTTACGCCGTGCGCCCATTTGCGGTGAGCGGCAGCAAGAGTGGCTGCGATACGGGCGCGCTCATCCGTCTGCTCATAGGGCGGATCGACCACCACCACACCGCGTGACGTTCGGGTCGGCAGCATTGCTAGCCACAACTCATAGGCGTCGCGCTCATGCACGGCCGCGGATGTGCCGCGCATCGCGCTGCGCAGGGCCGTGGCGTCTTCGGCATGTTTTTCGTTGAGGATCAGAAAATCCTGGGGCCGCAACAGCTGCTCCAGAATGCGCGGCGAGCCGGGGTAGAGGTGCGGCTCACCCCCGGCATTCACGGCCTGTACGGCGGCGCGGTAATCGTCGAGCAAGGGGTTCGCGTCGGCAAAGGCCCGTAGCACACCCAGCGCAGCCTCCCCGGTGCGCTGCGCCTGATCGCCCTTGAGATCGTACAGCCCGCATCCGGAATGGGTGTCGATCAGGGTGAGCGCACCGGGCTTTTGCTGCAAGGCCCGCACGAGAGCGATCAGCAGGCAATGCTTCACGACATCGGCGCTGTTGCCGGCATGGAAGGAATGACGATAATTCATCAGAATTCAGAGCTCATCGATCTGTCTTTGCATGAAGTTCTGCGCGCGGCGGCCGACTGCGAAACGAGTGACGCAATCGATATGAGCCCCATATAACGTCGGACGGAAAGCATCAAAGCGCTTCTGGGCAAGATCTCAAACCCGCGCCGGCGCAAATGGTCCTTGCTGTCGGGTACTTTGACCGCCGACACGCGGGAAACAGCAAATGGCACAAAATTTAGCGTCATACTCACGCATAGCGCATTCCATCGTCACACATCGTACAGACGGGTGAGAAACACGCAGGGTTTTGCAGTTACTTCTGGCCGAGCCTGTCCGTAACGCAGTCATCGCAGATTGCGACGCCTTCGAGGCGCTGGATCAGCGCCTCGATCTGGCCGGCTATTGTCGATCGGCGTGGCAAGGATCAGCCGGCCTTCGTCATTGCGGTCTCAAGCGCGGCAATCCGCTCGGAACAAACGACATGAACCGCGCGGCCCAGCTCTTCGACGCGTTCGCCGAGCCAGCGCAGTTCCTCTTCGGTTATCCGGTAATGCTTGCTGTAGCGGGCCTTCACATAGGCTTCCTTGAGCTTCTCGAAGCGCGAACGATCGGCCTTCAACTCGCGCGGCCAGGCATCGACGAGACGCATGTCGATGCGCTCGGCCTGGGTGCGCAGGAACCCGAGGTTGTGAACGTGGGGGGAGTAGAAAGTGCAGACCAGAAGGACGCAGTGGTATAGAGTTTCCGCTGTCTGATGCAGCTCGAACGCGGTCTCTTTCAGATGGCCCCTTTCGAAACCGAAATTCACAAAATCTTGGCGCCGCATCGCTGCTGGAAACCACTCGTCAAAATACTCCTGCGCCATCGCCAGCGCCTGCTGCGGCGTCTTGGGCTTTGGCGTGTGGAGCGGCTTGTCGTCGCTCTCGTAGAGCGCGATCCCGTCGCGCGCGACGTCCATGAAGAAATACCGCCCGTGCGCGAGCCCGTCGTTCACCTCCTGCAGGGTGTGAACGATGAAGTTCACCGGGGTCTTGAGGGTCTGGTCGATCAGAAGCTCCCGGGCGAACCGGTCGTCGAGCTTCGACCAGACATCGACCTTGTCGATGAGCCGCTTGTCGCTGACGATGATGAGCAGGTCGAAGTCCGAGCGATAGCCCTTGGCGGTGTGCGGTTCGTCGACCCAGCCGCCGCGCGCATAGCTGCCGTAGAGGATGATCTTGTCGATGCGCCCCTTCTTCTTCCAGCTCATCGTCGCAAGCGCGATGCTGTCGGCAAATTCCTCGAAGATGATCGCCTTCACGCGCTCAAGTTCGCGCTGCTTGGCGGCCGGAAGATGATCAAGGTCGGTACGCATGATGATTATCACCCTGTAATCGCGCGGGCCGGATGGCAAGCGCCATCCGGCCCGCGCGCCTTCCTAGAACCGGAAACGCCACCACCATGGATCCTTTTCGTCCATCGCGATCATGAGGACGCGAAGGGCACCCGCAAAATGCCATTCGACATCGGCGACCGTGATGCCGAACCGGGCGGCGATCTCGGGATAGCCGAGCTCCTCGACGCGGATTGCGAGGAAGACCTTGCGGTCCATCTCCTCCATCCGATCGACAGCGCGCTCGGCAGGCCACAGGCAAAGCCGGTCTTCGCGGGAATCCCGGGGCGGTTCAAGGTGACCTCAATGACCGCGCGAACCCGGCCCAAATATTCGCTCTTAAGCGAAGCCGCGGACTATGTGGACGCGGGTGCTCGCAAAAGGGCTTCGGCGCTCAAAGCCCAAAGTCGGAGGGACGAAACCTAAACCGATCTTCCGACGGAAAAGCGCGAAGAGCGATCAACTCGCTTTGCTCATAGCGAATATGCCAAGTTTGGGCATTGCGGGGCGCTGGATCACGAAAGACCGATGGATCCAGCAGGGCCACGTTCGCGCGATGCTGAGGATCTCTAACGGACACATAGCGAATAGCCTGCGCGTCTATCTCTCGCGCTTCAGACGCAAATTGCTGGCAAGCGGAATAGTCGTCCCGCGCCATCCACAGCGACGCGCCCGCAACAAATGGATCTGCGCACAAGTCGAGCAACCGATCGATCGCAACCGAGACATTGATTGCCGAGTGTTCAACGGTCGTGCTCGGCGGCTGGAATCCGGGCGACCGGGAGTAGAAGCGCAGCCGCCAATAGGCTGTCTCGGCGATCGCAGCACCAATAGACTCTCCGGCGTAGAAAATACCGGGCTTCTCGCCGGCGCGGCGAAATCTTGAGCTACTCTTGTGACCGTAGCGAAACGGCGTCGCGAGCAGGTAGTGAAGGTGTCTCGCCGTCACCGGCAAGGTTGGCTTTACTTCTTCCATCAGCTGTTCGAGCAACGCTTGATCGTCGGAGCCAACAGCCAGGCGGTTAGTCGAAATCCGATGTTGCGCCTCGACGATCCGCCACAGCTTTCCACTGTAGGAGCGAAAATGCTCTGGCTTCGGCGTTCGCTCAAACGCGGGCGCGGTAATCATCGACATAGTCGGCCACGTCGTTCAGACCGCGGATGGAGCGGATCAGATCGATCGGTCTGCCGCCAAGATCCAAGTTTTCCGACTTCAACCAAGACGCCGACGCCGCATCGTCGCTTCCCATAAGCGCATCGAGGCTGCGAAAAAGCCGGACGAGATACTGCCCAAGTTCGAACGCCTTCTCGGCTCGCTGAAGTTGATAACTGCCGGAACGAAGCCGCGAGGCCGTTGCCGCGGAAATACCGACCACTGAGCCCAACTGCTCGTTCGTCAGCTTCCAGCACGTCGCCACACGCGCTACCGCTTCCGAGAGAACTCGTCCCTGATCCGCTTGGGAGGCTGGCCGCGTCGCCAATACATTCTCCAGAATGAAATTCTACATTTCCATTCATAAGAATAAACTTCGGATTTTGCAAGCGGGCGCGTTTCATTTGCCGGTTAGGGACGAGATTTGGGCTTCATCAGACGCGCAAGGCGCCGAGATAATCGCTCCACCACTGATGCATTGCTACCCGTTCATCCCAATAGCGCCCTCGGATAGGCGACACTGAATCACGTTCCTTAGGAGTTCGGAGCCGATGCGGCGCCTGATGCAGGTTTTGTCAGTGCTTGAAGCAATGCTCTCGATGCCAGGCTAGGAAGGCCGGATGCGGGCGCTCTAGCGGTCGCTGTGGTGGGATGGCGAAGCCGGTCCTGTTGATCAGAGAGCGGATGCTTGACCTGCACCCGGAATTCTGGACCGTTCTGAGCTGGAAAATTCCAGTTATGATCGGAGGGCCAGGATACGGAGGGTGTGATGAAGAGATCGAAGTTTTCGGAGGCGCAGATTGCCTTCGTGCTCAAGCAGGCTGACGACGGAACGGGTCGCGTCCGTCAAGGTGGTGTAATTTCGGCTGTGGCCGTGGGCCATCGTCAGGCGGCTTTGGCGGTGATGTGTAGGGGCTGATTTTCCTCCTCGATCATGGGTTGGTTGAGTTCGGCCATGCCTTCGATCTGCATGTATCGGTGCTGGAGCTGCCACTCGTCGTTCTGCTCCATCAGCACAGCCCCGACGAGGCGGATGATGCTGTCTTCGTTCGGGAAGATTCCGACGACGTCGGCGCGGCGCTTGACCTCCTTGTTGAGCCGCTCGAGCGGATTGGTTGAGTGTAACTTCGTGCGGTGCTGGGTGGGGAAGCCGGTGTAGGCGAGCACGTCGGTTTCGGCCTCGTCCATGCAGGCGCCGAGCTTGGGCCAACGGGTGCGCAACTGGTCGGCGACCTGTCGCCAGACCTGCGTTGCGCTTTTCTGATCGGGCTGCAGGA